>NZ_JBIXJQ010000007.1:155866-395744 GCF_052871255.1 Streptomyces sp. LARHCF249
GCGCGCTCCCCCGCCCCCCGTCTTTCAATGTACCGACTCACCCCCCCGCGGGGGGGCGCCCCCCCCCCCCGCCCGCCCCCCCTTCCGCGTATCCGCTTGAGTTCTTCCGCGGCGGGTCGCCGGACCGACGGCGACCGCCTGAACCGGGAGATCGGGGGTGCCACTCGTGCGGATCGGACTGCTCACGGAAGGTGGTTATCCGTATGCCACGGGAGAGGCGAGGCTGTGGTGCGACCGGCTCGTGCGCGGGCTCCCGCAGCACGAGTTCGAGCTCTACGCGCTGAGCCGCAGCGCCGAGCAGGAACGCGCGAGGGTCCCGCTGCCCGAGCACGTCACCCGGGTCCGCACCGCCCCCCTGTGGGTCCCCGCCGACGACGGACGGACGTACTCCCGGCGCGAGCGCCGGCGGTTCGCCGATGCTTTCCGCGAACTGGTCCACGGGATCTGCGCCGGCGAGGCACCCGCCTTCGCGGCCGGGCTGTACGGGCTCGCCGGACTCGCCCGCGAACAGGGCGGCCTGTACGCGGCGCTGCGCTCCGAGCGCGCCGTACGGGCGGTGGAGTCCGCCTGCCGGGCGCCGGGCGCCGGGCGGACCGTGCAGGCGGCGCAGGTACCCGACCTGCTGGAGTTCGTGGACGAACTCGAGCGGATGCTGCGGCCGTTGTCCCTCGACTGGTACGAGGAGCCCGGCAGCCTCGGCACCGTCGACGTCTGCCACGCGGCGGCGGGCGGGATCGCGGCGCTCCCCGGACTGCTGGCCAAACGCTTCTTCGGGGTTCCGCTGCTGGTCACCGAGTACGGGGTCCAGCTGCGGGCCCACTACCTCGAGCAGAGCCGTGACGCCCGGCCCGCCCTGCGGGCCCTGCTCGCGGCCTTCCACATCCGGCTGGCCGGCGAGATCTACGCCCGGGCCGACCTCCTGACCCCCGGCAACGCGCACGCCCGGCGCTGGCAGGAGCGGGGCGGGGCCACCCGGGACAAGCTGCGCACGGTCTACCCCGGGATGGAGGCGGACCGATTCGCCACCGTCGGGGAGTCCGCGGACTGCGGAGACCCCGACACACTCGTCTGGGTCGGCCGGATAGAGCCCGCCAAGGACCTCATCGCCCTGCTGCACGCCTTCGCGGAGGTCCGCAAGGCCGCGCCGCAGACCCGCCTGCGCATCTTCGCCACGGCCGCGGCCCCCGGCTACCTCGCCGACTGCCGCTCCCTGGCAGCCCAGCTCTTCCCCGACGAGGCCGCCGACGCCGTCACCGTCGGGGAGAACCCCGTCACCTTCGAGGAGATCGGCGGGCCCGACGCGCCCACCCCGGCCGAGGCGTACGGAGCCGGGCGCGTCGTCGTCCTGTCCTCCGTGATCGAGGGCTTCCCGGTCACCCTGGCCGAGGCGATGCTCTGCGGCCGGGCCACCGTCTCCACCGACGCCGGCGCCGTCTGCGAGGTCATCGGCGGCACCGGGCTCGTCGTCCCG
Source organism: Streptomyces sp. LARHCF249 (assembly GCF_052871255.1). Taxonomy (NCBI): domain Bacteria; kingdom Bacillati; phylum Actinomycetota; class Actinomycetes; order Kitasatosporales; family Streptomycetaceae; genus Streptomyces; species Streptomyces sp. LARHCF249. Next base: position 157,338 of record NZ_JBIXJQ010000007.1, read on the forward strand.
CCGCGCAACCCGCGGGCCCTGGCCGACGCCTGTCTGTCGCTGCTGCGGGATCCCGAGCGGGCGCAGCGGCTCGGCGCGGCCGCGCGGGCCCGGGCCCTGGAGCTGTTCACCGTCGAGCAGAACGTGGCCGCCTTCCAGGAGATCTACCTGAGGCTGCTCGCCGCCGGCTCGGCCCGGCCGGACGGGGAGATCCCGTTCGCCCGGCCCGCCGAGGCGCGCGTCCCGGGCCACTGGACCAGCCCCACCTGGGCCGAACCCCTGCCGGAGGCGACCGTATGACCACCATGGACCCGCCCGCCGGTGCGGCCCCGCTGCCGGGGCTCCGCCCCGGACCCCGCGCCTCAAACGCCGGCGAGGCTGGATCAGCCGGACCTCGAGCGGCGCCGCAGGTGGGGAGGCGGCGGGTGGGCGGGGATCCCGTCAAGGCGCTGCTGCACCGGCACCGCGAGCTGTGTGAGCGGGCCGTCGATCCACTGGAGATCGCCGCCGGGCTCGAGGCCCACGGGATCACCGACCGCACCGCCACCCGCTTTCGGCACCGGGACGTCTTCTCGCTCGCCGAGGAGCTGTACGCGCGCACCCCGCACGCGGAGGCGCCCGCCGCCGCGCCCGCCCGCGGGCCCGCCGGGCCGTCGGCCCTGCGCCTCGGCTGTGCGCTGCTGCCCGGGGCCCTCGCGTTCGGCGCGGCCGCCGCCGCGCCGGCCTGGGCCGGGCCCGCCGCCGTGGCCGCGACCGTCGCCGCGCTCGTCTGGCCCGGGCGGGCCGCCGGCGGGCGGTTCCCCTACGCCGCGCACCTGCTCGCCGCGGCCGTCGCCGGCTGGGCCGCGCACCGGCACGGCACCGCCCTCGCCCTCGGCCTGGCCCTGGCCGTCGCCCCCGGGCACCTGGTCGCCGCGGCCTTCGCCGCCCGGGCCCGGGCCCGGGTCGCCGCGAGCCGCGCCCTGGAGGAGTTCGCGGACCGGGTCCGGCCCCTGCTCCTCGCCGCCGTCGCGGTGTTCGCCGCGGCCGCCGCCGGGGCCGCCGCACTCGCCGGAGCCCCGCTCACGGCGGCCGTGCCGCTCGCCCTGCTGCTGTTCCTGACCAGGCTGCTGCTCCGCCACGGCGCCCACCGCGGCCCCGTCGCCGCGGCCCTGGCGCTCGCCCTTGTCCCGGCCCCGGCGGCCGCCTCCGCCGCCGCCGCGGGGCTCCTCGTACACGCGGTCCTCGCCCTGTCCCGCGCATCCGCCCATGCGCGGCCCCATCCACCCACCCGCAAGGAGAAACAGAAGATGACCGGCCAGCCAACCAACCAAGGGGCCACGCGATGAGGGTGCTGCTGATCGGAGCCAACGGATACCTCGGCCGCTACGTCGCCGACCGGCTGCTCGCCGACCCCGCCGTCCAGCTCACCGCGCTCGGCCGCGGCGACGACGCCGACGTCCGGTTCGACCTCGCCACCGGCAGCCCGGGTGCGCTGACCCGATTCCTGGACGCCGTCCACCCCGGCGTCGTGATCAACTGCGCGGGCGCCACCCGCGGCGGAGCCCGCGAGCTCACCCGGCACAACACCGTGGCCGTCGCCACCATCTGCGAATCGCTGCGCCGCAGCGGCTGCGGGGCCCGGCTCGTCCAGCTCGGCTGCGCCGCCGAGTACGGGCCCAGCCAGCCCGGGTCCTCCACGGCCGAGGACGCCGTGCCGAGACCGGGCGGGCCGTACGGGGTCAGCAAACTGGCCGCCACCGAGCTGGTGCTCGGCTCCGGGCTGGACGCCGTCGTGCTCCGGGTCTTCTCGCCCGTCGGCCCCGGCACCCCCGCCGGATCCCCCCTCGGCCGCCTCGCCGAGGCCATGCGGCGCGCGATGCAGTCCGGGGACGGGGAGCTCAAGCTCAGCGGGCTCGGCGTGCAGCGCGACTTCGTGGACGTACGGGACGTGGCGCGGGCCGTGCACGCCGCCTCCCTCTCGGCCGCCCAGGGCGTGGTCAACATCGGCACCGGCCGCGCGGTCCGGCTGCGCGACGCGGCCGCCGTCCTCGCCCGCGTCGCCGGGTACGGGGGCGCCCTGCACGAGCTGGACGTCCCGCACGGCGGGCCCCAGCAGCACGCGCACCCGGGCCGGCCGGCCGGTCTCGCCGCCATCGGGTCCCCCCGCTCGGAGGCGACCGCCGAACAGCTCGCCGCCGCGGCCCCCCAGCCGTACCCGTACCCCGACGGCTGCGGGGCCTGGCAGCAGGCCGACGTCCGCACCGCCCGCGACCGGCTCGGCTGGCGGCCCCGGATCAACCTGGAGGAGTCCCTCGCGGACATCTGGATGGAGGCGGCGTGCCGTATCTGACCACCCCGCCCGGGGCCGCGACGGCCGCGGCCACCGAGGCCGGCCGCCTCGGTCTGGGCATCCCCGGCTACGCGCACCCGCTGCTCGCCCCCGTCGAGTGGGCGGAGCTGACCCGCCCCGGCACCCCGCTGCACTGGGCCGTGCTCAACGTCACGGACGGCCCGGGCGGGCGCCCCGACCCGCACTGCACGGAGGCGGCCGCCAAGCTCCGCGGCACGGACGGCACCGGTCCCCGCCTCCTCGGCCACCTCGCGATGCGAGACGGCACGCGGTCCTTCGGGGAGCTGGTCTCCGACGCCCACCGCTTCCGCGACTGGTACGGGGTGGGCGGCTTCTACCTCGCCGGCGCTCCGGCGGACAGGGCCGAACTCGCCTCGGTGCGCCGGGTCGCCGACACCCTGCGCGGCCTCGGCGAGGACATCCGGATCGTGCTCGGGCACGGCACGCACCCGTACGAGGGCTACCTGGCCGCCGCCGACCAGCTGGTCACCTTCTCCGGGGCCTGGGCCGACTACCGCTGGTCGCAGGTCGCGGAGTGGACGGCCGACCATCCGCCGGAGCGGTTCTGCCACCTCGTCCACGGGGTGCCGCGCACGCACCTGGAGGAAGCCGTGCGGATCGCCCGCTGGCAGGGAGCGGGCACCATCTGGTTCACCGACCGGCGCGGCGCGGCCGACCGCGACCCCTGGGCCTCGATGCCCGCGTACTGGGACGAAATCGTCTCGCGGATCGGGACAGGTGTCTTGGAATGAAGACGGGCGTGGCACTGTTACGGGATAGCACAACCCTTAAATGCTCCCCGCGTCCGCGGGGATGACCCTGGAGTCCCCGTGTCGCTGCCACCCCTGGTTGAGCCAGCTGCTGAGCTCACCGTTGACGAGGTCCGTCGGTACTCGCGTCACCTGATCATCCCCGATGTCGGGATGGACGGGCAGAAGCGCCTGAAGAACGCCAAGGTGCTCGCCGTGGGTGCCGGCGGACTCGGCTCGCCCGCCCTCATGTACCTGGCCGCGGCCGGCGTAGGAACGCTGGGCATCGTGGAGTTCGACGAGGTGGACGAGTCGAACCTGCAGCGCCAGATCATCCACAGCCAGGCGGACATCGGCCGTTCCAAGGCCGCGTCGGCCCGCGACAGCGTGCTGGGCATCAACCCGTACGTCAACGTGGTCCTTCACGAAGAGCGGCTCGAGGCCGAGAACGTGATGGAGATCTTCAGCCAGTACGACCTCATCGTCGACGGCACGGACAACTTCGCCACGCGCTACCTGGTCAACGACGCCTGCGTGCTGCTGAACAAGCCGTACGTGTGGGGCTCGATCTACCGCTTCGACGGCCAGGCCTCGGTCTTCTGGTCCGAGCACGGCCCGTGCTACCGCTGCCTGTACCCGGAGCCCCCGCCGCCGGGCATGGTCCCGAGCTGCGCCGAGGGCGGCGTGCTGGGCGTGCTCTGCGCGTCCATCGGGTCCATCCAGGTCAACGAGGCGATCAAGCTCCTCGCGGGCATCGGTGAGCCGCTGGTCGGCCGCCTGATGATCTACGACGCCCTGGAGATGCAGTACCGCCAGGTCAAGGTCCGCAAGGACCCCGACTGCGCGGTCTGCGGTCCCAACCCGACCGTCACCGAGCTCATCGACTACGAGGCCTTCTGCGGCGTCGTGTCGGAGGAGGCCCAGGAGGCGGCCGCCGGCTCGACGATCACTCCCAAGCAGCTCAAGGAGTGGATCGACGACGGCGAGAACATCGAGATCATCGACGTCCGCGAGATCAACGAGTACGAGATCGTCTCGATTCCCGGCGCGAAGCTGATCCCCAAGGGCGAGTTCCTGATGGGCACCGCCCTCCAGGACCTGCCGCAGGACAAGCGCATCGTCTTGCACTGCAAGACGGGTGTCCGCAGTGCGGAAGTCCTCGCGGTCCTGAAGTCCGCGGGCTTCGCGGACGCGGTCCACGTCGGCGGCGGCGTGATCGGCTGGGTCCACCAGATCGAGCCCGACAAGCCGATCTACTAGCAGTCAGCAGCCGGAGGGGCCGTACCGCGCGTGATGCGGGGTACGGCCCCTCCGGCGTGCCGGGACGTGCCGGGACGGGACCGGCCCGGTCAGGCGGGGGATCCGGTCGGAGGGTCGGTCGCGGGCGCGGTCGGGTCTCCGGGCGCGGTGCAGACGGTCCCGGCGGCGGGCGTCGTCCCCTCCAGCAGGTACGCGTTCACCGCGTCCTGCACGCAGGTGTCGCCGCTGTTGTACGCGCCGTGCCCCTCGCCCTTGTAGGTGAGCTCCACGCCGACGCCCGGGCCGAGCCGCTCCACCATGCGGCGGGCGCCCTCGTAAGGAGTGGCCGGGTCGCCGGTGTTGCCGATCACCAGGATCGGGGCGGCCCCGGGGGCGGACACGTCCGGGGTCTCCCAGGCGCCCGCGACCGGCCAGTCGGTGCAGCTCATCATCGCCCAGCCGAGGAAGTCGCCGAAGACGGGCGAGGCCGAACGGAACGCCGGCAGCTTGGCCTTGGTTTCGTCCAGGGTGTAGCGGTCCTTCGAGTCGGCACAGTTGATGGCGGTGTTCGCCGCGCCGATGTTGCTGTAACGCCCTTGCTGGTCACGGCCGTTGAGCGCGTCGGAGAGGGCGAGCAGCAGCTGGCCCTGCCCGCCGTCCGCCTCGTCGAGGCCCTGCTCCAGCAGCGGCCACAGCTCCTGCGAGTACAGGGCCTGCGCGATGCCGTTGGTCGCCTGGCTCTCGGTGAGCTGCCGGTCGCCGATGCCGGCGATGGGCTTGGCGGACAGGTCCTTCTGCAGCTTGATGATGTTGGCCTCGATCTCCTTGGCGGTGCTGCCCTGGAGCTTGCACTCGTCGCCGCGGTCCACGCAGTCCTGCGCGAAGTTGCCGAGGGCGAGCTGGAAGCCCTTCGCCTGGCCGAGGGCGCCCCCCTCGGAGGTCTTGGTCGGGTCCACGACGGCGTCGAAGACGGCCCGCCCGACGTTCGACGGGAAGAGGTGCGCGTAGACCCCGCCGAGCTCGGTCCCGTAGGAGATTCCGAAGTAGTGCAGCTTCTCGTCGCCGAGGGCCTGGCGGATGCGGTCCATGTCGCGGGCGGCGTTGGAGGTGCCGACGTGGGGGAGGACCTTGTCGGAGTTCTTCTTGCAGGCCTGCTGGTAGGTCCGGATGTTCTTGACGAAGGCCTGCTCCTCCGGCGTGCTGTCGGGAGTGGAGTCCTGGGCGTAGTACGCGTCCAGCTGCTTGTCGTCCTGGCAGCGGACGGGGGCGCTGCGGCCCACCCCGCGGGGGTCGAAGCTGACCAGGTCGTACCGGGAGCGCAGGGCCTCGTACTCCTTGGCGGCGCCGGGGAGGGTGGTGATGCCGGAGCCGCCGGGGCCGCCGAAGTTGAAGACGAGCGAGCCGATGCGGTTCTTCTGGTCGCGGGCCTTGGCGCGGATCAGGGCGATCGGGAGGGTCTCGCCCTCGGGCTTCGCGTAGTCGAGTGGGACGTCGAGCGTTGCGCACTGCCAGTCCTTGGGCGGGGCCTGGCCGCCGCCCTCCAGGGGGGTGGGGGCCGGGCACTCGCCCCACTTGAGGGGCTTGACCTCCTTGGCGCCGTCGCCCTTCGTCTTCTTCCCGTCGCCGTCGTCGGAACAGCCGCCCGTGGTGAACAGGGTGGCGGCCAGTGCGGCGGCGGCGGTGACCCGCCAGACGTTTCTCGGCATGCCCCCATCCTCTGCGGCCTCGGCCTCCACCGCCCCCGCGCTGACCCGAACGGGTACCGGCCGCGGACCCCGTACACCGGGCCGGAGGCTAGATCGCTTCCTTGCGGGTCAGGAAGTTGAACGAGATCCACCCCGGCAGCACCGGCAGCCAGAACGTCATCAGGCGGAACAGCAGGACCGCCGAGATGGCGACCTCCTTCTCCAGGCCCGCCGCGATCAGCCCCAGCGTCAGGGTGGTCTCCACCGCGCCCATACCGCCCGGTGTCGGCGCCGCGGACCCCAGCGCGTTGCCCGCGAGGAACACCACCGCGATGCTCGCGTAACTGATGGCCTGGCCGCCCCCGAACGCCCGGATCGACGCGTCCAGGCACATCACGAAGCAGCCCGTCAGCAGCAGCATCCCGCCGATGCCGGTCACCAGCTTCTGCGGCCGCTGGAGCACGTCCAGCATGCGCGGCACGACCCCCGCGAACAGCGCCCGTACCCGCGTCGCGACGAACTTGCGCATGAACGGGACCGCCGTCACCACCAGCACCAGCACCGCCACCGTCAGCAGACCCGCGATGACCGTCCGGGACGGGGTCATCTCCGGGGTCTTCTCGGTCCCCGTCAGGTAGCCGAAGGACAGCAGCAGCAGGATGTGGCTCGCCAGCCCGAACAGCTGCGAGGCGCCCACGCTCGCGACCGCGAGCCCCGGCCGGACCCCCGCCCGCTGGAGGAACCGCGTGTTCAGCGCGACGCCGCCCACCGCCGCCGGAGCCACCAGCTTCACGAAGGACCCGGCCACCTGCGCGACCACGGTCCGCAGGAACGACACCCGCTCGGGCACGAAGCCCAGCAGGCTCATCGCCGCCGCGACGTAGCTCAGCGCCGAGAACGCCAGCGCCGCCCCGACCCAGCCCCACTGCGCCTCGCCGACGATGGTCGCGAAGTCCACGTGCGCGAGCTGCGTCAGCAGGAAGTACGCGCCGAAGGCGCCCGCGATGAACGACACCAGCGTGCGCGGCCGGATCCGCTCCAGCCGGGCCGGCTCCACCGGCGCCTGCGGGCGGATCAGCAGCACCTGCTGGCGGATCTGGCTCAGCAGGTCCTCCTCCCGGGCCCCGTCCAGCGCGTCGTCCAGCGCCTTCTTCTCCGCCTTGCGGTCCGCGGCGGAGCTGGTGGCGGAGGCGTCCGCCCCGCGCACCGCCTTCGCCGCCCGCGAGGACTGCAGTACGGCCTCCCGCTGCCGGTCCGCCCGCTCCCGGGCCAGCTTGCGCAGCGTGGCCCGGGTGGACCGGCTCAGCGCGATCGGCTGGAGCAGCGGCAGGCAGTCCGCCACCGCGTCCGGGCCGAGCACCGACACCGCCGAGGCCACCGCCCGCTCCGCGCCGACCCGCAGGCCGAGCGTGGTCAGCAGCTGGGCGATGTCCATCCGGAGCACCAGGTCGCCCGCCGCGATCTCGCCGCCGCGCAGGTCGGTGAGGATGACGTTGCCGGAACGATCCACCACCAGGGCGTCCCCGGTCAGCCGCCGGTGCGCGATCCGCCGCGACTGCAGGGCCCGTACCTGCTCCCAGGCGTCGCGGCTCAGCTGGTCGGTGATCTCCTCGTCGGAGAGGGAGTCCAGGGTCCGGCCGCCCAGGTGCTCGTACACGAGCATCACGGCGTCCGGGCCGAGCTCGGAGGTGGCGATCAGCTTCGGCGCGTTCGCCCCGGCCGCGATGGCGGCGTACGCGAGCAGCGCCTCCTGCTCCAGCGCCTGGCGCAGCGACTGCAGGCTGCGCCGGGTGGTGATGCCGCGCAGGGTGAGCCGGCGCCAGACCCGGTAGAAGAAGCCCTGGGCCTGCTGCTCGCGGTCGACGACGGTGACGTCGAGCGGCGGGCCGTCCTCCAGGGTGACGTGGTAGCGCCGCCCCCGGTCGCTGACCTCGGAGGCCTCCGGGCTCCCCTCGGTGATGACCTCGGCGCGCATCGCGCTGACCGGCCGGAAGCCGACGCGGCGCAGTCCCGCGAGGAGGGTCTGCCCGGTGGGGCGCACATTGGGCGAGCCGACGGCGTACAGCGTCCCGTACGCGACGCTCCAGCCGATCAGCACGGTGAGGATGATCGAGAAGGGCGTGGTGTAGCCGCTGACCAGCATCGTGAACGCGTCGAGCAGGAGGACCACCCACAGCGCGACGCGCCAGTGCGGCCTGCGGGTCATCCCGACGGCGCACATGTACGCGATCACGGGCGCGAGGTAGCCGTGCACCGGATCGGTGAGGGCCCCGCCGGCCCCCGCGGACTGGGTGAGGGCTTCCTGGATGGTGTCGGGGGCGGCCTGGGAGACCCACAGGTCGGTCGCGAGGGTGACCCCGTGCGCGAGGACGGCGGCGAGCACGCCGTCGGCGATGCGCAGCCCGTCGCGCTTGATCAGCCGCTCGATGGCGAAGGCGACGGGGAGCAGCAGCACCGCGATGCTCGACACCAGCGCGGCGACCTTGATCAGCAGGACGGGGGCCGCGCCGGTGCCCTTGTTGATGTCCTCCTCCAGGCCCACCGTGGTGCCGTGGGCGAAGGCGGCGATGGCGAGGACGACGGCGATGCCGAGGATGCCGACGAGCAGGCGTACGAGGTCGGACGGGCGGTGCACGCGGGCGGCGAGCAGCGGTTCGTCGACCTCGACCCGGTCGGCTTCGGTGGCGGCGTGCCCGTGCGCGCCCTCCGGCTCCTCGCGGCTGCCGGATCCGCTGCCGGGTCCGCGGTCGGGTCCGCGGTCGGATCCTTGCTCGGAGCCGCTGTCGGACAGGGGTCTGGGCCGGGGGGCGGGGCCGTCGTCTGGGCGCGTCGCGTCGTCGTCCGCCGCCGCGCCGTCCGGAGGGCTCACACCCTGCTCCTTCGTCGTCACTTCCGTCTCTTCTTGATCACGTATCACCAGTCACCGCCCGCAAGATGGTGGCACGGACCGACCTGCCAGCGGGGCATCAGGGTGCGCGCCGGTACGGAACCTTGTCTTCCGGCGCCGGGCGGCCGCCGTGCTGCACCATGGGCCGAATGAGCGAGGAGCTGCCCGCGTACGCGGAGCACGTGCTGGAGGTGGCCGAGCGTATTCCGCCCGGCCGGGTGATGACGTACGGAGACGTCGCCGAGTGGCTCGGCGAGGGGGGACCGCGCCAAGTCGGGCGCGTCATGGCCCTGTACGGAGGCGCCGTGCCCTGGTGGCGGGTGGTGCGCGCGGACGGCGTACCGCTGCCCGGCAGCGAGCGCCGCGCCCTGGAGCACTACCGGGCCGAGGCCACCCCGCTGCGGCTGACGGCGGGCGGCGAGCCGCGGCTCGACATGCGCCGGGCACGCTGGGACGGCGGCGGGGACCGCGACGAGGCTCACACCTGACAGCTTCGGCCATGTGCGGCCGGTACGGGCGGTCGAGCGCCCGTGCGAAGGCCCGTCCGGGGGACGGTGACGAACTGCGCGGGGCCGCCCGGTTGCCGTAGCGTTGCCTCTTCCGCTCCGGCCGCCGCCGACGCGGTGCCACCCGAAGACCCACCAGGACCGGCAGCTCACGTGATCACCTCTCCTTCCGACCGCACCGAACGGCGGCGTACGCGGACTCCTGACGCGTACCGCCTCGTGCGCACCGGGCCGGAACGGGTGGACCCCCCTGTCCTGGACGCAGCGCAGCGTGCGGTGGTTGACCACGCGGGCGGACCTCTGCTGGTGCTGGCCGGACCGGGCACCGGGAAGACGACCACGCTGGTCGAGGCCGTCGCCGCCCGCGTGGAAGCGGGCACGGACCCCGCCCGGATCCTCATCCTCACCTTCAGCCGCAAGGCGGCCGTGGAACTGCGCGACCGGGCCGCCCTGCGGCTCGGCGGCGCGCGGGCTCCGCAGGCGACCACCTTCCACTCCTTCTGCTACGGACTGGTCCGCGCCCACCAGGACACCGACCTCTTCGCCGATCCGCTGCGGCTGCTGTCGGGTCCGGAACAGGACGTGATGGTCCGCACCCTCCTGGAGGGCCAGCGCCGGATCCCCGCCGTCGCTTCCATCCGCTGGCCGGACGACCTGCGGGCCGCGCTCACCACCCGCGGCTTCGCGGACGAGGTCCGCGCCGTGCTGGCCCGCGCCCGCGAACTGGGGCTGGGCCCCTCCGCGCTCTCCTCCTTCGCCGACCGGATCGGCCGCCCGGACTGGAAGGCGGCCGCGGCCTTCCTCTCCGAGTACCTGGACGTCCTGGACATGCAGGGCACGCTGGACTACGCGGAGCTCCTGCACCGGGCCGTCCTGCTGGCGGAGCGCACCCCCTCCCTGGCCTCCTCGTACGACGCGATCTTCGTGGACGAGTACCAGGACACGGACGCCTCCCAGCTGCGGCTGCTGCGCGCGCTGAACGGCCCCGGCGGCACGCTCGTCGCCTTCGGCGACCCGGACCAGTCGATCTACGCCTTCCGCGGCGCGGACATCAACAACGTCCTGGACTTCGAGTCGGCCTTTCCCGGCGCGGCGGTCAGGGCCCTTTCCGTCGGCCGCCGCTCGGGCGCGAACCTCCTCGCCGCCACCCGCCTCCTCACGGCCCGCATGCCGCTGCCCCGCCTCCCCGCGTCCGCGGTCCGCGCGCACCGCGCCCTCCACGCCACGAGGGAGGGCGGCCGGGTGGAGGTGTACACCTACCCGACGGCCGGGGCGGAGCTGGACAACATCGCCGACATCCTGCGCAGGGCCCACCTGGAGGACGGCGTGCCCTGGCAGGACATGGCCGTACTGGTCCGCGCCGGCGGCCGCACCCTCCCGGCGATGCGGCGCGCCCTGATCACGGCGGGCGTCCCGGTGGAAACGGACGGCGCGGACACCCCGCTCCGCCACGAGCCGGCCGTGGCCCCCCTCCTCACAGCCCTGCGCACGGCCGCCACGGCTGCCGCGGCCACGCCCGTCCCGGACCACGGTCGGGTGCCCGGCGACGCCGCCGACGCGGCGGGCGGGGCCGCGCCCGAGCGCGCCGGCTCCGCCACGGCGGACGGCGTCGACCCGGCCGGCCCCGCGGCGCCGGAGCCGGGCGAGCTCCCGCCGACAGCCGTCCCGGGCGCCGAGCCCGGCAACGCCGAGGCCGCCGCGGGCGAGCCGGGGCCGGGGCCCGGACGCGCCGGCGGGATCGGGGTCGAGGCTGCCATCGAGCTGCTCGGCTCGCCGCTCGGCGGGATGGACGCCGCCGACCTGCGCCGCCTCGGCCGTGCCCTCCGGGACGAGGAGCGCGCCGCGGGCGTCAAGGTGCCCGCGCCCTCCGACGTCCTGCTCGCCCGCGCCCTCGCCGAGCCGGAACGGCTCACCGCCCACGACCCCGCCTACGCCCGCGGCGCGCAGCGCCTCGGCCTCCTCCTGCGCAAGGCCCGCGAGCTCCTCCAGGGCGGCGGCACCGCCGAAGAGGCCCTGTGGACCCTCTGGGACGGCACCCCCTGGCCCCAGCGGCTGGAACGCAGCGCCCGCCGCGGCGGCCCGGCCGGCCGCAACGCCGACCGCGACCTCGACGCCGTGTGCGCCCTGTTCGACACCGCCGCCCGCGCCGAAGAACGCACCGGCGGCCGCGGAGCCCTCAACTTCCTCGAACAACTGGAGGCGGAGGACATCGCCGCCGACACGTTGACGACGCGCGCCACCCGCCCCGACGCGGTCCGGCTGATGACCGCCCACCGCTCCAAGGGCCTGGAGTGGTCCCTGGTCGTCGTCGCCGGCGTACAGGAGGGCCTCTGGCCCGACCTGCGCCGCCGCGGCTCCCTCCTCGAGGCCGACCGCATCGGCCTCGACGGCCTCGCCGAGCCCCTCACCCCCGGCGCGCTCCTCGCCGAGGAGCGCCGCCTCTTCTACGTCGCCGCCACCCGCGCCCGCGACCGCCTCGTCGTCACCGCCGTCAAGGCCCCGGCCGAGGACGGCGACCAGCCCTCCCGCTTCCTCACCGAACTCGGCGCCACCCCGAAGGACGTCACCGGCCGCCCCCGCCGCCCCCTCGCCGTCCCGGCCCTCGTCGCCGAGCTGCGCGCCACCACCGTCGACCCCGAGGCCTCGCCCGCCCTGCGCGACGCGGCCGCCCGACGCCTCGCCCGCCTCGCCGCGCTCACCGACGACGACGACCGCCCGCTGGTCCCGGCCGCCCACCCGCAGCGCTGGTGGGGGCTGTACGAGCCCACCCGCAGCAGCGTCCCGCTGCGCGACCGGGACCGGCCCGTCGCCCTCTCCGGCAGCGCCCTGGACCAGCTCGCCAACACCTGCTCGCTCCAGTGGTTCCTGGGCCGCGAGGTCAAGGCCGACGCCCCCTCCACCGCCGCCCAGGGGTTCGGCAACGTCGTCCACGTCCTCGCCGACGAGGTCGCCTCCGGCCGCACCCCCGCCGACCTGGCCGTCCTCATGGAACGCCTCGACTCCGTCTGGGACGCCCTCGCCTTCGACGCGCCCTGGAAGTCGGCGCAGGAGAAGGAGAACGCCCGGGCCGCCCTCGAGCGCTTCCTGCGCTGGCACACCACCGACCGCGGGGGCCGGGCGGCCGTGGCCACGGAGCACTCGTTCGAGGTCACGCTCGAAGCCGGCGAGCACACCGTTCGGATCCGGGGCTCCATGGACCGGGTCGAATCCGACCCGCAGGGGCGTGCGTACGTCGTCGACTTCAAGACCGGCAAGGCCGCGCCCACCAAGGACGAGGTCGCGCGCCACCCCCAGCTCGCCGTCTACCAGCTCGCCGTGCGCGAAGGCGCCGTCGACGAGGTCTTCGACGGCGTGCGCCCCGCACCCGGCGGCGCCGAGCTCGTCCAGCTCCGCCAGGGCGCGCCCAAGAAGGAGGGCGGCGACGAGGTCCCCAGGATCCAGGCGCAGCAGCCGCTCGACGGCGAGTGGGTCGGCGACCTGCTCGCCACCGCCGCCGGCCGGGTGCTGGACGAGCGCTTCGCGCCCGCCGCGGGCAAGCACTGCGACCACTGCTCCTTCCGCAGCTCGTGCAGCGCCCGGCCGGAAGGCCGCCAGACCGTGGAGTAGCCGGTCGGGACGGGCGGGCGGGACGGCCCGGTGAGACGGCCGGGCGGGAGTGTCGGTGGGGGCGGCTAGCCTTTTGAGGTGTCCGCGCGTCCGTCCGTCCTCACCGACCCCGAGCAGCTCAAGGAGCTCCTCGGCATCCCCTTCACGCCCGAACAGCTGGCCTGCGCCACCGCACCGCCCGCCCCCCAGGTGATCGTCGCGGGCGCCGGATCCGGCAAGACCACCGTCATGGCCGCCCGCGTGGTCTGGCTGGCGGGCACCGGCGCGGTCGCGCCCGAGCAGGTCCTCGGCCTGACCTTCACCAACAAGGCCGCCGGGGAGCTGTCCGAGCGCGTACGCACGGCACTCGCGCGGGCCGGCATCACCGACCCGGACCCTTCCCCCGTCGAGGCCGGGGCCGGCGCGGCCGGCGGCGAGCCGCGCATCTCGACGTACCATGCCTTCGCCGGCCAGCTCCTCAAGGACCACGGCCTGCGCATCGGCCTCGAGCCCAGCTCCCGCCTCCTCGCCGACGCGACCCGCTTCCAGCTCGCCGCCAAGGTGCTGCGCGAGGCCCCCGGCCCCTACCCCTCGCTCACCAAGTCCCTCCCCGACCTGGTCAGCGACCTGCTCGCGCTCGACGCGGAGCTCTCCGAGCACCTGGTCGAGCCGGAGCGCCTGCGCGCGTACGACACCGATCTGCTGAACACCCTCGCCGACGCGAAGCTCACCAACGAGGACCTCCGCAAGGTTCCCGAGGCCGTGCGCGGCCGCCTCGAACTGCTCGAGCTCGTCGCCCGCTACCGCACCGCCAAACGCTCCCGCGACCTCTTCGACTTCAGCGACCAGATAGCCCTCTCCGCGCAGCTCGCCACCACCCGGCCCGAGGTCGGGGCGCTGCTGCGCGAGGAGTTCCGGGTGGTCCTGCTCGACGAGTACCAGGACACGTCCGTCGCGCAGCGGCTGCTGCTGTCCGGGCTGTTCGGCGGAGGCACCGGGCACGCGGTGACCGCCGTCGGCGACCCCTGCCAGGCCATCTACGGCTGGCGCGGCGCGTCCGTGGCCAACCTCGACGACTTCCCCGTGCACTTCCCGCACGCCGACGGCGCCCCCGCCACCCGCCTCTCGCTCAGCGAGAACCGGCGCAGCGGCGGCCGCCTGCTCGACCTGGCCAACGGGCTCGCCGCACCGCTGCGCGCCATGCACGAGGGGGTGGAGGCGCTGCGCCCCGCGCCGGGCGCGGAGCGCGCGGGCTCGGTACGGTGCGCCCTGCTGGAGACCCATGCCGAGGAGCTGGACTGGCTCGGGGACTCCGTCGCGCACCTGGTCCGCACCGGGACGGAGCCGGGGGAGATCGCCGTGCTGTGCCGGTCCGCCGGGGACTTCGCGCGGATCCAGGCCGTCCTGGTCGCCCGGGACGTGCCGGTGGAGGTGGTCGGCCTGTCCGGGCTGCTGCACCTGCCGGAGGTCGCGGACCTCGTCGCCGTCTGCGAGGTCCTCCAGGACCCGGGCGCCAACGCCTCGTTGGTCCGGCTGCTCATCGGCCCGCGCTGGCGGATCGGCGCGCGCGACCTGGCCCTGCTGGGGCGCCGCGCACGCCTGCTCGTGGGCCGTTCGCCGGCCGGCGCGGACGGGGACGCGGACCCGGACGGACGCCTCGCGGCGGCCGTCGAGGGTGTGGACCCGGCGGAGATCGTGTCGCTGGCCGACGCGCTGGAGACGTTCCTGGACGGGGCGGGCCAGTCCGACGACGGGCTCCCCTTCTCGGCCGAGGCCCGGGTCCGCTTCGCGCACCTCGCGCAGGAGCTGCGCGACCTGCGGCGGTCCCTCGCCGACCCGCTGATGGACGTACTGCACCGGGTGCTGGCCGCGACCGGCCTGGAGGTGGAGCTCTCGGCCTCCCCGCACGCGCTGGCGGCCCGCCGCCGGGAGACCCTGTCGAACTTCATGGACGTGGCCGCGGGCTTCGCCGCCCTGGACGGCGAGGCGACCCTCCTCGCCTTCCTGGCCTTCCTGCGCACGGCGGCCCAGTACGAGAAGGGCCTGGACCACGCCCTGCCGGGCGGGGAGAACACGGTCAAGGTCCTGACGGCCCACAAGTCGAAGGGCCTGGAGTGGGACGTGGTCGTGGTCCCCGACCTCTGCACGGGCGCCTTCCCGAAGGAGAAGGCGCCGGAGGCCTGGACCTCGTACGCGAAGGTGCTCCCGTACGCCCTGCGCGGCGACGCGCCCACCCTGCCCGGGGATCCGGCCTGGACCTCGGCCGGGCTGAAGTCCTTCAAGACGGCCCTGAAGGACCACAAGTCCGTGGAGGAACTCCGCCTGGGCTACGTGACCTTCACCCGCCCGCGCTCCCTCCTCCTGGCCTCGGGCCACTGGTGGGGCCCGACCCAGAAGAGGCGCCGCGGCCCGTCGCCGTTCCTGCAGGCCCTGTACGAGCACTGCGCGGCCGGGTTCGGCGAGATCGAGGCCTGGGCGGACGAGCCCGCCCCGGACGCGGAGAACCCGGCCCTGTCCGCCGAGTCCGCCGGGGACCACTCCTGGCCCCTCCCGCTGGACCCGCAATCCCTGGCCCTGCGCCGTTCGGCGGCCGCCCTGGTCGAGTCCTACCTCGCGGCCCCCGCCCCACCGGCGGAGGACCCCTACCTCTGGCCCCCGTCCTGCGAGGACCCGTCCTACGAGGACGAGCCCTGGCCGGCCGACGACCCCTGGCCGGCCGACGACCCCTGGCCGGAGGCCGCCCCCTGGGCCGATGCGCCCGGCCCGGCCGGGCCGTCGGCCTCCGGCGACCCGGACCCCGCCCACGGCGACGACCTGTGGCCGCAGGCCGACCCCTGGGCTCCCGCCCAGCCCCGGTCCGCCGAGCCCGGCCCCGGCCCCCGCATCGCGGCCGCCGGCCCGACCCCGCACGGGGCCCGCGGCAGCGCCCCGTACGACGACGACCTGTGGCCTGAGGCCGGCCACTGGGCACCGCCTGGGCCCCGCCACGGCGACGGCGCAGCCGTGCCCGCGTCCGGGGGACAGGCCGCGGACACGCCCGGCCCCGGCGCGCCCGGCGCCACCCCGAGCCCCGCCGGAGGCGCACCGCTCACCCCCGAGGACGCGCGGGCCGTGGCCTCATGGGACCGGGACCTCGACGCCCTGGAGGGCGAGCTGCGCCGCGCCCGCGCAGCCGTCCGCGACGTCGAACTCCCGGCCGCCCTGTCCGCCAGCCAGCTGCTCCGGCTCGCCGCCGACGAGCAGGGCTTCGCCCGCGACCTCGCCCGCCCCATGCCCAAGCCCCCGCAGCCCGCCGCCCGCCAGGGCACCCGCTTCCACGCCTGGGTCGAGTCCCGCTTCGACGAGCTCCCGCTCCCGCTCCTCGACGTGCTCGACCCCGCGACCGAGCTGCCCGGGTCCGACCAGGAGGTCGCCGACGAGGCCGACCTCGACTCCCTCAAGGCCGCCTTCGAGCGGAGCGAGTACGCCGACCGGCCGCCCCACCGCATGGAGGCCCCGGTCCAGCTCACCCTCGCCGGCCGCGTCATCCGCGGCCGGATCGACGCGGTCTACCGCACGGACACCGGCTACGAGATCGTCGACTGGAAGACCGGCCGCACCACCGAGGCCGACCCCCTCCAGCTCGCCGTCTACCGCCTGGCCTGGTCGGAAGCCACCGGCACCCCGCTCGAACACGTCACCGCGGCCTTCCTGCACGTCCGCAGCGGCCGCGTGATCCGCCCCCGGAACCTCCCCGACCGCGCCCGCCTTGAGCGGATCCTCCAAGGCAAATCGGACACCGACGGTGACCATCAGGCGGACAGCTAGGCTCGGGGTCATGAGCGACACCCCGCCGGACAGCGTCGTCCGTACGTACATCGACACCCACCGCGCCGCCTTCCTCGACGACCTCGCCGAGTGGCTCCGCATCCCCTCCGTCTCGGCACAGCCCGAGCACGCGGGCGACGTCCGCCGCAGCGCCGAATGGCTCGCGGCGAAGCTCAAGGAGACCGGCTTCCCGGTCGCCGAGGTCTGGGAGACCACCCTGCACGGCGCCCCGGCCGTCTTCGCGCACTGGCCGAGCGAGGACCCGGGCGCGCCCACCGTCCTCGTGTACGGGCACCACGACGTGCAGCCCGCCGCCCTCGCCGACGGCTGGCACACCGACCCGTTCGACCCGGTGGTCAAGGACGGCCGCATGTACGGCCGCGGCGCCGCCGACGACAAGGGCCAGGTCTTCTTCCACACCCTCGGGGTACGCGCCCACCTGGCGGCCACCGGCTCCGCCGCCCCCGCCGTGAACCTCAAGCTCCTCATCGAGGGCGAGGAGGAGTCCGGCTCCCCGAACTTCCGCTCGCTCGTCGAGGCCCGCGCCGCCGAGCTCGCCGCCGACGTCGTGATCGTCTCCGACACCGGCATGTGGTCCGAGACCACCCCCACCGTCTGCACCGGCATGCGCGGCGTGGCCGACTGCGAGATCGACTTCCACGGCCCGGACCAGGACATCCACTCCGGCGCCTTCGGCGGGGCCGTGCCCAACCCGGCCACCGTCGCCGCCCGCCTGGTCGCGGCCCTGCACGACGACGGCGGACGGGTCACCATCCCCGGCTTCTACGAGGGCGTCGCCGAGCTCACCGACGCCGAGCGCGCGCTGATCGCCGAGCTCCCGTTCGACGAGTCCGAGTGGCTCCGTACCGCCAAGTCCCACGCGGCCGCCGGCGAGGCCGGGTACTCCACCCTGGAGCGCGTCTGGGCCCGCCCGACGGCCGAGGTCAACGGCATCGGGGGCGGTTACCAGGGCCCCGGCGGCAAGACGATCGTGCCCGCCTCCGCGCACCTGAAGCTGTCGTTCCGCCTGGTGTCGGGGCAGGACCCGTACGAGGTCGAGGCGGCCGTCAGGGACTGGGTCGCGGCACGCGTCCCGGCCGGAATCCGCCACTCCATCACCTTCGGCGCACCGACCCGCCCGTGCCTGACCCCGCTGGACCACCCGGCGCTGCAGTCGGTCGTACGGGCCATGGGCCGCGCCTTCGGCCAGAAGGTCCGCTTCACCCGCGAGGGCGGCTCGGGACCCGCGGCCGACCTCCAGGACGTCCTGGGCGCGCCCGTCCTCTTCCTCGGGATCTCGGTGCCGTCCGACGGCTGGCACTCGCCGAACGAGAAGGTCGAGCTGGACCTGCTCCTCAAGGGCGTCGAGACGACCGCCTACCTCTGGGGCGACCTGGCCGCGTCCCACCGCACATCCGCCTGACGCCCACCTGCCTGTCCCACCACCGGGGGAGTTGGAAGTACCCGTGAGCATCCATACCGAGCGCCCGCTCTCGCTGACCGCGCCCAGCGGCATAGACCGCGCCGCGCACCACCGCCTCGACGAGGCCTGGCTGGCCGCCGCCTGGAGCCACCCGACGACCCGCGTCTTCGTCGTCTCCGGCGGCCAGGTCCTGATCGACGACACCCCCGACGGGGGCACCGGGATCGTGATGACCCCGGCCTTCGAGGCCCCGGTCACCGAGACGCACCGCTACTTCCTGGGCACCGACGAGGACGGCGTACGGTACTTCGCGCTGCAGAAGGACTCGCTGCCGGGCCGCATGGACCAGTCGGCCCGCGCGGCCGGCCTGCGCGAGGCCGGACTGCTGCTGTGCCCGCGCGACGCGGGGCTGATGGTGCACGCGGTGGCGCTGGAGAACTGGCAGCGGATGCACCGCTTCTGCTCCCGCTGCGGCGAGCGCACCGTGGTCGCGGCCGCCGGGCACATCCGCCGCTGCCCGGGCTGCGGCGCGGAGCACTACCCGCGCACCGACCCGGCCGTGATCATGCTGGTCACGGACGAGCAGGACCGCGCGCTGCTGGGCCGCCAGGTGCACTGGCCGGAGGGCCGCTTCTCCACGCTCGCGGGCTTCGTCGAACCGGGCGAGTCGATCGAGCAGTCGGTCATCCGCGAGGTGTGGGAAGAGGCGGGCGTCAAGGTCGGCGAGGTCGAGTACGCGGCCAGCCAGCCGTGGCCGTTCCCGTACAGCCTGATGCTGGGCTTCACGGCCCGCGCCACCACCTCCGAGATCACGGTGGACGGCGAGGAGATCGAGGAGGCCCGCTGGTTCTCCCGCGAGGACCTGCGCCAGGCGATCGAATCGGGCGAGGTCCACCCCCCGTCGGGAGGCATCTCCATCGCCGCGCGCCTGGTCGAGACCTGGTACGGCGAGCCCCTGCCGAAGCCCGGTCCCGCCGCCTGACACCGAAAGGCCCCCGCCTCGGCGGGGGCCGCTCTGTTCAACGAGGGGGTCAGACGGCGAGGGCCTGCTTGACCTGGGCGAGCGAGGGGTTCGTCATGACGGACTCGTTGCCCGCGGGGGACTTCACGAGGACGGTGGGGACCGTCTGGTTGCCGCCGTTGGCCTTCTCCACGAACGCCGCGGACGCCGGGTCGAGCTCGATGTTGATCTCGTTGTACGCGATGCCTTCCCGGTCCAGCTGGGTCTTCAGCCGACGGCAGTAGCCGCACCAGGTCGTGCTGTACATCGTGACGGTGCCCGTGTCCTGCATGCTGCGCTCTCCTTCGTGGGGCCTCGGTGGTCCGAGTAGTCGAACGTACGGGATACCCCGGCCATTCCCGCAGTCGCCCACGTGTGCCCCTCCCGATAAGTACTACGCATACGGGCGGCCTGTGGACAGGTTTCCCGCCCGCCCCACGAGACCTGGCAGCATGGCGGGGTGACAGCAGCAACGCACTCCTCATCCTTCGCCGGTTCCGTCGACCCGGCCGACGCGGTGCTCCTGGGCCTGGACCCGGAGCAGCGCGAGGTCGCGACGACCCTGCGCGGGCCCGTGTGCGTGCTGGCCGGCGCCGGTACCGGCAAGACCCGCGCGATCACCCACCGCATCGCCTACGGGGTCCGGTCCGGCCAGCTCATGCCGGCCAGTGTGCTGGCCGTCACGTTCACCAACCGGGCCGCCGGCGAGATGCGCGGCCGGCTGCGCGGCCTCGGCGCGGACGGGGTCCAGGCCCGGACCTTCCACTCCGCCGCCCTGCGCCAGCTCCAGTACTTCTGGCCCAAGGCGGTCGGGGGGGACGTCCCCCGGCTCCTGGAGCGCAAGATCCAGTTCGTGGCCGAGGCCGGCGCGCGCTGCCGCATCCGCCTCGACCGCGGCGAGCTGCGCGACGTCACCGGCGAGATCGAGTGGGCGAAGGTCACCCAGACCGTGCCCGCCGACTACCCGGCGGCCGCCCTCAAGGCGGGCCGCGAGGCACCCCGCGACCTGGCGGAGACCGCCCAGATCTACGGGACGTACGAGCAGCTCAAGCGCGACCGCGGCATGATCGACTTCGAGGACGTGCTGCTGCTGACCGTCGGCATCCTCCAGGACCGCCACGACATCGCCGAGCAGATCCGCGCCCAGTACCAGCACTTCGTCGTCGACGAGTACCAGGACGTCAGCCCCCTCCAGCAGCGGCTGCTGGACCTGTGGCTAGGCGAGCGCGACAGCCTCTGCGTCGTCGGCGACGCCAGCCAGACGATCTACTCCTTCACCGGCGCCACCCCCGACCACCTGCTGAACTTCCGCACCCGCTACCCGCAGGCCACCGTGGTCAAGCTGGTCCGCGACTACCGGTCCACCCCCCAGGTGGTCCACCTCGCGAACGGGCTCCTGAACCAGGCCAAGGGGCGGGCCGCCGAGCACCGGCTCGAGCTGGTCTCGCAGCGCGAGCCCGGCCCCGACCCGGTGTACGCGGAGTATGCGGACGAGCCCGCCGAGGCCGAGGGCGTCGCCCACCGGATCCGGGACCTGATCGCGGCGGGCGTCCCGGCCGGCGAGATCGCCGTGCTCTACCGCATCAACGCCCAGTCCGAGGTCTACGAGCAGGCCCTCGCCGACGCCGGGGTGCCGTACCAGCTGCGCGGGGCCGAGCGGTTCTTCGAGCGGCAGGAGGTCCAGAAGGCGATCCTCGCGCTGCGCGGGGCCGCCCGGTCCGGGGGGAACGACCCGCTGCTCGACGATGTCGTCGAGCTCGGATCGCAGGTCCGCGCCGTGCTCAGCTCCACCGGCTGGACCACCGAGCCGCCGGCCGGCTCCGGCGCCGTGCGCGACCAGTGGGAATCCCTGGCCGCGCTGGTCCGGCTCGCCGAGGACTTCAGCCGCGCCCGGCCCGGCGCCACCCTGGCCGACCTCACGATCGAGCTGGAGGAGCGCAAGGCCGCCCAGCACGCCCCGACCGTCCAGGGCGTCACCCTGGCCTCGCTGCACGCGGCGAAGGGCCTGGAGTGGGACGCCGTGTTCCTCGTCGGCCTCACCGACGGCATGATGCCGATCACCTACGCCAAGACCGACGAGCAGGTCGAGGAGGAGCGCCGGCTGCTCTATGTCGGCGTCACCCGGGCACGGTTGCACCTGGGCCTCTCCTGGGCGCTCTCCCGGGCTCCGGGCGGCCGGGCCTCCCGACGCCCCAGCCGCTTCCTGAACGGGCTCCGGCCGGGCTCCGCGGCCCCGGGGAGCGGGTCGGGCGGCGCGGCCGAGCGGGCGGCCGCCGTCCGCAAGCGCGGCCGCCGCGGGCCGGCGCTCTGCCGGGTCTGCGGCAAGACCCTGACCGAGGCGGGCGAGATCAAGCTGATGCGCTGCGAGGACTGCCCGTCCGACATGGACGAAGGGCTCTACGAGCGGCTCCGCGACTGGCGCGCGGTCCAGTCGAAGGAGCAGGGCCTGCCCGCTTTCTGCGTCTTCACGGACAAGACGCTGATGGCGATCGCGGAGGCCGCGCCGTCCGAGGCGGGGGAGCTCTCGATGATCTCCGGCGTGGGTGGACGGAAGCTCGAGCGGTACGGAGCGGACGTGTTGGCCATCTGCGCAGGTCAGGAGCCTGAGGCTGCGGAGTCTGACGACGCGTAGAAACTCGTCGGAAAAATAGTTTGCACATGCCCAGCCAATCCCCATAGGTTCTTAGCAACGGAAACGGTGGCTTCTCCGAAGCCCAGGATCCGTGCTGTACTTATCCGAATACGCATGGGACAGGCCCCCGGGCCACGTCCCCGAGACGCCGAGAGGAGGCGAGACCAGTGACCAGCTTCATGACCTTCACCAAAATGACCGATCGCTCCGTCGACGCCTCCTGCCTGCTCGGTTCCGTCTCCCTCCGGGGTACCGGTGTGTCCGCGATTTCCGCGGCCAGCCCCGCCCTGCTGGCGACCCTTCCGGTCAGCGAGCGCAATGAGCGACCGACCCAGGCACCGGTGGCAGTACTGGCAGCAGAAGCTCAGGCGCATGGCGCCTACGGGTTCGCCGCCGCAGCCGGTGCCGCCAGTGCCGGACTCAAGCGCCAGACGAAGCAGACGAAGCAGCAGCACCACCTGATGTGGGCCTTCCGCGGGCTCGAACCCTGGAGTGATCCAGCCTGATCGCATGATCTGGCCGGCGCCTTCAGGGCCGCGGAACCCCACCCGGGATCCGCGGCCCTTCTGTTTGTCCCCGAACGGGGGCGACACAGCGAAGGTGCCTCGGGACTGGCAGAGCCAGTCGGTGTGAGGACAGCCCAGCCGAACCCGGCCGACCGGCCGGAACGACTAGCCGAACAAGACGAGGAAGAAACCACCGTGCAACTCGAAGCGCACGCCCCGTCCGTACCGCAGACCCAAACGATCTCCCCGCCCGCAGTCCCGGAGGACCACACCTTGACCCCGCTCACCGCGCTGACCGCGCTCGACGACGCCATCGAGAACCTCGGCGTTCCCGTTCCCTGCCGCACCTTCGACCCCGAGGTCTTCTTCGCCGAGTCCCCGGCCGACGTCGAGTACGCCAAGTCCCTGTGCCGGACCTGCCCGCTGGTCGAGGCCTGCCTCGCCGGGGCGACCGAGCGCCGCGAGCCCTGGGGTGTCTGGGGTGGCGAGCTCTTCGTCCAGGGTGTCGTCGTCGCCCGGAAGCGTCCGCGTGGCCGCCCGCGCAAGAACCCGGTTGTCGCGGCATGACCGCCAACGGAACCATCGACCGCCCCCTCACGCACGACCCCCTGAAGCAGGCCCTCATGACCGCCCACTCCACGAGCGAGCAGCCGCACGGCGCCGCCCACGCAGACTTCATCACCGCCGGCGCGATCACCTCGCGTCAGAACAGGACCCGCGAAATGCAACTCATCCCAGAAGCCCTGGCTCGTGCCCATATGGACGACCGCATGCGTGAGGCCGACGCCGAGCGTCACGCCCTGCGCCTGGTCGCCGCCCGCCGCATGCAGCGGCGAGCCGAGCGCGTCTCGCTGCGCGCCCGGCGTGCGCTGGCCATGGCCGTCATGCACTAAGAGGCATGCGGTAGCAGCAGAGAATCAGTCCCGGGGGGACCGGTCCGAACGGACCGGTCCCCCCGGTGCGTTGCGAGGGGCTGTCCACCCCGCACGGCGATATCGTCTGGAGGTGGACCAGCCGACTCCCCACCCCGCCCAGCCGGGACCCGAGACCCAGCCCGTCGTCTGCGCGCGCTGCGGCGCCCGCTCTCCCGACGGCGCCCCGATCACCTGGACCTGCTCGGTGGAGAACGGGACCAGACAGTACTTCTGCGTCGACTGCGCGCGCGCCCATCTCCGGTCGATCGAGGGCAGGCTCGACTCCTCCTGGTGGTGACGGGGCCCCGCCCGTCACTCCTCGGGGGCGAACCCCGGCAGCCAGGTGTCCAGTTCGTCACGCAGCCGTACGGTCGCGCCCAGCTGGCACAGCACCCCGATGGTGCTCAGCGTCACCCGGTGGATCAGCAGGTACGAGGGCGGCAGGTTGATCTGCCGGCCCAACTGATGCGCGGGGGAACGGGGATCGGCGATCCGCGCCGCCTGACCGCGCAGCCACGGCCGGGTGAAGGTGAACTCCTCGGCCTCGGCGGGCTCGATGATCGGCTTGAGGTAGTCCAGCACCGCGTCGGGGTCCAGTTCGATGGACTCCTTCACGAACCCCTCGGCGCACAGGTGCCCGTAGACCCCCTCGGCATCACCGTCCAGCGTCAGCCGCAGCGACCGGCCGATGGGCTTGGGCCAGCCGCCTGGCAGCCGGTCCACCGTGCCGAAGTCCAGGACGCCCAGCCGCATCCGGCCGTCCGCCCCCGATATCAGCCGGAAGTTGCCCGGGTGCGGATCCGCGTGCAGCAGCCCGGTGCGCGCGGGCCCGGAGAAGAGGAACCGGGCCAGCAGCTGTCCTGCGCGGTCGCGCTCCTCCTGCGTGCCGTCGGCTATCACCTCCGACAGCGGCGTTCCCTCCAGCCACTCGGTCACCAGCACCTGGTCGCCCTGGTGCACGACGTCCGGCACGACGACATCGGGGTCGTCCACGAACGCGTCCGCGTGCGTCCGCTGGGCCTCGGCCTCCAGCTCGTAGTCGAGCTCCTCGGCGACCCGGTCGCGCAACTCCTTGATCAGCGGCTTGATCTCCATGCCGGGTATCAGCGGGCCCAGCAGCCCCGCGAACCGGCTGAGCTGCTTCAGGTCCGACAGCAGTGCCTCCCCGGCCCCCGGGTACTGGACCTTGACCGCCACCTGCCGGCCGTCGTGCCACACCGCCCGGTGCACCTGCCCGATCGAGGCCGCCGCGGCCGGCTTGTCCTCGAACTCCTCGAACAGGTCCCGCCAGTCCGCGCCCAGCCGGTCCGCGAGCACCTGGTGCACCGTGGCCGCCGGCAGCGGCGGGGCCGCCTCCTGAAGCTTGGTCAGCGCCGCCCGATAGGGTCCCGCGACCTCCTCGGGCAGGGCCGACTCGAAGACCGACAGGGCCTGCCCGAACTTCATGGCACCGCCCTTCAGCTCCCCGAGGGTGCGGAACAGCTGCTCGGCGGTGCGCTGTTGAAGCTCACGCGCCACGATCTCCGCCGACTTGCCGCCGATCCGCTTGCCGAGCCCCCAGGTGGCCCGACCCGCGATGCCCAGCGGCAGCGCGGCCAGCTTGACGGTACGGGTGACCGCCTTCCGGGGAAGATCAGACATACGCCCCTCCATGTCCCAGACAGCTGCGCCGCAAGCGGCGGTTCGGGAATGCCCCTCCAACGCACGCATCCTGTCATGGCCCTCCCGGAGGGTTCCCTCCCGATCCTTCCCCGGCGCCCCGGGACACCGCCGGACGGCCGGCGCTCGCACCGCAGGGGCAGTCGGGATGGGGCCGCAGCGGGGTGTGCTGCCAGTGCAGACCCGGGAGCGCGGCCTCCCAGCGGGCAGCGGTGGAGGCGGGCAGCTCGCCGTCGAGGAAGGACAGCGCGTGGGCCGCGGCCAGGCCGGCCACGGCCGTGGACAGGCCCAGGTCGCAGGCGGCGCTCGTCCGGCGGCGGTGGGCCGACCGCCACTGCACGAGCATCCGCGGCCAGGCGGGATCCCGGTCCACGCGGTCGCGCTCCATGCACCCGGCGCACGCCGTCGCCCCGGGCAGTACCAGCGGCCCCACCAGCCCCGTGCCCTCCAACACCCCCGCGTACAGGTGGGGGATGCCCGCGGCGACCCAGGCGGCCGCGGTGTCCGGATCCGGGGCCCAGGCGTGCAGTCCGTCCCGCGGAGCGACCACCACCAGGGCGAGCCCCGGCTCCGGCCCCTCGCCCTGCCCGGTGCGCGGGGCGCGGCCCGGGGCCGACTCGCGCACCAGTCCGCCCGCCGCCTCGGCCCGCAGCCGGCCGACGCTCCCGGGCCCGAGCCCGCCCGGGGCCACGTCCCCCGGCTCCACCCGGCCGCCGTCGAGCACCTCGACCCCGCCCACGCCGGCTCCCGCCAGGACCGAGGCGATCAACGCGCCCACCCGGCCGCTCCCGCGCACCTGGACCCGTATCGCCCGGCGCGCGGCGATGCCCCGTAAATCCCCGCCCGGTTCACGGTGGACCAGGGAGAGAGAGCCCAGATCGGGTCCCAGCCGCTCCAGGGTCTCCGGCCGCTTGCGGACGGCCTGGGCCCGCGGGCCGCCCGCCGTGGCGTCGTCGATCAGCCCGGCCCCGGCCAGCCGCCGGACCAGCTCGTCCGCCTGCCCGTCCGGCAGCCCCATCCCGGAGGCCTCGGCCCGCAGCAGCTCCATCCGCCGCGTCCCGTCGATCCGGTCGATGAGCGCGCCCGTCGCCGTGTCGACCGGGCCGAGCACCACCGCGTGCGCGGGGGTCACCCCGAACTGCACCGTCTGCAGATCCCGCCAGGCCCGTGCCAGCGCCGGCTTCACCTTCGGATACACGGCCGTCCCCCTCGATTCCCCGTGCGGCACTCGCACCGCCCCTTTTTCCGTTCCTCCGCAACCCTGCCCGCCCGCCGCATTCCGTGCAGGAATTTGTCCACAGGCAGGGCCTATTAGGCATATGAGATGGAGAAATCGGGCGTCATGAAGGCCGACCGCGCATCGATCACGTTCGAACCCCGGACGGACGGGACTTCCGCGACGGGTTCCGGGTACCGTCGTGGCGTGTCCGCCGACCCATCGCAGCGCGCCGTCGAAGTCCGCCGGAGCGCGCGCCGCCGCAGGACCGTATCCGCCTACCGCGAGGGTGACCGTACGGTCGTCCTGATCCCTGCCCGGATGTCGGAGGCCGAGGAGCAGCGCTGGGTGGGCGTCATGCTCGACAAGCTGGCCGCCCAGGAGAGCAGGCGCACCCTCGGGGACGCGGAACTGACCGAGCGCGCCGAGCGTTTGTCCGAGCAGTTCTTCGACGGGCGGGCCCGCCCCCGCTCCGTCCGCTGGGTCACCAACCAGAACACCCGCTGGGGCTCCTGCACCCCGGCCGAGGGCAGCATCCGGCTCTCGCACCGCCTCCAGGGCATGCCGGAGTACGTCGTCGACTACGTCCTCCTGCACGAGCTGGCGCACCTCCTCGTGCCGGGCCACGGCCCCCGCTTCTGGGAGCTGCTGGAGGCGTACCCGCGGACCGAGCGGGCCCGCGGCTACCTGGAGGGGATCGTCGCCGCCGAGCGCCTCCCGAAGGTTCCCGCCACCCGGGACGAATGACCCGGCACGGCTCAATGCGACCCGCACGGGCCGTCACGCACGGTGATATGTACCGGGTCGGTACCGACTTGGCCGGATGTCGGCCGTTGCCGATAGCCTGAGCGGCACGCATTCACAGTCGGGATGGGGGACGGTCGTTACGTATGGCAAGGGAATTCCAACGGGGCCACAAGGCCAAGATCAGTGATCTGACGGCGGGTACCGATCTGTACGTGGGTGTCCAGATCGCCGGGCCCGGACTCACCTTCGACATCAGCTGCTTCGGCCTCGACGCGAACGAACAGCTGTCGGACGACCGCTACTTCGTCTTCTTCAACCAGCCGAAGTCGCCCGAGGAGTCCATCCAGCAGCTCGGCGCGCAGGCCGGTGACACGGAATCCTTCCGGGTGACCCTGGACCGCGTGCCCGCGTCCATCCACAAGCTGTCCTTCACCGCCACCCTCGACGGCGCCGGCCAGATGTCGCAGATCGGCCCGGGCTACATCCGGATCGTGGCGGGCGGCGAAGAGGTCGTCCGGTACGCGTTCAACGGCTCGGAGTTCACCACCGAGCGGGCCGTGATGCTCGGCGACTTCTACCTCAAGGACGTGTGGCGCTTCGCCGCCGTCGGCCAGGGCTTCGACGGCGGACTCGACGCGCTGCTCCGGAACTTCGGCGGCGAGGTCGCCGAGGAGCAGCAGCCGCAGCAGCAGGCGCCGGCCGCCCAGGCAGGGGCCGCACCCGGGTTCGCCCCGCCGCCGCAGGCGGCCGCTCCGGCCCCGTCGTTCGGCGCCCCGGCTCCGCAGGCCGCGGCTCCGCAGCCCCCGGCTCCGCAGCCCCCGGCTCCGCAGCCCCCGGCTCCCGCGCCCTCCTTCGGCGCGCCGCCCGTGCCCGCCCCGGCCGCGCACGCCCCGGCTCCCGCCCCGCACCCGCAGGCGTACCCGCAGCACACCGCGCCCACCATGGCCGCGCCGATCGCCGCCCCGCCGGCCCCCGCGCCGTACGGGCAGCCGCCCCAGCAGCCCTCGTACGGCCAGGTCCCCCCGCCCGCCGCGGCCCCCGCCCCCTACGGGCAGCAGCCGGGCTACGGCCAGGTCCCGGGCCAGCAGCCGCCCGCCTACGGGCAGGTCCCCGGTCAGCAGCCCGGCTACGCCCCGCAGGCCGCCGCGCCCGCAGGAGCAGGCCTCGCCGCAGCCCTCCAGCCGTACAAGGAAGCCCCCACGGGCGCCCGCTGGACCCCGCAGAACCAGCAGCTCATGCGCGTCGACCTGGCCATGGGCGGCCAGGCCGTCCTCGCCCGCCAGGGAAGCATGGTGCTGTACCAGGGCAAGGTCGACTTCAGCTACAAGGGAGCCGGCTTCGCCGGGCGCATCGTCGGCAACGCCACCGGCCAGGAAATGCAGCTGATGCGCTGCACCGGCCGCGGCCAGGTCTTCCTCGCCGAGAACGGCGCGCACCTGCACTCCATCGAGCTGCAGGGCGACGGAATCTGCGTCTCCGCCGAGAGCGTCCTCGCCTTCGACGAGTCGCTCCAGCACGAGGTCCGCCGCATCGAAGGCCACGGGATCCCCGGCGGCGCCCTGTTCACGATGCAGTTCCAGGGCACCGGCACGGTGATCGTCAAGACGCACGGCGTCCCGGTCGTCCTCCCCGTCACCCCGACCACCTTCGCGGACAGCAACGCCATCGTGGCGTGGTCCGCCGCCTCCCAGGTGATCATTTCCAGCCAGGTCCGGCTCCGGCGCAACGCCTACCCCGGCCACAGCGGGGAGACCGTGAACCTCCAGTTCCGCGGCGCTCCCGGCAACTTCATCGTCGTCCAGCCGTACGAGGTCTGAGGGAGCCCGACATGAACGCAATGAACCAGCAGCTCGCGGGCTACGCCCCGACCCCCGTCACGGCCCGCATGGAGAACCACGGCCGGGCCATGCTCAAGGTCGCCATGCAGAGCGGCCAGGACCTCTTCGCCCGCACCGGCTCGATGGTCGCCTACGAGGGCTTCGTGCAGTACGAGCCCAACCCGCCGGCCGTGCGCCAGATGGCCTCGCAGTGGCTCACCGGCGAAGGCGCGCCGCTGATGAAGTGCACCGGCGACGGTCTGCTCTACCTCGCGGACTACGGCGCGGACGTGGTCGTCATCAACCTCAACAACGACTCGCTCTCCGTCAACGGCACCAACCTGCTCGCCTTCGACGCCCACCTCCAGTGGGGTGTCGAGCGGGTCAAGGGCATGGCCAAGTTCGCCGGCCAGGGCCTGTTCAACGTGCAGGTCGCCGGTACCGGCTGGGTCGCGATCACCTCGCGCGGCACGCCGATCGTCGTCGACTGCGGCCGCGGCGACGACGAGACGTACGTCGACCCGGACGCGCTCGTCGCCTGGTCGCCGAACCTCAAGGTCAAGGGCAAGCGCAGCTTCAAGGCCTCGTCGATGATCGGCCGGGGCAGCGGGGAGGCCTACCAGATGGCCTTCTCCGGCCAGGGCATCGTCGTCGTACAGCCCAGCGAGGACAGCACCGACCGGCTCCGGGTCCGGGGCTGAGGGGGAGCGGACACATCATGCAGAGCGCACTTTTCGCCCACGCCGAGGCGCAGTCACAGGACCGGTACACCGTCCAGAACCCGCAGCTGCTGCGGGTCTCGCTGACCGGCTCCGACGACGTACTCGCCCGCAAGGGCGCCATGGTCGCCTACCAGGGGATCATCGACTTCGACGGCGAGTACCAGAGCAGCAGCCAGCGCAACGCCCGCCGCCGCACCGGCGAGGGCCTCGACCTCATGCGCTGCTCCGGGCAGGGCACGGTCTACCTCGCCAACCTGGCCCAGTACGTGCACGTCGTGGACGTCGACCAGGACGGGCTCACCGTCGACAGCAGCTACGTCCTGGCCCTGGACTCCACCCTGCACACCGAGGTCATCGCGGTGGACAGCCAGTACGGAATCTCCGGGTCCGGCAAGTACCAGCTCAACATCTCCGGCCGCGGCAAGGTCGCCCTGATGACCTCCGGGCAACCGCTGATGCTGCAGGTCACGCCCGACAAGTACGTCAACGCCGACGCCGACGCGATCGTCGCCTGGTCCACCTCGCTGCGGGTGCAGATGCAGGCCCAGACGCACTCCACCGGAGTCTGGCGGCGGCGCGGCAACACCGGCGAGGGCTGGGAGCTGAGCTTCCTCGGCACCGGGTACGCCCTCGTGCAGCCCAGCGAGGTGCTGCCGCCGCAGAACGCCCAGATCGGACAGGGCGCCGCCGCGCAGTTCGGCATGGGCCAGCACGGCGCGCACGCGCAGAACCAGAACAACGCCTGGAACTAGCCGTTCCAGGAGGTACGGCGAAGGGGCGGCCCCGAGCAGGGGCCGCCCCTTCGCCATACCGGGCTCACAGCCGGGCCAAGGCCGCCTCCAGGAGCCGTACGACCGAGGTGTCGGCCACCGCCGCCACCTCCTCGTACGGGAACCAGCGCAGGTCCAGGGACTCCTCGCTGATCTCCGCCACCGCCCCGGCCGGCGCCAGCGCCGCGTACTGCACGTCAAGGTGCCAGTTGCAGGGCGCCGGGATCGGATGCCGGTCCAGGCGCACCGGACCGCCGGGCAGCAGGCTCAGCCCGGACGCGATGCCCGACTCCTCGCGGGCCTCGCGCAGCGCCGCGTCGGCGAGGGTGTCGTCGCCGGGCTCGCAGTGGCCGCCCATCTGCAGCCACATGCCGAGCTTCTTGTGCAGGGTCAGCAGGACGCGCCCCCGCTGCGGGTCGATCACCAGCGCGCTGCCCGTGACATGCCCGGCCCGGCAGGGCTTGTAGACCCCGTCCGGATGCGCGGCCAGGTGCTCCAGGTAGACATCGCGCAGCTCGGGCTGGCCCTCGTAGCCCTTCAGTACGAGGACCGCGTCGTCGTGCAGGCTCACTTCTTCTCGTCGCCGTCCTCGTCGCGCTTCTCGGCGGCCTCGCCGAGCATCTTGTCGATCTCCGAGAAGTCCAGCTGCTCCCGGTGCACGAACCCGTCCGGGTCGTCCAGGTCGGAGGCCGTCGGCAGCATGTCCGGGTGCTCCCACAGACCGTCGCGGCCGTCCACACCCCGCGCGTCGGTGAGCGAGGCCCACAGCCGCGAGGCATCGCGCAGCCGGCGCGGGCGCAGTTCCAGGCCGATCAGCGTCGCGAAGGTCTGCTCCGCCGGGCCGCCGGAGGCACGCCGCCGGCGCATGGTCTCGCGCATCGCGTCCGCCGAGGTCAGCCGGGGCTTCGCCGCCTCGTGCACCACCGCGTCGACCCAGCCCTCGACCAGCGCGAGCGCCGTCTCCAGGCGGGCCAGGGCGGCCTTCTGCTCGGGGGTGTCCTGCGGCTGGAACATGCCGCCCTGGAGCGCCTCCTGCAGCTGCTCCGGGTTGGACGGGTCCAGCTGCCCGACCACGTCCTCCAGCTTGGAGGTGTCGACCTTGATGCCGCGCGCGTAGCCCTCGACCGCGCCGAACAGGTGCGAGCGCAGCCACGGCACGTGCGCGAAGAGCCGGGCGTGGGCCGCCTCGCGCAGGGCCAGGTACAGCCGCACCTCCTCGGCGGGGACGCCCAGGTCCTTGCCGAAGCTCTCGATGTTCACCGGCAGCAGCGCGGCCTTGCCGGCCGGACCCAGCGGCAGCCCGATGTCGGTGGAGCCGACGACCTCGCCCGCGAGCACGCCCACGGCCTGACCGATCTGCTGGCCGAACATGGCCCCGCCCATGGAGCGCATCATGCCGAGCAGCGGGCCCGCCATGGCCTGCATCTCCTCGGGCAGGACCCCGCCCATGGCCGCGCCGACCCGCTCGGCGACCGGGTCCACGAGCTCCTTCCACACCGGGAGGGTCGCCTCGACCCACTCGGCGCGGCTCCACGCCACGGCCGTGGTGGCGCCCGAGGGCAGCGAGGTCGCGCCGTCCAGCCAGTGGTCGGCGAGGCGCACGGCCTCCTCCACGGCGGACTTCTCGGCGACGCCGACACTGGTGTCCTTCACGCCGTCCGCCGTGCCCTGCGCGACGGTCTGGCGGGCGATGTCCTTGGCCATGTCCCAGTTCACGGGACCGCCCTCGTAGCTGAGCATCTGGCCGAGCTGCTGGAAGGCCGCACCGAGGTCGTTCGGGTTCATCGAACCGAACATCGCGGCGAACGGATTGTCCGCACCGCCCGGGCCGCCGGCGCCGCCCGGCAGGCCCATGCCCGGGAACCCGAACGGATTCGGGCCGCCCTGACCGCCCTGATGGCCCTTCCTCTTGCCCTCGTCGCCGTTCTCCGGCTCCTCCGGCGGAAGGCCGAATCCGAATGGGGTGTCACTCACGGGTTTCCTCGGCTCGTAGGGCCGCCGGCGGGAGCCGGCGGGCAATGGTCCCGACAACACCACCCAGCGTAGACACCACACCCGCTTCGGGGCTCGGTGCTCCGCCGACTCCTGGGCTGCGGCAGGATGGACGTCACCTGGTAGGTACGCGTCACGGCGCGTCCCTACTGAAGACAACCGCTGGAGACGCCTGGTGAGTTCCCCGGATCCGCACGCTTTGGGCAAACACAGCTCGGAAAAGCCCGGTCGCGCGCCGCACGACGCCGAAATCCGCGCCGAGCACGGCGAGGACGTCCCCGGCGTTCGCCAGGCGCGAAACCAGGCCGGCCCGTCACGGCGCAGCCCCGTGATCGCCGTGACCGGCGCCGCGTCGGGCGTCGGCGCGGCCCTGGTGAACCGGCTGGCCGCCTCCGACGAGGTCAAGCAGGTCGTGGCGATCGACGAGCGGCGCGGGGACTGCGCCGCCGCGCAGTGGCACGTCCTGGACGTACGGGACCCCGCCATCGCCGAGAAGCTGCGCGGTGCGGACGTGGTCGTCCACCTCGCCCTCGACCTGGACCTGGAGACCGATCCGGCGGCCCGTACGGCGTACAACGTGCGCGGGACCCAGACCGTGCTGACCGCCGCCGCGGCGGCCGGGGTCCACCGGGTCGTCCTGTGCACCTCCGCGATGGTCTACGGGGCCCTGCCGGACAACGACATCCCGCTCTCGGAGGACTCCGAGCTGCGGGCCACCGCCGAGGCGACCGGCGTCGGCGACCTGCTGGAGATCGAGCGGCTGGGGCGGCGGGCCCCGCGGGCGCACCCCGGCCTGAACGTCACGGTGATCCGCCCGGCGGTCCTGGTCGGCGGTACGGACACCGCCCTGACCCGGTACTTCGAGTCCCCGCGCCTGCTGGTGGTCGCCGGGTCCCGCCCCACCTGGCAGTTCTGCCACGTGGAGGATCTGGTCAGCGCGCTGGAGTACGCGGCCCTGGAGAAGGTCGAGGGCGAGCTCGCGGTGGGCTGCGAGGGCTGGCTGGAGCAGGAGGAGGTGGAGGAGCTGAGCGGCATCCGCCGCATGGAGCTCCCCTCGGCGGTCGCCCTGGGGGCCGCGGCCCGGCTGCACCGCATCGGCCTGACGCCGTCCCCGGCCGGGGACCTCGCGTACACGATGCACCCGTGGGTGGTTAGCGTCAGCGGGCTGCACGCGGCGGGCTGGCGGCCGCGCTGGACCAACGAGGAGGTGCTGGCGGAGCTCCTCCAGGAGGTCGCGGGCCGGCACACCGTCGCGGGGCGCCGGCTGGGGCGCAAGGACGCCGCCACGGCCGCGGGTGCGGCGGGTGCGACCGTGGCTCTGCTGGGTGCGGCTGCCGCGGTGCGCAGGGCTCGCAAGCGGCGCGGGATCTGACCCTGCCGGGTCGGGCCCCGCCGCGGTGCGGCGCCGTTGCCGGGCTCCGCCCCGGACCCCGCGCCCCAAACGCCGGCGGGGCTGGATGGCGCCGGGCGGCGCCGGCGGATTTCGGGGGCTTCGGGGCGGGTGTGAGGGCGCTGCCACCTGGGGGTTTCTGTAGGAGGCTCCCAAAGGGGCCGGTCCGGCACGGGCGAATCAGCTATTTCGCCTTGTCAGCGGCTAGGGCACGATGAAGACATGGCACCGCACTTCGATCACCCCGGCGAGCAGGCCGCGCAGGACCCGATCCGGCTGCTCGCGATCCGTGAGACCCCCCTCTCGATCGACGAGGTCTTCCAGGCCGTCGGCGACGACGCGACGGGCGGGACGACCCTCTTCGTCGGCACGGTGCGCAACCACGACAGCGGCGCGGACGTCGACTCGCTCGGCTACTCCTGCCACCCGACGGCCGAGGCGGAGATGCGCCGGGTCGCCGAGCGGGTCGTGGCCAAGTACCCGGTCCGCGCGCTGGCCGCCGTGCACCGCGTGGGCGACCTGGCCGTCGGCGACCTCGCGGTGGTCGTCGCCGTGTCCTGCCCGCACCGCGGCGAGGCCTTCGAGGCCTGCCGGATGCTGATCGACGACCTCAAGCACGAGGTCCCGATCTGGAAGCACCAGACCTTCGCCGACGGCACGGAGGAATGGGTCGGCGCCTGCTGAACCCCCGGTCGCGGAGCGCCCCCCGGAAGGGGGTAGCCTCGCACCCGTTCGGCCGCGCAACACGCCCTCGATTTGCGTAACCCCCTCCCGGGCATGAGCGTTGAAGCCACCAACGACATGTACTTCGGGGTAGGGAGACAGGCCCATGGCGTCTCTGGCGTGGTTGCTGATTCCGCTGTTCGCCGCGATCGGCGCGGGCATATGGGGCAGCTGGGCGGCACGCGACCGCACTCAAGGCGACATATCCGAGCTCGCGGGCTACGCGCGGTTCCGCGAGGCCATGGGCAACACCGAACAGTCCAGGGCGAAGGCACAGGCCCACTCCGGCTCCGACGCCGTCTGAGATTCCCCTGAGAGTTCCGCGTACGGACCCCGTACGGACCGGCCCCAGCGGCCGCCCGTCAGGGCCGTCCCGTACTGTCGGATCCATGCCACGCCGCACTGCGACGATGCTCGCTTCCACCCTGGTGCTGTTCGCGCTGCTCTGCGCAGGAGTGTTCATCAAGGTCCCGTACTCCGAGATGAGCCCCGGCCCGACCGTCAACACGCTGGGGGACTCGCACGGCGAGCCCGTTCTCAACATCTCGGGGCGCAAGACGTACCCCACCAGCGGTCACCTCAACATGACGACGGTCCGGGTCACCGGCGCCGACTACGACATGAACCTGCTGGAGGCGGTGTACGGGTGGCTGGCCGACGACAACATCGTCGTGCCGCACGAGAACCTCTACCCGAACGGCAAGACGGACGAGGAGTCCACCCAGGAGAACGCGGAGGAGTTCAGCCAGTCGCAGCAGAGCGCCAAGGTGGCGGCCCTCAAGCAGCTCGGCATCCCGGTCTCCGCCCGCGTCATCGTCGCCTCCGTGGTCAAGGCGAGCCCCTCCGAGGGCATCCTGCACGCCGGTGACGTCATCAAGGCCGTGGACGGCGCCCCCGTCACCGCCCCCGAGGACGTCGCGAAGCTCGTCACCAAGCACAAGCCCGGCGAGCCGGTCGAATTCACCCTCGTGCCCGCCGCCGAGGCGGCCGAGGCCGCGAAGGCGAACCGCGAGCCCACCGGCACCACCAAGGTCACCATCACGGCGGGCAAGGCGGAGGGCGACGGTCACGCCATCGTCGGCATCCGGGCCGGTACCGACCACACCTTCCCGTTCACGATCGACATCAAGCTCGCCGACGTCGGCGGGCCCAGCGCCGGTCTGATGTTCGCCCTCGGCATCGTCGACAAGCTCACCCCGGAGGACCTGACCGGCGGCAAGTTCGTCGCGGGCACCGGCACCATCGACTCCGCGGGCAAGGTCGGCCCGATCGGCGGCATCCAGATGAAGACCATCGGCGCCCGGCAGGCCGGCGCCCGGTACTTCCTGACGCCCGCCGAGAACTGCGCCGCCGCGGCCGCCCACGTGCCCGACGGGCTGACCCTGGTGAAGGTCTCCACCATCGGCGACGCCACGCAGTCGCTGGAGAAGATCAGCAAGGGGGACACGGCCGGGCTGCCGCAGTGCGCGGCCAAGCCCTGACCGGCCGGTCCCCGAACACCTCTAGGAGAAGGTCGCCGCCAGGGCCTCCGCCAGGCCGGGCACCAGGCCCCCGCCGGTGAGGACCTCGGTCGAGGAGTCCTTCTCGCGCAGCCGTACGGCCGACTCCCGCGACCCGTCGCGCAGCACGGCCACGGTCAGCCGGACCTCCTGCCGCTCCGGGTGACCGGCGACCCACTTCGCCAGCTGCTTGTCGTTCAGCCCCTCCGGTACGGAGGCCTCCGCGGACGGCGGCAGCATCAGCCGCTCCACCGTCAGCGCGCAGCCGACGACGGCGTCGGGCCAGGCGATGGTGCCCAGGAACTTGTCGAGGGGCGTCCCGGCGGGCAGCTCGTCCTGCTCGATCGGGGTGAGGGAGGTCTTGCCGGCGTCGTCCTGGTCGAGGCCGAGCTGGCCGGCGAGGCGCGGTTCCTGCTTCTTGAGCTTGGCGGTGTCGACGAGGGCGAACAGCCGGGCGGGCTGGTCCCAGCCGAGGCCGGCCGCGTACTCGTCGATCTCGAGACAGGCCCGGGTGAGCGGGCTGGCCGCCATCGGCGTGCCGGGGGAAGGCGAAAGGTTGGACATGGACAACATCCTGCCTCCTTTCCACCGGATACCGGGAACTGACTAAAGCCTCAGTAAGTTGCATGAGTGGGCTCTACGATCGGGGGCCCGTTGAATACCAGACCCTCCCCCGGACTCCGTCCGGGGGGACCCCAGACTTTCAGAGGTGCGCACCTTGGCTTTCCAGATGCCGGACCGCGGCGGAGGCCCTTCGGGGCCACGGATGAGAGTCGGCCGCCCGTCCAGGCGGGCCCGCACTCTCCTCATGACCTTGGGCGTGCTGGCCGTCCTGCTCATGCTCTTCATCATGTTCGCGGGCTTCTGGACGGACTGGCTCTGGTTCCGCTCCGTGAAGTACTCCACCGTCTTCACCACCACGCTGTGGACCAAGATCGGCCTCTTCGCCGTCTTCGGCCTGCTGATGGCGGGTGCCGTCGGGTTCAACATCTGGCTGGCGCACCGGCTGCGGCCGCCGCTCAGCGCGATGTCGATGGAGCAGCAGAGCCTCGACCGGTACCGGATGAGCGTCGCCCCGTACAAGAGGTGGCTGCTGCTGGGCATCTCCGTGCTCGTCGGCCTGATCGCGGGAGCCTCGGCGGCCGGCCAGTGGAAGACCTGGCTGATGTACGTGAACGGGGTGCCCTTCGGCAAGAAGGACCCCGAGTTCCACCTGGACGTGTCGTTCTACACCTTCGACCTGCCCTGGTACCGCTTCCTCCTCGGCTTCGGCTTCGCCGCGGTCGTGCTGTCGGTGATCGCCGCGGCCGTCGTGCACTACCTGTACGGCGGACTGCGCGTGACCAGCCCGGGTCCCCGGGCCACCGCCGCTGCGACCGGCCACCTGTCGGTGCTGCTCGGCCTCTTCGTCACGCTCAAGGCGATCGCGTACTGGCTCGACCGGTACGGCCTCGCCGTGAAGTCCAGTGACTTCAAGGCCGCGGACAACTGGACCGGCCTGCGCTACGTCGACGCGAACGCGTACCTCCCGGCGAAGACGATCCTCATCGCCATCGCCGCGATCTGCGCCGCGCTGTTCTTCGCGACCCTGTGGCGCCGCACCTGGCAGCTGCCGGTCATCGGCTTCGGCCTGATGGTGCTCTCGGCGATCCTGATCGGCGGGCTGTACCCGGCGATCGTGCAGAAGTTCCAGGTCCAGCCGAACGAGCAGGCCAAGGAATCGCCGTACGTCGAGAAGAACATCAAGGCGACGCGCGACGCCTACGGGATCGCCGGCTCCGAGGTCAAGGACTACGCGGGCGTCCCGGCCGCGGGGACGGACAAGGGCCAGCTGCGCAAGGCGGCCGACACGACCGCCAGCGTCCGCCTGCTCGACCCGAACATCGTCTCGCCGGCCTTCCAGCAGCTCCAGCAGGTCAAGGGCTACTACGCGTTCCCGTCCACGCTCGCCGTGGACCGGTACAGCGGCCAGGACACGGTCATCGGGCTGCGCGAGCTGAACATCGCCGGCATCCCGAAGAACAACTGGATCAACGACCACTTCAAGTACACGCACGGTTACGGCGTGGTCGCGGCCAAGGGCACCACCGTCGGTGACCAGGGCGCTCCCGACTTCACCCAGTCCGACCTGCCCTCCAAGGGCATGTTCGGCACGGACTTCGAGCAGCGCATCTACTACGGCGAGCAGACGAAGCAGTACTCGATCGTCGGCGGACCGCAGAAGGAGCTCGACTACTCGGACGACAAGGGCGAGAAGGAGACGAGCTACACCGGCAAGTCCGGCGTCAGCCTCGACAACCCGATCAACCGGGCGGCGTACGCGCTGACCTTCAGCGAGCCGCAGATCCTCTACTCCGGCGCCATCGGCGACGGCTCGCGGATCCTGTACAACCGCACGCCCAAGGAGCGCGTCGAGGCCGTCGCCCCGTGGCTGACCATCGACGGCGCCCCGTACCCGGCGGTCGTCGAGGGCCGGGTCAAGTGGATCGTGGACGCGTACACGACCACGAACGGCTACCCGTACGCCTCGCGCACCACGCTGGGCCAGAGCACCGCGGACTCGCTGACCAACAGCCAGCGCGCGGTCGTGGCGCAGGAGAACCAGGTCAACTACATCCGGAATTCGGTGAAGGCCACCGTCGACGCCTACGACGGCACGGTCAGCCTGTACCAGTGGGACACCCAGGACCCGGTCCTGAAGACCTGGATGAAGGCGTTCCCGGGCACGGTGAAGCCCAAGAGCGACATCTCCAAGCCGCTCATGGACCACCTGCGCTACCCGCAGGACCTGTTCAAGGTCCAGCGCGAGCTGCTGACCCGCTACCACGTCACCGACCCGCAGACCTTCCTCAGCGGCAGTGAGGCCTGGGCCGTCCCCGACGACCCGACGACCAAGGCCGGCACAGCGGTCCCGCCGTACTACCTGTCGATGAAGCTGCCGGGCCAGACGGAGAAGGACCAGGTCTTCTCGCTCACCACGACGTTCACGCCGAACGAGCGGGACAACCTGAGCGCCTTCATGGCGGTCAACGCCGATCCGGGCACCCCCGACTACGGCAAGATCAGCGTCCTGAAGCTGCCGACCAGCAAGCCGGTCGACGGCCCCAAGCAGGTCCAGAGCAAGTTCCAGTCCGAGCCGAAGATCGCCGAGTCGATCCGCCTGCTGCGCGGTGGTGACTCGGAGGTCGAGTACGGAAACCTGCTCACGGTCCCGCTCGACGGCGGAATGCTCTACGTGGAGCCGGTGTACGTGCGCAGTTCGGGGCTGAAGTACCCGCTGCTGCGCAAGGTGCTGGTGACGTACGGCGGGCAGACCGCGTTCGAGGACACGCTGGAGAAGGCGTTGAACGTGGTCTTCGGGGCCGAGGCTCCGACCACGCCGGTGCCGCCGGCCCAGCCTCCGGGCGAGGGCACCACCACGCCCCCGGCCACCGGCCAGGACCCGACGGTCAAGGCGGCGCTCGCCGATGCCCAGAAGGCCATCGAGGATGCCGAGAAGGCCCGGCAGGCAGGCGACTGGGCGGCCTTCGGCAAGGCGCAGGAGGACATCAAGGCGGCGCTGAAGCGGGCGATCGACGCGGAGGCGAAGCTGACGGCCCCCAAGCCTGGCGGCTGACCGGCCAAAACCGGTAATGGCTCCGTCCCGCGTCGTGATACTGTGGTTTCACCGACGCGGGGTGGAGCAGCTCGGTAGCTCGCTGGGCTCATAACCCAGAGGTCGCAGGTTCAAATCCTGTCCCCGCTACTGAAGACGAAGGCCCGGATCCATGGGATCCGGGCCTTCGTCATGTCCGGGGTGGACACGCGTTAGCTGAGACGGGTGAGTTGGGGCGGGAGCGTGTTTGACTTGACGCTCTATGGGCATGTCGACAAAACGCTGTAGTGACCTCACTGGCTGCGACATACCAGGTGTACGCGGGTAGCAGGTGATGCGACGATGGGATTTATGGGGGACAGGTCAACTCTGCTGGAGACAGGGCGGTTTGCGAGGGCGGATGCCGAGCCGGGTACGGGAGCCGGTGACTCGGCTCCCGTTGTCAACGCGCAAACCGCGCTGACCGATGCGGATTTCGCGGAGGAAATGTTCGCCGAGACCGACGCGGCGAGCGACGCCGAGCTCGAGGCCCGGCACCGGGTGGCCGCCGACAAGGGCGACCCGGGCGCCATGAGCGTGCTCGGTGCGCTGCTGCTGCGCCGCGGCGACCTGGACGGGGCCGAGCCGTACCTGCGCGGCGCCACGGGGGAAGGGGACCGGGCCGCCGCGAACAACCTGGGCGTACTGCTGCACCAGCGGGGCTACCCGGAGGAGGCGGCCGGCTGGTGGCGGGTCGCCGCCGTGGCCGGATCCGCTCCGGCCGCGCACGCCCTGGGCCGCCACTTCCGCGAGCGCGGGGACGAGCCCGCCGCCGAGTACTGGCTCCGCCAGGCGGCGGAATCCGGCCACGCGCTGGGGGCGTACGGTCTGGCGGACCTCCTCGAGCACCGCGGGGACAAGGGCGTGGAGCGGTGGTTCCGCGCAGCGGCGGAGCAGGGGCACCGCGAAGCCGCGTACCGGCTGGCACGGCACCTGCGCAAGGGCGACCCCGCCGAGGCCGAGCAGTGGTACCGGCAGGCCGCCGCGCGCGGACACCGCCGGGCCGCCCTGCACCTGGGCGCGCTGCTCGAGGCGCGCGGGGAGCTCAAGGAGGCCGGGCGCTGGTACCTGACCTCCGCCAAGCAGGGCGAGGCCCGCGCGGCCTGCGCACTGGGGTTCCTGCTGCGCGACGCCGGGGACGAGGACAGCGCCGCCGCGTGGTGGCACCGCGCTGCCCAGGACGGCGACGGCAACGCCGCGAACGCGCTGGGCGCCCTGCACGCCGCCCGCGGCGAGACCCAGACCGCCGAGCGCTGGTACCGCACCGCCATGGACGCGGGCGACCAGAACGGGGCGTACAACCTTGCTTTGCTGTGCGTCGCACAGGACCGCACCGCGCAGGCCGAGCAGTGGTACCGGCGGGCGGCCTACGCGGGCCACCGCGAGGCGGCCAACGCGCTCGCCATTCTGCTGCTCCAGGGCGGGGACGCGGCGGGCGCGGAGCCGTGGTTCTCGAAGGCGGCCGAGGCGGGCAGCGTGGACGCCGCCTTCAACCTCGGGATCCTGTTCGCCAGCCGCGACGAGGACCGCACGGCGCTGAAGTGGTACGAGCGGGCCGCGTCGGCCGGTCACACCGACGCCGCGCTCCAGGTGGGCATCGCGCTGGTGCGCGACGGCGAGGAGCGGGCGGCCGAGCGGCACCTGCGGTGCGCGGCGGGCGGCGGCAGTGCGGAGGCGGCCTTCCGGCTGGCCTCGCTGCTGGAGTCGCTGGCGCCGCCGCCGGAGCCGGTGGCGCTGGGCGAGCCGGTGGGCGGTGCCCCGCGGACCGAGAGCGAGGAGTGGTACGAGCGGGCCGCCGAGCTGGGGCACCGCCGGGCGCAGGTGCGCGTCGGCATGCTCGCCGCCGCCCGGGGCGACCTGACGGCCGCCGCGCGCTGGTACCGGGAGGCGGCCGAGGCCGGTTCCCGCAACGGCGCGTTCAACCTCGGGCTGCTGCTGGCCCGCGAGGGGAGCGAGCCGGAGGCCGCCTTGTGGTGGACCCGCGCCGCCGTGGCCGGCCACGGCCGCGCCGCGCTGCGGCTGGGGCTGCTGGCGGCGCGCCACGGGGACCTCGCCGAGGGGCAGAAGTGGTGCGTGCGCGCCATGGAACTGGGCCCGGCGGAGGTCTCGGAGCGGGCGGCCCGGCTCCGCGACGCCCTCGCCGAGGAGCTCTCGGCCTGATCCCGGCCCGGGGGCTCGGCCGGCGTCCGTTAACCGATTTGCATCTGTCGTGGGGCCTCACGTAAAGTCGTGTTTACCGACGCGGGGTGGAGCAGCTCGGTAGCTCGCTGGGCTCATAACCCAGAGGTCGCAGGTTCAAATCCTGTCCCCGCTACTGAAGACTCAGGGCCCGGATCCCATGGATCCGGGCCCTGAGTCGTTTCGCATATGAGAAGCAGCAGGGCCCGGACTCCGTGGGAGTCCGGGCCCTGCTCGTGTCCGGGTTCAGGCGGCGGCGCAGTTCGGGCAGATTCCGCGGTAGGTCACCTCGACCGCCGAGACCACGAAGCCGAAGCGCTCCGTGTCCGGCAGGTCGCTCAGCGGGTTACCCGCCGGGTGGACGTCGCGGATCGCGCCGCACTGGGCGCACACCAGGTGCTGGTGGGGCCGGTGGGCGTTCGGGTCGTACCGCTTGGCGCGGCGGTCCGTGGAGACCTCCAGCACCTCGCCGAGCGTCACGAGCTCGC
Organism: Streptomyces sp. LARHCF249; assembly: GCF_052871255.1. Classification (NCBI taxonomy): domain Bacteria; kingdom Bacillati; phylum Actinomycetota; class Actinomycetes; order Kitasatosporales; family Streptomycetaceae; genus Streptomyces; species Streptomyces sp. LARHCF249. The sequence goes on from NZ_JBIXJQ010000007.1 coordinate 199,417, forward strand.
CCAGCGTGTTGTAGACCGTCGCCCGGGAGATCTCCGGCAGTTTGGCCACGGCGCGCGCGTGTACCTCGTCGGCCGTCAGGTGAACGTGGTCACCGTCGAGCACCTCGGCCACGACACGCCGCTGTGCGGTCATGCGCCATCCGCGTCCGCGAAGTCGTTCCAGCAGGTCACTCATGTACGCCAGCCTAACAGTGAGGGGTATCCGGTGTAACTCCCGAAGCGATACGGATTTAGATGCTTACTTGACTTAGACAAAGTCTAATGTAGCCTCGGTTGGACAAACGCCAGGGACAGGACACGCAGGAATGACGCAGGAGGCGCACGTGACGCAGGGACCGCTCACCACGGAGGCCGGGGCTCCGGTCGCCGACAACCAGAACAGCGAGACGGCAGGTGTCGGCGGGCCCGTCCTCGTCCAGGACCAGCTGCTGCTCGAGAAGCTCGCGCACTTCAACCGCGAGCGCATTCCGGAGCGCGTGGTGCACGCCCGCGGCGCCGGGGCGTACGGCACCTTCACGCTGACCCGTGACGTCTCGCAGTGGACCCGCGCCGCGTTCCTGTCCGAGGTCGGCAAGCAGACCGAGACCTTCCTGCGCTTCTCCACCGTCGCGGGCAGCCTCGGCAGCGCCGACGCCGTGCGCGACCCGCGCGGCTGGGCGCTGAAGTTCTACACCGAAGAGGGCAACTACGACCTCGTCGGCAACAACACCCCGGTGTTCTTCATCAAGGACGCGATCAAGTTCCCGGACTTCATCCACACCCAGAAGCGCGACCCGTACACGGGCTCGCAGGAGGCGGACAACGTCTGGGACTTCTGGGGCCTGTCGCCCGAGTCGACCCACCAGGTGACCTGGCTGTTCGGTGACCGCGGCATCCCGGCGTCCTACCGCCACATGAACGGCTACGGCTCGCACACGTTCCAGTGGAACAACGAGGCCGGCGAGGTCTTCTGGGTCAAGTACCACTTCAAGACCGACCAGGGCATCAAGAACCTCACCCAGGCCGAGGCGAACCGGCTCGCCGGCGAGGACCCGGACAGCCACCAGCGGGACCTGCGCGAGGCCATCGAGCGCGGCGAGTTCCCGACCTGGACCGTGCAGGTCCAGATCATGCCGGAGGCCGAGGCGGCGACCTACCGCTTCAACCCGTTCGACCTCACCAAGGTGTGGCCGCACGAGGACTACCCGCCGATCGAGATCGGCACGCTGGAGCTCAACCGCAACCCGGACAACGTCTTCGCCGAGGTCGAGCAGAGCATCTTCAGCCCGGCCCACTTCGTCCCCGGTATCGGTCCGTCCCCGGACAAGATGCTCCAGGGCCGCCTCTTCGGCTACGGCGACGCCCACCGCTACCGCGTCGGCGTCAACGCCGACCACCTGCCGGTGAACCGCCCGCACGCCGCCGAGGCGCGCACCCACTCCCGCGACGGCCACCTGTACGACGGCCGCCACAAGGGTGCGAAGAACTACGAGCCGAACAGCTTCGGCGGCCCGCACCAGACCGGCCGCCCGCTGTGGCAGCCCCTCCCGGTGACCGGCGGCACGGGCAACCACGCCGCGCCGATCCACCGCGAGGACAACGACTTCGTCCAGGCGGGCAACCTCTACCGCCTGTACTCCGAGGACGAGAAGTCCCGTCTCATCGAGAACCTGGCCGGCTTCATCGCCAAGGTCTCCCGTGACGACATCGCCGAGCGCGCGATCGACAACTTCCGCCGGGCGGACGGCGACTTCGGCAAGCGGCTCGACGCCGCGGTCCAGGCCCTTCGCGGCTAGGCCGCCTGCCGTGGCAAGGTGACGGGCCGGAACCCCCGCGGGTTCCGGCCCGTCGTCGCGCTATGCCGCGACCGTGCGCCGCGCGGGCACCCAGCAGCGGATGACGTCGCGCACGGAGACGATGCCCACCGGGCCGCCGTGCTCCAGCACGATCAGGTGCCGGAAGCCGCCGTGGGCCATGGCCTCGGCCGCCTCCTGCAGGGTGGCGTCCGGGGTGCAGAACACCACGTTGTTGGTGGTGTGCGCACCCACGGTCTCGTGGTCGGGATCGTGTCCCGCGCCGATCGAGTTGAGGATGTCGCGCTCGGTCAGGATGCCTATCCCGCTGTGGTCGGGGTCGAGTACGACGGCTGCGCCGACGCGCCGCCCCGACATCAGGCAGGCCGCCTGGCGCAGGGTGTGCGCGGGTCCGAGGGTGAGGATCACGGTGCTCATTGCGTCACGGACGAGCATGAAGAGAGCCACCTCCTGGGGTGAGTTCCCTCCGCTCGGGTGTGGTGCGCCCGCGGATCCTAGAGAAAGGATTCACAAGCGCACAAGCGGGGGGATTCTCAGATTCCCACGGACACGCACCGTCAACAAGGGGGCACGCACAGGCCGCGGCCCGGCGCTCGGGCGCACTCAGGCGCGCGGGCGCAGCAGCTCCAGCATCTCCTCGTGGAGCAGCCCGTTCGAGGCCGCCGCGTTCCCGCCGTGCACCCCGTCCACCCCGTCCAGGCCGGTGAACCGGCCGCCCGCCTCCTGGACCACGACGGCGATGGCCGCCATGTCCCACAGGTTCAGCTCCGGTTCGGCGCACAGGTCCAGCGAGCCCTCCGCGACCATCATGTACGGCCAGAAGTCGCCGTAGCCGCGCGTCCGCCAGCAGGCGCGGGTCAGGTCCAGGAAGCCGGCGAGGCGTCCCTGCTCCTCCCAGCCGGTCAGCGAGGAGTACGCGAACGAGGCGTCGCCCAGCCCGGCCACCTTCGAGACGCCGATCGGCGTGGTCTCGCCGAGCGCGCCTCCCGCGTACGCGCCGCCGCCCCGCACCGCCCACCAGCGGCGGCCCAGCGCGGGCGCGGACACCACGCCCACCACGGGGCGGAAGACGCCGTCCTCGCCCTCCGCCATCAGGGAGATCAGGGTCGCCCAGACCGGGACCCCGCGCACGTAGTTCTTCGTACCGTCGATCGGGTCCACGACCCAGCGCCGCGGGCCGCTGCCCTGGAGGCCGTACTCCTCGCCGAGGATCGCGTCGTCGGGCCGGGCGGCTTCGATGCCCGCCCGGATGATCGCCTCGGCGGCCTGGTCCGCCTCGCTCACCGGGGTCATGTCCGGCTTCGTCTCGACCTTGAGGTCGAGGGCACGGAACCGCTCCATCGTCGCGACGTCGGCCGCGTCGGCGAGTTCGAGGGCAAGGCGCAGGTCATCGTCATACTCGGACATGGCCGAACAGTATCGCGGCGGCCGCGGCGGCCGGGACGCGCCCTTGACAGGATCTGTCGGCCCGTCAACTCTGGCCCGGGGGGACCCAGCGGGACGGCCCAGTGGGAGGCGACGATGCCGGCAGCCCGGGAGACCTTGCTGGAGGCGGCGGGAGCAGCGCTCTCCGCGCGCCCCTGGCCGGCCGTGCGGATGGTCGACGTCGCGGCGGCCGCCGGGGTGTCCCGGCAGACCCTCTACAACGAGTTCGGCGGCAAGGGGGGCCTGGGCCGCGCCCTGATCCGGCGCGAGGGCGAGTGGTACCTCGACGGGGTGGAGCGGGCCCTGTCCACCCCGGGCCCGACCGCCCAACGGCTCGCCGCGGTCGCGGAGTGGACCGTACGGGCTGCTCGCGCGCATCCCCTCGTACGGGCCCTGCTGACCGGGTTCTGGGACCCGGACCTGCCCGCCTCGGGCCGCGCTCCCGGGCCCGGAGAGCTGGCCCGGGCCGTCCGGGACCGGGCGGCGGCCGCGCTCATGCCGGCGGAGGACCTCCAGCGGTGCGAGCTCGCGATACGGCTCGCGCTCTCCTACGTGGTGGCCCCGGGGGAGGAGCCGGGGGCGGGGGAACTGCTGCGGCTGCTCAGTGCGCAGAACCGGACAGCTGGAGCCCGATGACCCCGAGGATCACCAGGGAGATCGAGACGAGCTTGAGGGTGGAGACCAGGTCGCCGAGGAAGACCATGCCGTAGATGGCCGTCCCGGCGGCGCCGATACCGGTCCACACCGCGTACGCCGGACCCACGTCCAGCTTCTTGAGGGCCAGGGTGAGCAGGCCGAAGCTGCCCAGCGCGAAGCAGGCGAACGCGACGGTCGGCCACAGCCGGGTGAAGCCGTGGGACAGCTTGAGGCAGACCGCGAAGCCGGTCTCCAGGATTCCCGCAACCACGACGAGCAGCCACGCCATGTCGAATGCCTCCCCGCGTCACGTGAATTCTCGTCACTTGGTGCGATTATGCATTTGTCCAGACGCGATCTTCGGCAAACCCGACGACGTGTCAGTCGCCTTCGCGGCGCTCCCGCGTCTCCAGCAGCCGCCGCAGCGAATACAGCCGCGCCGGGTCGGCGTGGCCGTCCTCCACCCACTTGTCGAGCGCGCAGTCCGGCTCGTCGTGACTGCACGCGCGCGGGCACTCCTCGGTACCCGGCACCAGGTCGGGAAAGGCCAGGATCACCCGGGACGGGTCCACGTGGTGCAGGCCGAAGGACCGCACGCCCGGGGTGTCGATGACCCAGCCGTCCATCCCGGGCAGCGGAAGCGCCAGGGCGGAGGTGGTGGTGTGGCGGCCGCGCCCGGTGACCGCGTTGACCACGCCGGTCGCCCGCTTGCGGTCCGGCGCCACCAGCGAGTTGACCAGGGTGGTCTTGCCGACGCCCGAGTGCCCCACGAACGCGGTGATCCGGCCCTCCAGGCGCTCGCGCACCTTGTCGGCCGCGTCGCCGGTCGCGAGCTCCTCGCGGTTGGTCACCACGTAGTTCACGCCGAGCGTCGAGTAGATCTCCAGGATCTTGTCGGCGGAGGTCAGATCGGACTTGGTGAGCACCAGCAGCGGTTCCAGCCCGGCGTCGTACGCGGCCACCAGGCAGCGGTCGATCATCCGGGGCCGCGGCTCCGGGTCGGCCAGGGCCGTCACGATGGCCAGCTGGTCGGCGTTGGCCACGACCACCCGCTCGTACGGGTCGTCGTCGTCGGCGGTGCGCCGCAGCACGGACTTGCGCTCCTCGATCCGCACGATCCGGGCGAGGGTGTCCTTCTTGCCGGACAGGTCGCCGACGATCCAGACCCGGTCGCCGACCACCGCCGCCTTGCGGCCCAGTTCCCTTGACTTCATCGCGTGGACCGTGCGGTCCTCGACCAGGCAGGTCAGCCGCCCGCGGTCGACGGTGAGGACGAAGCCCTCGGAGGCGTCCTCGTGCTTGGGCCGGATGCTCGTCCGCGGCCGGTTGCCCTTGGGGTTGGGGCGCTGGCGGATGTCGTCCTCGTCGGTGTGCTTGCCGTACCTGCGCATGACGGGGCCCTACGCTCCCGCTCCCGCTGCGGAATCTCCCGCGAGCATGTCCGTCCACATCGCCGGGAAGTCCGGCAGGGTCTTCGCGGTCGTCGCCACGTTCTCGATCACCACGCCCTCCACCGCCAGGCCGATCACCGCACCCGCGGTGGCCATCCGGTGGTCGTCGTACGTGTGGAAGGTGCCGCCGTGCAGCGGGCGCGGCCGGATGTGCAGGCCGTCCGCCGTCTCGGTGACATCGCCGCCGAGCGCGTTGATCTCCCGGGTGAGCGCGGCCAGCCGGTCCGTCTCGTGCATGCGCAGGTGCTGGACCCCGCGCAGGACCGACTCCGAGTCGGCCAGGGCCGCCACCGCCGCGATGCCCGGGGTGAGCTCGCCGACCTCGCCCAGGTCCACGTCGATGCCGTGGATCTTGCCGGTGCCGGTGAAGACCAGGCCCGCGTCGGTCAGCTCGCAGGAGCCGCCCATCTCCGTGAAGATCCGGCGCAGCGCGTCACCGGGCTGAGTGGTGCGGCGCGGCCAGTCCGGGATGGTGACCGTACCGCCGGTGATCAGCGCCGCGGCCAGGAAGGGCTGGGCGTTGGACAGGTCCGGCTCCACCACCAGGTCGCGGCCGAGTACGGCGCCGGGGGACACCCGCCACACGTTCTTCTCGCCGCCCGACTCGGGGGTGTCGACCTGGGCGCCGGCCGCCCGCAGCATCTCCACCGTCATCCGGATGTGCGGCATCGACGGCAGGTGGGTGCCCACGTGCCGCACCTCGACGCCCTGGTTGAACCGCGGGGCGGAGAGCAGCAGCGCGGAGACGAACTGGGAGGAGTTGGTGGCGTCGATCTCCACGACCCCGCCCTCCAGGGCCCCGCCGCCCTGCACGGTCAGCGGCAGCGCGCCCCGGCCCTCGTCGTCGATCCGGGCGCCGAGGGTGCGCAGGGCCTCGATGACCTGGCCCAGCGGGCGCTCGTAGGAGCGGGGGTCGCCGTCGAAGCGGATGTCGCCGTCGGAGAGGGTGGCGACGGGCGGCAGGAAGCGCATGACCGTGCCCGCGTTGCCGACGTCGACGGTGGCCGGGCCGTGCAGGGCGGCCGGGATGATCCGCCAGGCCTCGCCGCCCGCGCCGGCCCCGGCGGAGCTGGAGGAGACGGTCTCCTCGATGCCCACGCCCATCGCGCGCAGGGCGTCCGCCATCAGCTGGGAATCGCGCGAGCGCAGCGGCCGGCGCACCCAGCCGGGTTCGGCGGCGAGCGCGGCGAGCACGAGGGCGCGGTTGGTGACCGACTTGGACCCCGGCACGGTGACGGTGGCGTGGACGGCAGCGTCGGCAATCGGGGCGGGCCAGAGGGCGGGGAGCGCGGGGGTCTCGGTCATGGCCCCCACTTTAGTGGCTTCCTCCGGCCCCGGATCTTGATCGCTTGGCCGTCTCAGAGGGCGAGAAGCCAACGCCCGCCGCCCACCAGGGAGCACAGGGCGACGACGTGGAAGAGGAGCAGCCACACCACCGGGTGCACGTGGGTGAGCCGGCCGAGCTGGTCCGCGTCGGAATCCGGCGCTCCGCCGTGCCGGCGCTTGGCCCCGAGCTCGAAGACCGGCCGGACACCGCCGAGCAGCAGGAACCACACCACGGCGTACGCGAAGACGGCCTGCACCTCGGAGGGGGCCGTCCAGGACACCAGCACGAAGGTCCCGCCGGTCAGCACCACGGTCAGCGCCCCGTACGCGTTGCGGATCATCACCAGCATCGCCACCAGCAGGGCGGTGGCCGCCCACAGCAGCAGCGTGATCCGGTGCGCGGACAGCAGCGCGGCCCCGCCGAGCCCGAGCAGCGAGGGCGCGGTGTACCCGGCCGCGGCGGTCAGGACCATGCCCAGGCCGGTCGGCTTGCCCCGGCTGACGGTGACCCCGCTGGTGTCGGAGTGCAGCCGTATGCCGTCGAGCCGCCGCCCGGTCAGCAGCGCCAGCAGGCCGTGGCCGCCCTCGTGCGCGATGGTCACGGCGTTGCGCGACAGCCGCCACAGCGGGCGCGGGCCCACGGCGGCCAGGGCGGCCAGGCCGGTCGCGATCACGAGCCAGAGGTCGGGCGCGGTCTGTATACCCGTGAGCCGGTCCCACAGGCCGGCCGTCGTGCTGCTGTCCATGGAGGGGCGGACTCCTTGCGGTGGGGTGTCGGTGACATGGCAGTGTGGCAGGCATGTGCGGACGGTTTGCAGCGAGTCGTAGACCCGAGGACCTGGTGGAGGCCTTCGGCATCGAGAAGTGGGAGCCCGAGGAGACCCTGGCCCCCGACTTCAACGTGGCGCCGACCAAACAGGTCCACGTCGTCCTCGACCGTCCCCTGAAAGACGCGTCAGACCCCCGCCCGGTTCGCCAGCTGCGCACGGTGAAATGGGGGCTCGTGCCCTCCTGGGCGGCGAACCCCGACGGCGCCGCCCGGATGATCAACGCCCGGTCGGAGACCCTCGCCGAGAAGCCCTCCTTCCGCCGCCCCTTCGCGCAGCGCCGCTGCATCGTCCCCGCCGACGGCTACTACGAGTGGGTCACCGCCCACGACGAGCGGCAGCTGGAGGTGGAGGGGAAGAAGAAGCGGGCCCGCAAGCAGCCCTACTTCGTGCTCCCCGCCGACGGCTCCGTCTTCGCCATGGCCGGCATATACGAGTTCTGGCGCGACCGGACCCTGCCCGACCAGCACCCGCTCGCCTGGTGGGTCACCTGCTCGGTGATCACCACCGAGGCCGAGACCGGGCCGCTGGGGGCGGCTCCCGCCGAAGGGCCGCGCTCGCTGTCCGACATCCACCCGCGGATGCCGCTCATGCTGACCCCGGACCGCTGGGACGCCTGGCTGGACCCGGCCGACACCGACACCGAGGGCTCGCTGCGGGAGCTGCTGGCCGCGCCGCCGGGCGGCCTGATGCGGGCCTACCCGGTGTCCACGGCCGTGAGCAACGTACGCAACAACGCGCCGGAGCTGCTCGCCGAACTGGCCGCGCCGGAAGAGGGCACCCTGTTCTGATCCGGGCAGGATGGGGCGCATGAGCACGCGTACCCAGAGCGTCGACACCCCGGCGGGCGAGGCCCGCATCACCTGGCACACCGCCCGCACGGCCCGGCTCGTGCTCGCCGTGAGCCACGGCGCGGGCGGCGGCATCGAGGCCCGCGACCTCCAGGCGCTGGCAGCCGCCCTGCCCGCGCACGGGATCACCGTGGCCCTCGTCGAACAGCCCTGGCGGGTCGCCGGGAAGAAGGTCGCCGCCGCGCCCAAGGTGCTCGACGAGGGGTGGCACGGGCTGTGGCCCGCCCTCGCGAAGCCCGGACTGCCCGTGGTCGCGGGCGGCCGCAGCGCCGGGGCCCGGGTGGCCTGCCGGACCGCCGCCGCACTGGGCGCGGCCGGGGTGCTGGCGCTGGCGTTCCCGCTGCACCCGCCGGGCAAGCCGGAGAAGTCCCGGGCCGAGGAGCTGCTGGGCGCCGGGCGGCCCACGCTCGTGGTCCAGGGCGGCCGCGACCCCTTCGGGCGCCCGGAGGAGTTCCCGCAGGGCGGCGCGTACACGCTGGTGGAGATCCCGCACGGGGACCACGGTTTCGCCGTGCCCAAGAGGGCCGGCGTCACCCAGGAGGCGGCGCTCGCCCTGATCACCGGAGCGGTGGCCGAATGGCTCTGCGCACTCGAGGTCTGATCGAGGCCCGGCGGATCCCGGGGTGATCCGGATCACCCCCTCCCGCAACCCCCCGGACGGGCCGAAACCCGCGCCCCCACTGGGGAATGCGCCGCCCTCACCGTCTGTTGTGCCGGGTGTCGGTACGTACGGGAACTTGTCGGAGGAGAGGGAGCGCATGACCCAGGTCATCAGTCAGAACCGTCGGCAGGCCGCTGACCTGGACTGGACGGTTCTCCCCAGCCCCAAGCGCGGCACGCTTCGGGCGGCGGAGGGCCGGGATGGTCGACTATTCTCCGATTCGAGCGGCTCCGCTTTCGGAATCGCCACGCAGTCGGAGGAGGTGGGTCCTGTCGCTGGGACCGACGAAGGCCACGCGGAGGAGACGACCCCGGAGCGCAATGCGCGCTTCGAGCGGGACGCCCTCGGCTACCTCGACCAGATGTACTCGGCCGCACTGCGCATGACGCGCAATCCGGCCGACGCCGAGGACCTGGTCCAGGAGACGTACGCGAAGGCATACGCGTCCTTCCACCAGTTCCGCGAGGGCACCAACCTGAAGGCGTGGCTGTATCGCATTCTGACGAACACGTTCATCAACTCCTACCGCAAGAAGCAGCGCGAACCCCAGCGCAGCGCCGCGGAGGAGATCGAGGACTGGCAGCTGGCGCGCGCCGAGTCGCACATGTCGACCGGACTGCGCTCCGCCGAATCGCAGGCGCTCGACCACCTGCCCGATTCGGATGTGAAGGAAGCGCTCCAGGCCATTCCGGAGGAGTTCCGCATCGCGGTCTACCTTGCCGACGTAGAGGGCTTTGCGTACAAGGAGATCGCCGACATCATGGGTACACCCATCGGTACGGTCATGTCGCGACTGCACCGTGGCCGCCGTCAACTCCGCGGAATGCTGGAGGACTATGCCCGTGAACGCGGGCTGGTTCCCGCGGGCGCCGGAGAGTCGAACGACCGGAAAGGCTCGGGCTCATGAGTTGCGGAGAGCCGCACGAGACGGAGTGCTCTGAGGTCCTGGATCACCTTTACGAGTTCCTCGACCGGGAGATGCCCGACAGCGACTGCACGAAGTTCGAGACACACTTCGGCGAGTGCAGCCCCTGTCTGGAGAAGTACGGCCTGGAACAGGCCGTGAAGAAGCTGGTCAAGCGCTGCTGCGGATCGGACGACGTGCCGAGCGACCTGCGCTCCAAGGTGATGGGACGGATCGAACTGATCCGGTCGGGACAGGCCGTTCCCGATCACGACGTCACCGCCGACGTCGCCGCGGACAACCCCGCCGCCGGCTGACACCTCTGCGGGCCGTTTGACCGACCGCTTGAACAACGACCGCCCCCGGAAGGGCACTTCGTTCACCCGAAGGTGCTAATCCGGGGGCGTCCGTATACCCCAATGTGAAAATGTGGCCCGCTTCTCAAGGGGCCCCACTTATTCTCCCCAATCGGTGCTGGTTTGATTCGGTACCTGGCTTGCTCGCACGCAGGGGGAGGAGAGCGCCATGCGGGTACTTCCGCCGGCGGCGCGCGGATACATCCTGTGCGCCGTCCTCGCGGCCCTCGCGTGCGTCGCGCCCGCCCTCACCGGTTCCGGTACGCCCTGGGCCACCGTCGCCCTCCTCGCCGTGCTCTACCTCGGCTGCGAGCTGGTGAAGATCTGTCCGCTGCTGGGCAGCCGGGTGCCCGAGGGAATCGGCTCCTTCTTCCCCGTGGTGCTGGCCGCCGTCCTCCTGCTGCCGCCGCCCGCCGCCGCGCTCGTGGCGCTGCCCGGCGGGCTCGCGGGGACCGTGGTCCAGCGGCCCGCATGGGTGCGCCGGGTATGGCACGGAGCCCAGCAGGCGATCGCCGCCTGGGTCGCAGGGCAAACGTTCCGGCTGCTGCACGGCCCGGCCGCGCTGGGCTCCTCCGCGCCGTCCGGGCCGCCGGGATCGGCGGACCCGCCCGTCTGGGTGGCCGACTTCCCGTACGTGCTGCTCCCCGCGGCGGCCGCGGCCGCCGCCTTCTGCCTCGTGCTCACCGCCCTCGACGGGGGCATCCTGGCCGCCGCGGAACGCCGGCCCGCCGCCACCGCCTGGCGCGGACTGTTCACCCGGTCCCTCGCCCCGCACTGCGTGCACGGCCTCGCCGGACTGATGATGGCCGTCATGTGGCGCAGCCCGTACGGACTCCCGGCCGCGCTGCTCGTGCTGCTGCCGATGTACATCTCCTGCTGGGTCTTCGCCCAGTACCACCGCGAACGCGCCGCCCACCGGGCCACCATCCGCGCCCTCGTCCAGGCCGTCGACATCAAGGACCGCTACACGCGGGGCCACAGCGAACGCGTCGGACAGGCCTCCGCGATGATCGCCCGCGAGCTGGGCATGTCCGAGGACCGCCTCGAGGTGGTCCGGATCGCCGGGATCCTGCACGACGTCGGGAAGCTCGGCGTCCCGACCCGGCTGCTGCGCAAGGACGGGCCGCTCACCCCCGAGGAGCGCCGGATCATCGAACTGCACCCCGAGTACGGGCACGAGATGGTGCGCGGCATCGGCTTCCTCGGCGAGGCCCGGTCCGCGATCCTGCACCACCACGAGCGGGTCGACGGCTCCGGATACCCGTACGGGCTGACCGGCGAACAGATCCCGGTGCTGGCCCGCGTGGTGGCCGTGGCCGACGCCTTCGACGCGATGACCTCGACCCGGTCCTACAGCCGGGCCCGCCCGGTGCCGGTCGCCCTGGCGGAGCTGGAGCGCTGCGCGGGGGCGCAGTTCGACCCGGCGATGGTGGACGCCCTGACCGAGGCCATCGGACGCAGCGGCTGGCATCCGGTGGTCACCTCCGACGCGGACCTCCAGGTGATCAGCCCGTCCGCCCCCGCCGCTCCCGCGCCCGCTCGGGGCGGGCCGGGACTGCCGCCGCTGCCCGCGCTCCCGGCGCAGGGCACGGGCGAAGCGCCGGCAGCACCCCGGGGCGCCCGGCAACCGTCCGCCGCCGAGGCGCGGCTGCCGCGTGGGCAGGGGCGCCGGCCGTGAGGGGGACCGCCGTGTGGGGCGTGCGGGGGGCGGCCGGGCTGCTCACCGCCGCCGGCCTCGGCCACACCCTGTGGAACGGGCTCGTAGAACCCGGCATCGCCCTGGCCTTCGGCATCCTGATCACCATCGGCGAGCTCGCCCGCCGCGACCACCGCGACCACCACGCCCCCACCGACCGCCGGCCCGCACCCCTCGGCTCCGCCGGAGCCCTCGCCTACGCCCTGCTCGGCCAGAACGCCGGGCAGCCCACCCACCACGGGGTGCTGCAGATCGTCGCCGTGGTCGTCGCGGCCGCCCTCGCCGGGATCGTCCCGCACATCGCGCGGGGCCGCGGCCCCGCCGTGGACCACGTCGCCCGCCGGGTCCTCACCGTCGCCTTCGCCGCCGTCTGTTTCCAGCCGCTCTACAACTCCGGCCGCCTGGAGGAACGGGTCGGCCAGGGCCCGTACCTCGTCCTCTTCCTGCTCTGCCTCCTCGGCCTGACCGCCCTGTGCGAGGCCGTGCTCGCCGCCGTCCTCGCCGGGGCCCGCACCGGCTGGCCGTACGGGCCCCTGCTCCGCGACGAGCTGCGCGCCCAGCTCGGCATCGGCTCGGCGATCTGCGCCACCGGCGTGGTGATGGCCCTCGGGGTCGCCGGGGCCGGGCTGTGGGCCCTGCCCGTCTTCAGCGTGCCCCTGCTGCTGACCCAGATGTCCTTCCACCGGATCACCGCGATCCGCACCACCTACCGCCAGACCATCACCTCCCTGGCCCGGGCCACGGAGATCGCCGGCTACACCCCGCCCGGCCACTCCCGCCGGGTCGCCGCCCTCAGCTGCGCCGTCGGCCGGGAGCTGGGGCTCTCCGAGCGGGAGCTCACGGTCCTGGAGTACGCGGCGCTGATGCACGACATCGGGCAGCTCTCCCTCGTCGACCCGGTTCCCGACGGGGCCACCGCGGTGCTGCCCGCCGCCGAGGCGCGCCGGATCGCCGAGCTCGGCGGGGAAGTGGCCCGTCAGACCGGGGTGCCCGCCGAGGTCGCGGTGGTCGTGGAGCGGCAGGCGGACCCGTACCGGGAGCAGCCCGTCGCCGCGCGCATCGTGCGCGCGGTGAACGCGTACGACGACCTGGTCGGCGGGGACCGTCACCCGAGCGGCTCACTGGCGGCCCTGGAAGAGCTCCGCCTGGGCACCGGGCAGGACTACCAGCCGGAGGTCGTGGAGTGTCTGGCGAGGGTTCTGGCCAGGGGTGGACGTGACAGAGTTGTTCCCGCCCCACGTGGGTAACCCATGGGTAATGAGCGGCCGTCCGAGCGGGCATGGTTGGATGCCAGTAAGAGTGAGATAGAGAGTGTCCGCAAGGCTGCACCGTTGGACCGGCAGGCGGGAATCGTGAGGATCTTCGGGAAGGTACGGCATCGGCCCTCCGCCTCGTGGCGGCAGGCCACCGACCGCGCGTTCACGCTGATCGGGGACGGGCGGTACGAGGACGCGGGCGCGCTCCTGACCAGAGCCGCGGACCTGGAGCCCTGGCTGTCCGAGTCCTGGTTCAACCTGGCGCTGCTGCACAAGTTCCGGCACGACTGGGAGCAGGCGCGGGCCGCCGGACTGCGCGCCGTGGCCCTGCTGGACCGTGAGACGGGCGCCCCGGACTGGTGGAACGTCGGGATCGCCGCGACCGCGCTGCAGGACTGGCCGCTGGCGCGGCGGGCCTGGCAGGCCTACGGGCTGAAGGTGCCCGGGGACGCGCACGGCGCGGGCGCGAACGGGAAGAACAGCGGCGAACCGGTGGGCATGGAGCTCGGCAGCGCCGCCGTACGGCTCTCGCCCGAGGGCGAGGCCGAGGTGGTCTGGGGCCGCAGGCTGGACCCGGCCCGGCTCGAGGTCCTCTCGATCCCGCTGCCCTCCTCGGGGCGCCGCTGGGGCGAGGTGGTGCTCCACGACGGGGTCCCGCACGGCGAGCGGGTCACCGCGGCCGGTCCCTCGTACCCCGTCTTCGACGAGATCGAGCTGTGGGCGCCGTCGCCCGTGCCGACCTGGGTGGTGCTCCTGGAGGCGGCCGGCGAGGCGGACCGCAACGCGCTGGAGCAGCTGGCCTCGGACGCGGGCTTCGCCGCCGAGGACTGGTCCTCGTCGGTTCGGCTGCTGTGCCGGACCTGCTCGGAGAGCGAGATGCCGAGCGACGAGGGCGACGGGGAGCACCTGGATCCGCACGACCACAGCGAGCCGGGGCACCCCGGGCCCCTGGGGCACCGTACGGCCGGGTCCGGTTCGCTGTGGGTGCCCGAGCGGGAGTGCGGCATCGCGGCTCCGGCGGGCCTGGTGCGCGGGCTGCTGGACGGCTGGGTCGCCGACAGTCCGGACACCCGGGAGTGGCGGGATCTCGAGGAAGTCTGCTGAGCCGGGGGCCGTAGGCTGTACGGGCACATCGGTGACTTACGGAAGGCGTACGGCGGACATGGCGCAGCAGGAGAACGAGGTTGTCGAGGTCGCGGGCGAGGTGAACGACGGGTACGTCGTGGACACCGAGGACTGTGCGGAGCGCGAGCTCGCCCACCGCGAGCGCGGCACCGCCCGCCCCATCACGGTGGTCGGCAACCCGGTCCTGCACCGGGAGTGCAAGGACGTCACCGAGTTCGGCGACGAGCTGGCTCAGCTGATCGACGACATGTTCGCCAGCCAGCGGGCCGCCGAGGGCGTGGGCCTGGCCGCGAACCAGATCGGCGTGGACGCCAAGGTCTTCGTCTACGACTGCCCGGACGACGAGGGCGCGCGGCACACCGGTGTGGTCGTCAACCCGAAGCTCGTCGAGCTGCCGGCCGGCGCGCGGGTGCTGGACGACTCCAACGAGGGCTGCCTGTCGGTCCCGACGGCGTACGCCTCGCTGGCCCGCCCGGACTACGCCGAGGTCGAGGGCCAGGACGCGCAGGGCAACCCGATCAAGGTGCGCGGTACCGGCTACTTCGCGCGCTGCCTCCAGCACGAGACCGACCACCTGTACGGGTACCTGTACATCGACCGGCTCTCCAAGCGCGACCGCAAGGACGCCCTGCGGCAGATGGCGGAGGGCACCCCGCGCTACGAGACGGTCCCCAACGACTGATCTTGCGCACCCGCGCCCCGCACGCGGCAGGGCCCCGCTTCCCGTCAGGGAGCGGGGCCCTGCCGCGTGCGGCTGCTGCGTCCGCGCTACTTCTGCGCGCAGCCCCAGCCGCTGTCGGCCGGTGCGGCGGTCCAGCCGCTGTCGTTACGGGACATGCGGGCCTCCTGAGCTGTGATGAGCGGTGCGCGGCCGGGCGCTGTGCGCGAGCGCCGAGCCGGGCATCATCACGGTACGACACCGCTTGACTACACAGGGGACTGGTTCGGGCCAAAGGAAGCCGGTTCTCGGCCAAGGCGCGTTCTCGACGGCGGAGGCCGGCGGCCGGGCGGTTCAGGCCACGGCCCGCGGGCCCCGGAACGTACGCCTGAAGGCGTTCGGGGTGGTGTCGAGCGTCCGCAGGAAGTGGTGGCGCAGCGCGGCCGCGGTTCCGAAGCCGCAGCGGCCGGCGATCGCGTCGACGGTCTGGTCGGTGGTCTCCAGCAACTCCTGGGCCAGCAGGACCCGCTGGCGCAGCACCCACTGGTAGGGGGTGGTGCCGGTCTCCTGGAGGAAGCGGCGGGCGAAGGTGCGCGGTGACATGTGCGCGCGCTCGGCGAGCTGCTCGACGGTGATCTCGTCGTCCAGATGGCGCGCCATCCACCCGATCACCTCGCCGACCGTGTCGCACGCCGTGCGCGGCAGCGGCCGCTGGATGTACTGGGCCTGCCCGCCGTCCCGGTGGGGCGGTACGACCATCCGCCGCGCGATGGTGTTGGCGACCTCGGCGCCCTGCTCCTGCCGTACGACGTGCAGGCACGCGTCGATGCCCGAAGCGGTGCCCGCGGAGGTGATCACCCGGCCTTCGTCCACGTAGAGCACGTCGGGGTCGACGACGGCCCGCGGGTACCGGCGGGACAGGGCCGGGGCGTGCATCCAGTGCGTCGTGCAGCGACGGCCGTCGAGCAGCCCGGCCGCGCCCAGGACGAAGGCCCCGCTGCACACGCTCAGCACCCGCGCCCCCCGGTCCACGGCCCGGCGCAGGGCATCGAGGAACGGATCGGGGTACTCCCGTACGGGCGCCTGCCGGTCGGCGGGCAGGCAGATCAGGTCCGCCTCCTCCAGCCGCTCCAGGCCGTGCGCGGGCGCGATGGCGAAGCCGACGTCGGCCATGGTCAGCGGGCCCTCCTCGGCCGCGCACACGGCGAAGTCGTACACCGGCAGACCCTGCGCGCTGCGGTCGATCCCGAAGACCTCGCAGAAGATCCCGAACTCGAAAGGTGCCACTCCGTCGACGAGGGCCACGGCCACGTTGGTGAGCATGACTCCAGTGTGGCAGTAATTCGATCTTCCAAGACAGTCCTGCCACTGTCTGGTGTTCCCGGCGGTGACGAGAGTGGACCCATGACCACCTTCCTGAACTACCTCATCGTCCTCGCCGTCGCCGCCCTGCTCCTCGGCCCCTCCCTGTATGGAGCCCTCCGCGAGCGCCGCATCGACCGCCAGCTGCGGGCTGCCGGGCAGCGCCCGCGCACCGCCCCGCACCGGCGGGTCCGCCCCGCACGCGTCGCCCTGAGGCACGCATCCTGCGAGTGAAGCGGGGCCGTCGCTCCTGGGCTGTGCCGCGCTCTAGGTCAGTGCGGATGCGCCGTGACGCATTCGTGCGACTCTCGTTCAAATGAATGGCCGATAAGTGCTCAATGTGCGGGGGTGTCATGTCGACATTCGGGTGGGAGATCTCGTCGGATCTCACCAAGGCTCTGGCGGAGGGTGGCGACTTCGCCCGGTGGCTGGGTGATCGTGTACCAGTTGCTTCCTACGCACGGATCAGCCGCTCCCAATGGGGTGCTGCCAGTAGGCAGCACCTGAATAATCTGGCCGAAGCGGGCAGGCTCGGCTGGGCGGTGGTCTGCCTGTATACCGACGATGGCGTTTCGGCAGCCAACCCTGACACCGCGCGCCCGGCATTCGAGTGCATGGTGAGGGATCTCTCCCTGCGCAGAACAGCAGGCTTCCCCATCAGCGGCGTCATTGCGGTGGAGCAGGAGCGTCTGGCCCGAAGGGCAGACGACTATCTCTGTCTGCTCAGGGCACTCGCGATCCGACCCGATGGCTGCCTCTACCTGGTGGACACCGGCGAACTCGTCGAGATTCATGCGGTACTGACGTCTCTCGAGGGTGGTGCCGAGCCGCAGGGACAGCTGGAGACGGATCGGATCGGGCGACGCAGGCGCCGCTCCATCAGAGATCGGGCCAGGGAAGGGCTGGGATCAGGCGGGCAGCGGCGATTCGGGTGGCTCGGGCCGGACACTGCCGCGGGGCGGTCAACGAACGCCGTGCTTGATCCCTCGGAATCGACGTACTTGAGAGAGGCCGTCGACAGGGCGCTCGCCGGAGCCACATGGATGTCGATCGCCGACTGGCTGACGGCCGAGAAGGTGCCCACCGTGCGCGGAGGCAGGTGGACGATTCCCACCGTGCAAGCGATGCTGACGAACCCTGCGATCTGCGGCTATCGGATTCTCGACGGGGTTCTCGTGCGCGATGGAGAGACCGGAGCCCCGGTGGTCGGGGGTTGGCAGGCGGTTGCCACACCTGAGGAGTGGTGGGCGTTGGTCGGCCGATGCGACCGATGGTATTCGCCGAACGGTCAGCGGAGCGGCTACAAAGACCGGTACCCATCACAGTCCCGGGGGAACGGCCCGGGTGCCGGGCGGCAAATGCGGCTCGCTGAGGCCGAGCTGTCGCGCAAGTACCTTCTCTCCGGATTCCTCAGATGTGGCCACACGGACGGGGAAGGCGATACGTGTGGCGCCAAGATGGGTGGACACCCTCCGCACGGCACCAATCGGCATGCTTCCTACCGCTGTTCGTCGTCCGGGTGCCGCAAGGTGGGACGTCGTGCCGACCTGCTCGAGCGCCACGTCGAGGCAATCGTGTGCGAGCGGGCGGAACTCAGCGCCGAAGAGTGGCAACTGCTGGACACGAAGGGGCAGCGAGCCGTGATCGCAACGATCACCGACTCGATCGTGGTGCGTCCCCTCCCCAAGGGACGCACCCGGAACGCCCCCTTCGATCCAGCTCTCATCGAGGTGATCGCGAAGACGCCTGCCGTGGCGGACTCTCCGCCCCGAACGTGACGATGCCTCCTCCGGATCAACAGGGTCCGGAGGAGGCATCGTTGACGTGGCTAGAAGTCCTCGTCCAGGTCGACCGTGCCCTCGACGGCGACCTGATACGCCGACGGGCGGCGCTCGAAGAAGTTGGTCAGCTCCTGCACGCCCTGCAGCTCCATGAAGGAGAACGGGTTCTGCGAGCCGTACACGGCCGGGAAGCCGAGGCGGACCAGGCGCTGGTCCGCGACGCACTCGAGGTACTCGCGCATCGACTCGGTGTTCATGCCGGGCAGGCCCTCGCCGCACAGGTCGCGGCCGAACTGCAGTTCCGCCTCCACGGCCTCCTTCAGCATGTCGGTGACCTGCTGCTGGAGGGCGTCGTCGAAGAGCTCCGGCTCCTCGTTGCGGACCGTGTCCACAACCTGGAACGCGAAGTTCATGTGGCAGGTTTCGTCGCGGAACACCCAGTTGGTGCCGGTGGCCAGGCCGTGCAGCAGGCCGCGGGAGCGGAACCAGTACACGTACGCGAAGGCGCCGTAGAAGAACAGGCCCTCGATGCACGCGGCGAAGCAGATCAGGTTCAGCAGGAAGCGGCGGCGGTCGGCCTGCGTCTCCAGCCGCTCGATCTTCTCGACGGAGTCCATCCACCGGAAGCAGAACTGCGCCTTCTCGCGGATGGAGGGGATCTCCTCGACCGCGTCGAAGGCGGCCGCCCGGTCGTCCGGGTCGGGCAGGTAGGTGTCGAGCAGCGTCAGATAGAACTGGACGTGCACGGCCTCCTCGAACAGCTGGCGCGACAGGTACAGGCGCGCCTCCGGGGAGTTGATGTGCTTGTACAGCGTCAGCACCAGGTTGTTCGAGACGATCGAGTCGCCCGTCGCGAAGAACGCGACCAGACGGCCGATCATGTGCTGCTCGGCCGGCGTCAGCTTCGCCAGGTCGGCGACGTCCGAGTGGAGGTCGACCTCCTCCACCGTCCAGGTGTTCTTGATCGCGTCCCGGTAGCGCTCGTAGAAGTCCGGGTAGCGCATGGGGCGGAGCGTGAGCTCGAAGCCCGGGTCCAGGAGGTTCTTGGCGGACTGGGTGGTGCTCATTACTGGCAGGCCTCGCAGGACTCGGGGTTCTCAAGGGAGCAGGCCAGTGCGTCGGCGTCGACGGCCTGCGGGAGCGGAGCGGCGGCGGCCGGGACGGCGGAGCCGGACGCGGCGCGGGCGATCTTCGTCGCCGGGCGCGAGCGCAGGTAGTACGTGGTCTTCAGACCCTGCTTCCAGGCGTACGCGTACATCGAGCTGAGCTTGCCGATGGTGGGCGTCTCCAGGAACAGGTTCAGCGACTGCGACTGGTCCAGGAACGGGGTACGGGCCGCCGCCATGTCGATCAGACCGCGCTGCGGGATCTCCCACGCCGTGCGGTACAGCTCGCGCACCTCGGCCGGGATCCAGCCGAAGCCCTGGACGGAGCCGCTGGACTCGCGCAGCGCCTCGCGGGTCTGGGCGTCCCACACGCCGAGCTGCTTCAGCTCGTCCACCAGGTACGCGTTGACCTGGAGGAACTCGCCGCTCAGCGTCTCGCGCTTGAAGAGGTTGGAGACCTGCGGCTCGATGCACTCGTACACGCCGGCGATCGAGGCGATCGTCGCCGTCGGGGCGATGGCCAGCAGCAGCGAATTGCGCATGCCGGTCTTCGCGACGCGGGCGCGCAGCGCGTCCCAGCGCTCCGGCCAGTTCAGCTCCGCGTCGTAGTGGTCCGGGTGCAGGACGCCGCGGGCGGTGCGGGTCTGCTCCCAGGCCGGCAGCGGGCCGCTGCGCTCGGCGAGGTCGCAGGAGGCCTCGTACGCGGCCAGCATGATGCGCTCGGAGAGCTTGGTGGACAGGGCCTTCGCCTCGGGGGAGTCGAAGGGCAGCTTCAGCTTGAAGAAGACGTCCTGGAGGCCCATCGCGCCCAGGCCCACCGGGCGCCAGCGGGCGTTGGAGCGGCCGGCCTGCTCGGTCGGGTAGAAGTTGATGTCCACCACGCGGTCGAGGAAGGTCACGGCGGTGCGGACGGTCTCGTCCAGGCGCTCCCAGTCGATCTCCCCGTCCACCACGAAGGCGCCCATGTTGACCGAGCCGAGGTTGCAGACGGCCGTCTCGCCGTCGTCGGTGACCTCGATGATCTCGGTGCACAGGTTGGAGGAGTGGACGACGGTGCCCGGCTCGGCGGTCTGGTTCGCCGTGCGGTTGGAGGCGTCCTTGAAGGTCATCCAGCCCTGGCCGGTCTGCGCGAGGGTGCGCATCATCCGGCCGTACAGGTCGCGGGCGGGCATGGTCTTGCGGGCGAGGCCCGCAGCCTCGGCCTTGCGGTAGGCGGCGTCGAAGTCATCGCCCCACAGGTCGACGAGCTCGGGCACGTCGGCCGGGGAGAACAGCGACCAGTCGGCGTCGGCGTTCACGCGGCGCATGAACTCGTCCGGCACCCAGTGCGCCAGGTTCAGGTTGTGCGTACGGCGCTGGTCCTCACCGGTGTTGTCGCGGAGCTCCAGGAACTCCTCGATGTCCGCGTGCCAGGTCTCCAGGTAGACGGCGGCGGCGCCCTTGCGGCGGCCGCCCTGGTTCACGGCGGCGACGGAGGCGTCGAGGGTCTTCAGGAACGGCACGATGCCGTTGGAGTGGCCGTTGGTGCCGCGGATCAGCGAACCGCGGGAGCGGATGCGGGAGTACGAGAGACCGATGCCGCCGGCGTGCTTGGAGAGGCGGGCGACCTGGTGGTAGCGGTCGTAGATCGAGTCGAGCTCGTCCAGCGGGGAGTCCAGCAGGTAGCAGGAGGACATCTGCGGGTGCCGGGTGCCGGAGTTGAAGAGCGTGGGGGAGGACGGCAGGTAGTCGAGGCGGCTCATCAGCCGGTACAGCGAGGCCACTTCCTCGACGGCCGGGACGGACTCGTCGGCGGCGAGGCCGCAGGCCACGCGCAGCATGAAGTGCTGCGGGGTCTCGATGACCTGGCGGGTGATCGGGTGGCGCAGCAGGTAGCGGCTGTGCAGGGTGCGCAGGCCGAAGAAGCCGAAGCGGTCGTCGGCGCCCTCGGCGAGGGTGTGCTCCACCAGCGCGTCCAGGCGGGCCGTGTGGGCCCGTACGAACTCGGCCGTGCGGTCGGCGATGAGCCCCTCGCGGTGCCCGACCTCGACGGACGCGGAGAAGGAGGTGGCGCCCTGGCCGGCGGCCTCGTCGCGGACGGCCAGCGTCAGCAGCCGGGCGGCGAGCTTCGAGTACGCGGGGTCCTCGGAGATCAGGCCGGCGGCGGCCTCGGTGGCCAGCCCGCGCAGTTCGGCCTCGTCGGCGGCGGAGCTGCGGCCGCGCAGTGCGGCGGCGGCGACGCGGCCGGGGTCGGTGTCGGGGAGGTCCGCCGTCAGTTCGGTGAGGGTACGCAGCAGCGTGGCCCCCGGGCCCTCGGTGTTGTCGCCAGAAACGGACTCGGCGCGCGGTGCGGAAGGCGCGATGGTCACGGCGGGAGCTCTCCCTCGCTCGGCCCGGTCGACGGCGGGCGGGCACGGGGAGGCGCATGCGGGCGTGACGGGAACGCGTCGACCGCATGGCGTCCACCGGCCCAACCGCGAGGCCCGGACGTATCGGCACCCGGTTCGGTCGAGCCGGATGCGCTGTCGGCAGGTCCTCGGACTTTTCATACCGTTGCGGGACAGTTCCGGATTCACACCGGATTCCCCTGCGGCGACAGCAGGCTTGAGCATACATGTGGGGGGCCGCGGATGAGCGACCCCCCACATGTTGTGTCGGTGCGTCTACAGCTCCAGACGGTACGTGAGCAAGGTCAGCCCGGGAACGGGCGCCCAGTCCCGCTCCGGCGTCCGGATGAACCCGAGCCGCTCGTAGATCCGCTGGGCCCCCGTCATGCCGCGCTGGGTGGACAGCACCAGGTGCGTGACCCCCTTCAGCTCCCGTGCGCGGGCCATGCAGGCGCGCACCAGGGCCTCGCCGGCGCCGCGTCCGCGGGCCTCGCGGGAGACGGCCAGCATCCGGAACTCGGCCTCGCCGGGCCCGGCGATGTCGCACAGCGGACTCCCGGGCGGGGCGAAGGTCACCCCGCCGAGGACGGTCCCCTGCTCGACGGCCACGAGCACCTCCCCGTCGGCGGCCCGCCCGGCGACATCGCGCAGGACCTTCGCGTAGAACGCCTCACCGGAGCCGAGGAGGCCGTCGCCCACGTAGGCCTGCGCGGTGATCTCCCCCAGCTGCTCGTACTCGGCGGGCCGGGCCGCCCTGATCACTATGTCCATGGGGTCGAGTGTGCCGGACGGGTGTCGGTGCCCGGCGCTATCGTCGGAGACAGCACCGTCGATGAAGGTGAGCGAGGCATGACCGTGATGACCGAACGTCCGCACATGCTGACTGAGGACTTCGAAGCCGTCGCACGGATAGCGGCGCGCGAGAGGGAGGGAACGCGGCTCGAATTCATCGACGGGGTAATCAGGAGCAAGGCCATGCCGGATGGCGACCACCAGATGATCATCCAGTGGCTCACCCGGATCTGCATGCAGCACCGGCCGGAGCTCTGGTTGCACGGAGCGCAGGGGATCACCGCCCAGGAATACCGGGAAGGACGGGCTATCCCGGACGCGGTGCTGGCGCCGTCCCATGCGTTCGTAGGGCAGGGCGACTGGGTGGATCCCGCTCCGATTCTCATGGTCGTCGAGGTGACCTCGTGGGACTCCGACACCCACCGTAGGGACCATGTCGAGAAGCCCAGGGCCTACGCCGAGACAGGCATTCCCGTCTACCTGCTGATCGACCGGGCCAAGTGTGAGGTCTCCGTCTACAGCCAGCCCAACGGCCGTCGGTACGAGAGCATCCACATCGTGCCGTACGGAACGGACATCGCGCTCCCCGAGCCCGTCGGCATCACCCTCCAGACCGAGCCCCTCAAGGACTGGGTGCGCTGAACGACCCGAAGGCCCCGCCGCAGAACGCGGCGGGGCCTTCGGTGTGCGAGGGGCTCAGCAGCAGCCGAAGCCCTCGCGGGGATCCGCCTCGCGGGCGTCCGTGCGGGCGCGTTCGAAGGCGCGGCGGGTCATGACCTGCGCGTCCGGGTCGTGGCCGCGGGCGTGGGCGACGTACCGGTCGTAGGCCGCCTCGCCGGAGAACTCGCGGACGTAGTACCGGACCTTGGCCAGCCGCTCCCGCAGGGAGGTCATGCCACCGGCTCCTTGACCTGCCCGCCGCCCGAGTCCAGGCCCGCCGCGGCGAGCTCGGCCTTCTCCTCGGCGGTCGGGATCAGCCCCGCGGGAGCGATGATCTTCGACTCGGTCCACGGGACCTCGGCCAGCTTCGCCGACTCCGGGTTGCTGATCGCCTTGAAGCAGGTGCGGCCCGCGTCGGCCAGCACGATGATGATCAGCAGCGCGAAGAGGGCGCACAGGACCCCGTCCACCGTGGCGTTGGTGACGACGGTCTGCATCTCCTCCATGTTCTTGGCGGGCGGCAGCACCTTGTCCGCGTCGATGCCGGCCTGGTACTTGTCGCGCTGGGCGAAGAAGCCGACCCGGACGTCCTCGGAGAAGATCTTCTGGTAGCTCGCGGTGAGCGTCACCGTGGCGTCCCAGGCCAGCGGAACCGCCGTCACCCAGGCCCACTTGAGCCGCCCCGACTTCACCAGCAGCGTCGTGCAGACCGCCAGGGCGACGGCGGCCAGCAGCTGGTTCGCGATGCCGAACAGCGGGAACAGCTGGTTGATGCCGCCCAGCGGGTCCTTCACGCCGACCCACAGGAAGTAGCCCCAGCCGCCGACCACGATGGCGCTGGCGAGCCACACGCCCGGCTTCCAGCTGACGTCCTTGAAGGACTTGTGGACGTTGCCCAGGGTGTCCTGGAGCATGAACCGGCCGACCCGGGTCCCCGCGTCCACCGTGGTGAGGATGAACAGCGCCTCGAACATGATCGCGAAGTGATACCAGAAGGCCTTCATCGAGCCTCCGCCGATCACCGAGGCGAAGATCTCCGACATTCCGAGTGCGAAGGTCGGCGCCCCACCCGTACGGGAGAGCAGGCTCGTCTCCTCCACGTCCTTCGCGGCCTGGGCCAGGGCCTCCGGTGAGATGGCGAAGCCGAAGTTCGTGACCGCCTGCGAGGCCGACTCCACCGTGGTGCCGATGACGCCGCCGGGGGAGTTGATGGCGAAGTAGAGGCCCGGCTCCAGGATGCAGGCGGTGATCACGGCCATGACGGCGACGAAGGACTCGGTGAGCATCGCCCCGTAGCCGATCATCCGGACCTGGGTTTCCTTCTGGATCATCTTCGGGGTGGTGCCCGAGGAGACCAGTGCGTGGAAGCCCGACAGGGCGCCACAGGCGATCGTGATGAACACGAACGGGAACATCGAGCCGGCGAAGACCGGGCCGTCGCCGCGCGACGCGAAGTCGGTGACCGCGGGCATCTTCAGGGTGGGCATCGCGATGAACACGCCGACGGCCAGCAGTGCGATCGTGCCGACCTTCATGAAGGTGGAGAGGTAGTCGCGCGGTGCGAGCAGCATCCAGACCGGCAGCACCGAGGCCAGGAAGCCGTACACGACCATCCAGATGACCAGCGTCTCCTTCTCCAGGGTGAAGGTGTCCGCCAGCGAGGACTCCGCGACCCAGCCGCCCGCGACGATGGCGAGCAGCAGCAGGGCCACGCCGATCAGCGAGACCTCGGTGACCCGGCCCGGCCGCAGCACGCGCAGGTAGAAGCCCATGAAGAGGGCGATCGGGATGGTCATGCCGATGGAGAAGACGCCCCAGGGCGAGTGCGCCAAGGCGTTGACGATGACCAGCGCGAGCACGGCCAGGAGGATGATCATGATGGCGAACACGGCGATGAGGGCGGCGGCTCCGCCCACCGGGCCGATCTCGTCCCGGGCCATCTGGCCGAGCGAACGGCCGTCGCGGCGGGTGGAGAAGAACAGCGTCACCATGTCCTGCACGGCGCCGGCGAAGATCACGCCCGCGACGATCCAGATCGTGCCGGGCAGGTAGCCCATCTGTGCGGCAAGCACCGGTCCGACGAGCGGTCCGGCTCCGGCGACGGCGGCGAAGTGGTGGCCGAAGAGGACCCGTCGGTCGGTGGGGTGGAAGTCGACACCGTTGTCAAGGCGTTCGGCGGGGGTGGCCCGCGTCTTGTCCACCTTCAGTACGCGGCGGGCGATGAACCGCGAGTAGAAGCGGTAGCCGATCGCGTACGAGCCGAGCGCGGCGGCGAGCAGCCAGGCGGCGGAGATCTCCTCGCCGCGCGACAGGGCCAGAACGGCCCAGCCGAGTGCGCCGACGAGGCCGACGAGCACCCATACGGCGATGGACTTCGGAGAAGGCGAGCCCGGCGTGCTGCCCGGACTCGCCGCTTTCCCTTGTGCCTCCGGTTCAGGCATGACCCTCGTCCCCTCGTCGATCATCTGCGTGAGTGCAGGGAATCTACGGGGGATCGCCCGGTGTTCGTAAGACCTGGTCCGTATACCGGTACCGGAAAGAAACCTGTGGTCAGACCGCGGGCCGCTTGAGTCGCGCGACGAACTTGTACCGGTCGCCGCGGTACACCGACCGCACCCACTCCACGGGCTCCCCGTCCGCGTCGAGGGAGTGCCGGGACAGCATCAGCATCGGCAGTCCGACGTCGGTGCCGAGCAGGCCGGCCTCGCGCGGGGTGGCCAGCGAGGTCTCGATCGTCTCCTCGGCCTCGGCGAGGTGGACGTCGTAGACCTCGGCGAGGGCGGTGTAGAGGGAGGTGTACTTGACGAGCGAACGGCGCAGGGCGGGGAAGCGCTTGGCCGAGAGGTGGGTGGTCTCGATGGCCATCGGCTCACCGCTGGCCAGCCGCAGCCGCTCGATGCGCAGGACCCGCCCACCGGTGTTGATCTTGAGGAGTCCGGCCAGGGTGTCGTCGGCCGTCACGTAGCCGATGTCCAGCAGCTGGGAGGTCGGTTCCAGCCCCTGGGCGCGCATGTCCTCGGTGTACGAGGTGAGTTGGAGGGCCTGGGAGACCTTGGGCTTGGCGACGAAGGTCCCCTTGCCCTGGATCCGCTCCAGCCGCCCCTCG
This sequence comes from Streptomyces sp. LARHCF249, assembly GCF_052871255.1. Lineage (NCBI taxonomy): Bacteria > Bacillati > Actinomycetota > Actinomycetes > Kitasatosporales > Streptomycetaceae > Streptomyces > Streptomyces sp. LARHCF249. The sequence goes on from NZ_JBIXJQ010000007.1 coordinate 225,555, forward strand.
ACGACGAGCTCCTGGAGGGCTTGGCGGACGGTGGTCCGCGAGGTGTCGAATTCGGCCGCGAGCGTGCGCTCCGGCGGCACCGGGGTGCCGGGCGGCAGCGTTTCGGTCATGTCGAGCAAGTGCCGCTTGAGTCGGTAGTACTTGGGTACACGCGCCGTGCGGGTGGCCGCCCCGCCTTCCGGCTCCGTGATCGCCCCTTCGGTGGCCATCGCCGCCCGCCTTCCCGACTCCAGTTTCGCTGCCGTCACCGGCTCCTCCGATATGTGCGGTCACATCGTGACACGTGCGGGGGGACAGGCCTTCTCTCTCCCCAGGTGTCGGTCCGATAACGGACCGAGCACCCGCTCATTAGACCCTTGACACCCCTAAAGGTCTAGGCCAAGCTCCAGCTACTGGTCTAAACCAATATGGATCAGATCCCGGCCCCACGGCAGTACTTCGCGTATGTCACCGCGGCGGGCAAGGGAAGTGCAGGCAGGCATCCCTGAGGAGGGTGGCGTGAAGCGCAAGCTCATCGTGGCGGTCAGTGTGGCGGGCATGTTGGCGGGTGTCGCGGCGTGCGGCAACGGCGACGACGGCAAGGCCAAGGCCGACGCGGGCCCCAAGGAGATCACCGTCTGGGTGATGGACGGCTCCGCGCCGAAGGCCTGGATCGACGAGGTCAACAAGGAGTTCTCGGCCAAGCACCCCGGTGTCACGGTCAAGGTCGAGGAGCAGAAGTGGACCGGCATCCAGGAGAAGGTCACCACGGCCCTCTCCGAGAACACCCCTCCGGACGTCCTTGAGCTCGGCAACACCCAGACCGCCGGCTACGCGGTCACCGGCGGCCTCGCCGACCTGACGAAGGACAAGGCCAAGCTCGGCGCCGATGCCTGGCAGAAGAGCATGCTCGCCTCGGCCGAGGTCGACGGCAAGCTCTACTCCGCCCCGTGGTACGCCGCCAACCGCGTCGTCATCTATGACAAGAAGGCCTTCGAGAAGGCCGGCGTCACCCCGCCGAAGACCCGCGACGAGTGGATCGCCGGCCTCGAGAAGCTGAAGGCGGCCGACCCGGCCTCGCAGCCGATCTACCTGCCCGGCCAGAGCTGGTACGTCCTCGCCGGCCTGATCTGGGACGAGGGCGGCGACCTCGCCGTCAAGGACGGCGGCAAGTGGAAGGGCGGACTGGGCACCCCGCAGGCCGCCTCCGCCATGGAGTTCTACAAGAAGCTCCAGTCCTTCTCCACCGCCCCCAAGGACAAGGACGAGGCCAACCCGCAGCAGTCCACCGACATCGTCCCCAAGGGCGGCGTCTCCTCCTGGATCGGTCTCGGCTGGGAGGCCGGCGGCGCCGAGAAGGCCCTGAAGGAAGCGGGCAAGGAGGCCGACTTCGGCTACTTCCCGATCCCGGGCAAGACCGCTGACAAGACCAGCACCGTCTTCCTCGGCGGCTCGAACCTCGCGGTGGCCGAGCGCTCCAAGAACAAGGAGCTCGCCAAGGAGTGGCTGGCCCTCGCCGCAGGCAAGGACCAGATGACCAAGTACGCCGCCGAGACCAAGGGCGCGCTGCTCCCGAACCAGGCCGGCGCCAACTTCACCCCCGCCGCGGGCTCCTTCGCGGAGGCCATGGGCAAGGCCGGCGTCAACGGCAAGATCACCCCGGTCACCCCGGGCTGGGCGAACGTCGAGACCGAGCCGAACCCCATCAAGGAGTTCATGACCAAGGTCCTGAAGGGTGAGGACGCCGCCAAGGCGGGCGCGGACGCGGACAAGGAAATCGCGAACCGCATCAACAAGTAGTCCCACCCCGCAGTACCGGCTGCACGCGCAGCACGCGCAGTACCCAGCAGTGTGAACGCACCGGGGGGTGCGGCAGGCGCCCGCAGCGCCCGCCGCGCCCCCGGTCGCGCATGTGACTCCACAGTCAACCGCGAGGAAACGAAGACCATGACTGTGCACTCCCAGGGGGCGGCGACCAGCGCTCCACAGGACGCACCGATGAAGTCCGCCGTGCCGCCGCCGAAGGCACCGGTCAGCGGAAGCGACCGCGGCCGTACGTCTCCTCGCGGGGCCGGGAGGTCGCTCCCGTCGGGGTGGCTGCCCTACCTGCTGATCGGGCCCGCGGTGCTCAGCCTCGCGACCCTCCTGTTGTATCCGCTGATCAAGAACGTGATCCTGTCCTTCCAGGACATCAACAAGATCGAGTTCATCCAGCGGAAGTACCCCTTCGCCGGACTCGGCAACTACACCGAGCTGCTCGGCGACGCGAACTTCTGGACCGTGGTCGTCCGGAGCTTCGGCTTCACCCTCGCCAACGTCGCACTGATCATGGTGCTCGGCAGCCTCATCGGCATCCTGCTGAACAAGCTCGGCACGAAGATGCGCCTGGTCCTGTCGATGGCGCTGGTGATGGCCTGGGCCATGCCGATCGTCGCCTCGGTCCAGGTCTTCAAGTGGCTGTTCGACGAGCAGTTCGGCGTCATGAACTGGCTCATGCGCACCGCCGGGTTCGCCGGCTACGAGCAGCACAACTGGATGGAGACCGGCCTCTCCACCCTGGTGATCGTCACGATCCTGGTGGTCTGGGGCTCCATCCCCTTCGTCGCGCTCAACATGTACGCCGGCCTGACCACCGTCAGCTCCGAGCTGTACGAGGCCGCCCGGATGGACGGCGCCAACGGCTGGCAGACCTTCTGGAAGATCGTCTTCCCGAACCTCAAGCCGTTCTTCCTCGTCACCACGTTCCTCGAGGTGATCTGGGTCTTCAAGGCCTTCACCCAGGTCTACGCGATGAACAAGGGCGGCCCCGACCGCGCCTCCGAGATCCTGCCGGTCTTCGCCTACGTCGAGGGCCAGAGCCAGGCCCACTACGGCCTCGCCGCCGCGATCTCCGTCCTGACGATCGTGACCCTCGTGATCGTCATGTCCTTCTACTTCCGCCTGATCCTGAAGCAGGAGGAGGAGCAGTGAGCACGACCACCGCCCCGAAGCCCGCGCCGTCCGGCCCGTCCGCGCCGTCCGCGATGCCCGCGCAGAAGCTCCGTACCCGCCGGCCGGTCCGCCCCGGAGCCGTCGCCAAGAACCTCGGCGCCCTCCTCCTGGCCCTCGTCTTCGTCTTCCCCGTGTACTGGATGTTCTCCTCGGCGCTCAAGCCGTCGAGCGAGATCCTCACCAAGGACCCGGTCTTCGTCTTCACCCCGACGCTGGACAACTTCACCAAGGCCACCGGGGTCGACCAGTTCTGGACGTACGTCACCAACAGCGTCCTGGTCACGGTCGGCGCCGTGCTGGTGGCCCTGATCGTCGCGCTCGCCGCGAGCTTCGCCATCGCCCGGATGAGGTTCAAGGGCCGCAAGGGCCTCGTACTCGCCGTGATGATGGCCCAGATGGCCCCCTGGGAGGTCATGGTCATCGCGATGTACATGATCGCCCGCGACAGCGAGATGCTGAACAGCCTCCCGCTGCTCACCGCCATCTACTTCGTGATGGTCCTCCCCTTCACCATCTGGACCCTGCGCGGCTTCATCGCCGCCGTCCCGGTGACCCTGGAGGAGGCCGCCCAGATCGACGGCTGCACCCGCGGCCAGGCCTTCCGCAAGGTGATCTTCCCGCTGCTGGCCCCCGGCCTGATGTCCACCTCGCTCTTCGGCTTCATCACCGCCTGGAACGAGTTCGCGATGGTCCTGATCCTGAACAAGGACAAGTCCGCGCAGACCCTGCCGCTCTGGCTCACCGAGTTCCAGACCGCCTTCGGCAACGACTGGGGCGCCACCATGGCCGCGTCCTCGCTGTTCGCCGTACCGGTCCTTCTGATCTTCATCTTCCTCCAGCGCAAGGCCGTCGGCGGCATGACCGCCGGCGCCGTGAAGGGATAACGGCCCCATGACTGTCCTTGCGCACAGGGTGACGGCCTCCGATTCGAACGACAGGGTCACCCGCGACGCCCTCGCCGTCCTCCAGCCCGGCTTCGAGGGCACCACCGCCCCCGCCTGGCTGCTCCGGCAGGTGTCCGAAGGCCTCACCGCCGTCGGCCTGTTCGGCCGCAACATCGCCTCGCCCGAGCAGCTCGCCGCGCTGACCGCGCAGCTGCGCGCGGAGCGCGAGGACGTGCTGGTCGCCATCGACGAGGAGGGCGGCGACGTCACCCGCCTGGAGGTCCGCGGCGGTTCGTCCTTCCCCGGGAACCTGGCGCTCGGCGCCGTCGACGACACCTCCCTCACCCGGGACGTGGCGCGCGAGCTGGGCCGGCGCCTCGCCGAGTGCGGGGTCAACCTCAACTGGGCCCCGTCCGCGGACGTCAACTCCAACCCGGACAACCCGGTGATCGGCGTACGGTCCTTCGGCGCCGACACCCGCCTCGCGGCCCGGCACACCGCCGCGTACGTCGAGGGCCTCCAGGCCGCCGGCGTCGCCGCGTGCACCAAGCACTTCCCCGGCCACGGCGACACCAACGTCGACTCGCACCACGCGCTGCCGCGCATCGACGTGGACCTGGACACCCTCCAGGCCCGCGAGCTCGTGCCCTTCAGGGCGGCGATCGAGGCCGGCACCAAGGCGGTGATGAGCGCGCACATCCTGGTGCCCGCCCTGGACCCGACCCGCCCGGCCACCCTCAGCCCGCAGATCCTGACCGGTCTGCTGCGCAAGGAGCTCGGCTACGAGGGGCTGATCGTCACCGACGGCATGGAGATGAACGCCATCGCCGGGACGTACGGGATCGAGCGCGGCTCGGTCCTGGCCGTCGCGGCCGGCGCCGACGCGATCTGCGTCGGCGGCGGGCTCGCCGACGAGGCGACCGTGCTCCGGCTGCGGGACGCGCTGGTCGCGGCCGTACGGGAGGGCGCGCTGCCGGAGGAGCGGCTGGCCGAGGCCGCCGCCCGGGTCCGCGCGCTCGCCGAGTGGACCCGCCGGGCCAGGCCGGACGCGCGACCGGAGGGGAGCCGCGCGTCCGGCATCGGCCTGGAGGCGGCCCGCCGGGCGGTGGCCGTCACCGGTGCGGCGAGCCCGCTGGCCGCTGCCCCCTACGTGGCCACGCTGACCCCGGTCGCGAACATCGCGGTGGGCGACGAGACCCCGTGGGGCGTGGCCGCCGAACTGGCCGCGCTGATGCCGGGGACGGCCTCGGGCACGTACCCCGAGGGCGCGTCGGCGGGGGACGTCCTGGCGGCGGCGGGGGACCGTACGGTCGTCGCGGTGGTGCGCGACGCGCACCGGCACCCGTGGATGACGGAGGTGCTCGACGCGCTGGTCGCGGCGCGGGCCGACACAGTCGTGGTCGAGATGGGCCTGCCGCGGGCCGAGCCGCGGGGCCGCTTGTACATCGCCACGCACGGCGCCTCCGCCGCCTGCGGCCGCGCCGCGGCCGAAATCCTGGCCGGCGCGTAACCGAACAGCCCCGGGGCTCCGCCCCGGCGGCGGGACTGCTGAACCCGCGGATGCGAAAGGGCCGGGCCCCCGTGACGGGAGCCCGGCCCTTTCGCGTGCGGACGGCTACAGGCCCTGCCAGGCGGGCTTGTTCGCGTACGTGTGCCGGAAGTAGTCGGCCAGCTTCAGCTTCGACGCGGCCGCCTCGTCCACGACGACCGTGGCATGCCGGTGCAGCTGCAGGGCGGAGGCGGGGACCAGCGCCGACAGCGGCCCCTCGACCGTCTGCGCGACGGCCTCGGCCTTGCCCTCGCCGGTGGCCAGCAGCACCAGGTGCCGGGCGTCGAGGATGGTGCCGATGCCCTGGGTGATGACGTGGTGCGGCACCTGGTCTATGTCGTTGTCGAAGAACCGCGCGTTGTCCACGCGGGTCTGCTCCGTCAGCGTCTTGATACGGGTGCGGGAAGCCAGCGAGGAGCACGGCTCGTTGAAGCCGATGTGCCCGTCCGTGCCGATGCCCAGCAGCTGGAGGTCCACACCGCCGGCCTCGGCGAGCGCGCGGTCGTAGGCCTCGCACGCGGCGACGATGTCCTCGGCCGAGCCGTCGGGGCCCATGAACGAGGCCTCGGACAGCCCGAGCGGTTCGACGACCTCGCGCAGCACGACCGCACGGTAGGACTCGGGGTGCCCGGCCGGCAGGCCGACGTACTCGTCGAGCTGGCAGATCCGCGCCCGCGACGCGTCGACCTCGCCCGCCTTGACCTTGGCGGCGAGGGCCTCGTAGATGGGCAGCGGGGTAGAGCCGGTCGCCACGCCGAGCAGGGCGTCGGGCTTGCGGCGGACCAGTGCGGCCATGGCCTCCGCGATGAGTTCGCCGCCTGCCTTGGCGTCCGGGACGATGACAACTTCCACGCGGGGCCTGCCGATCTGAGAAGGGTGGGGGCTGTTGTGGTATAGACCAATCTAGCAGAACCGGGCCCGCCAGACCCCGGTTCGCACCCCTTTCCATGGTGGTCCGAATCCCGGCAGGCGCACTCCGGCGGGCGGGGCGGGGCGGGTCGGGCCGATCGCCGGGACCGACCGCGCCGCAGTCGCGCGCTACGGGTTCGCCGAGCGGATGGTGGGTCGCCCCGCACGGCTTCAGAGGCGGCGGAAGCGCCGAGCGCGGGGTGCGGCGGTAGGCCGGAGCCGTACTTCAGGGGATGTTCCGGCAGTCGCGCAATGGGCGAGGCGGGAGGGGCTCGAGGCCGTTTCCTCTGGGCCACGGTGCCCGACGGGACCCTCAGCCCGTCCGGCACCGTAGCCCGGAGTACTCACGGCCGAGGGTGTGCGGTTCCCGCGGCCGTTGGGAGGTGCCTGCGCGGTCAGGGCAGAGCGCGCGGCTTACCTCGATCCGTCCTCCTGTGCGGGGAGGGCGGAAGCTTAAGGCAATTGTGGACTAGACCATTCTGTTCTGTCCATCCAATGACAGCACCCGGAATGCCGTCACTTCCTCCAACAGTACGCGCCCGGGGCCCCTCCTGTGTACTCCCGAGTATTCCCGTGGGGAAAGTCATGGGGCGTACCCGGGGTACGCTCGCCACGTGCCCTCCATGAACGACCTCGTACGCCAGCACACCGCTCTCAGTGAAACCGACCTGGAGTGGCTCCACCTGCTGGTCTCGGAGTGGCAGCTGCTCTCCGACCTGTCCTTCGCCGACCTCGTGCTGTGGGTGCCCACCCTCGACGGCACCCGGTACGTCTCGGTCGCGCAGATGCGCCCGAACACCGGCCCCACCTCGTACCAGGACGACATGGTCGGCCACCTGGTGCCGCGCGGCCGCCGCCCGCTGCTCGACGCGGCGCTCGACGAGGGCCGGATCGTGCGCGAGGGCGACCCGGAGTGGCGCGAGGAGGTGCCCGTGCGCGTCGAGTCGATCCCCGTGCGCCGCGAGGGCCGGGTACTCGGAGTGATCGCCCGCAACACGAACCTGCTCACTGTGCGTACACCGAGCCGGCTGGAGCTCACCTACCTCCAGTCCGCCTCCGACCTGGCCCAGATGATCGCCGCGGGCTCCTTCCCGTACCCCGGCCAGCAGGTCGACATGGACGCCTCGCCGCGCGTCGGCGACGGCCTGATCCGGCTCGACGCCGACGGCGTGGTCACGTACGCCTCCCCGAACGCGCTCTCCGCCTACCACCGCCTCGGCCTCGCAGCCGACCTGGTCGGGCAGCACCTCGGCAACACCACCGCCGAACTCGCCCCGTCCCGCGGGCCGGTGGACGAGGCCCTGGTCAAGCTCGCCAGCGGCTGGGCCCCGAGGGAGACCGAGGTCGAGGGCAGCAGCGGGGTCATCCAGCTGCGCGCCATCCCGCTCAAGCCGAAGGGGACCCGGATCGGTTCCCTGGTGCTGTGCCGCGACGTCACCGAACTGCGCCGTCGCGAACGCGAACTGATCACCAAGGACGCGACCATCCGGGAGATCCACCACCGGGTGAAGAACAACCTCCAGACCGTGGCCGCACTGTTGCGGCTGCAGTCCCGGCGAATGGATTCGCCGCAGGGCCGCGAGGCGCTCAACGAGGCCGTGCGCCGGGTCGGTTCGATCGCGATCGTGCATGAGACGCTGTCTCAGAACCTGGATGAGCGGGTCGAGTTCGACGAGATCGCCGACCGGGTGATCGCGATGGTCTCGGAGATCTCGCCGGGCAAGGTCGACTGCCGGCGCACCGGCCGGTTCGGGATCCTGGACGCGGAGGTCGCCACTCCGCTGTCGATGGTGCTGACCGAGATCCTGCAGAACGCGCTGGAGCACGCCTTCACCCAGGGGGAGCGGGGCACCGTGGAGGTGTCGGCCATCCGCAGCGGAACCGGTCGCGCCGACGGGCGGCTGCTGATCACCGTGCTCGACGACGGCAGCGGTCTGCCCGAGGGATTCGATCCCCAGCGGGCCGGCAACCTCGGGCTGCAGATCGTACGGACCCTCGTGGAGGGTGAGCTCGGCGGAACGTTCGACATGGTGCGGGCGGAGCCGCGCGGCACCAAGGTGGTCCTCGACATCCCGTCCAGCCCGCAGAAGTAGCGGAACCGGCGGAACGAGCGGGACGGATCCGTCACTCAGCGTGGCGGATCCGCCCCCGGACAGCACTGAGCCCCGGACCGAAGGTTCCCGGTCCGGGGCTCAAGAGCACGTTGCTAAGCGCTTATACGGGTACTACGCGCTGCGCGTCGAGGCTCGAAAGTCGTTGTCAGGCGCTGGCGTTGCGCGCCCGGTTGCGAGCGGCGCGGCGCTTCATCGCACGGCGCTCGTCCTCGCTGAGACCGCCCCACACGCCCGAGTCCTGACCGGACTCGAGCGCCCACTGCAGGCACTGCTCCATGACGGGGCAGCGGCGGCAGACGGCCTTGGCTTCCTCGATCTGCAGCAGCGCAGGACCGGTGTTGCCGATGGGGAAGAACAGCTCCGGGTCTTCCTCACGACAAACGGCGTTGTGACGCCAGTCCATGGCTGCTACCTCTCTTGATGTGAAATGCAGGTTGCTTGTGAATGTGAACGCTTTCACGAATCCCCCCGTGGGGGAAGGGCCGACACCCAGTTGCCTGGTGTGGTCCGAAGATTCGTGGAGGGGTTCTGGCGGTCTGTGTGGGTGCCGGTTCTGCGGGCTGTCCCGATCGCCATGTAGAGATTCGCAAACCTCGGACGGGGATACAACCCCTTCCGGAAAGTTTTTTTTGATTCGTCGGTGTCTACTAGGTCACAGCCCTACTTCCTAGGGGTGGACCAGCGTGTAAACGTTCGAGTGAAAGGACTTTGGCCTCTTCCACTCACACAATCACACGCAGTGCCTGCCGTACGCCTGTGAACTGAACGCTGGTGCGCAGACCGAGGTGGTCTCCGTCCATCTGGAACGGAAGCGGAACCTTCGAATGCAAGGTGAAGTCGGTCAGATCGTGCAGAGACACCGCATGCTTGCCGTGCGGACCTCGTTCAGGAGTCGAGGTCAGGAGCTGTGTCGCGTAGCGCGCGACCGCCGGAGTTGACAAACGGTTGAGCGCCAGTACGTCAAGCGCAGTATCGAACGACGCCTCCGGAGAGGCGTAAAGCGGGCGATTGCCCAGAAACGTCCACGGCGAGGTGTTGCAGACTATGGACAGCACCAGATCCGTCACCGGATCCGCGCCCGGACGCTCCAGGGTGACCGTGCCGTGCCGGCGGTTCGGCTCGTCCCAGAACTGTCGCATCAGCTGTCGTACGTACAGGGCGTGCGTCGAACGCTTGCCGCGCTCGCGCTGCTGTTCGACCCGTCCCACCACGCCCGCGTCGAAGCCGAAGCCCGCGCAGAAGGTGAACCAGCGGGCCGGGACCGACTCGTCCTCCGTGCCCGGGGTGCCGGCCGCAAGGCCGAGGCCCACGATCCGCTCGCGCTGTTCCCGCAGGGCGTCGAGCAGGGCGCCGGTCGCCTCGACCGCGTCGTTGGGCAGGCCGAGCGCGCGGGCGAAGACATTGGTGGAGCCGCCGGGCACCACGGCCAGCCGGGGCAGCCGCTCCGGATCGGGCCCGTCGTGCAGCAGCCCGTTCACCACCTCGTTGACCGTGCCGTCGCCGCCCAGGGCCACGACCAGGTCGAGCCCCTCGTGCGCCGCCCGGCGCCCCAGGTCCCGGGCGTGGCCCCGGTACTCGGTGGTCACCGCCTCCAGCTTCATCTCGCTGGCCAGGGCGTGGGTCAGGACGTCGCGCGTGCGCGCACTGGTGGTCGTCGCTGCTGGGTTGGCCACGAGAAGTGCGCGCATGAGCGCCAGACTACCCAGCCCGTCCATGAGCTTCGAATGGCGACCCTGCCACCCGTGCCCCTCCGGCGTCCGGGACGCGCGGCTACCCTGCTGGAGTGAGTAAGAAGCAGCCCGCGAAAGCCGCCGCCCCCACCGCCGCTCCCGCCGCCGAATCCCCCGCCGCGCTGCCCGGCCGGCTGACCGCCGCCGCCGTGCTGACGGCCCTGGAGGGCCTGGCGCTGGCCGGCCTCGGCGTCTACATGCTGTTCGTGGGCATCGCCGGCGACCCCGACTCCCCGCAGCAGGCGGAGACGGGCGGCATCACCCTGCTCGCGCTCGCCGCGCTGCCGCTGATCGCCGCCCGCGGTCTGCGCCTGGGCCGCCGCTGGAGCCGCGGACCGGCCCTGATCACCCAGCTGATGGCGCTGCCGGTGGCGTGGACGCTGTACACGACCGGCGGCGCGATGATCGCCGCCGGGGCGGCCCTGGCCCTGGCGGCGGTGGCGGTCGCCGCCCTGCTGGTGAATCCGACGGCGACCGAGGCCCTGGGTATCGGGCCCGGCGAGCAGGCCCGATAGTCCGCTTCTTCCCGCTGCTCTCTGCTACTCCTCGACGAGGAGCTTCTCGCGCAGCTGGGCCAGGGTGCGGGCCAGCAGGCGCGAGACGTGCATCTGGGAGATGCCGACCTCCTGCGCGATCTGCGACTGGGTCATGTTCCCGAAGAACCGAAGCAGCAGGATCCGCTTCTCCCGCGGCGGCAGGCCCTCCAGCAGCGGCTTGAGGGACTCGCGGTACTCGACGCCCTCCAGGGCCTCGTCCTCCGCGCCCAGGGTGTCCGCGACCGCCGGCGACTCGTCGTCGGTGTCCGGCACGTCCAGCGAGAGCGTGCTGTAGGCGTTGGCCGATTCCAGGCCCTCCAGCACCTCCTCCTCGGAGATCCCCAGCCGTTCGGCCAGTTCGTGCACCGTGGGGGAGCGGCCGTGCTGCTGGGACAGCTCCGCCGTGGCCGTCGTCAGCGACAGCCGCAGCTCCTGCAGGCGCCGGGGCACCCGTACCGCCCAGCCCTTGTCACGGAAGTGCCGCTTGATCTCGCCGACCACCGTGGGCGTGGCGTACGTGGAGAACTCGACCCCGCGGTCCGGGTCGAACCGGTCCACCGACTTGATCAGGCCGATGGTCGCGACCTGGGTCAGGTCGTCGAGCGGTTCGCCGCGGTTGCGGAACCGCCGTGCCAGGTGTTCGACCAGCGGCAGGTGCATCCGTACGAGCCGGTTGCGCAGCTCGGCCTTCTCCGGCGAGCCGTCGGGCAGCGCCCGCAGCTCGATGAACAGGGCGCGCGCCCCGCTGCGGTCGCGCGGATCCGGCAGCGGCGCGGTCACCTGGAACGCGGGCGCCTCCGGGATCACCGGCGCCGCGGAGGCCGTGGCAGCGGCCGCCGGTGGCTCCACCGGCTGTGGTTGTTCGTGCTGGTTGTCGCTCATAGGGCCCGCCCGTCGCTCCGCCGAGTCCAAAAAGCCGTCTTCCGCATCCGCGTCAGCCGGGTGCGGCCGGGCGTGCTGCTGCTCCGGGATGCCGCCGTCGACCTCGTGCCGCACCCGGGGCCGATCCCCGCCCCGCACCGGGATCTCCCCGCCGCTCACGCCGGGCCTGGTCCCGCGCCGCGTTGTTTGTAGAGACTGATGCTCACCGTCCGGTCCTCCTCGACCGTCGACTCGACCTTGCCGGCCAGCGCCGACAGTACGGTCCAGGCGAACGTGTCGCGCTCCGGTGCACGACCGTCCGTGGTCGGCGCCGAGACGGTCACCTCCAGCGAATCGTCCACCAGCCGGAAGACGCAGCTGAGGACGGAGCCGGGCACGGCCTGCTGGAGCAGGATCGCGCAGGCCTCGTCCACCGCGATGCGGAGGTCCTCGATCTCGTCGAGGGTGAAGTCCAAACGTGCTGCGAGACCGGCCGTGGCCGTTCGCAGCACCGACAGGTAGGCACCCGCAGCGGGCAGCCGGACTTCCACGAAGTCCTGGGTCCCGGGCTCGCCTGCGATCTGGGACACCCTCACCTCCAAGGTGGTACGAGCTCTGTTCGCCGGTGACGCTACCGCGATCCGGGCGATCGTGTCGCGGCACCCCTCGTGACGCCCGCTGGGGACACCCCTTCCCACGGCCAGTGACTGATGGTAAGCCCATGGGTACGCACAGTGGCTAGAGGTCTGCGGGCCCAAATCGGGGGAGCCGGCGGAGGTTTGACCTACCCCGCCTCAGACGATCGAACCGTCGACAAAACACCAGCGCCAGATCTCGCCCGGCTCGAAGCTGCGCATCACCGGATGGCCGGTCTTCTCGTGGTGCGCCGTGGCGTGCCGGTAGGGGGAGGAGTCGCAGCAGCCCACCTCACCGCATTCCAGGCACATCCGCAGCTGCACGGGGTGGCTGCCGAGTGCCAGACATTCGGAGCAGGTCCGGTCAGAGGGGACGGGCTCGGGGCGCGGCAGTTCGGCAACGTGGGTGCACTCGCTCATGATGGCCAGCGTACGGCCAGGGTGCGGGTGCGCGATGGCTCCGACGAACACGGAGGGGATCCCCGATGGAGGTCTTGCCGCTGGTGGCACTGGTTGCGGGCAGTGCGGCCGTCGCGGGCGCGGCCCGCCGGACACCGGTGCCCGCGCCGCTGCTGCTGGTCGCCGCCGGGCTGATCGCGGCGTACCTGCCGGGCGTGCCCTCGTACACCCTCGACCCGCACATCGTGCTGCCGCTGCTGCTCCCGCCGCTGCTGCACACGGCCGCGGTGGACAGCTCGTACCTGGACCTGCGGACGAACATCAGGCCCATCGCGATGCTGTCGGTCGGCTACGTGCTGTTCGCGACGATCGCGGTCGGGTACGCCGCCTACCTGGCGGTGCCGGGGCTGTCGCTGCCGGTCGCGCTGGTGCTGGGCGCGGTGGTCGCGCCGCCGGACGCGGTCGCCGCCACCGCCATCGCCCGCAAGCTCGGGCTGCCGAACCGGATCACGACGATCCTGCAGGGCGAGTCCCTGGTGAACGACGCCACGGCCATCACCGCGTACAAGGTGGCCCTGGCGGCCGCGGTCGGGGTGAGCGCCGGCTGGGCGGGCGGGATCGCGGAGTTCCTGCTGGCCTCGGTGGGCGGGATCGGCGTGGGCCTGCTGCTGATGGTGCCGATCCACCAGCTGCGCAAGCGGCTGAAGGAGCCGCTGCTCCAGAACACCCTCTCGCTGCTGATCCCCTTCGTGGCGTACGCGGCGGCCGAACGGGTGCACGCCTCCGGGGTGCTGGCGGTGGTCGTGGTGGCGCTGTACCTGGGGCACCGCAACTGGCAGGTCGACTTCGCCACCCGGCTCCAGGAGGAGGCGGTGTGGAAGATGGTCGCCTTCGTGCTGGAGTCGGTGGTCTTCGCGCTGATCGGGCTCCAGCTGCCGGTGGTGCTGAAGGGGCTGGGGGAGTACGAGGGCCGGGCCGCGGCCTGGTACGCGGTCGCGGTGTTCCTCGCGGTGGTGGCCACCCGCTTCCTGTGGGTGTTCCCGGCGACGTTCATGCCGCGCTGGATGTCGGAGCGGATCCGGACCCGGGAGCCGGACACCGACTGGAAGGCGCCGGTGATCGTGGGGTGGGCCGGGATGCGGGGGGTGGTCTCGCTGGCGATCGCCTTCTCCGTGCCGATGTCGGTGCCGCACCGGAACCTGATCCTGTTCCTCACGTTCACGACGGTCATCGGCACGCTCGTCGTCCAGGGGGTCACCCTTCCGCCGCTGATCCGGCTGCTGCGGCTGCCGCCGCGGGACCTCCAGGCCGAGACGCTGGCGGAGGCGCAGGCGCAGAGCGAGGCCTCCCGGGCGGCGGACGAGCGGCTGGCGGAGCTGCTGGAGTCGCCCGAGAACCAGCTGCCGCCGCCGCTCGCGGACCGGCTGCGCACGGTGCTGGAGCGGCGGCGCAACGCGGTGTGGGAGCGGCTGGGCGAGGTCAACGCGGTGACGGGGGAGTCGGCGGACGAGGTCTACCGGCGCCTGGCGCGCGAGATGATCGAGGCGGAGCGGGAGGTCTTCGTGTCGCTGCGCGACCGCCGCCGGATCGACGACGAGATGCTGCGCGGGCTGCTGCGCCGCCTGGACCTGGAGGAGGCGGCGGCGTACCGCGAGGAGACCTGACCTCGCCCTCCCCCGCACGGGGGAGCGGATCGCCCCGCAGGCGGTACTGGTGGGCTGGATCGGCTTCGCGGCCTTCGTCGGATACGGGCTGGCCCTGCTGGCGGCGACGCGTTCCTACTGGCTGCGCACGCGCCCGGTCACGGCCGGCCCGTGATGACCGCGGCCAGGGTGGTGCCGCGGGGGAAGGCGCCGGATCCGGTGAGTTCGGTGAGGGCCCACAGCAGCTTGGCGACGTAGATCCGCTCGACCGGGAGGCCGTGCCGGGACTCGAAGTCGGCGGCGAAGGCGTCGAGGGCGGCCGGGACGCGGGCGTAGCCGCCGTGGTGGAACTCCTCGGCCAGGGCCCAGTCCCCGGCCGGGCCACCGAAGGCGGCCAGCTGGAGGGAACGTATCTCCGCCGCCAGGAAGCCGCCCGCCAGCACCGGTACGCCCAGCGCCCGCTGCCCGGGGCCGAGTCCGGCCGCCAGCCCGGCCAGGGTCCCGCCGGTCCCGCAGGCCACCGCCACCACATCGGCCGCGCCGCGCAGTTCGCGGCCGAGCTCGGCGCAGCCGGTCAGCGCGAGGGCGTTGCTGCCGCCCTCGGGGACCACGTACGCCCCGCCCGCGCCCGCCCCCTCCAGCAGCCGGGCGAGCACCTCGTGCTCGGCCTTGCGGCGGTACTCCGACCGGGCCGTGAAGTGCAGCCGCATCCCGTCGGCAGCGCACCGCGCGAGCGAGTCGTTGAGCGGCCGCCGGGCCAGCTCCTCGCCGCGCACGATGCCGACGGTGTCCAGCCCGAGCAGCCGCCCGGCCGCCGCCGTGGCCCGCAGGTGGTTCGAGTACGCCCCGCCGAAGGTGGCCACGGCCCGGTGTCCGCCCTCCACGGCGGCCCGCAGATTGGGCGCGAGCTTGCGCCACTTGTTCCCCGGCAGCTCCGGATGCACGAGGTCGTCCCGCTTGAGCACCAGCCGCACCCCGCGCGAGGCGAACCGCTCGTCGCGGACCTCGTGCAGCGGGGAGGGCGGCCGGGGCCGCAGTTCGGGATGACTCACCCGCCCATTGTGCGCCGCGCCGCCCGGCGGTACGGGCGGCGGGCGGGGCTGCTACGTCAGGCGCTCCGCGATGCGGCTCCGCAGGGAGTCCATCGTGAAGCCCTTGGGGTCGATCTTGCCCGGCCGCCATTCCAGGTGGCCGATCACCGAGCGGGCCGTCCAGGCGTGGACGCGGCACAGGGCCGCCGACGCGCGGGTGATCGCGTCGAGCTGGACCGCCGGCCACGGGTCCTCGCCGTCGCCGAGGTTCTCGCACTCGAAGCCGTAGAAGTGGCGGTTGCCGTCGGTGTTCGCGCGGCGGTCCGGCGGCAGCCGCTTCTCGGCGATCACCGCCGCCAGGACGTCGGAGTCCCCGGCGCCCGCGTGGTTGGCGCGGCCGTAGCCGACCAGGTGGACCCGGCCGTCCTTGGTGATCACGCCGTGGCAGAGCGGGCCGGGGAGGTCGGAGTCGCCGTGGCGGCAGAAGGAGACGGTGTTCGCCGTGCCGTTCGAGACGGTGTGGTGGATCATTACCCCGTGCACCGGCCCCCAGGGACCCTTGTGGTTGCGGTTGTGGGTGCGCCAGGCGCCCACCTCGACGACGGTCAGACCCTCGTCGCGCAGTGCGCCGGCGAACCGGTCGGCAGACATGGGTGCGGCCATGGCCCCTCCTCCCATGGACACCCTGTGTGTCCATGTCGCTACGCTCCGGTGTAGCGGAGGAGGGGCTTCCGCGCTAGTGGTTTCGCACGGCGAGCGAGCCGATCCGGACAGCGCTCAGGCCGAGGCGAGCCACAGGTCCGGACCGAACACCTCGTAGTGGATGTCGGCGGCCGCAACGCCCTTGGCCAGCAGCTGCTCGCGGACGGACCGCATGAACGGGAGCGGTCCGCAGAGGTAGGCGCGGGTGCCGGGCGCGACCGGGACGGCGGCCAGGTCGAGGAGGCCCGTGCCGTCGCCCGGCTCGGCCGACTCCTCGTACCAGAACCGGGCCGACGCGTCGGCCAGTTTGTGCGTGAGGGCGCGGTGGTCGGCCCGGAAGGGGTGGTCGGCCGGGGAGCGGTCGGCGTGCAGGACGGTCACCGGGGCGGTGTGCCCGGTCTCCGCCAGGTGTTCCAGCATTGAGAGCATGGGGGTGCAGCCGATGCCGGCCGAGGCGAGCAGGACCGGGGCCGCGGAGTCCTGGAGGACCAGGTCGCCGTACGGGGCCGAGACCCGCAGGGTGTCTCCGGCCCGGACCCGGGCGTGCAGGTGGTTCGAGACCTCGCCGTCCGGGCCCGCCGCGGCCGGGCCGTGGACCCGCTTGACGGTGATCGCGCGGACCGGGGAGCCGGGCGGGGTGGACAGGCTGTACTGGCGTATCTGGCGGGCGCCGTCGGGGAGTTCGACCTGGACCGAGACGTACTGGCCGGGCCGGAACGCGGGGGCCGGAGCCCCGTCGGCGGGGACCATCCGGAACGTGGTGCAGTCCGCGGTCTCCTCGACCCGGCCGGTGACGGTCCACTCGCGCCACACGTCCCCGGCGACGACCTGCTGTTCGGCGTAGAGGCGCTCCTCGACGGCGATCAGGGCGTTGGCCATCAGCCAGTAGACCTCGTCCCAGGCCTCGGCGACCTCGGGGGTGACGGCCTCGCCGAGGATCTCGGCGATCGCCTCGAAGAGGTGCCGGTGGACGACCGGGTACTGCGCGCGCGTGACGCCGAGCGAGGCGTGCTTGTGGGCGATGCGGCCCAGCATCACGTCGGGGCGGTCGTCCGGGTGCTCGACGAGATGGGTCGCGAAGGCGGCGATGGAGCCGGCGAGGGCCTGCTTCTGGAGGCCCGCGTTCTGGTTGCCCCGGTTGAACAGGTCGCGCAGGAGCTCGGGGTGGACCGCGAACAGCTTCGCGTAGAAGAGCTCCGTGATGTCGCCGATCGCCGCGCCCGCGGCGGGCAGGGTGGCTCGTACGGTCGCGGTCGACTTCTCGGAAAGCATCAGGACTCCTCGCGGATCGGGTGGTGATTGAATTGGCATCTAAGATGTGTATTTTTGAATGCGCGTCCGCGGGGTGTGAACGTTTGTTCGGCCGCCCCTCGGAGTCAGCGTATGCGGGCCGGACGCCGGTGCGAATCGGCCATCCGGCCCGGGTGTCAGGGCCTTTCGGCCCCGGTCGGCGCACCGCCCGCGATGCCCAGCAGCAGCGGGCCGGTCGGGGCTGCCACCAGGTCGTTCACCGTCAGCGGGTCCAGCGCGGCGAAGAAGGCCTCCTGGGCCCGGCGCAGCGCCCCGCGCAGTACGCAGCCGCCGCGCAGCGGGCAGGGGGTGGCGCCGTCGCAGTCCACGACGTCGCCCGCGCCCTCCAGTTCGCGCACCACCGCACCCACCGAGGCGCGGTGTCCGGCGGGGGTCAGGGTGAGTCCGCCGCCGCGTCCGCGCCGGGCCTCGACCAGGCCGAGATGCTGCAGCCTGGCGACCACTTTCGCCGTGTGCGTGTACGGGACCTCCATGGTCGCCGCGACCTCGCGCGTCGTCGGGAGGCCGGCCTCCTCGACGGCCAGGCGCATCAGGACGCGCAGGGCGAGGTCGGTGAACCGGGTCAGGCGCATGCGGCCACCGTAGAAAACTTGCATCGCAGATGCAAGAAATGGGCCCGCGGGTGGCTGAACCCAGTGGGTCCAGAGTGGCGTGTGGGAGGGAGGTGAACCCAAAAGGGTGCCCCGCACCCGGACGGAGTAGTCCCACCCTTTTGTGTAATGGCCCCGTCACGTTCGGCACTGGAAGGCTGTGGTCGCAGATTCATGGAGTGATCGAAAGGGAAATACATGTCGGTCCAGGCAGGTTCCGAAACCGAGGCCCAGGCTCCGCAGCGCAGTCTCGGGACATCGGCCGCACGGAACTTGGCAACCACGACCAAGTCCGCGCCCCAGATGCAGGAGATCACCTCCCGTTGGCTGCTGAAGATGCTGCCGTGGGTCTCCGTGCAGGGCGGCACGTACCGCGTCAACCGACGGCTGAGCTACTCGGTCGGCGACGGGCGCGTCGAGTTCATCAAGACCGGAACCCAGGTCCAGGTGATCCCGGCCGAGCTCGGTGAGCTCCCTCTGCTGCGGGAGTACGAGGACCTCGAGGTCCTCGGCGAACTCGCCCAGCGCTGCCGGCAGATCGACTTCGAGGCCGGCCAGGAGCTCACCTCCTTCGGCAGCGCCTCCGACCGCGTCTTCCTCCTCGCCCACGGCCGCATCGACCACGTCGGCCCCGGCCCCTACGGGGACGACGCCGTCCTCCAGACCGTCGCCGACGGCGCGTACTTCGGCGAGGACTCCCTCGTCGACGGAGAGGCGATCTGGGAGTACACCGCCCGCGCCGCCACCTCCGGCACCGTGCTCGTCCTGTCCCGGCAGGACTTCCAGCTGCTCGCCGACCGCGTCGACTCGCTGCGCGAGCACCTGGAGCGCGTACGGACGCAGCCCGCCCAGCGCACCAACAAGTACGGCGAGGCGGCCATCGACCTCTCCGCCGGCCACGAGGGCGAGGCCGTGCTCCCCGGCACCTTCGTGGACTACGACGCCCACCCGCGCGAGTACGAACTCTCCATTGCACAAACGGTCCTGCGGGTGCACACCCGCGTCGCCGACCTCTACAACCAGCCGATGAACCAGACCGAGCAGCAGTTGCGGCTCACGGTCGAGGCGCTGCGCGAGCGCCAGGAGCACGAGATGCTCAACAACCGCGAATTCGGCCTGCTCCACAACGCCGACTACGACCAGCGCATCCAGCCGCACGACGGCGCGCCCAGCCCCGACGACATGGACCAGCTGCTCAGCATGCGGCGCGGTTCCAAGCTGTTCCTCGCGCACCCCAAGGCCATCGCCGCCTTCGGCCGCGAGTGCAACAAGCGCGGTCTGTACCCGGAGTCGGTGGAGATCGGCGGCAACCGGGTGCCGGCCTGGCGCGGGGTGCCGATCTTCCCGAGCAACAAGATCCCGATCAGCGACGCCCGCACCACGTCCATCCTGTGCATGCGTACCGGCGAGGACGAGCAGGGCGTGATCGGCCTGCACCAGCCGGGCATCCCGGACGAGATCGAGCCGAGCCTGTCGGTCCGCTTCATGGGGATCAGCGAGCAGGCGATCATCTCGTACCTGGTCACCGCCTACTTCTCCGCCGCGGTGCTGGTGCCGGACGCACTCGGCGTGCTCGAGAACGTCGAGATCGGCCGCTGGCGCTGAGGCGGCCGGCCGAAGAGCAACGGGGACACGGACACGCCATGGCGACCACCGAGGCGATCACGACCGGCGAGGGCCAGGAGGCTGCGGCTCTGCTGGAACGGACAAGAGAAACGGTTACCCCGCAGCTGCGCCGGACGGTCGAGAGCCTGCCCGGTTCGATGCGGAGCGTCGCGATGTACCACTTCGGCTGGGAGCACGCGGACGGCACACCGGCCGCGGGCAACGCGGGCAAGGCCATCCGGCCCGCCCTGGTACTGGCCGCGGCCCAGGCCCTGCAAGGGCCGGGCGGGCAGGTGGACGACGCCGTGCGGGCGGCCGCGGCCGTGGAGCTGGCGCACAACTTCACGCTGCTGCACGACGACGTCATCGACAAGGACGCCCGGCGGCGCGGCCGGGCCACTGCCTGGACCGTCTTCGGGATACCGGACGCGATCATCACGGGCGACGCCATGATGGCGCTCGCACTGCGCCTGCTCGCGGAGGATCCGCACCCGGCGTCGGGGGCGGCCTCGGGGCGGCTCGCGGCCTGCATCATCGAGCTGTGCGCGGGCCAGCAGGCGGACTGCGCCTTCGAGCAGCGCACGTACGTCCCGCTCGACGAGTGCCTGACCATGGCGACGGCCAAGACCGGAGCCCTGCTGGGCTGCGCCTGCGCCCTGGGCGCGCTGTACGCGGGCGCCGGGCCGGACGAGGTCGACGCGATGGACGCCTTCGGCCGGGAGGCCGGGCTGGCCTTCCAGCTGATCGACGACCTGATCGGCATCTGGGGGGATCCGGGGCACACCGGCAAGCCCGCCGGGGCCGATCTGCTCGCCCGCAAGAAGTCCCTCCCGGTCGTGGCCGCCCTCACCTCGGGCACCGCGGCGGGGGAGGAGCTGGAGGCCCTGTACGCGGGTCCCATGACCGCGGCCGACGTCCACAGGGCGGCCGACGCGGTGGACCGGGCCGGCGGACGCGACTGGGCGCAGGCCCATGCCGCGGACCGGATGGGCCGGGCCGTGCAGCAGTTGTCCCGGGCCGTTCCGGACCTCGGGGCGGCGGGCGGACTGCTGGCGCTCGCGGAGTTCGTGACGCGCCGTACGCGGTGAGTGCGCGGCGGGGCGTCTGAGGGCAGTCCGGTTCCGGTGCCGAGCGGTGCCGGAACCGGGCTGTCCGCGTATCGGGGCCAACTCTAGGATCGCTCAAGGTTGTTGATGATCGAGCGAAGGGTGTGGCCCATGGGGCTGGACATACGTCAGGCGGATCAGTCGGACCGGGACGCGGTCGCGCGCCTGCTCGACGTGGCCTTCCGCACCGACCCGGTGAGCAGCTGGGTCTTCCCGGACCCGGAGCACCGGGCCGCGGTGCACGGCAAGTTCCTCGGGGTCTTCGTGGACGTGGCGCTGGCCGAGGGCCGGATCGACTACGCGGTGGACGGGTCCGCGGCCGCGCTGTGGCTGCGGATCCCGGCAGGAGAGCCGGAGGGCGAGGACGAGGTCCCGGCGAAGATGCGGGCGGCCGCCGACCCCGGCAACGAGCGGTGCGAGCTGGTCGGCCGGCTCACGGGCGCGGTGCATCCGACGGCGGAGGAGCACGAGTACCTGCTGATGATCGCCGTCGCCCCGGACCGGCAGGGGGAGGGGCTGGGCACCGAGCTGATGCGGCCCGTGCTGGAGCGCTGCGACCGGGAGGGCCTGCCCGCGTACCTGGAGGCGAGCAGCGAGCGCAGCAAGGGGCTGTACGAGCGGCTCGGGTGGGAGTTCACGGGTGAGGCGGTGCGGCTCCCGGACGGGCCGCTGATGTGGCCGATGTGGCGCAAGCCGCGGGGGTAGGCCCGTGCGGCGCCGGGTGCGTGCGCAAGCGATTGCCTAACCACTTCAGCTGAAGTACTTTGTTTGGCGTGCCCCGGTGTGGCGGCACTGTCGAACGGAAGAGAATCGCTTGCGCAAGCTCACGTACTTCGTCGCAACCTCGGTCGACGGCTTCATCGCCGACCCGGACGGAGACGGCGACTACATCAACCGCTTCCTGGACGCGGACTACACCGGCTCCCTGTTCGGGGAGTTCCCGGAGACCGCGCCCACCCACCTCCGGGCTGCATTCGGTGTCGAGGGCGCGGTGGGGAAGCACTTCGACGCGATCCTGATGGGGCGCGGAACGTACGACCAGGGGCTGCGGCTGGGGATCACCAGCCCGTACGCCCATCTGGACCAGTACGTCGCCTCCCGCTCCCTCGGCGCCCCGCCCGACCCGGCCGTCGAGATCATCTCGGGCGACCTCCCGGCGCGGGTGCGGCGGCTGAAGGAGCAGCCGGGCCTCGGGATCTGGCTCAGCGGCGGCGCCGACCTGGCCGGACAGCTCGTCGAGGAGATCGACGAGTTCGTCCTCAAGACGTACCCCGTGTTCGCCGGATCAGGCGTCCCGATGGCGCGCGCCGGCTTCGCGATCCGCGAGCTGGAGCTGACCGGCCTCAAGCACTACGGCGGAGGGCAGATCGTGAGCACGTACGCGCGCAGGCGTTGATCCGCCGGACGCACGAAACCGGCCTACCGTAGAGGTATGGCCGGTGAAAAGCAGCAGCAGGAGACGGTCGCCCCGCAAGCCGGGCACGAGCAGCACACGTGCCCGGCCTGCGGGAGCCCCGTCGAGACGGTGATCCGACGGCGCAAGTCCCTCGGGGTGTTCGTTCCGGAGTGGGTGGCGGGTCCCTGCCGGAACCCGCAGTGCCCGCGGTACGCGGCTCCCGAAGGGGCCGGGTCCTAGCCCCGTCCTAGCCCCGTACTGGCCCCGTACTAGGCCTTCGACCCCAGGCCGGAGGCGACGAGGCCGTTGGCCCACAGCTGGTTGACGCGCGCCCGCTCGGTGGAGTTCGGCGTGGCGTTGGTGCACGAGGTGCCCGGACCGCCGCCCGACATGAGCTCGCTGCACGGGCCCGAGTAGTGGTCCGGAAGGCCCAGTACGTGGCCGGTCTCGTGCGAGGTCACCCGGGTGGAGTTGTAGATCTGGTTCTGCCGGTAGTCGAGGAAGATGTAGCCCCGGCCGTGGCCGTCCGTGCTCGCGTACGAACCGCGCGAGTCGTTGCCCTCGCGGTACGAGAAGTTCCCGCCGGAGGAGACCTCCTGCAGTTTGACGTTGGACACCGAGCTGTTCCAGATCTGCGTGGAGCGGGCTATCTGGGTGCGGAAGCTCGGCGCGTTGCGGGTGTTGTAGGTGACGGTCACGGCCAGGGCGCCCGGGTTCGCGGCGCGCTGCTCGGCGACCGAGCGCTGCACGGCCTCGAAGAAGGCCTTGTTGGCGGCCTGATTCTCCTGCGAGTGCTCGTACGCCGCGAAGCTCGCGGTGGTGCCGGTGCCGCCGGCGGTGGCGGCGCTGGCGCTGGGGACGACGCCGCCGAGGGCGGCAGCCATGCCGAGGCCGATGGTGGCGGCCAGCACGGCCTTACGGGAGTGGCGCATGTGGGGGAGCTCCTACTCGTCCGGTGCGGTGGGGGGTGGGTCGTTCGAACCGGAGTCTGAGGGAGCGGAAGTGCCCGGCGGATGATGTCACTCCCCGATAGCGCGGGCCTATCGGGAAGATTTCGACAGATCAACTGGTGTGAGAATGGCGGGATTCGGGGGGCTATAGGCGGCTGGTGCGGTCCACCGGCCGCCGCCTACCCTCGGGACATGGAGCTTGAGGTCAGGCACCTGCGCGCCTTGTGCGCCATCGCCGACGCCGGGAGTCTGCACAAGGCCGCCCGGCAGCTCGGCGTGAGCCAGCCCTCGCTCACGACCCAGCTGCGCCGCATCGAACGGGCCCTGGACGGCGAGCTGTTCCTGCGCGACCGGACCGGCTGCCGGCCGACCCCCTTCGGGCGTACGGTACTGGGCCGGGCCCGTCCGCTGCTGGCCGAGATGGCCGCCCTGGTGGCCGAGGCCCGGGCGCTGGCCCACGGGCCGCGGCTGCGCATCGGCTCCACGGCCAGCCGCGCGCTGCCGGGCTGGCTCCGGCGGATCCACCGGCGGCTGCCGGACACCGAGACCTCCCTGGTGGTGGACGTGTCGGCGAACGCCCTGCTGCGCATGGCGGCTTCGGGGCAGCTGGACGTGGCGTTCGTGCACGAGGTGGAGGGCAGCCCGCTGCGGGTGCCGGCCGGGCTGCAGGTGCGCGTGCTCGTCGAGCGCGAGCCGCAGTTCGTGTCGATGTCACGGGAGCATCCGGCCGCCGGGCAGGCGGTCGTGTCCTTACAGGACCTGGCCGGCGACCGCTGGATGGTGGACCCGTCGGTCGACGGCGAATGGGACGGCCTGCGGCGGGTGTTCGCCGGGGCGGGGCTGGACCCGCCGGTGCTGCACGCCGATTACCACACCGCGAGCTCGCTGATCGTCTCCGGCGAGGCGGTGGCCCCCTGCCAGCCGACCTCCGGGCCGCGCGAGGACATGGCGATCCGGCCGCTGTCCGGCGACCCCCTCGCCGTACGGCTGCTCCTGGCGACCCGGCCCGGCGCCCACGCGGAGCTCTACGAGGACCTGCGCGCCGCCTATCGCGAGGTGGCCCTGCGCACGCCCCCCTACCGGGCCTGGCTCCACCGACACGCGAGCCCGCTGCTGGAAGCGGCGTAGCCGCCCGCTGCCGGTGCACGCCCCCGATCCCCGCGCCTCAAAGGCCGCCGGGGCGATTGCGGCTGCTGCTGCGCAGTGGACCCGGCCGGCCGGCTCCGAGCGCGCCCCCGGCGGCCCTCCTCCACCGGATTTCGGGACCGCGCTTGACTTCGCCCGACCGCGATATATCGTGTTCTCCAGAAGACGCGATATGTTGCGTGCGTCGAGTCCCGTCCGTGAACGCACGAGGAGGACCAGCCCCATGGCCGAGCAGGCGTCGCAGTCGACGTGGCACATCGCCGAAGCGCAGAAGCTCACCCTCGAGGAGCCGGTGACCGAGCTCCGCGTCCGCCTCGTGAGCGGCACGGTGAACGTGGTCGCCGCCGAGGAGGGCCCCGCCCGCCTGGAGGTGACCGAGGTCGACGGACCGCCCCTGTACGTGGTGCAGGAGGGCGGCACCCTCACCGTCTCCTACGAGGACCTGCCCTGGAACGGTTCCCAGGGCTTCAAGCAGTGGTGGGAGACCAAGCCCTGGAAGGCCTGGTCGGGTTCCGCCTCCGGCCGCAAGGCGTGGGAGCGCAGCGCCGCCGTCACCCTCGCCGTCCCCGCCGCCACGCACGTGGAGGTGGCCGTGGTCGACGCCACCTCCTTCGTCTCCGGAATCTCCGGCGGCACCGAGGTCAACGCGGTGTCCGGCGGCGCCACGCTGGCCGGACTGTCCGGCCGGGTCAAGGCGCACACCGTCTCCGGCAGCGTCGAGGCCCAGTCCGTCACCGGCGACCTCGGCTTCCACTCGGTGTCCGGCGGCCTGACGGTGGTCGACGGCGCGGGCGTGAGCGTGCGGGGCGACTCGGTGAGCGGCGACATGCTCATCGACCTGGACCTCGACCCGGCCGCTCCGCGCCCGGTGGACATCGCGGTGAACTCCGTCTCCGGCCAGGTCGCCATCCGGCTGCCGCACCCCGCCGACGCCCGCGTGGAGGCCAACACCGCCACCGGCGGCGTCTCCAACGCCTTCGAGGACCTGCGGGTCTCCGGCCAGCTGGGCGCCAAGCGGATCACCGGAACCCTCGGCTCGGGCACCGGCACCCTGCGCGCCACCACGGTCTCCGGAGCGATCGCCCTGCTGCGCCGCCCGCAGGCCGACGCCGACACCCCCGCCGCCCCCCTCGCGCTCGACAAGAAGGTGCTCTGACATGCCGCCCGTCTTCGCCCACGGCCGCCTCCGCCTCTACCTCCTCAAGCTGCTGGACGAGGCTCCGCGGCACGGGTACGAGGTGATCCGCCTGCTGGAGGAGCGTTTCCAGGGCCTGTACGCGCCCTCCGCGGGCACGGTGTACCCGCGCCTCGCCAAGCTGGAGGCCGAGGGCCTGGTCACGCACGCCACCGAAGGCGGGCGCAAGGTGTACTCGATCACCGAGGCGGGCCGGGCCGAACTGGCCGACCGCGGCGGCGAGCTCGCCGACCTGGAGCTGGAGATCCGCGACTCGGTCACCGAACTGGCCGCGGAGATACGCGACGACGTCCGGGGCGCGGCCGGCGACCTGCGGCGCGAGATGCGGGCCGCGGCCTCCGCGTCGGCGACCCGGGTCGAGGACGAGTCCTGGAAGGCGGCCAAGGAGGAGCTGCGCAAGGCGCGGCAGGAGTGGAAGGAGCAGGCGCGGCGGGCCAAGGACGAGAGCCGCCGGGCCCGCGAGGAGGCCCAGCAGGCCCGCCGTCAGGCCAAGGAGGCCCAGGAGCGGGCCCGCGAGGAGGTCCAGCGCATCGCCGGCCAGCTCCAGGAGCAGTTCGCCAAGTCGGGCGGGGTCCTGGGCAGTCTGGCCGGAGCCTGGCTCGGCGGCGGCGCGACGCAGGCCGGGCCGGCCGGACCGGCTCCGTCCGCCGCGCCGGCCGACTCCGCGGCGCCCACGGGGGCGGACACGGGGGCCGGCACGGACTGGGCGCAGGACCTGGCCCCCACCGGCGACCCGGCCCGGGACCTGGACCGGCTGCTGGACCGCTTCCGCGACGAGGTCCGCGACGCGGCCCGCGACCACGGAGTGACCCCGGCCCGGCTGGCCGAGGCCCGCGCCGATCTCGCGGCCGCCGCCGCCCGCCTGACGGCGACCCTGCGGGGCGGGGCGTAACCCGGGTGCCCCCCAGGCGGGTGAGCCGCCGAGGGTCAGGCCGTCAGGCGGGCCTCGGCTGCCGGGTACGTGACGCCGTGGTCCGTCAGGACCTCGGAGACCGCCCCGGGGCGGGAGAGCAGGGCCAGGAGCAGGTGCAGCGTGCCGATGCGGCGGTCCTTGCGGCCCATGGCGATGCGGAGTGACTGCTCCAGGGCCTTCTTCGAGCCCTGGGCGAAGGGGACGTGGCGGGACGCGCCCAGGGTCCGCCGGCGCGGTGCCGGAGTCGCGAGGGCGCCTTCGCCGTGGGTCTCCTCGATGCGGGAGACGATCTCCGTGAGGTCGATGCCGAGTCCGGCCAGGGCCTCCTCGTCCGCCCGGGACATGCCGCCGCGGCGGCGGGCCGCGGCGAGGTCGGCCGCCACCGCCGTGCGGTCCACGCCCAGTTGGTCCAGGGTCCCCCGTGCCAGCAGGGACAGCAGCAGGTGTTCCTCGGTGACCGTGGCGGATCCGGCCTGCCGGGCCTCCGCCGCGGCGCCCGTCACCGTGTCGCGGGCCTCGGTGGTGAAGCGTTCGAACATCACAGCCTCCCGTGCTTCTTGTGCACGGCCTGCCGGCTTACGCCCAGCTCGGCCGCGATCTCCTGCCAGGACCATCCCTGCGCGCGGGCACTGCGTACCTGTACGGCCTCCAACTGCTCCAGCAGTCTGCGGAGGGCGGCCACGGCACGCAGGCCCACGCGCGGGTCGCGGTCACCGGCCCGCTCGGCGAGATCGGTAGCTTCCGTCATGGGTGTCAATGTAGGTTGACGCGAGGGGGGATGTCAACCCGAGTTGACGCATCAGGGCTTGAGGACGATCTTTCCGAAGAGGTCGCCCGACGCGAGCTTCTCGAATCCCTCGCGCGCCCGGTCCAGCGGCAGCACCTCGTCGATGACCGGCCGCACCCCGGTGGTCGCGCAGAACGAGAGCAGGTCCTCCAGCTCGTCCTTCGAGCCCATCGTCGAGCCGACCACCTTCAGCTCCAGGAAGAAGATCCGGGTCAGCTCGGCGTGCGCGGGGCGGTCGCCGCTGGTGGCGCCGGAGATGACCAGGGTGCCGCCCGGGCGCAGGGACTTCACCGAGTGCGACCAGGTGGCCGCGCCCACCGTCTCGATCACGGCGTCCACCCGCTGCGGCAGCCGGGCGCCCGGCTCGTACGCCTCCAGGGCGCCCAGTTCCACGGCACGCTTGCGCTTGGCCTCGTCCCGGCTGGTGGCGAAGACGCGCAGGCCCGCCGCCTTGCCGAGGACGATGGCCGCGGTGGCGACCCCGCCGCCGGCGCCCTGGACCAGGACGGAGTCCCCGGGGCGGACCCCGGCGTTGGTGAACAGCATCCGGTACGCCGTCAGCCAGGCCGTCGGCAGGCAGGCGGCCTCCTCGAAGGAGAGCCCGGGAGGCTTGCGCAGCACGTTCCAGGCGGGCACGGTGACCTGCTCGGCGAAGGTCCCCTGGTAGCGCTCGGTCAGGATCGAGCGGGGCTCGTCCGGGCCGACCCCGTGCCCGCTCTGGCCGATCACGGAGTGCAGGACGACCTCGTTGCCGTCCTGGTCGGTCCCGGCGGCGTCGCAGCCGAGGATCATCGGGAGTTTGTCCTGGCCGAGGCCGACCCCGCGCAGCGACCACAGGTCGTGGTGGTTGAGGGAGGCGGCCTTGACGTTCACGGTCACCCACCCGGGCCGGGCCTCGGGCGCCGGGCGCTCGCCCAGCTCCAGGCCGTTCAGCGGGTGGTCACGGTCGATTCGGGCGGCATAGGCAGCGAACATGCCGCGACGCTACCGCTGGGTAGGCCGGGGTTCCAGCCCCTCCGGGGCCGGGAGGGGTGAGGTCTTCGTCGCACTGGCCGCAAAAGGGCGGGGGCCCGGCCGGATCGCTCCGGCCGGGCCCCCGCCCGTACAGCTCAGCGCGGCGGTCAGGCCAGGCGGGCCACGCCGTCGGCCCTGGCCGCGGCGGCGACGGCCGAGGAGACGGCCTCGGCGACGCGCGGGTCGAACGGAGACGGGATCACGTAGTCGGCGGCCAGCTCGTCACCCACGACACCGGCGATGGCGTCGGCGGCGGCGATCTTCATGCCCTCGGTGATCCGGGTCGCGCGCACCTTGAGGGCGCCCGCGAAGATGCCGGGGAAGGCCAGGACGTTGTTGATCTGGTTCGGGAAGTCCGAGCGGCCCGTGGCCACGACCGCCGCGTACTTGTGCGCGACGTCGGGGTGGACCTCCGGGTTCGGGTTGGCCATGGCGAAGACGAACGCGTCCTTCGCCATCGAGGCCACCGCCTCCTCGGGCACCGTGCCGCCGGAGACGCCGATGAAGACGTCCGCGCCCGCCAGGGCCTTCTCCAGCGAGCCGGTCTGGCCCGTCTTGTTGGTCAGGCCCGCGATCTCCGCCTTGACGTCCGTCAGGTCGGTGCGGTCCGCCGAGACGACGCCCTTGCGGTCGGTCACGCAGACGTCGCCGATGCCCGCGTCCACCAGGATCTTGGCGATGGCGATGCCCGCGGCGCCCGCACCCGAGATCACGGCGCGCAGGTCGCCGAGCGTGCGCCCGGTCAGCTTGGCGGCGTTGCGCAGGGCGGCCAGCGACACGATGGCCGTGCCGTGCTGGTCGTCGTGGAAGATCGGGATGTCGAGGGCTTCCTGGAGGCGGCGCTCGATCTCGAAGCAGCGGGGGGCGGAGATGTCCTCCAGGTTCACCCCGCCGAAGGACGGCGCCAGACGGATGACCGTCTCGACGATCTCGTCCGTGTCCTTGGTGGCGAGCGCGATCGGAACCGCGTCCACGCCGCCGAACTGCTTGAAGAGGATGGCCTTGCCCTCCATCACGGGGAGGGAGGCCTCGGGACCGATGTCACCGAGCCCCAGCACGGCCGTGCCGTCGGTGACGACGGCGACCACGTTGGACTTCCAGGTGTACTCGTTCACCAGGTCCGGCTGCTCGGCGATGGCGCTGCACACCTTCGCCACGCCGGGGGTGTACGCGAGGGACAGGTCGTCCTTGTTGTTGACCGGCACCGTGGCCTGGATGGCCATCTTGCCGCCCCGGTGGAGCGCGAACACCGCGTCCGGGTTGTTGTCCGTCGCGCTGTCAGTGTGAGGGTTGACGATCTCCGCTGCCACTTTGTGTGACCCCTTAAGTCCTTTGAATCGTTGAGGGTGGCCACTCCTGGTTAAGGGGTGGGCGGGCACCGCGTTCGTACTCCGCATCGACGGTTGGACCGTCTCCGCGAAGGGGAGGTTCGTACGCGCGGGCGCGCCGCACGCGCGCCCTGAGCCCCGGATGAGGGGTGTAAGGATCTGTTCTACCGGATGAACGCTCACCCAGACGAGTCGATTCCGCCTCGACCATAGGTTGCTTGTCATGGTTTTGGCTAAAAGTCCAAACCCTTGTGTCCGATGGGCGAGACGTGCCGCAAATAGTGAGGCCAAACGGGCTGGTCGCGGCGGTTTGTGCGGCTCAGGGGCGCCTTGCCCGCAGTCCTGTTGGGTAGCCGGGGGTGTCCGTTATCTGATTTTGACCTCGCGGGCAGCCTGAATGCGCCAGTCCGAATGGCAAGATGCCGTAATCACACAAGGTCGCGACACTCGATGGTGCGTGCCCGACCGTTTTTCGGTGCTTTTCCACCAGCCGGAGGAACCAGCTCATGACCGCAAGCATCACCCGTCGTTCGACCGCCGCCCGGTCCCGGATCGCCGCGGTCGGCGCGATCGCGGTCGCCGGCGCCCTGATCCTCACCGGCTGTGGCGACCAGACCGACGGCGGCTCCGCCACCAAGGAGAAGACGAGCGACGCTCCGCTGTTCTCCAAGCTCCCGAAGAAGATCCAGGACTCCGGTGTCATCAAGGTCGGCTCGGACACCGCCTACCCCCCGATGGAGTACATCGAGGGCGGCAAGATCGTGGGCGTCGACCCCGACATCGCACAGGCGCTGGAGAAGCAGCTCGGTGTGAAGTTCCAGTTCACCTCCGGCACCTTCGACGGCCTGCTCACCTCCCTGGAGACCGGCCGCCAGGACGTCGCCATGTCGTCGATCACCGACAACAAGCAGCGCCAGGAGGGTCTGGACAAGGAAGGCAAGAAGGTCGGCAAGGGCGTCGACTTCGTCGACTACTTCAACTCCGGTGTCTCCCTCCTCGTCAAGAAGGGCAACCCGGAGAACATCAAGTCCCTCGACGACCTGTGCGGCAAGACGGTCGCCGTCCAGCGCGGCACCACGTACGAGGACACCTTCAAGGCCCAGGCCGAGAAGTGCGGTGACAAGAAGCTCACCATCGAGGCCTTCGACACCGACGCCGAGGCCCAGACCCGCGTCAAGGCGGGCGGCGCCGTCGCCGACCTGAACGACTACCCGGTCACCGCGTACGCCGCGAAGACCTCGGGCGGCGGCAACGACTTCGAGGTCGCCGGCGAGCAGGCCGACAAGGGCCTCTTCGGCATCGCGGTCTCCAAGGACAACGCCCAGCTGCGCGACGCCATCAAGGAAGCGCTCGACGCCATCATCAAGGACGGCTCCTACTCCAAGGTCCTGGAGAAGTGGAACGTGAAGGACAGCGCCGTGCCGTCCGCCACGATCAACGCAGGCAAGTGATCCGAGCGCTCCACTGAAGGGCAGTCATTGTGACTGACAAGAACGACAAGGGTCCGGCCGCGACCACGCCGGCCGGACCCGGCGCCTCGGGCATCTCCTACGAGGCGATCAAGGCAGTCCCCGTACGGCACTACGGTCGCTGGATCAGCGCCGTGGTCGTGGCCGTGCTGCTGGCGTGGCTGGTCTACGCCTTCTCCCAGGGCAAGGTCATCTGGGCCACGGTCGGCGACAAGCTGTTCGACCCCTCGGTCATCGCCGGCCTCGGCAACACCGTGATCATCAGTGTCTCGGCGATGGCGCTGGGCCTGGTGCTCGGCATCCTCTTCGCGGTGATGCGGCTTTCGAACAACCCGGTCACCAGCTTCGTGTCCTGGCTGTACATCTGGTTCTTCCGCGGCACCCCGGTCTACGTGCAGCTCCTGGTGTGGTTCAGCCTTCCGCTGATCTTCCAGTACATCAACCTGGGTCCGATCTACAAGAACGAGACCGTCGACGTCATGACGCCGTTCATGGTCGCCCTGCTGGGCCTCGGCCTGAACGAGGGCGCCTACATGGCGGAGATCGTCCGGGCCGGCATCCAGTCCGTCGACGAGGGCCAGGGCGAGGCCTCGCACGCGCTCGGCATGACCCGGACGCAGACCATGCGCCGCGTGGTGCTCCCGCAGGCGATGCGCGTGATCATCCCGCCGACCGGCAACGAGTTCATCAACATGCTGAAGACCTCGTCCCTGGTCTCGGCGGTGCAGTACACCGAACTCCTGCGGGCCAGCTCCAACATCGGCAGCACGGCCGGTGCCATCATCGAGATGTACTTCGTGGCCTCGATCTGGTACCTGGCGCTGACCAGCGTCTTCAGCGTCGGCCAGTACTACCTCGAGCGCCGCTACGCCCGCGGTTCGCTGCGCAGCCTGCCGCCCACGCCGTTCCAGCGGCTGAAGGCCAACCTCAACATGTTCCGCCGTACGGAGGTGGCGAAGTGACCGCCCAGCCGATGGTCAAGGCAGAAGGCGTCCACAAGTCGTACGGCGCCGCCCACATCCTCCGCGGGATCGACCTGGAGGTCGCCCCACGGGAGGTCTTCTGCCTGGTCGGTCCGTCCGGCTCCGGCAAGTCGACCTTCCTGCGGTGCATCAACCACCTGGAGCGCATCAACGCCGGCCGGCTCTCGGTCGACGGCCAGCTGGTGGGCTACAAGCAGAAGGGCGACAAGCTCTACGAGCTGAAGGACAGCGAGGTCGCGGCCCAGCGCCGGGACATCGGCATGGTCTTCCAGCGCTTCAACCTCTTCCCGCACATGACGGCCATAGAGAACGTCATGGAAGCCCCGGTCATGGTCAAGGGCGAGTCCAAGGCGGTGGCCCGCGAGCGCGCCGTACGCCTCCTGGACCGCGTCGGCCTCGGCGACAAGGGCGGGAACTACCCCACCCAGCTCTCCGGCGGCCAGCAGCAGCGCGTGGCGATCGCCCGCGCGCTCGCCATGGAGCCGAAGCTGATGCTCTTCGACGAGCCCACCTCGGCGCTCGACCCGGAGCTGGTGGGTGACGTCCTGGACGTCATGCGGGACCTGGCCGAATCGGGCATGACCATGATCGTGGTCACGCACGAGATGGGCTTCGCCCGCGAGGTCGGGGACAACCTCGTCTTCATGGACGGCGGCGTGGTCGTCGAGTCGGGCCACCCGCGCGAGGTACTGGGCAACCCCCAGCACGACCGGACGAAGGCGTTCCTGTCCAAGGTGCTCTGACACCGGGTACGCGAAGGAGGGGCGGTACGGGAATTCCGTACCGCCCCTCCGCCGTTCCCGGGTTCCTACTTCAGGCCCAGGACCAGTGCGTCCGAGGGCGAGCGCCAGACCGTACGGGCCTCCGCGAATCCCGCGTCGAGCAGCGTGCGGGCGTGCCAGGCCTCGGGCGGGGTGTCGCCGTCGGCGTGCTCCCCGTAGATCTCGAAGCGCTGCTCCACGGCCCCGGCCAGGACCGGGTCCGCGGCGGCCAGGGCCCACCACTCGCGCCAGTCGGGCACCCCGGAGCCCTTGGCGCGGTCCATGCCGGCGTGCCGGTGGCCGCGCTCGGCGGCGTCGATGCGCGGGGTGGCCGGGTCGGGCATGCGGTCGGCGTTCATGAACACCCCGCCCGGGCGGACCAGGGGCGCGAGCTGCCCGTACAGCACGGCGAGGTCCTTGCTGTGCAGCCAGTGCAGGGCCGTCGCCGTCAGGACCGCGTCGTACCCGTCGTGGGGGAGGGCCGCGCGCCAGCCGGGGTCCTTGAGGTCGGCCGTCACGAGGGTGACCCGGTCGTCGCCCGCGAAGTGGCCCCGGGCGATGGCCAGCAGCGCCGGGTCGAGGTCGACGCCCGTACTGGTGGCCTCCGGGAACCGCCTGAGCACCCGGTCCGTAATACTTCCCGTACCGCACGCGAGATCCAGTACCCGGGGGGCGGGGCCGACCAGGGCCTCGACCATGTCCAGCATCACCCGGAACCGCTCCTCGCGGTCGGGCATGTACCACTCCTGCTGGCGGTCCCAGCTGTCCTGCCACGCCTGCCAGTAGGCGCTGGTATCGGTCGCCCCCGCCGTATCCACCCTCACGAACCCCTCCATACGTAATACCCTCGAATACGTCTCAGCCGTTACCGGAGACACTAATCCGCAGCCGTAAGGACTACAAGTGGAACTGGCCCATTACTCGGACTTCGCCGTGCGCCTGGTCAACACCGAGGAGCCGGCCCGCAACAAGGACTCGCTGACCTCGGTCGACGCCGTCCGCGCCCTGTTCGGCGGCAGCGTGCAGATGGCCCGCCGGGCCACCGAAACCGACGTCACCCGCTTCCGCAACGTCCGCGGCCGCCTGCGCGCCGTCTTCGAGGCGGCCGACAGCGGCGACCACGTCCTCGCCGTCGACCTGCTCAACTCGCTGCTCATGGAGTTCCCCGTCAGCCCCCAGGTCTCCGGCCACGAGACCCTCGGCGAGGACGGCGCCCCCGACTGGCACATCCACCTCGCCGAGCACCCCTCGAACGCCTCCGCGGGCTACGCCGCCATGGCCTCCTTCGGGCTGGCCTTCCACCTCACCGAGCACGGCCCCGACCGGCTCGGCCTGTGCCAGGCCGCGCCCTGCCGCAACGCCTACCTCGACACCTCCACCAACCGCTCCCGGCGCTACTGCTCCGACCGCTGCGCCACCCGGGCGAACGTGGCGGCCTACCGCGCCCGCAAGCGGCTGGAGGCCGAGGCGTCCGCCCGGAGCGGGCGCAGCGCCGAGGCCGCCCACGAGAGCCGCGCCCTCAGCGACCGCTGACCGGCCTCGCGCGGCCGGAACCGCAGGACCGCCGTCGCCAGTACCAGCTCGTCGGGCACCGGCCCGAAGACGGTGCTGTCGCCGGTCTCGTTGTACGGGTTGTCGCCGAGCACCCACCAGCTGCCGCCCGGCCGCCGCTCCACCGCCCGCTTGACCACCAGCAGGTCCTGCTGGAACGGGTGGCGCAGCACCACCACGTCACCCGGACGGACGGCCGCCCCGTAGCGGACCACCAGCCGGTCGCCGTGGAGCAGCGTGGGCACCATCGACGGCCCCGTCACCTCCAGCACCTCGAACCGCTTGCGCGGGCGCCCGTTCTCCGTCATGCCCGACCTCCTCGTCACCCCCGCATGCTGCCGTACGGCTCCGTACATTCGCTCACCGGTCCGCGCGCGAGGCTGGACTTTTGTCCTAAGCCCATGGGGGCGACCGCGAAAACACGATTCCGAGCGAGTAATCTCCCCCTTGAGAAGACGATCACGAGGAGGACACACTCCATGCTTTCCCGCCTCTTCGCCCCCAAGGCGAAGGTCTCCGCCCACTGCGATCTGCCGTGCGGCGTGTACGACCCTGCCCAGGCCCGCATCGAGGCCGAGTCCGTCAAGGCCGTGCAGGAGAAGTACCAGGCCAACGACGACGCCGACTTCCGCGCGCGCGCCATCACCATCAAGGAGCAGCGCGCCGAGCTGGCCAAGCACCACGTTTCGGTGCTGTGGAGCGACTACTTCAAGCCGCCGCACTTCGAGAAGTACCCGCAGCTGCACACCCTGGTCAACGACACCCTGAAGGCCCTGTCGGCCGCCAAGGCGTCGAACGACCCGGCGACCGGCCAGAAGGCCCTCGAGCTCATCGCCGAGATCGACCGCATCTTCTGGGAGACCAAGGCCGCCTGATCCGGCGCCCGGTCCCCGCGCCCGCGCCGTCTTCGGCGGGCGACGCGAGAACGAGAACGGCCCGACTGCCCACCGGCAGCCGGGCCGTTCTCGTGCGTTCTCACCTGAGTGCTGTTCGCACAGCTCGCACCGTTCTCAGGGGTCCGCTCACTCGTCGGCGTCGTCGTCCTCGTCGTCCAGGCGGGCCAGCCAGGTGGCCAGGCGTTCCACCGGGACCTCGAAGTCCGGGTTGAGGTCGACGAAGGTGCGCAGCTGCTCGGCGAGCCACTCGAAGGTGACCTCCTCCTCGCCGCGCCGCTTCTCCAGCTCCTCGATGCCGCGATCGGTGAAGTACAAGTCGGGCTCCGTGCCGTGATGAGGATGTGCAGGGGGTGTTTCCCGCCAGGATAATCCGCGGCGCGGCAAGACCTCCCGCCCGCGCACGCCCCGGCGCTAACGTGGATGCCTCACGAGCTGGGGGGCGCGCATGACGGAAGGGCGCACGGCCGGCTCCGCGCGCGCCTTCGAGCTTCTGGAGCCCCTCGTCCAGGCGGCGACCGTACGCGTCCACGCCCCGCCGGACGGGTATGGAACGGCTGGGACCGGACCCACCTGGGGGAGCGGGTTCTTCATCGCCCCCGGTTGGGTCCTGACGTGCGCCCACGTGGTCGGTGAAGGGGGTGCTGCGGTGCGTCTGACGGGGCGCGAGGTCGGCATCACCTTCTCCTCCGGGGTCGACCGCACCGGCAACCGCTCCACCGGTACGGTCACCGGGCGCGTGGAGTGCGTACTGCCCGAGCGGCTGGAGGAGCGCCGCCCCGGGCGGCGGGCCCTGTGGGACCTGCCCGACCTGGCGCTGATCCGGGTCCTGGCCCCCGTCTCGCACGCCTGCGTCTGGCTGACCGACCGCTCCAGGCCGCGTTTCGACGAGGTCGCGTACTTCGGCTGCACCGAGGACCTCGGCACGCCCGAGATCACCGGCCGCACCACCCGGCTGCGCGGGACCGCGGGCCACGGCGCGGCCATCCGGCTCGGCGACGACGACGAGATCGAGCACGGCATGTCCGGCGGGCCGGTGGTCGACCTGGTCCGCGGCGAGGTCGTGGGGGTGGTCAAGGCCCGGCGGCACGGCGGGGGCGGCGGGCTCGCCGTCTCCGTCGTGCAGCTGCGCACCCTGCCGATGCCCCTGCGCGGCCAGGCCGGGCTCTACCGCCGGGTCATGCAGGCCCACGACCTGCACCACTACGACCAGCACCTGAGCGACCTCAACAGCCGCCGCACCTGGACCGACGTGCACGGCGAACTGCCGGCCGGGGAGGGGGACCCGTACGGCGGACGCGGCCGGCTCACCCCCGGTGAGCGCACCACCCTGTGCGGGCTGCTCGCCGAACTGCCCCCGCCCGGCTCCTCGGAGCTCGTACGGGCCCTGGTGGAGGCGGCGCGCGGGGAGGAGCCGGAGCCGCATCCGCTCGCCCCGCTCAGCTGGCGCGACGGCCTGGGGCTGCTGCACGATCCGCCGGGCGGGGCGGGGGAGGCCGCGGCCGTGCTCCGGTACGCGACGGACGTGAGCGTGGCCGACTACCGCGAGCCGCCGACGCCGGGAGCGGACGAGGAGTTGTGGGACTGGGTGCGGGCCACCGCCGAGCGGCTGTGGCGCCCGTTGCGCCGGGAGCTCGGCGAGCGCCACGAGCGGGGGCTGGCCGAGCGGGAGCGGCGCCGGCGGGCCTCGGCCGGGGAAGCGGCGCGCGGCCCGGTGCGGCCGTCCGGCGGGCTGCCGCCCGGGGCGTCGGTGCTGCTGGAGGTGTGGGCGCACGGCTGGGAGGACGTCTACGACTGGCGGGTCTCGGTGCTGGCGGGCCAGGAGCATCCCGGGCGGGTGACACCGGTGGACTCCGGGGTGCGGGCCGGCGAGGCGGGCCTGCCGGAGGTGTTGCGGGCCCCGCTCGCCGAGGCCTTCCGCCGCTGCGACACCCACGAGGCGGCGGCCCCGCTCGAAGTGGCCGTCGCCCCGGAGCTGTTCGGGCTCGCGGTGGACGCTTGGGTGCTGGTGGGCAGGGTGCCGGTGGGGGTTCAGCGGCCGGTGGTGTTCCGGTACCCGGCCGGGGACCTCGCGCCCGCGGCGGCCGCCCGCTGGGCGCGGGCAAAGGCGGGACCGCTCCTGGACGAACGGGCCGACTGCGTACGGGGCAGGCCCCGCAGCCCGTCCGCGGCCTGGCTGTCCGGGCTCCCCGACAACACCGTGCCGGTGCACTGCCGGGCGGCGGCGCAGGAGCCCACGCTGGGCTCGCTGCATGCGGTGCGGGACGCCGGGTACGGGGTGGTGGTGTGCCGGCGGCCCCCGCCGGACCCGGGGGTGTCGTGCGCCCCCTTCCACCGCGGGCTGCGGGAGGAACTGGCCGACGCCGGACGGGCGGAGGTGCTGCCGCTGCGGTTGCAGGCGCTGCGGGGGCGGGCGTACGGGGCCGACCCGGACGCGTACTGGGCGGCGGGGGCGGCGCTCGTCTGGAACGACCCCGCACGCGCCCTGCCCGAGGACGAGCCGCTCCAGGGCGACCTGTGACCGGCAGGAGGGAGCAGCACCCATGAACGACGAATGGCTCATCTACCGGGGCGTGGGCGAGCCCCACGACGGGATCGGGGCCCTGCCCGATCCGCCGCCGTGGCGGGACTTCGACGGCGGGCCCGTGGGGGAGGCGGGCGGCCCGGCGGCGGTGGCGGACGGGAACGTCGCCCGGCGGCTCGGGGCCCACCGGC
The DNA here is from genome assembly GCF_052871255.1 of Streptomyces sp. LARHCF249. Lineage (NCBI taxonomy): Bacteria > Bacillati > Actinomycetota > Actinomycetes > Kitasatosporales > Streptomycetaceae > Streptomyces > Streptomyces sp. LARHCF249. The sequence goes on from NZ_JBIXJQ010000007.1 coordinate 263,231, forward strand.
AGGCCGCCGAGCTGCACCGGCCCGAACCGGAGGAGCTGGAGGCCATCAACGCCGCGCTGTACCTGCGCAGGCCCCTGCTGGTGACGGGCTTTCCCGGCACGGGCAAGTCCACCCTCGCGCACGCCGTCGCCCACGAGCTGAAGCTGGGGCGGGTGCTGCGCTGGCCGGTGGTGTCGCGGACCGTGCTGCAGGACGGGCTGTACCGCTACGACGCCCTGGCCCGGCTCCAGGACGTGCAGATCGCGGCGAGCGGCGGGTCGCCGGGGGGTGCGCCGGGCATCGGGAAATACATCCGGCTCGGCCCGCTGGGCACCGCCCTGCTGCCCACCGCGCGGCCCCGGGTGCTGCTCGTCGACGAGCTCGACAAGAGCGACATCGACCTGCCCAACGACCTGCTGAACGTGCTGGAGGAAGGGGAGTTCGCCCTCCCCGAGCTGGAGCGGGTGGCCGACACCGAGCCCGAGGTGCAGGTGCTCACCGACGACGGGTCGAAGGTGACCGTCCTGGGCGGCCGGGTGCGCTGCCGGGCCTTCCCCTTCATCATCCTGACCAGCAACGGGGAGCGGGACTTCCCCGCCGCGCTGCTGCGCCGCTGCATCCAGCTCAAGCTCGGGCAGCCCGGCGAGAAGCGGCTCGCCACCATGGTCCGGGCCCATCTCGGCGAGGAGGCCGCCCAGTTGGGGGCCGACCTGATCCGGGAGTTCCTCAGCCGCTCGCAGTCCGAGCTGATCGCCGCCGACCAGCTGCTCAACGCCGTCTACCTGACCCACTACGCCGCGCCGCCCACCCGGGAGGACCTCGCGGACCTGCTCATCCAGCGCCTCGACCGCCCGAGGTGACGGGCCGTGCCGTCCGCCGGACCGCCCGGCATCCGTGAACTGGCCGTGCTGCTGCGCGGCGCCGGGCTCGATCCGTCCGCCGAGGAGCTCGCCGACGCGCTGTGGCTGGCCGCGCGGATGGGCCGGCCGGGGCAGCCCGCGCCGGGTGCGGAGGTGTCCGTACCGGAGCCGGAAGCTGATGATCCGGTCAGCCTGCCCGAGGATCCCGAGCGGGTGGATCCGGAGACTGAGGATCCGGTCAGGCTCTACGCGCCCGGGCCGCGCCGCGCGGGCGAGGCGGAGGCGGAGTTCGCCGGGGAGCCGCCCGGGGAGCGCGGGGTGCCCGTACGGGTCCCCGGGGCGGCCGCGCTGCCCCGCATCCTCGAGATCCAGCGGGCCCTGCGCGCCCTCCAGCGGCACCGGCCGCCCGCCCCGCCCATCCGGACGGTGCTCGACGAACCGGCCACCGCCGAGGCCAGCGCCCGGGCCCTCGGGCTGGTCATTCCGGTGCTCAGGCCGGAGAGCCGGCGCGAGGCCACCGTACGGCTGGTGATGGACGCGTCGCCGTCGATGGCGGTGTGGCAGGACATGTTCGAGGAACTGCGCTCGGTGTGCGAGCGGTTGGGCGCCTTCCGGGACGTCCAGGTGCACTACCTGCACCGGCTCCCCGACGGTACGGCGGCGCTCGGCCGCGGCCCCGTGCCCGGCGCCGGGCTGCGCTCGGGGGACCAGCTGCGCGACCCCACCGGACGGGCGCTGACCATGGTGGTCTCCGACTGTGCCGGACCGCTGTGGCGCGAGGGCGCGGCGCAGCGGCTGCTGCACCGCTGGGCCGAGTGCACCCCGTGCGTGGTCGTCCAGCCGCTGCCCCAGCGGCTGTGGGGCCGCAGCTGGCTGCCGACCGAGCGCGGCACGCTCTCCCGGATCGAGGGCAGCGGAGGGAAGCTGAAATTCCGGTCGGACCGGCCGCCGCTGCCCGGGCGGCCCACCGGAGGGCTGACCGTGCCCGTGCTGCCGCCCAGCGCCATCGCGCTGGGCGCGTGGGCCCGGCTCGTCGCCGGGCTCGGCACCGGCCCGGTACCGGCCGAGGTGGGCCGGGTGCTGGCCGCCCATCCGGCCGCGCCCCTGCCGCCGCCGCGCGCCGTACGGCCGCCGCGCGAGCTGGTGGCACGGTTCCGGTCCTCGGCCGCGCCCCGGGCCGTACACCTGGCGGTGTACCTGTCGGCGGCCCCGCTGACGCTGCCCGTCATGCGGCTGGTGCAGCGCACGATGCTGCCCGACTCCGAACCCTCGGACCTGGCGGAGGTCCTGCTGAGCGGCCTGCTGCGGCGCAGCCCGGAAACCCCCGGGCAGTGGTACGAGTTCGCGCCCGGGGTGCAGGACGTGCTGCTGGGGCCGCTGGGGCGGGACGAGGCCGCCCTCGTGCTCAAGCACTGCTCGGAGTACGTGCTGACCCACTTCGGGCGGGGCGTACGCAACTTCCCCGCGCTCGCCGTCTCGCAGCTCACCGGAGCACCGCCCGCGGCGGCCGACGGCGGTCCGGGGCCGGGGCCGGGTACGGGTTCGGGTTCGGGACCGGGGCCATGGCCGGGGCCCGGGCCGGGACTCGGGCCGGGACTCGCGCCGGGACTCGCGCCGGGTGACGCCGAGCGGATCCCCGCCGAGCGGATCCCCGCCGGGCGGCTCCCGCAGGCCTTCGCCCAGGTATCGGCCAAGGTCGTACGGCGCTTCCTGCCCGGCATGCCGGAGGAGTCGGGCCCGCCGGTGCGCGAGCCCGCCGCACCCCCGGCGCCGCCCGCGAGAGCCGGAGCGGTGCGGGCCGCGCGGGAGCGGCTCGCCGACGCGGACCGGGACCGGGCCGGGGACGCCGACGGGGACGCGCGGGCGCTCTACGAGGCCGTGGCCGTGCTGCGCCGGGCGGTCGCGGCGCCGGCCGGACCCGGCGACCCCCCGGAGGAGGCCGAGACCGAACTGGCCGGCGCCCTGCTGCGGCTGTGGGCCGCGCAGCGGGACCCGGAGCTCCTCGCCGAGGCGGAGCGGACCGTGACCGGCCTGCGCACGGCACCGGCCCGGGCCGTGCTGGGCCGGGTGCTGTACGAGCGGGCGCTGGCAGCCCGGCCCCGGGCGGACCTGCTGGCCGCCGCCGACCGGGAGTTCGCGGCGGCGGGCGCCTCCGCCGACCCCGGACTGCGGCGGGACTGCGCCGTGCGCCGGGCCGAGACCCTGATCCGGCTGAGCGCGCTGCGCGAGGACCCGGGCGCCCTGCGCGAGGCGCGCGACGCCCTGGAGCCCCTGTCCGGCACGGCCGGCGCCGACGGCGACGGGGCGCCGCACCCCGAGCTGCAACGGGCCCTGGGCCGCGTCCTGCTGGCCCTGCTGCCCCACACCCCGGACCCGGCCGAGCGCACGGCCCTGGCCGAACAGGCCGCGGCCCGCCTGGCCGTGACCGGACTGACCGGGGACGACGCCGCCGGCCGGGGGACGCGCGCCCGGACCCGGGTCGAGCTGGCCGGGGCGCTGCGGTACCTGCCCGGACGGCTCGAGGAGGCGGCCGAGGAGCTGTCCGAGGCCTTCGAGGAAGCGGGCGGCGATCCCGACCTGCGGGTGGCGGCCCTGTTGTGCCTGGCACGGGTGTATCGGGCCCGGTACCAGCGGGACGCCGACCCGGAGGCACTGGAGGACGCCGCCCAGGCGTACGGCCGGGCCCGGCGGCTGATCCCCCGGGACGCGGAGGCCTTCGGGGAGCTGCTGCCCGAGTGGGGCGACGTCCTGCTGGAGCGGGCCCGGGCCGCCGACGGCCGGCGGTTCACCGGGGCCGCCGTACGCGTGCTGCGCGAAAGCCGGGCGGCGGTACCGCAGTCCGACCCGGGGGCCGCCCGCCGGCTGCTGCGGCTGGCCACCGGGCTGCGGCTGCGGCACACCTACGAAGGCGACGCGGTGGACCTGCGGGAGGCGGAGTACCTGCTGGAACTCGCCGTCCGGCAGAGCCGCAGCCCGCTGGAGCGGGCCCGGGCCTGGCGGGACCACGCGGACGTGCAGCTGGAGATCCACGGCCACACCCGGGCGGCGGACCGCCTCGACCGGGCGGCGGACTCCTACCGGCGGTCCTGGCGGGCCGCCCTGGAGGCCGACCGCGAGGAGCGCCAGGATCTCGCCGTGCAGCTGGCGGCCCGCGTACAGGAGCTGCGCGGGGAGGTGCTGGAGCGCCTGGCCCGGCCCCGGGCGGCCCTGGACGCCTACCGCTCGGCGCTGGAGCTGTGGGCGCGGCTCGGGCCGGATGCGCAGGGCCGGGCCGAGGGGAGCCCGGACGAGCAGTCGCAGTCGCAGTCGCAGGGGCGGTCCGCGGCGCTCGCCGAGCGGATCAGAGCCCTGGAATCGGCCCTCTGAGCTGCTCTGCGCCCCCGGCCCGGCCGTTTCCGGGCACCGGGGGAGGGGAAAAGGCAGTGGACCATCGAACATCCGACGCAACAGGGGGACGGGCGGCCCATGGTGACGAAGGATCAGAACACGGCAGTGGTGGTCCACGCGTGCCCCGCACGGCTGCCGGACCTCTCCGGGCTGGATCTGGCCGCGCTGCGCGGGATCGACCATCCCGTGCTGGCCCAGGTGATCGAGGGCATGGTCGAGCGGGTGACCCACCCGGCGGAGATCCTCAACGCCTTCGACTCCGGCGTCGATTGACCCGCCCCGGCAGCCGGGCCTCCCGAGCCGCCCCGGCCACCGGGGTACTTGACCACTTTCCGCCGTTAGCCGGGGCCGTCCGAAGGGCAGGGATGGACCGTCCGCCGGGGGCGCCTCCCCGCGGCGTCCGGGGGCGGGGGCGGGAGGTACAGCGATGAGGCACACCCACACGAGCCCGGCCGGGCCGCCCGCGCACCGGACCCACGCGCCATGGCCCTACACCCGGCTCGACGTGCCCGCCCTGCGCGCCGCCGGACACCGACCCCACCCGATACGGCAGTTCGTGCTCAAGACGCGCAGCCGCTGCAACCTCGCCTGCACCTACTGCTACGTCTACGAGATGGCCGACCAGGGCTGGCGCGGCCAGCCCGCCGTCATGGCCCCCGCCACCACCGCCCGCGCCGCCGGGCGGATCGCCGAGCACGCCGCCGCGCACGGCCTGGCCCGCGTCGACCTGGTGCTGCACGGCGGAGAACCGCTGCTCACCCCGCCCGCCCGGCTGGCCGAGCCCGTCGATGCCGTACGGGCCGCCGTGGCCGCGGCAGCCCCCCGCACCCGCGTCACCGCCACCGTCCAGACCAACGGCACCCTCCTCACCCGCGGCCGGCTCGCCGCACTGGCCGCCGCCGGGATACGCGTCGGCGTCAGCCTCGACGGAGGGCTCCCCGCGCACAACACCCGGCGCGTGGACCACGCCGGACGCCCCGGCTACGCGGCCGCCGCCCGCGGACTGCGGCTGCTGGCCCGGCATCCCGACAGCTACGCCGGGGTGCTCTGCGTCATCGACCTCGCCCACGACCCCGTCGAAACGTACGAGTCCCTGCTCGCCTTCGCCCCGCCCAGCGTCGGGCTGCTGCTGCCGCTCGCCAACTGGAGCTCCCCGCCGCCCGGCCGCCACCCCCGCGGGACCCCGTACGCCGACTGGCTCCTCGCCGTCTTCGAACGCTGGTGGCACGACGGGCTGCGGCGCACCCGGATCCGGATCTTCGAGGAGATCATCGCCCTGCTGCTCGGGCTGCCCGCCGCCACCGAGACCCTCGGGCTCGCCCCCGCCGCCACCGCCGTCATCGAGACCGACGGCTCCATCGAACAGGCCGATTCGCTGAAGTCCGCCTACGAGGGCGCCGCGACCACCGGCATGACCCTGCGCACCCACAGCTTCGACCAGCTCCTCGACCATCCCGGGTTCGCCGCCCGCCAGCTCGGACGGGACGCGCTCGCCGCCGGCTGCCGCGCCTGCGAACTGGTCGAGGTGTGCGGCGGCGGGCACTACCCGCACCGCTACCTGGCCGGCGAGGGCTTCCGCCAGCCGTCCGTGTACTGCGCGGACCTCCAGGTCCTGATCCGGCACATCGCCACGGCCGTCGCGCGCGCGGCCCGCCCCCCGGCGGTCGCCTCATGACCTCCGCCCTCGCCCCCTTCACCGTCTCCTCCCGCACCCTGCGGGCCCTCGCCTCCACCGAACCCTGCGCCGAGGGCACCCGCCTGGTGCGCGACGTACGCCGCTCCAAGCGCCTGGTCCTGCTGCGCGCCGTCCTCGACGCCGCCCCCGGCGCCCGGGCCGGGGAGACCGCCGACCACTGGGCCCTGCTGGAAGCGGCCGAACGCCGCGCCCCGGACGCCGTCCGCGACGTCCTGCACTACCCCGCCACCGGGGTCTGGGCCGAGGAGACCCTGCGCCGCCTGCACGCACCGTACGGGCCCCCGCCGGACCTCGCCCACCTCGGTGCCCTCGCCGTCGCCGCCGCCCTGCGCGCCGGACTCGCCTTCACCCACACCCTGCGGCCCGTGCACGGCCGCCTGCTCCTGCCCACCCTCGGACTGCTGCGCCCCGACCGCCCCGGCCCGCTCCAGCTCACCGAACGGTCCTGGGACCCGCAGGACCCGGCCACCCTGCCCCTGCACACCCTGCCCGGAGGCCGTACCGCCCTCGACGACCTCGACCCCTACCGGGCGCCCGGCCCCGCCCGGCCGGCCCCCGTCCGCCCCGCCCGCCGGCTCACCCCCAAGGGCCACAAGCGCTGGGACACCCAGTGGACCGGCGCGCTCACCCTGCTCCAGCGCTACGACACCGCCCGCGCCGAGGAGACCGTCCACCTGCTGCGCTCGGTCGTGCCGCTGGCCGGCGGCTCCCGCTCCAGCGGCGCCACCCTGCCCGCGGCCGCCGGTTCCGTACTGGCCCGCGCGCAGGCCCCGCCCGCCCTGGCCGCCACCCTCGTCCACGAGGTCCAGCACGGCAAGCTCACCGCCCTCTCCGACGTCCTGACCCTGCACACCGCCGACCGCACCCCCCGGTACTGGGCGCCCTGGCGGGCCGACCCGCGCCCGCTGGAGGGACTCCTGCACGGCGCCTACGCCCATCTGGCCCTGGCCGGGTACTGGCAGCGCGCCGCCCTCTACGGGGCCCGCGGCGCCTGGGCCCAGCACGCCCGTATCCGAGCCCAGGTCGCCGCCGTCCTGCCCGTCCTGCGCGCGCACGACCGACTCACGACCGCCGGGCGGGAGTTCACCGACGCCATGGCGGACGCCGAGCGGGCCATGGACGAGCTCCCGCCGCCCGGGGACCAGCACGCCACCGCCCGCCGGGCCGTCGACCGCGAGCGCCGCGCCTGGTGCGAGACCCATCCCGAACTCGCCCCGTTCGTACGGGCTTGAGGGGCTTCGCCAGAGGCCGTGCTGCGGTACCTTTCAAGCCCGTCCACTGCCCGGATTTCAGGGAGACGGCCGCATGACCACCGGTAGTCGGCAGGAACAGGGCTCCACCGCTGGACCGCAGCGCTTCGTCATCAGCTTCGCCGGGTTCAACCGGCCCTGGGCCGTGTGGATCGGCCACCGCCTGGAGGAACACGGCCACCGCGTCGCCCTCCAGCGCTGGGACCCGCAGAACAGTCCCGGCCTGACCGAGGCCCTCGACGACCTCGCCCGCTCCGGCAGCCGGGTCATCCTCGTCCTCAGCGAACGCTACTTCTCCGCCGGCACCCACGCCGACATGCAGGACGCGGAGTGGAACACCGCCCTGCGCACGGTCACCGACCGCCACCCCGACCGGTTCGCGGCGGTCTGCCTCACGGACGCCCCGATGCCCAGCGCCGTGGCCGTCCTGGAGAAGACCGACCTGTGGGGCCTGGACGCGTACGAGGCGGAGTACCGCGTGCTGCGCCGCCTGGAGCTGCCCACCGACCGCATCGGCACCGAGACCGGCCGCCGCGGACCCCGCTTCCCCAACGACCCGCCCGAGATCTGGGGCCGGGTCCCGCGCCGCAACCCCCGCTTCACCGGCCGCAACGACGTCATCGGCACCCTGCGCGCGGCGCTCACCGAAGCCCCGGCCGGCGCCTCCACCGTCACCCTGCTCGGGCTGTCCGGAGTCGGCAAGACCCAGGTCGCCACCGAGTACGCCTACCGCTTCGCCTCCGAGTACGACGTCGTCTGGTGGGTCCCCGCCGAGGACCGGCCCACCCTGCGCGAACGCCTCGCCGACCTCGCCCCCGCCCTCGGCCTGCCGCGCGGCGCGGGCAGTTACGGCGAGCAGATCCGGGCCGTCCTGGAAGCGCTGCGGCGCGGATCCCCGTACGGCCGCTGGCTGATGGTCTTCGACGGCTGCGACAACCCCGACGACCTCACCGACCTGCTGCCCTCCGGCGCGGGCGACGTCATCATCACCTCCCGCAACCGCGAATGGGCCTCCCGGCACACCAGCCTCGTCGAAGTCCCGCTCTACGCCCGGCCCGAGTCCATCACCTTCATCCGCCGCCGGGCTCTGCGGCTCACCGCCGTCGAGGCCGACCAGCTCGCCGAGGCCCTGGAGGACTACCCGCTCGCCCTCGACCAGACCGCCGGCTGGCTCGCCGACTCCCCGCTGACCGTCGGCGACTACCTGGCGCTGCTCCAGCGCCGGCTGGACTCCCGCGAGGCCGTCACCGTCTCCGACGACTACCCGCTGCCCTTCCCCACGGCCCTGGCCATACTCCTCAACAACGTCCGGGAGAACTTCCCCGACGCCCTGGCCCTGCTGCGGCTGTTCGTCTTCTTCGCCCCCGGGCCCGTGCCGCTGCGGCTGCTGCGCGAATTCCCCGTCGACGACGTGCCCGAACAGCTCGCCGGGCTGATCAACGACCAGATCCGGTGGAACGCCGCCCTCAACAAGCTCGTCCAGTTCTCCGTCGTCCGCCTGGAGTACTCCGACCTGCCCGAGGAGGAGGGCGGCGGCGGGCTGGAGACCGTACAGCTGCACCGCATGGTGCACGGCATCGTCCGCGAGAACCTCTCCGAGGACGAGGCCGAACCGCTCGCCCGCGCCGTCCGCCAGGTCCTCGCCGCCGCCGACCCGGGCCGCCCCTCCGACTCCCGGCTGTGGCCCCGCTACGCCGAACTCATCCCGCACCTCTCCACCGCCGGGGTGCTGACGAGCAGCAACCCGCGCATCCAGAACTTCCTGCTGCAGTGCCTGCGCTACCTGATCCTCGCCGGGGAGTACCGCACCTGCCTGCGGCTGTCCGAGGAAACCGACCAGGCCTGGCGGGCCATGCTCGGCGAGGACCACCCCAAGGTCCGCGAGCTCAGCTACCAGTACGGCGGAGCGCTGCGCAACCTCGGCCTGTTCCGGCGGGCCGAGACCCTCACCAAGGCCGTCGCCGACCGGCTCACCGGGGAACGCGGCGAGCGCGACCTGGAGACCCTGCGCGCCCGCAGCGCGTACGGGGGAGTCCTGCTCTGCATCGCCAAGTTCGAGCCCGCCCGCGAGATCTTCGAGCACTGCCTGGCCACGTACCGCGAGCTGCTCGGCGAGGACGACTCCACCACCCTCGGCGCGCAGAACAACCTCGCCGCCACCTACCGGCTGCTCGGCCGCTACCAGAACGCCTACGACCTCGACCTGGACACCCTGCGCCGCCGCGAGCGCGTCCTGCGCGCCCAGCACATCTCCACCCTCTCTTCCGGCATCGCCTGCGCCATGGGGCTGCGGCTGATGGGCCGCTACCGGGAGGCGCAGACCCGGCAGGAGCAGGGGGTCAAGCTCAACACCCAGGTGCTGGGGCTGGGCCACCCCCAGACCCTGCGCGCCGAGCACAACCTCGGGCTGTGCCTGCGCCGTTCGGGAGACATCCCCGGCGCGGGGCTGCGCCTGCGGACCGTGTGGGAGCGGGCCACCCGCGTCTTCGGCGTCGACTACCCGTGGACGCTGATGGTGGCCTCCGACTACGCCACCTACCTGCGGGAGTACGGGGACATCGGCGAGGCCCGCCGGATCTCGGAGGACGTGGTCCGCGGCTACCAGTCGCAGCTGGGCCTCGCCCACCCGTACAGCATCGGCACGGTCGGCAACCTCGGACTGGTACTGCGCGCGCAGGGCGAGCGCGCGGAGGCCCTCTCCCTCGCGGAGCAGGCGCTGGTCGGCATGCGCGGCGCGCTCGGCGACCGGCACCCCTGGACACTGGGCTGCGCCCTGAACGCCACCGGGCACCGCAACATCACCGGGCACCTGGAGGACGCGCTGTCCCTGAGCCGGGAGACCCTGCGCACCGCCGAGCAGGTACTGGGCCCGGACCACCCGATGACGCTGAGCGCCCAGATCGCGCTGGCCGCCGACCTCCGCTCGGTACGGGAGGACGCGGAGGCGGGCAAACACGAGGACGCGGGCATCAAGGGCCTCACCCGCACCCTGGGCGCCCAACACGTCCACACGATCGCCGCCAAACAACAAACCCGCCCGTACTGGGACTTCGAGCCGCAGCCGTAGCCGAACGGGTCCGAACGCCGGAAGGCCCGGCTCCCCGTTGAGGGGGGCCGGGCCTTGCGTGCTGCGGGGTCGCGCTGTGACTAGGCCTCGAAGACCTCGTTCAGGAGGAGCTGCTGCTCCGCCTGGTGGCGCTTGGCCGAGCCGACCGCCGGGGACGAGCCGTGCGGGCGGGAGATGCGCCGCAGGCGCTCGCCGGCCGGGACCTCCGCGCCGACCGCCAGGTCGAGGTGGTCGATCAGGTTCAGCGCGATGAACGGCCACGCACCCTGGTTCGCCGGCTCCTCCTGCGCCCAGATGTACTTCGCCGCGTTCGGGAACTTGGCGATCTCCGCCTGGAGTTCCGCACCGGCGAGCGGGTACAGCCGCTCGATGCGGATGATCGCCGTGTCCGTGATGCCGCGCTTCTCGCGCTCGGCCTCCAGGTCGTAGTAGACCTTGCCGGCGCAGAAGACGACCTTGCGGACCGCGTTCGGGTCCACCGTCGAGTCGCCGATCACCGGGCGGAAGGAACCGCTGGTGAACTCCTCCGCCTTCGACGCCGCCGCCTTCAGACGCAGCATCGACTTCGGGGTGAAGACGATGAGCGGCTTGTGGTGCGGGTTGTGCACCTGCCACCGCAGGAGGTGGAAGTAGTTCGAGGGCAGGGTGGGCATGGCCACCGTCATGTTGTCCTGCGCGCACATCTGGAGGAAGCGCTCGGGACGCGCGGACGAGTGGTCCGGGCCCTGGCCCTCGTAGCCGTGCGGGAGGAGGAGGGTGACGCCGCTCGTCTGGCCCCACTTCTGCTCCGCGGAGGAGATGAACTCGTCCACGACCGTCTGCGCGCCGTTGACGAAGTCACCGAACTGGGCCTCCCAGAGGACCAGCGCGTCCGGACGGGCCAGCGAGTAGCCGTACTCGAAGCCCATCGCCGCGTACTCGGAGAGCAGCGAGTCGTAGACGTTGTAGCGGGCCTGGTCGTCCGACAGGTACTGCAGCGGGGTGTAGTCCTCGCCGGTCTCCCGGTCGATGAGGACCGCGTGGCGCTGGCCGAACGTGCCGCGGCGGGAGTCCTGGCCGGACAGCCGGACCGGGGTGCCCTCCATCAGCAGCGAACCGAAGGCCAGGGTCTCGCCCATGCCCCAGTCGATGGTGCCCTCGTCGATCATCGCCGCGCGGCGCTGCAGCTGCGGCAGCAGACGCGGGTGCACGGTGACGTGGTCGGGGATGTTGACCTGGGACTCGGCGATCCGCTTGACGACCTCCTGGGAGACCGCGGTGTTCACGGCGACCGGGAACACCTGCGCGACCTGCGCGGGCGGCACCGGGGCGCCGGCCGGAGCCGCGGAGGCCTCGCGGACCTCCGCGAAGACCTTCTCCAGCTGGCCCTGGAAGTCCTGGAGCGCCTGCTCGGCCTCTTCCAGCGTGATGTCGCCGCGACCGATGAGGGACTCGGTGTACAGCTTGCGCACCGAGCGCTTCTTGTCGATCAGGTCGTACATCAGCGGCTGCGTGAAGGCCGGGTTGTCGGACTCGTTGTGGCCGCGGCGGCGGTAGCAGATGAGGTCGATGACCACGTCCTTGTTGAACGCCTGGCGGAACTCGAACGCCAGCCGGGCAACGCGGACCACGGCCTCCGGGTCGTCGCCGTTCACGTGGAAGATCGGCGCCTCGATCATGCGGGCCACGTCGGTCGCGTACATCGAGGAACGCGAGGACTCCGGGGCGGCGGTGAAGCCGACCTGGTTGTTGATCACGACGTGGACGGTGCCGCCGGTGCGGTAGCCGCGCAGCTGCGACATGTTCAGCGTCTCGGCGACCACGCCCTGGCCCGCGAAGGCCGCGTCACCGTGCAGGGCCAGCGGCAGGACGGTGAAGTCCGTGCCGCCCTTGTTGATGACGTCCTGCTTGGCGCGGGCGACACCCTCCAGGACCGGGTCGACCGCCTCCAGGTGCGAGGGGTTGGCGACGAGCGAGACCTTGATCTGCTCCCCGTCCAGGCCCGTGAAGGTGCCCTCGGCGCCCAGGTGGTACTTGACGTCGCCGGAGCCGTGCATGGACTTCGGGTCGAGGTTGCCCTCGAACTCGCGGAAGATCTGCGCGTACGACTTGCCGACGATGTTCGCGAGGACGTTCAGGCGGCCGCGGTGGGCCATGCCGATGACGACCTCTTCGAGGCGGGCCTCGGCGGCCGAGTCGATGACGGCGTCGAGCAGCGGGATGACGGACTCGCCGCCCTCCAGCGAGAAGCGCTTCTGACCGACGTACTTGGTCTGCAGGAAGGTCTCGAAGGCCTCCGCCGCGTTCAGGCGGCGCAGGATGCGCAGCTGCTCCTCGCGCTCCGGCTTGGAGTGCGGGCGCTCGATGCGGTCCTGGATCCAGCGGCGCTGCTTGGGGTCCTGGATGTGCATGAACTCGACGCCGGTGGTGCGGCAGTACGAGTCGCGCAGCACGCCGAGGATGTCGCGGAGCTTCATCATCGACTTGCCGGAGAAGCCGCCGACCGCGAACTCGCGCTCCAGGTCCCACAGGGTGAGGCCGTGCTCGGTGATGTCGAGGTCGGGGTGCTTGCGCTGCTTGTACTCCAGCGGGTCGGTGTCGGCCATGACGTGGCCGCGGACCCGGTAGGAGTGGATCAGCTCGAAGACGCGGGCGGCCTTCGTGACGTCGTCGTCGTGCGAGGCGTCGATGTCGCGGTTCCAGCGGACCGGCTCGTACGGGATGCGCAGCGCCTCGAAGACGTCGTCGTAGAAGCCGCTCTCGCCGAGCAGCAGGTTCGCGACGATGCGCAGGAACTCGCCGGAGGCCGCGCCCTGGATGACCCGGTGGTCGTAGGTCGACGTCAGGGTCATGACCTTGGAGATGCCCAGCTTGTTCAGGGTGTCCTGCGAGGTGCCCTGGAACTCGGCGGGGTAGTCCATGGAGCCGACACCCATGATGACGGACTGTCCGGGCATCAGGCGGGGCACGGAGTGCACGGTGCCCAGGCCGCCGGGGTTGGTCAGCGAGACGGTGACGCCGGTGAAGTCGTCCATCGTCAGCTTGCCGACGCGGGCGCGGCGGACGATGTCCTCGTAGGCCTGCCAGAACTCGAAGAAGTTGAGGGTCTCGGCCTTCTTGATGCCGGCGACGACGAGCTGGCGGTCGCCGTTGGGCTTCACCAGGTCGATCGCGAGGCCGAAGTTGATGTGCTCCGGCTTGACCAGGGTCGGCTTGCCGTCCTTCTCCGCGAAGGAGTAGTTCATGGCCGGCATGGCCTTGATCGCCTGCACCATCGCGTAGCCGATGAGGTGGGTGAAGGAGATCTTCCCGCCTCGAGCACGCTTGAGGTGGTTGTTGATGACGATGCGGTTGTCGAACAGCAGCTTCACCGGGACGGCGCGGACGGACGTGGCCGTCGGGACGTCGAGGGAGGCGTTCATGTTCTTGGCCACGGCGGCAGCCGGGCCGCGGAGCGTCACCAGTTCCGGGCCCGCGGGGGCCTCGGTGGCGGGCGCGGCCTGCTTGGCTGCGGGAGCGGAGGTGGCGGGCGCGGCCGGTGCGGCGGCCGGGGCCTGGGAGGTGACAGTCACAGCAGGGGCACCAGAGGGGGTGGCAGGAGCAGGGGCAGGAGCTGACACAGGCGTGGGCGCGGGGCTCGGGGCGGCAGGTGCCGCGGCGCGCGCCGCCCCCGTGGCGGCGGCGTCGACGGCCTGCGGAGCTGCGGCGACGGGGGTGGCGGCCTGTGCGGAGGCGCCATCCGTCGTCGGGGACTTCTTCGGCTCTTCGGCCTTGACCGGAGCGGCGGTGCCCCCCGGCTTGTAGTCGGCGAAGAAGTCCCACCAGGCCCGGTCGACCGAGTTCGGGTCCTGGAGGTACTGCTGATAGATCTCGTCGACGAGCCACTCATTGGCACCGAAGCCTGAGGCGGGGTTCTTCCCGCCCTCTGCTGCTTCGGTCGTGGTGCTCGAGTTACTGGGGGACTGTGGCGACACGGCGGCAACCGCCCTCTTCCGCTTCACAAGGTATGGACAGCGGGAATAAAGGCTACGCCTCCTCGGCCGCGAGATGCAGACCGGGCGGGAGATCCGTCGTGCAGGTCACATCGAACGGCGGGTTTCGCTGCCTGGAATGGCGGGAAACAAGCGTGGTTCGGGTAGGGGGCACCGAGGTTGCGGCCCCCTTGGCTTCGCACCCCTGACGGACCCCGGGTACGTGTGGCCGAGATCATGTCCTTCCCACTCGAACCCTACGTCAACGCGGCGCCTGCGAGCTGCCCGGAAGCGTGACAAGGATGCGGCAGCCCCGTGACGATTCGGCCACGCCGATGTGCCCTCCGTGCAGTTCCACGGCCCAGCGGGCGATCGCCAGGCCCAGGCCGGTGCCGCCGTCGCCGGCCCGCGCGCTGCCCCGGTTGAACCGCTCGAAGACCCGGTGCCGCTCGGCCTCCGGGATGCCGGGGCCTTCGTCGCGTACCTCGACGGCCAGGGCGCCGGGCGCGTCGCCGGCCCGGGCGCGGACGGTGACCCGGCCGTGCGGGGGGCTGTGCTTGACCGCGTTGTCGATCAGGTTGGCGACGACCTGGTGCAGCCGCTCGGCGTCCGCGTACGCCGTCAGGTCGGGCGGGAAGACGTCCAGGTGCAGGTGCACGTCGTTGCGGGTGTGCCCGCCGGAACCGGAGAGCAGGCCCGGCCGGCCGGCGGCCGCCAGCCCCGATTCCTTCAGCACCCCCGACAGGTACGGCCACACCTCGAAGCGGCGGGCCTTCAGGGGGACCACCCCGTTGTCCACCCGGGACAGGTCCAGCAGGGTCTCCACGAGGCGGCCGAGGCGCTCGGTCTGCTTGAGCATCGTGCGCATGGTCTCCGGATCGGCGGCCGAGACCCCGTCCACCACGTTCTCCAGGACCGCCCGCAGCGCGGAGATCGGCGTGCGCAGCTCGTGCGAGACGTTGGCGACTAGCTCCTTGCGGTGCCGGTCCACCGCCTCCAGGTCGTCCGCCATCCGATTGATCGTCGAGGCCAGGTCCCCCAGCTCGTCGCGGCGCCCGGCCCCGCGCACCCGGCGCGTGTAGTCGCCGTGGGATATCGCCCGGGCCACCCGCGTCATGTCGTCCAGCGGCGCCGTCAGGCTGTGTGCCACGAACTGGGTGATCAGCATCGAGGCGATCACCGAGAAGACGGTGATGAACCGCAGCTCGGTGTCCGTGCGCAGGGCCACCAGCAGCAGGCCCGTCGTGATGAAGACCGAGACCACCACGAGGGTGCCCAGCTTGGTCTTGATCGAGAACGGCGAGAAGGGCCTCAGCCCCGGTCCGGGGTGCCGGCCGCTCATGCCTGCGCCGGGGTCTCCAGGGCGTACCCGACGCCGTGGACCGTACGGATCCGCTCCGCGCCGATCTTGCGCCGCAAGGCCTTGATGTGGCTGTCGACCGTACGGGTCCCGGACGCGTCGGCCCAGTCCCACACCTCGGCCAGCAGCTGCTCCCGGGACAGCACCGCCCGCGGGGTCCCGGCCAGGCACACCAGCAGGTCGAACTCGGTCGGCGTCAGGTGCACGTCCTCCGTCTGCACGCGGACCCGGCGCTGCGCGTGGTCGATCTCGAGGTCGCCCAGGCGCAGGGTCGCCCCGCGCGGGGTGTGCGCGGCCAGTGTGGCCCGTTCCACACGCCGCAGCAGTACGTGGACCCGCGCGGCCAGCTCGCGGATGGAGAACGGCTTCGTCATGTAGTCGTCCGCGCCGACCCCGAGGCCGACCAGCAGGTCGGTCTCGTCGTCGCGGGCGGTGAGCATCAGCACCGGGACCGGCCGCTGGGCCTGGACCCGGCGGCAGACCTCCAGTCCGTCGAAGCCCGGCAGCATCACGTCCAGGACCAGCAGCTCGGGCAGCCAGCTCTCGGCCGCCGCGACGGCGGCCGGGCCGTCCGCGGCGGTCTGCACCTGGAAGCCCTCGGCGCGCAGGCGGGCCGCGATGGCCTCGGCGATGGTGTGGTCGTCCTCGACGACGAGCACGCGCCGCTGTGCGCCGGGGGTCGCCGAGGCGCCGTTGTGGGTGTGCGTCTGTTCCATGTCCCGGTCCGCCCCTGAAGATCTGCGTGGTGGGGTGCAGCGTAGAGGAGGCACCGGCGTGCGGCTATGCGGGGTTCGGACAGGGCATTTGTGCTGATCATCCGGGTTGGAGGCGGGATGTACCGGCCTATAGGGACAGCCCGTGGCCGTGCGCGAACACCGGGTCCTCGGTGTCGTTCGGGACGTCGGGGCGGGAGGCCTCGACGGCCTTCATCGAGCGCGGGAGCTCGAACGGAAGGCGGCCTTCCGGGGTCGCCAGGCCGAAGGCCACGTCCAGCAGTGCGGCGTCCGATGCGCCGTAGTCGGCGACCAGGGCGGCCGCGCGCGCCGCGATCTCCGGGAGGACGGCGGCCCGTTCCAGGTTGATGCAGACCAGGGTCGGCACCTGGTCGAGCAGGGCCAGGATCCCGGCGAGCTCGGGCTCGGGGAAGGCCAGCGAGCCGGAGTGGAAGAAGGACTCGAAGACGTTCTCCCGGGGTTCGTACGGGGTCCGCAGGCGCAGTACGGCCAGGTCGGCGGCGGCCGGGTCGGCGACGACCTCGCCGTACCCGGAGGCGACGGCCTCGTCCACGTTCCGCAGGTACAGCTTCGGCCGGGGCGACTTCGCGGAGAGCGGAATAATCTGCTCCGGATTTGTCAGTACCGTCAGTGAGCGACGCTGCGCCGCGGCGCCCAGGGCGGCGAAATCGGCCCGGCCCACCGTCCCGGCCGCCGCGTCCGGGTCCACGTACGGGTTCTCGAACAGCCCGAGCCGGAACTTCTCGCGCAGCAGCCGCCGTACCGACGCGTCGACGCGGGACTCCGCGATCCGGCCGGAGCGGACCAGCTCCACCACCACCTCGGGGCACTGCTCGCCGCCGAACTGGTCGCAGCCGGCGTCCAGGGCCCGCGCCGCTCGGTCGGCCGCGCCCAGGTGCTCCAGGCCCCAGGCGCGCGCCGGGTGCGTCTGCCCGAAGATCTCCGCGTCGGTCAGCAGCCCCCAGTCGGTGCAGACGATGCCCTCGAAGCCGAGCTCCTCGCGCAGCAGGCCGGTGACCACGCCCTTGTTGAAGCCGAAGCCGACCTCCTCCCAGTCGGTGCCCATCGGCTGCCCGTAGTACGGCATCATCTGCGCGCATCCGGCGGCGATCGCCGCCTTGAAGGGCTCCAGGTGGTGCTCGCGCATCCCGCCCGGGTAGACCTGCTCCTTGCCGTGCGCGAAGTGCGGGTCCTCGCCGTCCTTCTGCGGGCCGCCGCCCGGGAAGTGCTTGACCATGGCGGACACGGACGCGGGACCGAGCTCCGGACCCTGCAGACCGCGTACGTACGCCCGCACGAGCTCGGCGGTCAGCCCGGCGTCGGAGCCGAAGGTTCCGGACTGGCGGGCCCAGCGCGGTTCGCTGGCCAGGTCGATCTGCGGGTGCAGGGCGACGCGGAAGCCGACGGCCAGGTACTCGCGCCGCACGGTGTCCGCGAACCGGAAGACCAGCTCCGGGTCGCCGATGGCGGCCAGCCCCAGGGCCTCGGGCCAGGCGGAGAAGGCGCCGGAGTTGAAGGAGGCGCCGATGTTGTCGGTGAAGGCGTGGCGCGGGTCGGTCGAGAGGGTGACCGGGATGCCGAGGCGGGTGGCCGCCGCCATCTCCTGGACGGTGTTCTGCCACTGGGCCATCTCGCGGGCCCCGTACGTGCCGAGCAGGTTGAAGTGGGTGAGCAGCCGGTCCCCGATCAGCTCGGGCGTGGTGAACGGGAGCATCGAGCCGTCGGTCTCGGTGACCGGGGTGCCGTCCGGGTTCATCATCAGCATGGAGTGGAAGAGCTGGCCGGCCTTCTCCTCCAGCGTCATCCGGGACAGCAGGTCCTCCACGCGCCGGTCCACGGCGAGCGAGGCGTCTTTGTAGGCGGGGGTCGCGTTCATCGGGAGGCTCCTGGGCTGCGCGGACTGCCGGGCGCCCCAACGTAAGCGCGAAAACCGTGTACCCACTAGGTTTTGGGAAGTGACCTGGATCACTCCGCGCGGGTGGCCGGAAATACCCACCGCTTAGGGTGGTCCGCATGGCACAGGACAAGGGGCGGACGGCCTCGAAGGCCCCGAAGGCCGCGGGCCGGGGGACCTACGCGGTGGGGGACGCCCGCCGGCAGAAGATCCTCGACACCGCGGTCGAGCACTTCGCGCAGTGGGGCTTCCACGCCTCCTCGCTCGCCCGGATCGCGGCCGACTGCGGGATCACCCAGGGCGGGCTGCTGCACCACTTCCGCAGCAAGGAGGACCTGCTGCTGTCCGTGCTGGCGCAGAGCGAGCGGCACGACGTCGAGCGGCTGTTCAGCGAGCCGGCCGGCTCGGTCGCCGCGCACTTCAGCACCGTCGTCGCCCTCGCCGCCGACAACGCGCGGCGGCCCGGCCTCGTCCGGATGTTCAACACCCTGGTCGGCGAGTCCGGCAACCCCGGGCACCCCGCCCACGCCTACTTCCGGGAGCGCTACGCCCGCGTGCTCGGCTACACCGTCGACCTGCTGGAGGCCGGCGTCGCGCGCGGCGAACTGCGCCCCGGCACCGACTGCGAGGCCGTCGGCCGCGAGACCCTCGCGGTCATGGACGGCCTGCAGATCCAGTGGGTGCTGGCTCCCGCCAGCGTGGACATGCCGGCCCGGCTGCGCGCCTTCCTGGACCGGCTCCTGCGGGAGATCACGGTCGCCGGGACGGGCCTGTCGGCTCCGGGGCCTTCAGGGCCGGCCGGGCCTTCAGGGCCTGCCGGGCCTCAGGCCGTCTAGCCGGCCTCGAACGGGGGCAGCGCGTCCAGCACCTTCCGCAGGGCCGGGCCCAGGGCCTCCTGCTCGGCCGCCACCTCGAAGCCGCCGTGCACGAACGCGTAGGTGAACCCGTCGTAGACCGTCGTGTCGCCCGTCGCGATCCTCGGCAGATGCGCGAAGTCCGCCTCCCGCAGGGCCGTGCGCAGGGCGGCGAGGCCGGCTCGCGACAGCTTTCCGGTGCCCTCCGGTTTCGCCTTGCGGTCCAGGCGGGTCCACGAGCCGTCGCCCTTGACGATGAGGGTGTGGACCTGGCCGGCGAAGCCGCCGGTGCGGCTGGCCCGGACCAGGGTCGCCGTCGCGGCCGGGGAGTCGGCGGGGGCCGGACCCGCCGACGGCGGAGCGGTTGCGGGCGCGGACGTGGCCGCGGGCGCCGTCGTGGCCGGCGTGGACGCCGTGGCCGTCGGAGTCGGTGCGCCGGTCGCCGGCGGCCGGCTGTCGGAGCCCTCGGAACCGGACTGTCCGCATCCGACGAGGACCGTGCCCAGCACCGCCCCCGTCACCGCCGCCGCCCTCACCACGGTCACCACTCGGAACGCTCGCACACCCACCTCCGCAGGTACTCCGCCCGAACCCCGAGTATGGAGTCCCCGCACCCCTTACGACAGCACCCGGAGGCAGCCATCCGCCGCATCGCCCCCTGGCGCGTGCTCCCCCCGCTCCTCGCCGTCCTCCTCGGCCTGTGGGGGCTGGAGCGCGGCGGCAGCATGTGGCGCGACGAATCCGTCACCTGGCAGGTGGCCCACCGGCCGCTCGGCGGGCTCTGGGACCTGCTCGGCCAGGTGGACGCCGTGCACGGCCTGTACTACCTGCTCATGCACGGGGTGTTCCTGGTCTGGGACGGCGGCCTGTGGGCCCTGCGGCTGCCCTCCGTCGCCGCCACCGCCCTCGCGGCCGCCGGCGTGGCCGCCATCGCCCGCCGGCTCGCCGGGGAGCGGGCCGCACTGCTCTCCGGGCTCGCGTACGCCGCGCTCCCGCCCGTGCAGATGTACGCCCAGGAGGGCCGCTCGTACGCCCTCGTCGCGGCGGCGGTGGTCTGGGCGACGTACCTGATGCTGCGCGAGCGGTGGGCGGCGTACGCGGTGGTGCTGCTGCTCGGCTGCTGGCTGCACGAGTTCGCGGTACTGGCCCTGCTCGCGCACGCCTTCACCGCCTGGCGCTCGCGCGGCTGGCGCCTCGCCGCCGCGGCCGTCGCGGCCCTGCTGCTGCCGCTCGCCCTGGTCAGCGCCCGGCAGGCCGAGCAGCAGCTCGGCTGGCTCGGGCGGCCGTCCTGGCAGGACTGGGCGGCGTACGGGGTGCTCGCGGGCGCCGTACTGCTGCTCGCGCGCGGCGCCGCTTCGCAGGACGCGAGCGGCCTCGTCCGCGTGGCCCTGCCGCTCGCCCTGCTGCCGCCCGGGCTGCTGATGACGCTCTCCCTGGTCCACCCCTGGTACGTCGACCGGTACGTGCTCTACGCACTGGCCGGGCTCGCCCTGCTGGCCGGGACCGGGCTGTCGGCGGCGCGCGGCTGGTGGCCGTGGCTGCTGGTCGCGGCCCTGCTCGCGCCCTTCGGCTGCTGGTCGGTGTGGCTGCGTACGCCCGAGAGCCGCAAGGACGACGTGCTCGCGGTGGCCGCCGCCGTCCGGGAGCGGGCCCGGCCGGGGGACGCCGTGCTGTTCCTGCCGTCGCGGCGGCGCGAGTGGCTGCTGTCCTCGCCGGAGGTCTACGACGGGCTGCGCGACGTGGCCCTGGACCGCTCCCCGGCGGCCTCGCACAGCCTCCAGGGCACCGAGCTGTCCTCCGCGCAGATCCGCGCGGCGCTCATCGGCTCCCCCCGGGTCATCGCCCTGCTGGACCCGGCCGGGCAGCCGCTGGACCCGTATCCGCAGGAGGTGGTGAAGCGCCAGACGCTGGCCGCCCGGTTCGACCTGTGCTCGGTCACCGCGGTACGCGGCGCCCGCGTCGCGCTCTACGCCCGCCCGGGCGGCTGCCCGGCCACGGCACCGGACATGCGGCAGGATGTTTCCCCGTCCACGCGAGGAGCGCCGTATGACCCCCAACTCCCTTGACCTGTCCGGGCCGCTGGTCGGGGCCGACTGGCTGGCCGACCGGCTCGGCGCGCCCGGGCTGGTCGTCTTCGACGCCTCCGTGGGCGCCCACCGCGGCGCCGGCCGGCGGATCCCGGGAGCCCGCCCCTTCGACCTCGACGGGGACCTGTCCGACCACGACGCGCCGGCCCCGCACACCATGCCCGCGGCCGCACGGTTCGGTGAGGCGATACGGGACCTCGGCGTCGACGACACCGACACCGCGGTCGTGTACGACGGCGCCGGAATCTACTCCAGCGCCCGCGCCTGGTGGATGCTGCGCGCCATGGGCTTCGACCGGGTCGCCGTCCTCGACGGGGGACTGCCCGCCTGGACCGCCGCCGGCCTGCCCGTGGAGAGCGCCCGCCCCTCCTACGACGGCCCGCGCGGCTCCTTCACCGCACGCCCGCGCCCCGGGCTGCTGGTCGACGCCGCGGCCGTCACCGCGGCCCTGGCCGACCCGGCCGCCGCCGTCCTCGACGCCCGCACCCGCGAGCGCTTCGCCGGCACCGCCCCGGAACCACGCCCGGGCCTGCGCGGCGGCCACATGCCGGGCGCGCTCAACCTGCCCTTCGCCGAACTCCTGCGACCCGACGGCCTGATGCGGCCGGCCGGGGAACTCCGCGAGGCCTTCCTGGCGTTGGCGGCCGACCGGGAGCGGCTCTACTTCAGCTGCGGCTCCGGCGTCACCGCGTGCGTCCTCGCGCTGGGCGCCGACCTCGCCGGCTACCGGCAGCCGGCCGTGTACGACGGCTCCTGGAGCGAGTGGGGCCTGCCGTCGGACGAGCGCCCGGTGGCCACGGGCCCGGCCTGACCGTCAGGAGCCGCCGCCGCTGACGCCGGGGGCTACGAAGCGCCGGTGCAGGGGGAAGAACTGCGCGTTGGGCTCGCTCTGCACACCCAGTTCGCCCTTGAGTACGGGGGCGATCCTGGACTCGATGAACCGGTTGAAGTGGTCCTCCGACTCCCAGATGTCCATCACGTTGAGGCCGCCGCGGACGAACCAGGCGGCGTGCAGCACGCACCCGTCCGGTGCGTCCTCTTCCCAGCCCACCTTCTGGCGCACCGCGTCGTACACGTCGGGTGTGATCTCGGGCCAGGAAAAGGTCATCACGACTGCCATGGCGTGTCCTCTCGACCGTCTGGAGCCGCCGCGGCCGAACGGCGCGCGGCATCGCACAGCGAAGCTAAGCCGCCCGGATCGCCGGTGCACTCCGGGGCGTCCATTCGTGAAGGGCGGCGCCGGCGGGGGCCGCGCGCAGAGCCGTTCGCCCCAGGCGAACGGAGGTTGGGGAACATTGGGCCGCGCAGATGCATTGAGTCGGCATAGCTCAACTTCACTGCCGGAGGGTTGATCATGGCTTCGACGCCCGTAACGCTCACTCTGCCCGTGCTGCCGCTCGACGACGAGGTCGTGCTGCCCGGAATGGTGGTTCCGCTGGACCTGTCCGACACCGAGGTGCGCGGGGCCGTGGAGGCGGCCCAGGCGGCGGCGGGCAGCGGTGGCAAGCCCCGGGTGCTGCTCGTGCCGCGGGTCGACGGGAAGTACGCCGGGACGGGAGTGCTCGGGACGGTCGAGCAGGTGGGCCGGCTCTCCGACGGGGACCCCGGGGCGCTCATCCGCGGCCGCGGCCGCGTCCGCATCGGCGCCGGGACCACCGGCCCCGGCGCGGCGCTGTGGGTCGAGGGCGAGACCGTCGACGAGCACGTGCCGGACCCGCTGCCGGGCGCGGTCACCGAGCTCGTCAAGGAGTACAAGGCGCTCGCCACCAGCTGGCTCAAGAAGCGCGGGGCCTGGCAGGTCGTCGACCGGGTCCAGCAGATCGAAGGCGTGTCGGCCCTCGCCGACAACTCCGGGTACTCGCCGTTCCTGACGGTCGGGCAGAAGGTCGAACTGCTCGAGACCGCCGACCCCGTCGCCCGCCTCAAGCTGGCGGTCAAGGCGCTCAGCGACCACCTCGCCGAACAGGACGTCGCCGAGTCCATCGCCAAGGACGTCCAGGACGGAGTCGACAAGCAGCAGCGCGAGTTCCTGCTGCGCCGCCAGCTGGAAGCCGTCCGCAAGGAGCTGCGCGAACTGAACGGGGAGAAGGACGGCGAGGAGTCCGACGACTACCGCAGCCGCGTCGAGGCCGCCGACCTCCCGGAGAAGGTCCGGGAGGCCGCCCTCAAGGAGGTCGACAAGCTGGAGCGGGCCAGCGACCAGAGCCCCGAGGGCTCCTGGATCCGCACCTGGCTGGACACCGTGCTCGAGCTGCCCTGGAACGAGCGGACCGAGGACAGCTACGACATCCAGGGCGCGCGGGCCGTCCTCGACGCCGAACACGCCGGGCTCGGCGACGTCAAGGACCGCATCACCGAGTACCTCGCCGTCCGCAAGCGGCGCACCGAGCGGGGCCTCGGCGTCATCGGCGGCCGCCGCGGCGGAGCCGTGCTCGCGCTCGTCGGGCCGCCCGGCGTCGGCAAGACCTCGCTCGGCGAGTCCGTGGCCCACGCCATGGGCCGCAACTTCGTCCGGGTCGCGCTCGGCGGCGTACGCGACGAGGCGGAGGTACGAGGACACCGCCGGACCTACGTCGGCGCCCTGCCGGGCCGGATCGTCCGCGCCATCAAGGAGGCCGGGTCGATGAATCCGGTCGTGCTCCTCGACGAGATCGACAAGGTCGGCTCCGACTTCCGCGGCGACCCGGCCGCGGCCCTGCTGGAAGTCCTGGACCCGGCCCAGAACCACACCTTCCGCGACCACTACCTGGAGGTGGAGCTCGACCTCAGCGACGTGGTGTTCCTGGCGACGGCCAACGTCCTGGAAGCCATCCCGGAGGCGCTCGCCGACCGCATGGAGCTGGTCCGCCTCGACGGGTACACCGAGGACGAGAAGGTCGTCATCGCCCGCGACCACCTCCTGCCGCGCCAGCTGGAGCGCGCCGGCCTGGGCGCCGACGAGGTCGTCCTGGAGGAGGAGGCACTGCGCAAGCTCGCCGGCGAGTACACCCGCGAGGCGGGCGTGCGCACCCTGGAGCGGTCCCTCGCGCGCCTGCTGCGCAAGGTGGCCTCGCAGCACGAACTGGGCGAGCGGGAACTGCCCTTCAGCATCGGCGCCGACGACCTGCGCGGGCTGATCGGACGGCCCCACCACGTACCGGAGTCCGCGCAGGACCCGGCGGAGCGGCGTACCGCCGTCCCCGGCGTGGCCACCGGCCTCGCGGTGACCGGCGCGGGTGGCGACGTCCTCTTCGTGGAGGCCTCGCTGGCCGATCCCGAGACGGGCGCGGCCGGCCTGACCCTCACCGGCCAGCTCGGCGACGTCATGAAGGAGTCGGCGCAGATCGCGCTCAGCTTCCTGCGCTCGCACGGCGCCGAACTGGAGCTGCCGGTCGCCGACCTGAAGGACCGGGGCGTGCACATCCACTTCCCGGCGGGCGCGGTGCCCAAGGACGGCCCGAGCGCGGGCATCACCATGACGACGGCCCTCGCCTCGCTGCTCTCCGGGCGCCAGGTGCGCACGGACGTGGCCATGACCGGCGAGGTCTCGCTGACCGGGCGCGTCCTGCCGATCGGCGGGGTCAAGCAGAAGCTGCTCGCCGCGCACCGCGCGGGCCTGACCACCGTCATCATCCCCAAGCGCAACGAGGCCGACCTCGACGACGTCCCGGCCGAGGTGCTGGAGGGGCTCGAGGTGCACCCGGTGACGGACGTACGGCAGGTGCTGGAGCTCGCCCTGTCGCAGGCGCAGGGGCAGGCCCAGGGGCAGGCCCCGGAGGAGGTGGCGTTCACCGCCGCCGCCTGAGCGGCCTCCCCGGAGACCGCTCGGCCTACGGGGTGTCCTCGCCCGCGTTCAGCTGGTTGAGCAGCCGGGCCAGTTCCGCCACCTCACCGCGGTCCCAGTCGGCGAGCTTGCGCATGTACTGCTCGCGCCGGGCGTTCCGCACCCGCAGGAACCGCTCGCGGCCCTCCTCGGTGAGGCCGACCAGGAAGGCCCGGCCGTCGGCGGGGTCGGGCTCGCGGGCGATCAGGCCCAGGACCTCCAGGGCGCGCAGCTGGCGGCTCATGGTGGCCTTGCCGACGCCGAAGTACGCGGCCAGCTCGGTGGCCCGCTGCCGGCCGGCCCCCTCCAGGCGGACGAGGAGCCCGTACGCGGCGGGCTCCAGCTCGGGGTGGAGGGCGCGCGCCATCTCGCCGGAGGAGGCGCGGGCCCGCCGGAGGAAGACGGACAGCTCCCGCTCCAGGGCAAGGAACTCCTGGTCTTCGCTCCCGTGCACGTCCGGCTCCTTCGGTGGTGGATGAGAGCCGCCAGTATTTCGCAGCGGGCGCGCCGACGGCCCGGGGCCCCGCCGCTGCGGGGTCCCGGGCCGTCGTACGGTCGCGAAGGCCGGCGCCGCGGGGCCCGGCCCGATCCGAACGACAGGCCTACAGCTCCGCGTAGACCGCCGAGGCGTCGTCGTGCCGCTTGTGCCGGGCCGGCGGGCGCGCCGGATCGGACTCGAGGGCGCGGACCCGGCCGATCAGCCCCTCCGCGCCCTCCTTCCGCAGTACCGCCAGGCACTCGGCCCAGTCGCCCTCCCCGAACGTGTCCGTCCACCGGCTCGCCCCGTCCGTGAGCGCGGCCACCGCCCGGACCCGGCTGCGCGGAGTGCGACCCGTCACCGCGCGGGCCGCCACCGCCGGATCCGCGGCCGCCGTGAAGAAGCCGCCCTCCGCGTTCCGCAGCGCGTCCGTGGCCTCCACCGAGCGCAGCACCTCCCGGGGCACCCGGTCCAGCCGGTCGTCGAGCACCGCCGTGACCTCGCCCCCGGACTCCTGGAGGAGCAGTACGGAGTCCGAGAGGACCAGGTGCTCCACGTACGCCTCGTCCCAGCGGACGACGACCACCGTCGCCTGCGGGGTGCGGACGTGAGAAAGGTCACAGGTGTCCCGGTGCGCCACCGCCGTGGTGCGGACGGCCTCCGCCAGGATCCGGTCCAGCGGCATGTCCCGCCGCGATCCGGACAGTTCGGTCAATCGGCCGCCGAGCCGGGCCGAGAACCACGGCACCCCGTGCACGCAGCCGTCCTCGCCGCGCGGCGGGGTGACCCCGTCCAGGGCGACCAGTACGCCGCCGCCCGAAGCGGGGATCGCGGCCGACACCCAGTCCTCATTGGGGCGTTCCGGGCTGCCGGGGGCAGAGGCGAGGTCGATGCGCATGCGGACATTCTGCCGGGCGCGGGGGTAGGGAGCGCGAGTAGGTCCGTACCAATGGCGGCGAGGGCGGACGGGCCCCCGCGCAGGGCGCCGGAAGGCCGGGCGCACGGGCGCCCCGGAATGTGGGCGGGCATACTGCCAAAGCCCGCATCGATCTTTCAACCGCCTGTCCACGGACCGGCTCTGACGCCGGATGTCCGAGTTGGTCGCCAACTCATCCGTGATGTTCACTCCTTCGAGTGGCCAGGTGGGCGATGTGCGGCTCTCTTCCCATCACACTGCAAAGGTCTGAGGCGGTACGAGGGGGCAGGAGGCGTTTACTTGTTGACCGGCCGTTACCTCGGCCACACGAGTAGACGAGCCAAGCACACGTACAGGATTGCGAGCACCGGTGCAGAAGAAGCGGTCTCGGAAGAACGGCACCGCCACCGACGGCCCGGCCCCCGCAGGACGCCGCGTCCGCGTGCGCCGCAGGCTGGTCGTGGGCGTGGCCGTCGCCGGCCTCACCGTCCTCGCGGCCGGCGCCCCCGCCGTCGTCTCCGCGACGAGGGAACTGAACGACTCCCAGCGCCTGGTCACCCTCGCGGAACGGACCCGGCAGACCCTCACCCTCGCCCACCTCCTCGGCGACGAACGCGACGCCGTCGTCGAGTACGCCGCCAAGGGGCGCCCCGGCGCGGCCAAGGGGCCCGTCCAGGAACGCGCCGCCCGCACCGACCGGCAGCTCGCCGAGGTGCAGGCCGAAGCCGACGAGGCCACCGCCCGCACCCTCGCCCGCGTCCAGGCCGTCCGCACCGAAGCCGTCGACGGCAAGGGCAGCGCCCTCGCCGCCCACCAGGCCTACGGCGGAGTCCTCGCGGAACTGCTCGCCCCCGGCGACCGGCTCGCCGAGCTCACCCCGCCGCGCGCCACGGCCGCCCTCGCCACCACCCGCCCGATGGCCCCGCTCGGCCAGGCCGTGGAACAGGCCTCGGCCACCCGCGGACTGCTGCTCGCCGCGCTGGCCGTCCCCCGCGGCGAGCAGCTCCCGGGCTCGGCGGTGGTCGACGAACTCACCACCGCCGCCCAGCGTTCGCGGGTACGGGAACAGGCCGCGCTGGACGACTTCGCGCGGGCCGCGCGGCCCGACGTACGCCAGACCCTCGCCGCCACCGTCACCGGACCCGAGGTCAAGGCCGCCGACGACTACCTCAAGCGGCTCACCGACCGGCCCACGCTCACCTCCGCCGACCGCAAGACCGACGGCGCCGCCGTGGGCTCCGCGCTCACCGCCCGCATCGACCGCATGCGGTCCGTCGAATCCACCCTCGCCGGCCAGCGCGCCTCCGCGCTCGCCACCCTGCGCGACGACGACGTGACCCGGCTGGAGACCGTGATCGCCCTGCTGGGCGTGCTGTTCCTGGTCACCGTGGGCGTCTCCACCGCCGTGGCCCGCTCGCTGACCCGGCCGCTGTCCGTGCTGCGCCGCGGCGCGGAGCGGCTGGCGACGCCCGAGGGCTCGGTGGAGCCGGTCCGGTTCACCGGCCGCAACGACGAGTTCGCCGAGGTCGTGCGCCACCTGAACGCGGTGCGCGACCAGACGGTCTCCCTGCACACCCGGATCGCCGGACTCGACGCCGACCGGCGCCGGATCATCGGCCGCAGCGAGGCGCTGGCCTCCGGCCGCGAGGTGCTGGAGGAGGAGCTGACGAAGCTGCGGGCCGGGCTCGAAGAGCACCGCCGCGTCATGTCGACGACCTCCGTCTCGCTGTCGCTGCGGACCCTCGGCCTGGTGGAGCGCCAGCTCGCCGTCATCGAGGAGCTGGAGTCCAAGGAACAGGACCCGGACCGGCTCGCGACCCTCTTCAAGCTGGACCACCTGGCGACCGTGATGCGCCGCCACAACGAGAACCTGCTGGTCCTGGCCGGTCAGGAGCACGGCCACGGCCAGGGCCTGCCGGTGCCGCTGGTCGACGTCATGCGGGCGGCGGTGAGCGAGATCGAGCGCTACGAGCGCGTCGAGCTGGCGGCGCTGCCCTCCTTCACCCAGGTCGCGGGGCACGCGGCCGACGACATCTCGCACGTGCTGGCCGAGCTGCTGGAGAACGCGACGACGTTCTCGCCGCCGGACGCCAAGGTCAAGGTGTCCGGATGGCTGCTGGACTCCGGCGACGTGGTGCTGTCCGTCGTCGACGAGGGCATCGGGGTCACCGAGGACCGGCTCGAAGCCCTCAACTCCCGGCTGTCCACGCCCGAGGCCTACGACGAGGAGCCCGAGGCGGAACACGGCCTGGGCCTCGGCCTGTACGTGGCCGGGCGCCTCGCGGCGCGGCACGGGGTCACCGCGGAGCTGCGCGCCCCGCGGCACGGCGGCACCGAGGCGCTCGTGGTCGTCCCGGCCGCGCTGCTCCCCGCCACCCCGCCGGCCTCGCCGGTCCACAGCCTGTCCACGCCGGGCGGGCCCGCGCTGCACCTGCCGGGCGTGATCGCGGAGGCGAACGAGAACACCCTGCCGAGCCGCTTGCGCGGGGCCGCGCAGGCCGGGCCGGAGGCCCCGGCGGCCGAGGCCCCGGCGGCCGAGGTCCCCGCGGAGGAGGCACCCGAGGCGGCGCCCGCGGTGGCCGCCCCGGCCGAGGCTCCTGCCGGCGTGCCGGTGGAGGCCCCCGCGGCGGAGGTCCCGGGTGAGTGCGGTCCGCAGGAGCAGTTGCTCGCGCGGGTCGTCCCCGACGCGGAAGGGTCGGGCTTCCCGGCGGCGGACCCCGGGTCGGAGACGCCGGCCGACGCGCCCGCTGCCGCGCCCGGTGCCGACGTACGGGAAACCGCGCCCGAGCCGGATCCGCACCGGCATGCCACTCCCGAGGACAACTGGCTTCCCCGGCAGGGCAGTCACCCCGCCGACCCCGCCGACACCGCGGCCGAGGCCGTCACCGACAAGGGCCTGCCCAAGCGCAGCCCGAGGTTCGTGGCCGCCGGCCGCGCGGAAGACGTACGGCCCGAGCCGCCGCGCAAGGTCGACGCCGACGAACTGCGGCGCCGCCTCGGCGGGTTCTACCAGGGCGCCCAGGACGGGCGGCGCGTGGCCGCCGCCGAGCTCGAGCAGGACCAGCACCACGGGCAGACCGACCGGGGGGACACCGCACAGGAGGCACGCACATGACCGCGCCCAGTACGTACGGACTGAGCACCCAGGCCCGCAACCTGCAGTGGCTGCTGACCGACCTGGTCGAGGAGGTGCCCGGCGTCAACTCCGTCGCCGTCGTCTCCTCCGACGGGCTCCTGCTCCTGTCCTCCGACCCGGGTGCAGGCGCGGAATCCCCCCAGGAGGCCCGCCCCAAGGGCCCGCGGGGTGCCTCCGCCGACCTGGCCACCATCGTCTCCGGCCTCGGCAGCCTCACCACCGGCGCGGCCGCCCTCATGGACGGCGGCCCGGTCAAACAGACCATGGTGGCGATGGAGCACGGCTCCGTCTTCGTCATGGCGATCAGCGACGGATCCCTGCTGGGCGTGCACGCCACCCCCGACTGCGACATGGGCGTCGTCGCGTACCACATGGCCCTGTTCGTCGGCCGCGCCGGCCACGTCCTGACCCCCGAAGTCCGCAGTGAGCTGCGCCAGTCGATGGAGAAAACCCCGTGAGGAGTCCGGCCACCGACCGGCTGCCGATACGCGGCGCCGACCGCCGTCCCGCCCGCGTCCGCCCGTACTCGCTCACGGGCGGCCGGACCCGCTTCACGCAGGTCCTGCTGGTGGAGACCTTCGTCGCCACCCTGGACGCCGGTCCCGTCAAGGCACCCGACCGCATGCCCGAGATGCCCGCCATCGTCGAGGTCTGCCGCCGCATGCGCACGATCGCCGAGATCGCCGCGCTGCTGAAGCTGCCGCTCGGTGTGGTCCGCGTCCTCGTCAGCGACCTCGCCGACCAGGGAAGGATCCGCGTCTACGGCACGGGCCACGGCACCGGCCGTCCCGAACGCGCGCTGCTGGAAAGGGTGCTCAGTGGTCTTCGCCGTCTCTGACCAGCCGCTGTCGCCGTCCACCGCGGCCGACGAGCCCGTCCAGCCCTGGCAGTACGACCGCTCCCGCGCTCCCGTCGCCGTCAAGGTGCTGGTCGCGGGCGGCTTCGGCGTCGGCAAGACCACCTTCGTCTCGTCCGTCTCCGAGATCACGCCGCTGCGCACCGAGGCGGTCATGACCCAGGCCGGCGCACCGACCGACGACCTGACCGGCACCCCGGACAAGAACACCACCACCGTCGCGATGGACTTCGGCCGCGTCACCCTCGACGACGACCTGGTGCTGTACGTGTACGGGACCCCGGGCCAGGAGCGGTTCTGGTTCATG
Source organism: Streptomyces sp. LARHCF249 (assembly GCF_052871255.1). Classification (NCBI taxonomy): domain Bacteria; kingdom Bacillati; phylum Actinomycetota; class Actinomycetes; order Kitasatosporales; family Streptomycetaceae; genus Streptomyces; species Streptomyces sp. LARHCF249. The sequence continues at coordinate 293,844 of NZ_JBIXJQ010000007.1, forward strand.
TGGGACGACCTGGTGCGCGGTGCCGTCGGCGGCATCGTCCTGGCCGACACGCGCCGGCTGCGCGACTGCTTCCCGGCCCTCGACTACTTCGAGAGCTGCGGGCTGCCGTACGCCGTCGCCGTCAACCACTTCGAGGGCTCGGAGTCGTACGAGCCGCAGGACGTTCGGGAGGCGCTCACCATCCCGCCGGACGTCCCCGTCGTGATCATGGACGCGCGGAGCCGCGCGACGGTCGTCGAGTCCCTGCTGACCCTCGTCGGGCACGCCCTGGACACCACTCCCGAATAGAGCCCGATCCCGAATAGAGAACGTGACAGATGCGCAAGATACTTGTCGTAGGAGCCGGCCAGTCCGGTCTCCAGCTCGCCCTCGGACTCCAGTCGAAGGGGTACGACGTCACCCTCATGTCCAACCGGACGGCGGACGAGATCCGCACCGGGCGGGTGATGTCCACGCAGTGCATGTTCGACTCGGCGCTGCGCCACGAGCGTGACCTCCGGATCAACTTCTGGGAGCAGCAGGCCCCGAAGATCGAGGGCCTCGGCGTGTCGGTGGCGGCACCCGACGCCGGCCGCGCCATCGACTGGCTCGGCCGTCTCAAGGGGTACGCGCAGTCCGTCGACCAGCGGGTGAAGATGGCCGGCTGGCTCGACACCTTCGCGCAGCGCGGCGGGCAGCTGGTCGTCCACGGCGCCTCGGTGGCCGACCTCGACTTCTTCTCCCGTACGTACGACCTGGTGCTGGTGGCCGCCGGCAAGGGCGAGCTGGTGTCCATGTTCGGGCGGGACGCGGCACGCTCCCCGTACGAGGCCCCGCAGCGCGCGCTGGCCGTCTCGTACGTGCACGGACTCGGCCCGCGCCCGGAGCACCCGGAGACCGAGGCGGTGCGCTGCAACCTGGTCCCGGGCGTCGGCGAGCTGTTCGTGATGCCGACCCTGACGACGTCGGGCCGGGCGGACATCCTGTTCTGGGAGGGCGTTCCGGGCGGGCCGCTGGACGTGTTCCAGGGCGTGAAGGACCCGGGGGAGCACCTGGCGCTCACGCTGGAGCTGATGGAGAAGTTCACGCCGTGGGAGTACGCGCGTGCCACGGAGGTTGAGCTGACGGACGCGGGCGGCACGCTGGCCGGCCGGTACGCGCCGGTGGTCCGCAACCCGATCGGGCGGCTGCCGGGCGGCGGGCTGGTGCTGGGCGTCGCGGACGTGGTCGTCGCCAACGACCCGATCACGGGTCAGGGCTCGAACTCCGCGGCCAAGTGCGCGGCTTCGTACCTGTCGTCGATCCTGATGCACGGGGACAAGCCGTTCGACGAGGCGTGGATGAAGGCGACCTTCGACAAGTTCTGGTTCACCACGGGCAAGCCGGTGACCCAGTGGACGAACGCGATGCTGGGCGTCCCGCCGGAGCACGTCCTGAACCTGATCGGTGCGGCCGGGCAGCTCCAGCCGGTGGCGGATCGATTCGCCAACGGCTTCGACCACCCGGCCGACTTCGACGACTACTTCTACGACCCGCAGGACGCGGCGGACTACTTGGAGTCGGTCTCGGCCTCGGATGCGGTCTCGGATTCGGCGTCGGGATCGGGATCGGGCTCGGGGGCCTCCTCCGAGGAGTAGCCGGTGTCGTCCCCCTCCTCCGCCGCCTCGGGCAGCGGCGGAGGGGCGAACTCCGCGAGCGGGGTGCCGCCGGGGTCCGGGCGCACCGCGCCGAGGAGCGGGTTGGCGGCGATCGGGGAGACCTTGACCTTCGCCCCCGGGCGCGGCGCCTGGATCACCTTGCCGCCGCCGACGTACAGGCCCACGTGGGTGGCCTTGGGGAAGTAGACCACCAGGTCCCCTGGCCGCAGCTGGTCCAAGGGCACCTTCGGCAGCGTGGCCCACTGCTCCTGGCTGGTCCGCGGGATGGTGCGGCCGGCGTGCGCCCAGGCCTGCGAGGTCAGTCCGGAACAGTCGAACGAACCCGGGCCCTCGGCGCCCCACACGTACGGCTTGCCGATCTGGGCCGCCGCGTACCGGAGGGCCGCGCCACCGGCGGCCGTGGGCGTACCCGTGCGGGCGGGGAGCCGGCCGGAGTCCACCAGCTCGCGCTGCGCGCCGGCGGTGTTCGCGGCCTCGCGTGCGCCGAGCTGCGCGAGCTGCTCGGGGGTCAGGGCGGCGAGCGTCCGCTCGACCTCCTTGAGCTGCGTCGCGACCTCGTCCTTGTGCTGCTTCTGCCGCGCGGCCAGGGTCTGCTGGGAGTCCAGGGCCCGGCGGGCCCGGGTGGCGAGGTCGCCGGCCTCCCGCTCGCCGCGCGTGAGCCGCTTCAGCAGGGCGGCCTGCCGGGCGCCGGCGCGGGCGGCGAGGCGCCGCTGGTCCAGCGCGGCTTGGGGGTTGCCGGCGAGCAGCATCCGGGCGTAGGGGGAGATGCCGCGGGCGCCCTGGTACTGCTCGCGGGCCAACCGCCCGAGGAGCGCCTTCTCGGAGCCGAGGGCGGTACGGGCCCTGCCCAGCTCGGCGGTGAGCCGCCGCTCCTCGTCCTGGCGGGCCTTGAGGGCGACCTCGGTGGCGTTGTAGGCCTCGGTGGCCTCCTCGGCCTTCTGGTACAGCCCTTGCAGCCGGGTGAGCAGCACCCCGACGGACTCGCCGGCTGCGCGGGGCGCTGCGGGTGCTGCGGGTGCTGCGGGCGCTGCGGGCGCACCGGGTTCGGCGTCGGCGACGGGGACCGGGCCGGCGGCGACGAGCACCGCGGCGATGCAGACGGCGCGAAGCAGCCGTGGGGACAGCCGATGGGACATCGGGATCACCTCCGAGGCGCCCGATGCTGCCATGTCCGGTATGACAAATCCCCCAACGGTGTCGGCCGGTCGCGAGGCGGTCACCCGGTTGGGGGTGGGGAGGCCGTCAGTCCCGCAGGAGCCTGGCCTTGGCCGTGGTGAACTCCTCCGGCGTGAGCAGGCCCTCCCGGGCCAGGCTCGCGAGCTGGGTCAGTTCCGACACCAGGCCCGTCCGGGGAGCGGGCGGGGCCGGCGGGGGTTCCTCCGGGGCGTCGGGGTCCGGGGGCCACGGTGCCGGTTCCCCTTCCCCTTCCCCTTCCGGTTCCTGTTCCTGTTCCGGCTCCCACTCCACCCGGCCCGGGTCCTCCGCCGTCCCCGGGTCCTCCGCCGCCCGCACCGCCCGGCCCAGCAGCCCGCGGGGGGTCCGTGCCGCCGTACCCTCCGCCACCGGGCCCGCCGCCCGTGCCAGCAGCCCCCGCAACAGCGGCCGGCCCGCAGGGCGGTTCGCCGCGCGGACCGTGACTCCCACCGGCCGGATGAACATCAGACCGCCCCCGTCCGGGTGTCCGCCGGGACCCGGTCCGCCGGGATGCGGACCGACCCCACGATCCGCCCGCCCGCCGCCCGTACGGCGATCGCCGCGTCCTCCGCCCACACGTGCTCGACCAGCAGCAGCATCGCGCAGCTCCCGCGCTCCAGCAGCTCCGCCGCCTCCTGTACGTCCTCCGGCCCGATCAGCCGTGCCACGTCCCGGCCCGTCAGCAGGCCCCGCAGCTCCACGAACTCGTCGAACTCGGCCGCGAGGACCTCGCCCGCCGCCGTTCGCGTCGCCACGAGCCCGTCGATCAGCCGGACCACCCCCGTCTTCCGCAGCCCCGTCACCGCCTCGACGGCCGGCACCCGCAGCTGCTCCTCCGGGAAGGCGAGGACGATGAACTCCACAGGTCCCATAGGGCTCGGCTCCTGATCCCGACCGTTTATGACGACTCTTCGGCACACTATGACATAAGCGGACATAGCATCCATTCCCTTGCTACGTTTCGCCTATGACCGCTCTGACGGCACAGGTGGCGGAGCCCGCCCCGCCCCCGCCTCCCGACGCCGGCGCCCCCAAGCGGCGCGGCGTCGAGCTGACGCTCCTCGCCGGCGCCGTCCTGATCTCCGTACTCGGCCACCTCTACGTCGGCCTCGCCACCACCGGCCGCATCCCCGGCCCCGCCGGCCGCTACGCCGCCGGCCTCGCCGTCGCCGCCCTGCTCGCGCACCTCGCCGTCCGCTTCCGGGCCCCCTACGCCGACCCCCTCGTGCTCCCGATCGCCGTCCTGCTCAACGGGCTCGGCCTCGTCCTCATCCAGCGCCTCGACGCGACCACCCCCGGCCACCTCGCCGCCGGGGACCAGCTGCGCTGGTCCGCCCTCGGGGTGGCGCTCTTCGTCCTCGCCGTCGTGGTCCTGCGCGACCACCGGGTGCTCCAGCGGTACGCCTACCTCTCCGTCGCCGCCGCCCTCGCGCTGATGCTCGTCCCCGTCTTCTTCCCGGCGGTCAACGGCGCCCACATCTGGATCCGGTTCGCCGGACTCTCCTTCCAGCCGGGGGAGTTCGCCAAGATCCTGCTCGCCGTCTTCTTCGCCGCCTACCTCGCCGCGAACCGCACCGCCCTCGCCCTCACCGGCCGCCGGCTCTTCTGGAAGCTGCGCCTCCTGCCCGGGCGGGTGCTCGGCCCGATCCTCGCGATCTGGGCGCTGAGTGTCGGCGTACTGGTCCTGGAGCGGGACCTCGGGACCTCGCTGCTGTTCTTCGGACTGTTCGTGATCATGCTGTTCACGGCCACCGGGCGGATCGGCTGGATCGCGATCGGCCTCGTCCTGGCCGGGCTGGGCGCCTACGCCGTCGGGACCTTCGAACCGCACGTGAACAGCCGCGTGGACGACTGGCTGAATCCTTTCGCCTCCATCGAGCGCGGCGAAGGCCCCGGCCAGCTCGCCCAGTCCCTCTTCGCCTTCGGCGCCGGCGGCCTGCTCGGCGCCGGGCTCGGCCACGGCCAGTCCTTCCTCATCGGCTTCGCCGCCAAGTCGGACTTCATCCTCGCCACCGCCGGCGAGGAGCTCGGCCTGGTCGGCCTCGCCGCGATCCTGCTCCTCTACGGGCTCCTGGTCGCCCGCGGCTTCCGCGCCGGGCTCGCCCTGCGCGACCCCTTCGGCCGCCTGCTCGCCACCGGCCTGGCCTCGATCGTCGCGCTCCAGGTGTTCGTCATCGCGGGCGGCGTCACCGGGCTGATCCCGCTGACCGGCATGGCCATGCCCTTCCTGGCCCAGGGCGGCTCCTCCGTCGTCACCAACTGGATCATCGTCGCCCTGTTGGTCCGGCTCAGCGACAGCGCCCGCAGGCCCGCACCGCAGGAGCCCCCCGAGTGATCCGCTACATCCGCTGGTGCGCGTACTTCTGCGCCCTGCTGCTCGTCGCCCTGCTGGTCAACATCGCCCGCGTGCAGGTCTGGGAGTCCGCCGCCTACGGCGCGAACCCGGCCAACAAGCGCCCCGCCATCGAGCGCTACGCCCAGCCGCGCGGGGACATCCTGGTCGACGGGCGCCCCGTCACCGGCTCCCGCGACAGCGGCCAACTGCTGCGCTACGAGCGGACGTACGCGCACGGCCCGCTGTATGCGCCCGTCACCGGCTTCTCCTCCCAGACCTACGGGACCAGCTTCGTGGAGCGCGCCGAGGACGGGCTCCTCGCGGGCACGGACCCGGGCCTCTCGGCCTTCCCGCTCTGGTACGACCTGACGCGCGGCCGCCCGGCCGGCGGGAACGCGGCCACCACCGTCCGGGCCGGCGTGCAGCTGGCCGCGTACGCGGGTCTCGCGGGCAAACGGGGTGCGGTGGCCGCCGTGGAGCCGGCCACCGGGAAGATCCTCGCGCTGGTGAGCAGCCCCTCCTACGACCCCGCGGCGCTCTCCGGTACGGGCGCCCGGGTCAAGGCGGAATGGGCGCGGCTGAACGCGGACCCCGCCCGGCCGATGCTCAACCGGGCGCTGCGCGAAACCTACCCGCCCGGCTCCACCTTCAAGATCGTGACGGCGGCGGCTGCCCTCGACGCGGGCGTGGTCACCGATGTGGACGCGCCCACCGAGACCCCCGACCCCTACCCGCTGCCCGGCACCCGCACGCTGCTGCCGAACGCGGGCACGGGCTGCCAGGACGCCTCGATGGCGGAGGCGGTGCAGTGGTCCTGCAACACGGTGATGGCGAAGATCGGCGTACGGGTCGGCCTGCGCGGCATGGTGGAGGCGGCGGAGCGGTTCGGCTTCAACCGCGACGGGCTGCGGGTGCCGTCGTGGGTGTCGCGGTCGAACTTCGACACCGACATGAGCCAGGACCAGCTGGCCCTGTCCGCGATCGGGCAGTTCAACACCCGGGCCACGCCCCTGCAGATGGCGATGGTGGCGGCCGCGGTCGCCAACGGCGGCGAGCTCACGTCCCCCTATCTGGTCGACCGGACCACGCAGGACGACGGGTCCCCGGTGCGGCGCGGCCATCAGCGCAGCCTGGGCCGCGCCATGAACCCGGCCACGGCCCTGCGGATGCAGCAGCTGATGGTGAAGGTGGTGGAGGACGGGACGGGCAAGAACGCGGCGATCCCGGGTGCGGTGGTCGGCGGGAAGACCGGCACCGCGCAACACGGCGTCGGCAACACGGGGACCCCGTACGCGTGGTTCATCTCCTGGGCCAAGGCCGAGGGTGCGCCGCTGCCGGCCGTCGCGGTCGCGGTGGTGGTCGAGGACGCGGCGGCGAACCGCGGGGACATCAGCGGGAACCTGGCCGCCGCGCCGATCGCCCGGGCGGTGATGGAGGCGGCGCTGGCCGCGCACTGAAGGCCGGCGGCGGCGCAGGCGGCGGAGCCGCGCCCCCGGACCGCGCCCCCGGACCGCGCCCCCCGGACGCACCCCGGAGCCACCCGGGCCCGCTCCGGGGCCGTCGACTAAGGTCTCGGAGGCAGCGAACCGCGTACCCCACGCACGACACCACGCACGACCCCGAGGAGCAGCCGTGAGCGAGCCCGCGTCCACCGCACTGCAGCAGGAGATCGCCCGGGAGCTCCTGGTGAGCGAGACCTTCGACGCGGAGCGCGAGATCGAGCGCCGGGTGGCCTTCCTCACCGAGCGGCTCACCTCGACCGGCCTGCGCTCCCTGGTCCTCGGCATCAGCGGCGGCGTCGACTCCACCACCGCGGGGCGGCTGTGCCAGCTCGCCGTGGAGCGGGCCCGGGCGGCCGGGCACGAGGCCGTCTTCTACGCCATGCGCCTGCCCTACGGGATCCAGGCCGACGAGAAGGACGCCCAGCTCGCCCTCTCCTTCATCCGCGCCGACCAGGTCCTGACCGTCGACGTGAAGCCGGCCAGCGACGCCGCCCTCGCGGCCTCGCTCGCCGCCGGACTGGCCTTCCGCGACGCGCACCACCAGGACTTCGTCCAGGGCAACATCAAGGCCCGCCAGCGCATGATCGCGCAGTACGCGGTGGCCGGCGCGCACGACGGCCTGGTCGTCGGCACCGACCACGCCGCCGAGGCGGTCTCCGGCTTCTTCACCAAGTTCGGCGACGGCGCCGCCGACCTCGTCCCGCTGACCGGTCTGACCAAGCGCCGGGTGCGCGCCGTCGCGGACGCCCTGGGCGCCCCCGCCGAGCTGGTGTGGAAGACCCCGACGGCCGACCTGGAGACCCTCGACCCGGGCAAGGCCGACGAGGACGCGCTCGGCGTCACGTACGACGACATCGACGACTTCCTGGAGGGCAAGCCGGTGGACGCGCGCGCCTTCGAGATCATCACCCGCCGCTACCGGCTCACCGAGCACAAGCGGCAGCTGCCGATCGCGCCGTAGGGCTGTGGTGCTCCAGGGGGCGCCGGGGTTCTAGGGGGCGCCGGCTCCGTCGGCGATCGCCGCGCGTACCTCCGCCACCCGCTCGGACTCCTCGGCCGCGAACCGCTCGCGGTCGAGGGCCTCGGCGATCTCCTCGTCCTGGCTCATCAGCAGGTCGAGGTTGGAGTCGCCCATCTCGAAGACGCCCATCTCCAGGTACGCCTTCTGCAGCCGCTCGCCCCACAGCCCGATGTCCTTCACGCACGGCACGATCCGGCTGAACAGCAGCTTGCGGAACAGGGCCAGGAACTCCGACTGCTCACTGAACTGCTCGGCCTCCTTCTTGGGGATGCCGAAGTTCTCCAGCACCTCCACCCCGCGCAGGCGGTCCCGCATCAGGTAGCAGCCCTCGATCACGAACTCCTCGCGCTCGCGCAGCTCGGCGTCCGTCAACTGCTTGTAGTAGTCGCGCAGCGCCATCCGCCCGAACGCCACGTGCCGGGCCTCGTCCTGCATGACGTACGCGAGGATCTGCTTCGGCAGCGGCTTGTCGGTCGTGTCGCGGATCATCCCGAAGGCGGCCAGCGCCAGCCCCTCGATGAGCACCTGCATGCCCAGGTACGGCATGTCCCAGCGGGAGTCGCGCAAGGTGTCGCCCAGCAGCCCCTGGAGGCTGTTGTTGATCGGGTACAGCATCCCGACCTTCTCGTGCAGGAAGCGCCCGAAGATCTCGGCGTGCCGGGCCTCGTCCATGGTCTGGGTGGCGGAGTAGAACTTCGCGTCCAGGTCCGGCACCGACTCCACGATCCGCGCCGCGCACACCATCGCGCCCTGCTCGCCGTGCAGGAACTGGCTGAACTGCCAGGAGGCGTAGTGCCGGCGCAGCTCGCCCCTGTCCCGCTCGGTGAGCTTGGCCCAGTGCCGCGTCCCGTACAGGGTCAGCACCTCGTCGGGGGTGCCCAGCGGATCGTACGGGTCCACCTCGACGTCCCAGTCGATGCGCTTGGCGCCGTCCCACTGCTTGTCCTTGCCCTTCTGGTAGAGCGCGAGGAGGCGTTCGCGACCCTCGTCGTACTCCCAGCTGAAGCGGGCCGAGCCGGCGGAGGGGATCTGCCAGACGCCCTCGCCCGGGTCCTTGGTGTAGAGCTCGTGCGTCGACACTGACGCCCCCTTGTCACGTACTGCCGTACAGGACTGGTCAGTTGGCAGCGTCACACGTTGGTAGACGCGGGGTCAACAAGTCGTGCGCGGGGGATTGACGACCTTGCTGACAAGCAGTCTCATAACCAGTGACCGCCGGTAACTCGACGACGAGGTGTCCGAAGCCATGACGACCGTGACCGATCGAGCCGCGCTGAGGGACGCCCTCGGCCTCCTCAAGGACCGCGAGCAGATCGCCGAACGACTGCTCGAATCCTCCGCCAAGCACTCCTTCGACCCCGACAAGGAACTCGACTGGGACGCCCCGGTGATCGAGGGCAAGTACTACTGGCCGCCGGAGCTGCTCTCCCTCTACGACACCCCGATCTGGAAGAAGATGGGGGAGGAGCAGCGCATCGACCTCTCCCGCCACGAGGCGGCGGCACTCGGCTCGCTCGGCATCTGGTTCGAGATCATCCTCATGCAGCTCCTGGTCCGCCACATCTACGACAAGTCCCTGACCAGCAACCACGTGCGCTACGCGCTCACCGAGATCGCCGACGAGTGCCGCCACTCGATGATGTTCGCCCGCATGATCCAGAAGGCCGGCGCCCCCGCCTACCCGGTCTCCCGCGTCAACCACAACCTCGCCCGCGTCCTCAAGACGGTCTCCACCACCCCGGGCTCCTTCGCCTGCACCCTCCTCGGCGAGGAGATCCTCGACTGGATGCAGCGCCTGACCTTCCCGGACGAGCGGGTCCAGCCGCTGGTCCGCGGGGTCACCCGGATCCACGTCATCGAGGAGGCCCGGCACGTCCGGTACGCCCGCGAGGAACTGCGCCGCCAGATGCTGACGGCCCCGCGCTGGGAGCAGGAGCTCACCCGCATCAGCTGCGGCGAGGCCGCCCGCGTCTTCTCCCTGGCCTTCGTGAACCCGGCCGTCTACGAGAACATCGGCCTCGACCGCCGCGAAGCCGTGGCCCAGGTCAAGGCGAGCGGGCACCGCCGCGAGGTCATGCAGACCGGCGCGAAGCGGCTCACCGACTTCCTCGACGACATCGGCGTGATGCGCGGGGTCGGCCGCAGGCTGTGGAAGAGCTCGGGCCTCCTGGCGTAGGGGTGTCGTCTACCCTGCGGGCATGACCGTACGCGCCTACCGCAGGCTGAGCGTCGAGGAGCGGCGAGCCCAACTCCTCGACGCCGCCCTGTCGCTGTTCGCGCACCGGGCGCCGGAGGAGGTCTCCCTCGACGACGTCGCCGAGGCCGCCGGGGTCTCGCGCCCGCTCGTCTACCGCTACTTCCCGGGCGGCAAGCAGCAGCTGTACGAGGCGGCCCTGCGCTCGGCGGCCGACCTCCTCGAACTGTGCTTCGCGGAACCGCAACAGGGCCCGCTCACCCAGCGCCTCAGCCGGGCCCTCGACCGCTACCTGGCCTTCGTCGACGAGCACGACACCGGCTTCGCGGCCCTCCTGCAGGGCGGCAGCGTCGTGGAGACCTCCCGCACGACGGCGACGGTCGACGGCATCCGCCGGTCCGCCGCCGAACAGATCCTCTTCCACCTGGGGGTCGCGGCCCCCGGACCCCGCCTGCGCATGATGGTCCGTACGTGGATCACGGCGGTCGAGGCGGCCTCCCTCATCTGGATCGACGAGGGCAAGCAGCCGGAGGTCGGCTCCCTCCGCGACTGGCTGGTGGACCAGTTCATCGCGCTGCTCACGGCCACCGCCGCCACGGATCCGGAAACGGCGGCCGCCGCGCGTGCCGCCCTCGCCCTGGAATCGGCCGACGGCCCGGTCGGGGTGCTGGCCCGCCGCGTGATCCCGGTGGTCTCCGAGGCCGCCCACCTCCTGTGACACTGGTGGGGTGAGAAGCGAACCGACCCCCTTCGAGGGCGGCCCGATGGACGGCCGGGTCCTCCCGATCCTCCTCGGCCCGACCGGCCATCCCCCGAAGTGGTACGAGATCCCCGTCCCGGCGCCGGACGGGGGCCCGCCGACGGTGCTCCTCTACGAACGCGTCCCGGCGGGCTACTCCAAGCGCCTGGGCCTCCAGAAGGGCTGGAAGTACACCTTCCGTCCCTCGGGCCGGAAACCGAGACCCCGCTGGCCGTGGACAAAGCCGCCGCGCGCCTAGTGCCGTGACCGGAGGGGGCTGCCGCCGGGGCGGGGTCAGGGCTCCGCCGGAGGCATCGGCGCCGGCGCCGGAAGCGTCAGTGCCGCCTCCGCGCCGCCGCCCTGCGCCGCCCGGAACTCCAGCCGGGCCCCGATCGCCTTCGCCTGGCCCACCGCGATCGTCAGGCCCAGCCCGTGCCCCCTGCCGCCGCTGCGGAACCGCTGCGGGCCGTGCGCCAGCAGGTAGTCGGGGAAGCCGTCGCCGTGGTCCCGTACCGTCACCACCGGCCCGTCCACGGTCAGTACCACCGGCGCCCGGCCGTGCTTGTGCGCATTGGCCACCAGATTGCCCAACACCCGCTCCAGCCGCCGCCGGTCCGTCTCCACGTGCGCGTCCCGGACGACCACGACCTCCGTCTGCGTCCCGGACGCCCGTACCACCCGGCCCGCCAGCCGCCCCAGCTGGTGCAGGTCCGTCTCCACGACCTCGCTGCCCGAGTCCAGCCGCGAGATCTCCAGCAGGTCCTCCGTCAGCTGCCGCATCGTCCGTACCCGCTCCCGCACCAGCTCCGTCGGCCGCCCCTCCGGCAACAGCTCCGACGCCGCCTGCAACCCGGTCAACGGCGTGCGCAGCTCGTGCGCCACGTCCGCCGTGAACCGCCGCTCGCTCTCCAGCTTCGCCTGCAGGCTCCCCGCCATCGTGTCCAGCGCCCCGGCCACCGTCGCCACTTCGTCCTGGTGCCGCGAGGGGTCCTTCGTCCGCGGGTCGCCCACCCGGGCGTCGAGGTCCCCCTGCGTGATCCGGCGCGCCACCGTCGCCGTCTGGTGCAGCCGCCGCGTCACCCGGGTCACCGCGAAGGCGCCGACCAGCAGCGTTCCGCCGATCGCCAGGACCGACGACCCGATGATCGCGTTGTCCAGCCCGCTGATCGTGCGCGCGCTCTGCTCGTAGTCGATGCCCGCGGCCAGCGCCCGCCCGTCCGCCGGAGCCGCCGCCCACATCGTCGGCCGGTCCCGGTGGTCGCCCACCATCGTCCCGCGCTGCCCGCTCAGGGCCAGCGCCCGCAGCCTCGGCGGCAGCCCCACGGGATCCAGGGCCGCATCGGGCGGCAGGGCCTCCCCGGCCTCGTACGCGCGCGAGGCGTCGTGCAGCTTCCCGAGTGCCTTCTCGCGCGCCGTGGCCACGGTCTGCCGGGTCACCTCCACATGGACCAGCGCGCCGAGCGCGGCCGCCAGCGCGCAGCACATCACCACGATGAAACACGCGGACTTCCAGGTCAGCGTGGCGGTCCAGGCGGGCAGCCGGGGTCTCACGGCGTGCCCGGTCTGTCGGGCGCGCCCGTCGCCTTCGACCGGGGGCCGGTCCCGGGGCCCGTACCGGAGCCGGGTCCGGTGCCGTTGCCCGGGCCCGCGCCGTGCCCCGCGCCCGGGCCGTGGCCGTGGCCGGGACTCGCCGGTCCCTGCGGACTGCCCGGCACCCGGACGATCTGCTCGCGCGTCGGCAGCATCGTCATCTGCTTCTCGTCCCAGGACCAGGCGGTGATCAGCTCGTAGCCGTTGTTCCCGCTGGGCGCCCGCAGGATCACGTCCCGCCCGGCCAGGTCCACGTTGATGACGGTCTGGGTCGTCGCCATGATGCGGGTGAGGCGTCCGTCGGCGTCCGCCGTGTACACCCGCACCGACATCATCTTGTCCGGGTACTCGATGCCGACGATCAGCTCGTCCTTGGCGTTGCCGGTGAGGTCGCGGTAGTACGGCGCCAGCACCGGGCACTCCTGCGGCTCCACCCCGTCCTTGCCGCAGTTCCTGATCGCGGCGGCGGTCTCCGCGGGCATCCCGTCCGGGCCGGCGCCGGTCTTCGGATGCGCCCGCAGCTCCGCCTGCACGAGGGCCACCGGGTCCACGGCGTGCACGTCCTGGTCCTGGACGGGCGGGATTCCCTTGACGTACTCGGGCGGGGCGCCACCGGGATCGGCCGGCGGTACGACGGCACCCTGGCGGTCGGGCCACAGGTGTACGGGCCCGCTCGCGGTCGGCGTCGAACCCGCGGCGACCAGCCCGCCGGCGTCGCCGCACCCCGCCACCAGGGGCAGCAGCACGGCGAGCAGACCGGTCAGTGCGAGCGCCCGCGGGACGGAGGCGGCGGCCGAGCGGAAGGGAAACGTTTTCACAGACCCCAGAGTCCTCCATGTCCGCAGCGGTATGACCTTCGGGTCATGGGGACTCGTCAACCTTATGCGGAGGTTTGCCCTTTTCGCCTACTGCTTTTGGCCGGACCGCTCCCGGACCGCGCTCGGCCGGCTCTCGGTCGGCTCTGGGTCCGGCCTCGGTCAGCTCTCGGCCGGCTCTCGGTCAGCTCTCGGTCCGCCCGCGCCGCAGCATCGCGAAACCGAGTCCGGCGGCGCCGACGGCCGCGATACCGCCGCCCGCGGCGAGCAGGAACACACCCTCGCCCGGTCCGTCGGCCAGCGTGTTCAGGCGCAGCGACTCGGCCGGGCCGGTGGCGGCGGTCCGGCTCTCGCCGCCCGCCTCCGTGCGCGCCGCCTCCTTGTGCGCCGACGCGGGGACGACCCGCCCGGTGCGGGTGCCGGTCTTGTACCCGTCGCCCGCGACGGCATGGGCGCGGCCCTCCGCGGGTACGTCGCCGCCCATCCAGGACGTCAGCCGCCCGTCGGACTCCAGCGCGGCGTGCAGGTCCCCGGCGCCGCCGAAGCCCGTGATGCCCTCACGGCTCGTCAGGGTGGTGGCCTTGTGGCCCCCGGCGGTCAGGATGTCGGCCCGGTACGCGCCCCCGGCGACCCGGTACACGTTCGCGGTGGAGGTGCCGTCCGCCAGGGTGAGGCTCTTCACCAGCGTCGCCTGCGGTCCCGCGGAGTGGGCGGACGAGGCCGCGGGCACTCCCTCGGCGAGGGCGGCGGCGGTGGGCAGCGCCAGCAGGCTTCCGGCGCATGCGGTCACGGCGGCGGCGCGAACGAGAGTGCGGCGGCTGACGGTGCTCACGGGGGAACCCTTCGGTGCTGGTCGGCTCAACTCGGCCCTGGTCGGTCCTAGTGGGACAAACCTAGGCGCCGGCCGTTGCGGCAGAGCCCCGTTCTTGTAACAGCGATGTCGCAGGGTCACGTCAGAGTCGTTACACGGCGGGGGGATTGCCCTGCGGCGCCCCGGCTGCTCCCATGGACGGCGGGGGTGAGGACCCATGAAGGGACTCAGGGTACTGCCGGGCGGCCGGGCCGGCCGGGGCCGGTTGTATGTCAATCTGCCCGACGGGCGCGCGGTGGCCTGGTACGACCGGCAGGCGAACCGGATCAGCGTCCTCGAGGACGCCCACCGCGAGGCGATCCTCACCGTGTTGCGGCCCTACCTCACCGGAACGGTCTCGATCGGGCCCCCGCCCGTCCCCTCGGCCGCCGAGCGGGCCGGCCTCGCCCTCCCGCCGGACGCGGACCTGGCCCCGAACCGCCCCGCCGAGGCCCTGCTGGGCGAACTGGAACACGGCCCGGCGGGCACCCGGGCACGGCACCGGCTGCGCCAGGACCTGCTGGCCCAGCAGCGCACGGGGGACACCTTCGACGCCCTGGAGGCGGACGGCTGGCGGATCCTGCACTGCGTCCCGGTCCCGGGACTGGGCCGCATCGACCACCTCCTGATCGGCCCGGCCGGGATCTTCTGCGTCCGTACGGTCCCGGGCCGCCGCCAGCGCGTGGTGGCCGGCGACCTCCTGCTCACGGTCGGCCGCACGCAGCCCCGCCCGGACCCCCGCTGGACCCGCCGCGCGGCAGCCCGCGCCGCCCGGGCCCTGACGGCCCAGGTCACCCCGGCCCTGGCCGTGGTCGACGCCTCCCGCGTCGAGGTGGCCCCCACCCTCCGCGACGTCCGCATCCTCCAGCCGCCCACGGCCGCCGCGGACCTCGCCTCCGCCCCCGCGGCCCTCAAACCCCCGGACGTCGAAGCCCTGTTCACCCTGGCCCGCGACACAAGAACCTGGCTGGGCCCCACAGCCGACTCCGCGGTCGGGTAAGCGGACCCCCAGCAGGGGAGAGCGCCGCAGGTCCAGGTCCAGGCCCAGGCCCCGGCCCGGGCGCGCCCCGGCACGCCGGCTCAGGCCGAGGTTCGCTTTCGGGCCGGCGTCGTCTTCTTCGCGGAGCCGACCGTCTTCTTGGCGGCTGCCGAGGTCGACTTGGTCGTCCTCGCCGTGGACTTGGCCGTCTTCGCCGTCGACTTGGCGGTCTTCGCGGTCGACTTGGCCGTCGACTTCGCCGCCCCGGCGGTCTTCTTCGCCGTACCCGACGCCGTCTTCTTCGCCGACGCCGCCGTCGACTTCTTCCCGCCCACTGCCTTCGGCGCAGCCGCAGCCGTCTTCTTCCGCCCCCGGATCGGCGTCACCTCGGCCTCGGCATCGGCCGTGCCCGCGCCCGCCGCATCCGCCTCCCCCCGCGAAGCCTTGGCCGCCTTCACGCTCTTCTCCAGCGCCGCCATCAGGTCGATCACCTGGCCCCCGGCCGGCTCCACGACGGCCTCGGACGGTTCGAACGCACCACCCGCCTTCGCCGCGATCATCGCCTCCACGGCGTCCCGGTAGTCGTCGTGCAGCGAGGACAGCTCAACCTCTCCCAACGTCGCCATCAGCGCGTCCGCCAGGTCGAGTTCGGCCGCCCGTACCGTCACGTCCGCCTCCGGAGCCACCCCCTCCGGCGCCCGGATCTCGTCCGGCCACAACAGCCCGTGCATCGCGATCACGTCGTCCACGACCCGCAGCATGCCCAGCCGCTCCCGCCCCCGCAGCGCGTACTTGGCGATCGCGACCTTCCGGCTCCGCTTCAACGCCTCCCGCAGCAGGGTGTAGGGCTTCGCCGCCGTCGCCCCGTTCGCCGCGAGGTAGTACGCCGCGTCCATCTGCAGCGGATCGATCTCGTCCGCCGGCACGAACGACATGATCTCGATCGTCCTGGCGGTCGCGATCGGCAGCTGCGCGAGGTCCTCGTCCGTGATCGGGATGATCGACCCGTCCGCCTCCTCGTACCCCTTCCCGATCTCGGCGCCCGGCACCTCCTCGCCGTCCAGCTCGCACACCTTGCGGTAGCGGATCCGCCCGCCGTCCTCGAGGTGGATCTGGCGGAAGGAGATCGAGTGGCTCTCGGTGGCGTTCACGAGCTTGATCGGAATGCTGACCAACCCGAAGGAGATCGCCCCATTCCAAATGGATCGCACGGTTCCTCCTGTTTCGTGGCAATCTCATCGTATGACGCCGATCACAGTGGTGGAGGGCCGTCGCATCCCGCTCAGCAATCTCGACAAGGTGCTCTACCCCGAGACCGGCTTCACCAAGGGCGAGGTGCTGCACTACTACGCCACCATCGCGGGCTCCCTCCTCGCCCACATCCACGACCGCCCGGTGTCCTTCCTGCGCTATCCCGACGGCCCGGAGGGGCAGCTCTTCTTCACCAAGAACCCGCCGCCCGGTACGCCCGACTGGGTGAAAACCACCCCCGTGCCCCGCTCCGAAGACCTCACGGCCAAACAGGTGGTCGTCGCCGACCTGGCCACCCTCATGTGGTCCGCCAACCTCGTCGTCGAGTTCCACACCCCCCAGTGGACCGCCGGCAGCCCCGCCGTCGCCGACCGCATGGTCCTCGACCTCGACCCCGGCGCGCCCGCCTCCGTCGTCGAGTGCTGCGCCGCCGCGCTCTGGCTGCGCGACCGCCTCGCCGCCGACGGCCTGGACGCGTACGCCAAGACCTCCGGCTCCAAGGGCCTGCACCTGGCCGTGCCGCTCGAGCCGACCCCCTCCGAGCAGGTGTCGGCGTACGCGAAACAGCTCGCCCAGGAGGCCGAGCGCGAGCTCCCCGACCTGGTCGTCCACCGCATGGCCAAGGCGCTGCGCCCCGGCAAGGTCTTCGTCGACCACAGCCAGAACGCCGCCGCCAAGACCACCGCCGCGCCCTACACCCTGCGCGCGCGGGCCCGGCCGACCGTCTCCGCGCCGGTGTCCTGGGAGGAGGTCCGGGCCTGCCGGCGCCCTTCCGACCTGGTCTTCCTCGCCGACGACATCCCCCCGCGGCTCGAGCGCGACGGGGACCTCTTCGCCCCCCTGACCCACCCCGACCGGGCCGGCCGGCTGCCGGGAAAGCGAGGAGGCCGGCCGTGATCCGCGTTGCGCTGGCCGCCGCCGTACGGACCCTCCCGCGCGGCGCGGGCCTGGCGTACGAGCCGAAGTTCGACGGCCACCGCCTCGTCATCGCGCGCTCCGCGACCGACGTCGTGCTCCAGGCGCGCTCCGGCCGGATCGTGACCAGCGCCTTCCCCGATCTCGAGGCGGCCGCACGGAAGTTGCCCGCCGGTACGGTCCTGGACGGCGAGGTGGTGGTCTGGCACAAGGGCCGGACGGAGTTCGCGCTGGTGCAGCGCCGGGCGGCGGCCACGGCCGCGCGGGCCGCCGTACTGGCGCAGACGCTGCCGGCCTCGTACGCCGCCTTCGACGTGCTGGAACTGGCCGGGCTGGACCTGCGCGGGCGCGCGTACGAGCGCCGCCGGGCCCTCCTGGTGGACCTCCTGCTGCCGCTCGGACCGCCGCTGCAGCCCGTGCCGATGACCACCGATCCGGAAGTGGCGGCCACCTGGTACGACGCCCTGCCCGCCAGCGGCATCGAGGGCCTGGTCGTCAAACGGCTGGACCAGACCTATCCCGCCGGGCGGCGCGGCTGGCAGAAGCTGCGGCACACGGACGTGCGCGACGCGGCGGTGGTCGGCTACACCGGCACCCCGCGCCGGCCGCTCGCCCTGGTGCTCGTCCTGCCGGTCGGGGACGAGACCCCGCTGGTGTCGAGCCCGCTGACGGCGGCCCTGCGCGCGGAGGTGGCGGAGGCGGTGTCGGGGCGGGCGGCGGCAGCCCCGGAGACGGCGACCGCCACCGCGATCGGGCTCGGCGAGGTGTCCTTCCGGCCGCTCGACCCGCCCCTGACGGCGGAGGTCCGGCACACCTCGACCCGGCACCCGCCGCCGGAGGTGCTGCGGCTGCGGACGGACCTCTGACCCGCGCGGGGGGCGGCGCGGGCCAGAGGGGGGGCGAGCGAGTGCGCGGGACGTCAGCTGTGCGCGCCGCGCCCCGCGTCCGGGGGAGCCCCGGGCTGTGGATGCGGACCGGGCCCCTCCACGTGCTGGTGACCGGACTCGCGCGCCTTGCGGACCTCGTCCGGATGGCTGGAAGTGGTCGAGCCGAAGTTTCCGTAGCCCTGCATCTCGTGCGGCCGCAGGCCGCCCTCGGGGATCTCCACGTGGTCCCGCTCCTCTCGGACCTCGTGGACGGCTCCGCCGTTCGGCAGGTGGGGCTGGCTCTCGGGGTCGGGCGGCGGAGGCTCCTTGGCCCGGACCCGCTGACCCAGCTTGAAGCCGGCGAGCAGGAAGCCCGCGACGATAATCCCGACGACCAGGAACCAGGCGATGTCGGTCAAGGTCGAGTCCACGCTCAGGATCGTGTCCATGGGATCCATTTTCCCGCACTTCGGAGCGATATGCGCTGTTCTGCCCGGGATACCTTGGGCCATCAGGGGTACGCGCCAGAAGCAGCCGATGGAAGCCCGCCGGGCTCGTAGGCGCCTGCCCGCCCGGGGCCGCTCTCACGCGCCCCCGCCGGTACGCGGTACAGGCCTGACCCGGTCCCGAGCGGCCGGCAGGTCCCCGTGACCGCGTCCTCGGTGACCGCGTCCTCGGCATCCGCCGCTCGGCCCGGCCGGGTATCCGGCGCTGCCCGCGCTCAGGAGTTGATGGGCCCGTCCGTATCCCGCAGGGTCTCGAGCTCGCGTCCCCCCAGCACCCCCAGGATCTCGGCACAGATCGCCAGCGCGGTCTCCGCCGGGGTCCGCGCGCCGAGATCCAGGCCGATCGGCCCGTGCACCCGGGCCAGTTGGGCCTCGCCCACCCCGGCCGCGACCAGCCCTTCCCGCCGCCGCGCGGTCGTCCGGCGCGAGCCGAGCGCACCGACGTACGGAACCCCGAGCGCGAGCGCCAGGCGCAGCGTCGGCACGTCGAACTCCTCGTCGTGGCTGAGCATGACCACGCACGCGGCGTCCCGCCGCGCCCGGAGCACCTTCGCGGCCTCGTCCGTACCGTCGACCAGCACGGCCTCCCAGCCCAGCAGCAGCGCCTGCCGCTCGATGATCCCGGCCAGCTCCCCGCCCCCGCCGATCACCACGTACGGAGCCGACGGGTACGCCTCCACCAGCACCAGCCCGGACTCCCCGTACAAGGCGTCCCGCCCGGCCCGCCGCGTACCCAGCAGCTCCCCGGCCCGCCGCCCGGCATCGTCACGCGCCACATCGCCGGCCCGCACGACCTCGCTGACGGCCTGATCGGCACCCTCCTTCAGCCGGGTCACCAACGCCACCCCGACCCCTTCCGCGAGCAGCTCCCACCACTCGGCCGGGATCGCCGACAGCGGCTGGAGCAGCACCTCGGCCTGCCCGCCACAGGTCAGCTTCGCCTCCACGGCCTCGGCCCCGCGCACGGACACCTCGCACACCCGCGCGGTGTCCCCGGCCCCCATGGCTCCGGCCTCGGCGACGAGCTCGGCATCAAAGACCCCCCGGTACAGCGCGCCGGCACACTCCCCCCGCGCCGCATCGACGAGCACGGCCCCGGCCGGATCCCGCGGCCCGAACCCCTGCTCGGTCACGGGCCGCGCCAGATACCCAGCCCGCCCCTCGGCCACCCACTGCCGCGCCGTCTCCACCAACTCACGCATCGGTGCCGCCCCATCCTCTACCCGCTGCCTCCCGCAAAGCACCAGGTCAACGGCACTATGCGGCCTCACACCCACCCTACGCACGCTCCCCACCCCGACCCACCCCCCAAACCCACAGACCCACCCCCACCCTCCTCGTACAGACCACCGGACTCAGCGCGCTTCTCACCTGCCGATGCCACAGGTTGTGGTCTCATGGGCGGCGGCCCCCATTCCGATCTTGGTCGTTCCACCGGGGAGGGCGTGGACCTCGTGCGTCACTGGGTCGATCGCGAACAGGCCTGCATCAACAGTCCGGTGGAGCGGCGCATCCATCGGCAGGCCGTTGCGCGGATGTGAACTTCCACCCCGGGAACGGGAGTGCCGAAAACGCGTGATGGCGTCCTCCCACCCACATGCCCAGGCCTTGACCGGGATGCCGGCCCTCATGCCGCGGAAGTCGTGAGAACGTCAGCACTACCTGGATACCCGCCCTTCTGCTCATCACCACGGGTTTCGTCCTCTGCGCACGCTGACGTCCCGGAGGATGGTTGACCTCCGGTCCCCTGCACCGAAGCCGGTCGACACGGAGGCGTATCGAGGATCTGCAGACGGCGCTCTCGGCCGCGGACGGCGCGCGGGCCGGCCTACCGGAGGCTGCCGCGCTCGCTGTACGAGTTACCGCGTCCAGGCGCTGGGCGGTCGCTCGAGTGTGGCTGTACGGCCCGGCCAACCTGGCCGCAGGTCTCATGCTCTACGGAACATTGGGAGGATGGGGCGGCCCTCTGCGACCGGCCGGCGCAGCCATCAGCGCGGGCTTGGCAGCCGGCGCGACAGTCGCCGAGGCGGCGTCGCGACGCAGGGCGGATCCCTACGGAGAAGCTACGTGCCGAGGCGTCGCAGCCCTGGAGGCGCTGGTGCTGCTGCCGGACAGCGCGGAGGGCCGGGTCAGGACTCTGCTGGAATCCCTCAGAGGCAGAGATCGCCGGCCGACGGCGTACTTCCCCGTGGACTGGTCCTTCCGCGCCGTCGAGGAGTTCTGTCTCGCGTTGGAACGGCTGGCGCGCCATGCGGTCCTCGGCGGGGACCGCGTGGGCAGAGCGCGGCGAGAGGCGCAGATCCATGTGTACGCGGCGCATGTGCAGGAGTTGCTGGAGCAGTATCGACTGGCGGCCGGTGAACCAGCCTGCGACGCCCATGGAAGTGACGCGGTGCGGGACGCTCACGCGCGAGTGCTGTCCCTCGTCTCCGGTGTGCTGGCGGATGTCTGTCAGGACCGGCTGATCATTCCGGCGCTCGGGTGGGAAGACCTTCCCGAGGATCGGCGAACAGCGCCGAGCCGTGCGACACGGCGGCAGACCGTCTGGCAGGCCGCTGTGGTCATCACGATCCTGATCGTGCTCGCGAGCCTGTTCATCTCGGCCGGTGTACCGGGTGAGTTCGTCTCCCCGATTCTCTTCGGACTCAGCGGTGCCCTAGGCGTACTTCTGCCCCGGGCGCGCTGGTTGGCCTGAGCCACCGACCGATTGAGCGCCCAGCCAGGTGTCATACGCTCACCCGGTGCGCGACGGCGAATGAGCCTTTCGACCCGCCGGGGCCCCCACCTGTGGGCCAAGATCCTGCCTACGAGTAGTGCGCAGGTCCTGACATTGGGCGACCTACGGCGGCAGTTGGCTGCGCATACGCGAAGACCCCGTTCTCAGCGTTCTCGCTGATGGCGGGGTCTTTGGGCACTTCCTGCGAAGTGCCCCCGGCAGGATTCGAACCTGCGCACACGGCTCCGGAGGCCCCGTGCTTCTTCCGTGTATCCGCAGGTCAAAGGTTGTGGGTGCCGTCAATCCCGCCGCGGCGGTCCATAAATAGGCCGTGAGCTCACGGCCCCCCGCCTCGTGCCTCCTATGCGCTGCTGATTGGCGGCTGCTGACGTCAATATTGTTACCGCACCTGAATGAGGCAACAACGCAGGATGCCCGGAGGGGCTCCGCTACGGGATGACCTCAGGCCTGGTACTGAAGAACGTCCTGCCAACCGTCCACGCGGCGAGGCAATCCCCATGGCTCTCCATGAAGGGCCATCAGGTCTCCGCGCGGCTCGACGGCCATGCGGAGGTTCTCGCGCGTGTCCCCGTGGCAACAACCGCCAAGCCGCAGCCTTGGCGAACGGTCAGTATCGCCACCCCTGGTGACGACAGTCGTCTGGCCGCCGATGAACAATCTGTCGCCTTAAGTAGACAGAGTTCGACTACTCGGCTAGTCTGCATGCATGCAGAAGCGAGCTTTACTCCGTGAACTGCGGCAGGTAGCCGCAGGCAAGGGGGTGGATCTCGTGCTCGTGAGACAGGGATCGCGCCACGAGGTGTACGCGATTAACGACGTACTCCTTCCTGTCCCGCGACACAGTGAGATCGCCAAAGGACTGGCTCTGGATCTGATCCAGACGGCAAAGGGGGCTTGATCGACACGGGGGATGCCGACTCTTACTCGGCATCCCCCAACGATCAGACTCTCATCGGTCCGGCGATCTGAACAGGAAGGGAAGGAGAAATGGGCGACAAGCTTACGTATGACGCGCTTGCGGTGCATGACGGAAAGTACTGGATTGTCCAAGTTAAGGGCCTTCCGGCGAACCACGCCGGGATCAC
The DNA here is from genome assembly GCF_052871255.1 of Streptomyces sp. LARHCF249. Taxonomy (NCBI): domain Bacteria; kingdom Bacillati; phylum Actinomycetota; class Actinomycetes; order Kitasatosporales; family Streptomycetaceae; genus Streptomyces; species Streptomyces sp. LARHCF249. The sequence continues at coordinate 316,060 of NZ_JBIXJQ010000007.1, forward strand.
GCAGGGTCGAACATGGCCCGAAGCGGAAAGGATGACGAAGGACGTAGTGGCCCTACTGCTGGACGTTCCAGAGGAATCCTTCGACATCGCGCTAAGGCCAGCTGACCCCAAGATGGCCGAGGTCATCGCCAAGGTGGAAAAGACCCGGGAGGAAGCAGAGCGCGCGGCTGCCGTTGCGCTAGATGCACTTCAGGAAGCAGCGCGGCTCCTAACTGACGAAGTGACAGTTAGAGACGCGGGAGCCATGCTTGGGGTCTCGCATCAATACATTGCGAAGCTAGCTCCAAAGAAGTAGCGCGTAGCAAGGCCAAGAGGTCCCCGTCAGGGCTAGAGACGGGGGCCTCACTTGTGCATGCACCCTGCTCTCCCGCAAGTGATGCCCCGCCGCCCTGACCTACGGCTGAACAACCGACCAACGCGCTGACCAGCGGCTGGGCTGTAGTCAGTTGTCGGCGGCGGTCGCTACTGAGCGCCCTAAACCACAGCCCGGGAGGGCGCTCGTCACTTGCGAGCGATCAGTAGGGCGGATCGACCTTGGCGCGTCAGGCCGCAGTGCTGAGGCGTCGACGTTTAGCCTCACGCCATGGCCGAGGAACAAGACAGACGATTGCCGCGAGTGACCATGCACCTCGTTTGGAGCAAGAGCATGCCGGGTGACGTCGTATTTGAGCTCCGTCATGTGGAGCCGGATGTGCAGCTTGACTTCGCTATCTCGACCACACACAGGGAGGAACCCATCAGCAGTAAGTCGGCTGCGAGGGAGCGGGCTGCTGCGGAGGGTTGGGCTCTGGAGGAGAGCGGGGACGCCTGGGAGAGCTTGCCGGAAGCCTGATGCTGCCGGCGGGGAAGGGCGCTAAGCGATGCTGGCCGTGGAGGTCTTGAAAACCGTCGTGGCGCGAGTCACCGTGGGTTCAAATCCCACACCCACCGCAGATGAACGACCCCTGACCAGCAAGAACGGTCAGGGGTCGTTCGTGTGAGCATTGTCCGCTGGCGACCACCGTTCCCCGCTGCTTCCCCTCTGATCGGGCACGGGAAGGGCACGGCCACCTCTGATCCGTAGCTCTACAGAGACTGGCCATTGGAGGTCAAACGGGCTGTGGGACAGCCTGTGAGGGTCGGCGTAGGGCGCTGCCGGATGCAGGGGTTGCTGTACGTCGCTGCTGTACAGCAACAGGCTGGCTCGAAGGCTGTCCCACCAGCTTCCTCATTGACCACGGGTGGCCGTGCCTTTCGGTACATCTGCGGCACGCCGGGCGGTCACCAAATAGCCCACGAAGCGGACGTCTGGCCGGGCCTCCGCCCACCCGTCCGCTTCCTCAGCCGGAACCAGTACGGCTGTGCCTGGCACAGGGTAGTAGTGGTTGGCCGTGCTGCCCGGGGGCACCTCGTACTGGCAGTGGACCTCGGCGATCGTCAGCACCTCCAACCAGGTGGCTGCGCACCCCTGATCCTGGCCGTGATGCTCCTCGCGAAAGTCGATCCCACTCGCTCGTTGGCTACCGACGATGTCGACGTAGTCCTCCGGATCGACCTGAAGCAGGTTCCACGAGACAACATCCCCTGTCGCGAAGCTCTGCCCGCAGCACTGAATCTGCCAGTCATCGACCCAAACTGTCACCGTCATGCTGCCATTGTCCGCCGGGTGACCTGCAGTCATCAGGGGCCTTGTGGATGATCTACGACACCCGCATGAAGGCCCTATTCCCGCGCGTGACGCATAGGCTGCCGTGGCCTCGCTCCCCAGCCCGCCACTCACCCCAACTCCCATCCCGTCTGCCGTCGGCCCACACGCATGTGGAGCGGACGCCCGGTGCCGTGTCTGCTCGGCTTGTCCTGGGCCGACGGTAGACGGGATGGGAGTTCCCCGCCCCAGCCATCCACGGCCGGCACCCGCGTACGGAGCCCCCGCCATCCCGGAGCCTGAGGCCCCCGCCGGAGGCATGTCGGTGAGAGATGGAACCGTGGCCGTTGGGGCTCGACTCATGCCCTTGGGCCTATCCCAGCCGTAGGGGCGGGCGTCGGCGCAGCGCGCGCGGAGCGGGCCGAAGGCAGGAGCGTCGCGCGGAGCGGAGCCGGGAAGCCCGCCCGGCGGAGCGGAGCGCAGCCGGGTGCTTGATGAGGTAGAGAAACCTGTAACAGCTCGCTTTGCGCCTGGCGGTCTTGCCGACCTAGCCGCCAGCTGCTGGCATGTGTGTGGGGACGGCATGCAGGGGGGCTGCTGATGAGCGAACTCACGGTGAATCCGTGGAAGAGGCATGGCAAGGATCGGCTGTACGTGAACCTCCCGGACGGAACGACGGTCGCCTGGGCGGATCGAGCGACGAAGACCGTGACGATCAAGGTCCGGAAGTACCAAGACGATGCGCTGGCACTGTTGCGACGTCACCTTGGCGACGACGGCCTTACCGTGGCCTCCACGCCTACGCACCCTCGTGAACCACGCCCAATACCGCCTCCTCGGCCGCCCACTCATGCCGTCCCGAGGCAACCGACCAGGAAGCCGACACCCCTTCCGCCCCTCTCTCCCAGCGTGGACCTAGCCAGGAACCGCCCCGGTGCCAGTCTTCTTGGGCTTATCGCCGAACGCGGGCCGTCAACGGCTCAGCGTCTGAAGGCGAAGTTGCTGCGGCAGAGCTCGGACTGGGATAGCTGGTACGCCGGCCTTGAAGGAGAGCGGAAGGTGGGACGCGAGCTGGGGCGCCTGTCTCCGCTCGGTTGGAAGGTCCTCCACGGGATCCCGAAGAGCAACGGCGGCGACATCGACCACCTACTCATCGGTCCCGGCGGAGTGTTCAGCGTCAACACCAAGAACCATCAGGGTGCCTCGGCCTGGGTCGGCGACTCGATGGCCAAAGTCAATGGCGGTCCGCCCCATCCGTACGCGGCTGCGAGCAAGACCGAGGCCGACTACGTACGGAAGGTGCTGGAGCACTACTGCGGCTTTGACTTACCCGTCGAACCGGTCCTGGTTTTCGTCGGTGTCGCGTCCCTGCATCGTGCAGCGACGCAGTACACCGTTCGCGTCGCTCAGGAGCGGGATGTGGCAGCTCTCGGACCGATCACAGGCAAGCTCACCGTGGAACAGGTAGAGAGCGTGTACGCCGTTGCCCGTCACCGCCGTGCGTGGCTACGTGCCTGACCGGGCTCTTCCGGCAGGAGCCTACTGGTGAAGCCCTGACGGCACAGTCGCTCGTACGCGTCCAGCACCTCACCCGGCACCTTCTGGCTGATCATGAAGCCCTGGTCCGGGTAGATCAGCAGGCGTTGCAGCGCACCCACGAGCATGTCGACCACCAGGCGGGTGTCTCCAATCGAGTCCACGTACTCATCCAGCGTCATCGGGCTGGAGGCGCTGACGATCTCGACTTCGGGCCACAGCTGGCGCGCGGTGGCGTAGGCGCGACGTTCCTCGTACGGCTTACTGATCAGCAGTACCGAGGACACGGTTACGCCAGCCTCTTGGAGTACTTCCCGGCTGAAGCGGATGTTCTCGCCTGTGTTCCGCGCACGCGGTTCCACAAGGATGGCTGAGCTGGGCACCCCGAGCTCAAGCGCTCGCTCCTGGTAGTGGACGGCCTCGCCGCGGGGCATCCGCTCCTGTGTTGTCGGGCTGGTGGCGCCGCTGAACACGAGCACCGGAGCCATGCCGCGCCGGTACAGGTCGACCGCGGCGTCGGCCACCCCCAGATCATGACTGCCCAGCCCGATGGCAACGGAGCACGGCCGGGGCTCGTGACCCATCTGGTGGTACTCCCACAGGCGCCGCGTGTCGGACCAATCCTGCGTCGTGATCACTCCTGGCCTTCCCTGTCCTTCGCCGAGTCCGGCACCTGGAAGTCGTACTCCCAGGCGAAGCGCGAGGCAGCGTGCACCCCGATAGCGAATTCGACCACTGTGCCGGATGCCGTGTAGGTGGTCCGGTGCAGTTCCACGACTGGCTCTCCGGGCGGCAGCTGGAGGAGTCTTACCTCGTCCGGGGAGGGCGTACGAGCGAAGAGGCGCTCCTTCATGTGGTCGATCTCGTACCCCGCGTCGTAGAGCACCCGGAACCCGCCTCCTCGGCCGGCCGGGCCGGGGGTCGGATCCACCAGGCGGGTGCCTTCCACGTGCTCGCACCGGTAGTAGCTGGTCAGGGTGTGCGTCGGCTGATCGCCCTCTTTCACGAGCCGTGCGCGGGCGTAGACCGGGGCACCCGTTTCAAGGCCGTGTGCGGCTGCCACGTCGGAGGGTGCTTCGACAAGGCTGACCGACTGGGTCTGCTCGTTGCGGCGGTAGGCCCTGCCTGACGCCACGCGGTCCGCGATGAAGGCCACCTCGTCCCCGTCGCGCCACTTGGCCTTGTCATACCGGGCGATGCCGAGCCGCTTGAGGGGCACCTGTTCACGCACGACGGTGCCGTGCCCTCGGGATGAGGTGACCAGACCTTCCGCTTCCAGCGCCTTGTAGGCGGCGTGGACGGTGGCCTTGGAGCCCTCGCCAGCCTCGACCAGGTCTCTGATGTGCGGCAACTGCTGGCCCGGCGCGTAGTCACCTCGTCTGATCTGTTCAGCCAGCTTGTCTGCCAGCTCCCGCCACTTGGGCGCCATCGCGAACCCCTCTCTACTGGAACTAGTCAAACACAGTCCTAGGACTGTTGACAGTCCTAGGACTACGCGCCACTATCTCTTCAAGCGCTCGCAGTCCTAGGACAGCGAGCCTTGGAGGCCCTTCTTGGGCTGCCCCAACAACTCAGGGAGAAGTACTGATGCCGTCGTTCAAGGTAGACACGTCGACCGCTGTGGTGTTCGTGGCCACGGCTCCGACCCCGAAGCTTGTGAGCAAGCAGACCGGTGAGCGTGCGATGGACCGCGAGACCGGTGCTGGCCTGTCCACGGTGGGCCTGCTGATCTCGGATGAGGGGGAGGGCAACCTCTACCAGGTGACCGTCCCGGAGACGGGTCTCCCCGACGGGCTGGTGCCGGGTATGCCGGTGTCGGTGATCGGGCTGAAGGCGCGGGACTGGGAGAACACGTTCAACGGCCAGACCCGGCACGGCATCTCGTTCCGCGCCGTCGCCCTCACGGCCGGGGCCTGATCATGGCCGATCTGACGACCTTATGGGAGGTCGGCCTTCCCCTGGCCGGTGTAGGCGGTGGTCTCGGATTCGCGAAGCACCGTGCCCCGCGCCTCTTCTGGTCTGTGGCGGGTCTGCCCGCGGCCTGTGTGCGGTTCGCGGTGTCCTACCGGGCCACGATGGACGTGTGCGGGCTGACGGTGCAGCCGTCCCGCCTTCGGGCGTTCCTGGTCCGCAACGTCGCCCGCCGCAGTGACGTACAGCCTGTTCCGCCGAAGGTTCGCGGGTTGCGGGGTTCCTCGACCGGGATGCGGGTCACCTTGCGTCTGCCGGCCGGGCTGGAGCCCTCCGACGTGATCGCGGCCTCGGAGCGGCTGCGCCATGCCTGGGGCGTCCACTCCGTCCGCGTCATCGAGACCAAGCCCGGGTTCGTAGAGCTGCGGATGACCGGTTACGACGTACTGCGCCGGGTGAAGATGCCGCGTCGGCGGCCGACCGGTCAGATGGTGGTCCCGGTCGCGCTCCGGGACGATGGCACCGCGTTCGTCCGGGACTATGTAAAGGTTCCTCACGCGCTGACGCTCGGCGCCAACCAGTCGGGCAAGACGATGTACCTGCGCAACCTGATCGCCGGGCTCGCCCGGCTGAAGGTCGCCCTCGTCGGGATCGACTGCAAGCGGGGAGTCGAACAGCGCCGGTACGCCCCGCGGCTCTCGGCGCTCGCCGTCACGCCGGAGGAGGCATCCGGCCTCCTGGACGCGCTCGTGGACGAGATGGAAAGCCGCTTCGACCTGCTGAGCGAATACGGGGCCGCCGATCTGTGGGCCCTGCCCGAAGAGGTCCGGCCGGTGCCCATCGTGCTGCTCGTCGACGAGGTCGCCGAGCTGTTCCTCGTGGCCGTGAAGAAGGACGAGGAACGCCGGGACCGGATGGTCATGCAGATGATCCGCCTCGGACAGATGGCCCGCGCCGCCGGCATCTACCTGGAAATCTGCGGCCAGCGCTTCGGCTCCGAACTCGGCAAGGGCGCCACCACGCTCCGCGCCCAGCTCACCGGACGCGTCGTCCACCGCGTCAACGACAAGCAGACTGCCGACATGGGTCTCGGCGACATCGCCCCGGACGCGGTCGTCGCCGTGACGACGATCCCGCCCGACAAGCCCGGGGTAGCGGTGGCCGGTGACTCATCCGGCGGCTGGTCCCGCATCCGCACCCCCGAGCTGAGCGCCGAGGAAGCCGCCGCAACCTGCGCCCAGTTCGCGCACCTGACCCCGGCGCTTCCCGCCCTTGCCCCGTACCGGCCGGTGATCCCGACTGTGGCCCCGGCCGCCGGGTCCGTTCCGCTCGTGAAGCCGGTCCCGGCCGCGGACTAGCAGTCCTCTCCCCTTGGGCGCGACCGTCTCGCACCAGGTCCCTACCCGACCCATGCCCGAACCGGTGCCGGAAGACAGCTCGGCACCGGCCCCCTTGGAAGGAGGTGACCCGTGTCCCGCACCCTCCGCCTCGACGCCGTGCTCGTCCAGGCCGTCATCGCCGGTGCCCTGTCCTTCGCCCACCTGCACGACCTGGCAGCGGCTGCAGGACAGGACGGCTGGAAGGCGTGGGCCTACCCGGTCAGCGTCGACCTGCTCCTGGTCGCCGCATGGCGCCGGATGCGCACAGACGCGGATAACCGCGACGCCTGGCTCTGGTTCGCCATCGCCCTCGTCGCGTCGCTCGGCGCCAACGTCGCCACCGCCGGACTGCTCGACCTGAACAACGTCCCGCCCTGGCTGCGCATCCTCGTCGCTGGCTGGCCCGCGCTCGCCTTCCTCGGCGGCACGCTGCTGGCCCACGCTCCCGCCCCAGCGCGGGAGCCGGAACCCACGGACCAGCCCGAGGTCGAGCCCGCCCCTGACGTGACCGTGGAGCGCGCCCCGGAACCGGCTCCCGAGCTACCGCCGGCCGAACCCGCTCCGCAGTCTGCACCCCCGGAGCCTGCTCCGGACCGGCCCGCCGTGCCGGTCCCGCCCGCTCTGCTCGACCACGCCCAGAAGATCGCGGACGCCCACCAGGCACAGACCGGTTCCCCGATCGACTCGGCAACTCTGCGCAGCCGCCTCGGCGTCCCGCCCGCGCTGGCGGACGCCATCGCCGTCCAACTCGCCTGACAGGAAGGGAGACAGACCAATGCGCCCGAACCGCTTCTACCAGGTCATCCGCTTCGGCCCCGTGACGGTCGGCAGCTACAGCGATGGCCGCGGCCGCACCCTGCACACCGCTGTGTGCACCGCCCCCGGCTGCGACTTCTCCGCCGATTACCGCAGTCGCGCCGCCGCCGAACTCGCTGCCCGGACCCACCGCTGCAACCCGCGCTGATCACAAAGGAGACCCGCGTCATGGACGTACCGCTCTGGCTCGCCCTGATCGTCGTCGGCTTCCTCGGCTACAAACTCATCCGCCCGCCGCTGTGGCTCGTGGCTGTGCTCCTCATCGGCGGCTACCTCCTCGCCGACAGCTTCCTCGCCCCGCTCATCGACCCGATCACCAAGTAGGGAGAGCCCGCCATGCTCCGACCCCGCATCCCGGTCAACCCGCTCCCGACCGGCATCGTCACCCCGCTCGTACAGCCCTGCGGCGTCGAACACACCCGTGAGTCCGCGCCGATCGCCCGCGACCACCACGACTCGGCCGCGGCGCCCATCGCCCCGGCCCGCACCACGGTCCAGCTCACCCCCGGCAGCGTGGTCGCCCTCGCCGCCGGCGGTGGAGCCGTCGTCCTCGTCGTCGGCGCTGTCCTCGTCTCGATGCTCCTGGCGGTTGCCATCACCGGTCTCTCCGTGGCCGTGATCGCGGTGGTCCTGCGGCTGCTGGTCAAGGACCTTCAGAGGAGCCGGTGACCGAGATGGACACGCATGTCATCGCTGCGGGCTTACCGGCCCTGGGCTGGGCCCTGCACGGCGGAATGCTTTGGCACCGCCTGTCCACCGCCCGCCGCGACCCCCTGACCGGTCTCCACACCCGCGCAGGTTGGACCGCCCGCGCCGAACGCCTCATCGCCAGGCACCCGGCCGCGTTCGTGCTCCTGGTCGACCTGGACGACTTCAAGGCCATCAACGACACCCACGGCCACGCCGCCGGAGACGCCGTCCTCACCGCCACGGCACAACGGCTGAGTAGCTGGTGCGGACGCCACGGGATCGCCGCCCGCCTCGGCGGAGACGAGTTCGCCGCCGTCATCACCAACCTCGGCGCCGCCAGCCTCTTCGACCTCTGGTCCGCGCTGGACACCCCGGTCACACACAACGAACACGTCGTGCCGGTCTCCGCGTCGGTCGGCAGTTGCAGCCTCGACGCCCTGCCGGTCCCGACCCTCACCGATGCCCTGTCCGCCGCCGACGCAGAGATGTACGCGGCCAAGGGCCACGGCAGGCGCAACACACGCTGAGCGGCCCCCGGGGCGGCCTCGGTCGCCAAACTTCCGCCACCCCGGGCGCCTGGACCCCCTCCTGATCCAACGGACCCGAAAGGGAAGCCTCATCATGCCCCAGCACGCCCAGCCCAAGCCCGTCTGCCGCGACTGCGACGGCTTCGCCACCGCCACGATCACCACCGGCACCCGGACCCCCGAGGGCGCCCGCACCACCATCCGCGTCCACTGCCACGCCTGCCGAGGACTCGGCCACACCGTCCCCGCCGTCCTCGTTCGGATCGGCAGGTGAGCACGTGACTGACGCCGCCACCATGGCGGGCCTGGACCCGGCCACCCTGAGCGACTTGCTCCGGGTGGCCGGGGCCCCCGGCTTCGACCGCCTCCACGAACAGATCCGCCGCACCGGCGGATGTGCCGCCCCGATCCGCCTCTCCGGCGGCACCAAGCTCCTCGACCCGGCCACCCGGACCGTGCTCCACGCCTACAACACCGACACCGAACCCGGCGGCGTCCTCCGCGTCGCCTGCGGCAACCGCCGGGCCTCCCGCTGCCCCGCCTGCGCCTGGACGTACGCCGGCGACACCTACCACCTGATCCGCGCCGGACTCGTCGGCGCACCCGACAAGGGCACCCCCGAGACAATCCGCGATCACCCCCGCGTCTTCGCCACCCTTACCGCCCCGTCCTTCGGCCCGGTCCACAACCGCCCCGGCCCCCGACCCTGCCGCTGCGGCATCGGGCACCCCGAGGACGCGCCCGAACTGGGCACCCCACTCAACCCCGACTCCTACGACTACGCGGGCGCCGTGCTGTGGAACAACCACGCCTCCGAGCTGTGGCGCTACTTCACGATCTACCTCCGCCGAGAGATCGCCCGCCGCGCCGGCCTGACGCAGAAGGCCGCCCGCGAACAGTCCCGCGTCTCCTTCGGCAAGGTCGCGGAGTACCAGAAGCGCGGGGCTGTGCACTTCCACGCCGTGATCCGCTTCGACGGACCGGACGGGCCTGACAGCCCGCCGCCCGCGTGGGCCACCCTCGACCTGCTCACTGACGCCATCCGGGCCGCTGCCGCCCGCGTCCGCGTCGTCGTGCCGGCCAACACGGAGCACGGCTTCGAAGAGGATTGGGTGCTCGAGTGGGGCGAGCAGATCGACGTGCAGCCCATCGGCGCCTTCGGAGACGGGGAGGAACTGACGGAGTAGGCGGTCGCCTCCTACGTCGCCAAGTACGCCACCAAGGCCGCCGAGACCACCGGCACCGTGGACCACCCGGTGGGCAACAAGGAAGCGCTCATCCTCCTCGGCGTGCCCGATCATCCCCGGCGGCTCATGGAAGCCTGCATGGACCTCGACGCTGCCTATCCGGACCGGAGACTGAGGGCCTGGGCTCACATGCTCGGCTTCCGCGGCCACTTCTCCACCAAGTCCCGCCGCTACTCGACCACCCTCGGCGCCTTACGCCAGGTCCGAGCGGACTACCGCGCCGCACAGCAGCGCGCCTCGCTCGGCTTGCCCGACCCCGACGACCACCCGGAGGGCACCCTCCTGGTCGTTGCCCACTGGGCCTACGCCGGCCACGGCCACACACCCGGCGAATCCTGGCTCGCCGCCAACATCCACCGCGACATGCAGCTCAATCGTCAGACCGCCCGCGAAGCCTTGCTCGATTTGGAAGGAGATGTGACGTGAAGGACGAGCTGATGACCACGGCCGAGGTCCTTTCCGAGCTGAAGGGGATCTCGCGGCGCACCTTCTACCGGTGGCGTGAACTCGGCAAGGCTCCTAAGGCGCTCACGCTGCCGAATGGTGAGTTGAGGGTGTGGCGGTCCGACTTTCAGGCTTGGCTGCGATCGCGGGAAGGGGCGGCCGCGTGAAGTCGACGGACGTGAGGGTGTGGTCCATCCGCGTGAAGCCCGGGAAACGTCCCTCGTATCAAGTGCGCTGGAAGGTCGCCGGGCAGCTCTTTTCTGAGACGCGAAAGACGAAGGCGCTCGCTGACAGCTTTCGGTCGAAGCTGCTCCGGGCCACGCGCGACGGGGAGGAATTCGACACGGCATCCGGCCTCCCGGACTCCATGGCGGAGCGAACGGCCAGCCTGAGCTGGTACAGCTTCGCGCTGAGGTACCTCGCGATGAAGTGGCCTCATGCAGCACCCAACACCCGGGACGGCATCAACGAGTCGTTGACCTCCGTGACCCTCGCACTTCTGGATGAGCGCCCTGGCCGACCCGCGGATGCCCTCCTGAGGAAGGCCCTCCGTAGCTGGGCTTTCGTCCTGCCTGGACCGGATGAGCGCGACCTGCCGGACGAGATCGCCAACGCGTTGCATTGGGTCGGCAAGGCCTCCCGCCCGCTTGTGGATCTAGCCGATCCCGTTGTGGGAAGGGCCGTGCTCGATTCCTTGAAGATCAAATTGGATGGCACTGCGGCAGCGGCGGAGACGGTTCACCGAAAGCGGCGGACCTTGGTCAACTCCATGCACTACGCCGTCGACCTCGGTGAGTTCCAGGAAAACCCGCTGTCCGCGGTCCGGTGGCAGAAGCCGAAGGTCGCCAATGACGTAGATCCGCGGGTGGTGGCAAATCCTGAGCAGGCGCGTTCCCTGCTCTGCGCGGTCTCCTACGTCGGCGGCTATCGAAGGGCTCGTGGGCGGCGCCTGGTCGGGCTTTTCGCGGGCATGTACTTCGGGGGCTTCCGGCCGGCCGAAGCGGTGGGCCTGGCCCTTCCGGATCTCACGCTCCCGTCCGCCGGGTGGGGTGAGGCGGTGCTGCACCGCTCCCGGCCAAGCGTCGGCAAGCAGTGGACCGATTCCGGCGAGAGCCACGACGACCGCGGGCTGAAGAATCGGCCTGCCGAGGAGGTCCGCCGGGTGCCGATTCCGCCGCAGCTGGTTGCCGTGCTGCGGGATCACGTGGACACCTTCGGGACTGCCGACGACGGGCGGCTCTTCTACAGCGAGGGCGGGGGAGTGGTGTCGTCGTCCACCTACTACCGGGCCTGGCAGGAGGCCCGGGTCCTCGCCCTGCCGCCGGCCGCGGTCGCTTCACCGCTGGCCCACCGGCCGTACGACCTGAGGCACTCGGCGCTGTCCACGTGGCTGAACGCCGGTGTAGATCCAACTGAGGTCGCCGCACGGGCGGGCAACAGCGTGGAGGTCCTGCTGGGTCGGTACGCGAAGTGTCTCGACGGTCGGCAGGAGGTCGGCAACCGCCGTATCGAGGAGCTGCTCCGCGAGTACGAGTGAGAGCGGCGGAGCTGCTGCGGTCCAAGGCCCCTGGGTGAATCCCGGGGGCCTTCGCATTGCTGGGGCTGACCTGCAAGATTCCGGCGGGGGCTGGGCCGCGAATAGGCCGCAGCGGCTGTCATACGGGTGCACAGGGCGGCAGTTGGCTGCGCATACGCGAAGACCCCGTTCTCAGCGTTCTCGCTGATGGCGGGGTCTTTGGGCACTTCCTGCGAAGTGCCCCCGGCAGGATTCGAACCTGCGCACACGGCTCCGGAGGCCGTTGCTCTATCCCCTGAGCTACGGGGGCGTGTCGTTCGCTGTGCGGCGACGGGTTGAACACTACCAGCTTCCGCGGGGTGATCAGGAACCCGTTTGCGGGGGAGGAGGAGGTGGGTCGCCCGGAGGGGGTGGAAGTGGCGAAAACCCGGACGCGGGGGGTTGGGCGGACCTACTCTCGAGTTGTGCCAGGCGTCTCGGGCCGGGTGCTTGTTGTCGACGACAACAAGGTCATCCGGCAGCTGATCAAGGTCAATCTCGAGCTGGAGGGCTTCGAGGTCGTGACCGCGAACGATGGTGCCGAGTGCCTGGACGTCGTGCACCGCGTGTGTCCTGATGTGATCACGCTCGACGTGGTCATGCCCCGGCTGGACGGGTTCGGGACCGCCGCGCAGTTGCGGGCCGACCCGCGGACCAGTGCGGTGCCCGTCGCGATCGTGAGTGCCTGTACGCAGCACGAGGTCGAGTCGGGGATCGCGGCCGGGGTCGATGCCTTCGTCGCCAAGCCCTTCGAGCCCGCCGAGCTGGTACGGGTCGTACGGCGGCTGGTCGAGGGGAAGGACCGGCGCGACGGGAGGAAAGGGGCCCCCGCCGGGCGGGGGAGGGGATGACCCGGGGGATGACCCGGGGGATGAGCCGCGGGAGGATCCGCGGGAGGATCCGCGGGTGGATGACCACCGCTCGCCGCTCTGCTTCCGTATGTCTGCCGTGCCTCGTCCACGCGTCTTCTGCGTGCCGCCGGTAGGTCTTCGGCGCCGGCTCATTTCACATGGCGAAACCCTTCGCGGGGCGGGCCGCCGTCTCGCCTAGGCTGGGTCTCGTGAATCCCGCCGATCTTCCCGATGCCGTCGTGCGCGCCGTGCGCTGCGCCGTCGAGGACGGGGAGCTGGGCGCGGACGCGGTCGTGCCCGGGCGGGTCGTCGTGGAGCGGACCCGGCCCGGCGGGGTGGGGGACTACGCCACCCCGGTTGCCTTTCAGGTCGCCAAGAGTGCCGGGTGCACGCCGCGCGATGTGGCGGACGTACTGGCACGCCGGCTCGGCGCGGAGCCGGGGATCGAGCGCGTCGAGGTCACCGGGGCGGGGTTCGTCTGTTGCGTCTTGGCCCCTCTGTCCGCGCCGCTGGTGATCCGGGACCTGGGGCGCGTGCTCCTGCCCTCCGGGTCCGTGGGCGCCGGGGCATCCGGGGTGCGTGAGCGCGTCGTCCACGAGGCCGTCCTGCGGCTCGCGCCCTTCGTCCCCGCCTCGTCCTCCGCCGACCTCACCCCCGTCACCCCCGTCGCCCCCGTCGCCCCCGTCGCCCCCGTCGCCAAGCGCGACGGCGACGTCGTGGCCCGTTTCGGGGCCGACGCCGCCCGCTGGGCGATGCTCTCGGTGCCGGTCCGGGAGACCCCCGTGTTCTCCGACGTGCTCCTGATCCAGGGCGAGGCCAGCGAGTTCTTCCGGGTGCGCTATGCCCGGGCGCGGGCCTGTGCGCTGCGCAGCAACGCCGCCCGGCTCGGGTTCGGCGCCGAGCCCGGGGACGTGACCGACGCCCCCGACCTGCTGCGCGTCCTCGCCGAGCACCGGCTCGTCCTCGAAGCCGCCGCGCACCACCGGGCGCCCGAGCGGCTCACCCGGCACCTCGTCGAGCTGGCGGACGCGCTGCTCGGCTTCCAGTACCGCGTACTGCCCCACGGAGACGAGAAACCCTCGGCCGCCCACCGCGCCCGGCTGGCTGTTGCCGAAGCCGCCGGGACGGTGCTGGCCGGCGGCCTGGCCCTCCTCGGCATTGACGCACCTGAACGCCTGTGACCTGCGAAGAGAGAAACCGATGAGCCGTTCCGCGCACCCCGCCGGGCCCCGTCACGCCGATGTCCTGCCCGAGGGGCACTACTCCCCGCCGCCCGCCGACCTGAACGCCCTCGACGAGAAGGTCTGGGCCCGGACCGTCGAGCGTACGGCCGACGGGGTCGTGAGCGTCGGGGGAATCGAAGTCACCCGGCTCGCCGAGGAGTTCGGGACCCCGGCCTACTTCCTCGACGAGGAGGACTTCCGGGCGCGGTGCCGGGCTTGGGCGCACGCGTTCGGGAAGGACGCCGACGTCTTCTATGCCGGGAAGGCGTTCCTCTCCAAGGCCGTCGTGAAGTGGCTGAAGGAGGAAGGGCTGAATCTCGACGTGTGTTCCGGCGGGGAGCTGACCACCGCGCTCGCCGCCGGGATGCCCGCCTCCCGGATCGCCTTCCACGGCAACAACAAGTCCGAGGGGGAGATCAGGCGGGCGGTCGGGGCCGGCGTGGGGCGGATCGTGCTCGACTCCTTCCAGGAGATCGCCCGCGTCGCGCACATCGCCCGTGAGCTGGGCGTACGCCAGCCCGTCCAGATCCGCGTCACGGTCGGGGTGGAAGCGCACACGCACGAGTTCATCGCGACCGCGCACGAGGACCAGAAGTTCGGCATCGCCGTGGCCGACGGGTCCGCCGCCGAGGCCGTGCGGCGGGCCCTCGGGCACGACTCGCTCGAGCTGCTCGGCGTCCACTCCCACATCGGCTCGCAGATCTTCGACATGGCCGGCTTCGAGGTGTCCGCGAAGCGGGTCGTGCGGCTGCTGGCCGCCGTACGCGACGAGCACGGCGTCGAGCTCCCCGAGATCGACCTCGGTGGCGGGCTCGGGATCGCCTACACCTCCGACGACGATCCGCGCGAGCCCCACGAGATCGCCAAGGCGCTCACCGAGATCGTGGCGCGGGAGTGCGAGAGCGCGGGACTGCGCGCTCCCCGGATCTCCGTCGAGCCCGGCCGGGCCATCGTCGGCCCCACCGCCTTCACCCTCTACGAGGTCGGCACTATCAAGCCGCTCGAGGGTCTGCGGACATACGTCAGTGTCGACGGCGGGATGTCCGACAACATCCGGACCGCCCTCTACGACGCCGAGTACTCCGTCACCCTCGTCTCCCGCACCTCCGACGCCGAGCCCATGCTCGCCCGCGTCGTCGGCAAGCACTGCGAGAGCGGCGACATCGTCGTGAAGGACGCCTTCCTGCCCGCTGACCTGGCCCCCGGTGACCTGCTCGCCGTCCCGGCCACCGGTGCGTACTGCCGCTCCATGGCCAGCAACTACAACCACGCGCTGCGCCCGCCCGTCGTCGCCGTCCGCGACGGACAGGCCCGGGTGATCGTCCGGCGCGAGACGGAGGAAGATCTCCTGCGTCTCGACCTGGGATGATTTGCTTATTTCGGGGAGAAGCCCTCAGACCCCCAAAATAGGTGTCTCACTCAATGGACCGAGGGTGGAAACTGCTGTCCATTGAGTGAGACTGGTTCTCACCCCGCGTGCAAGCCGCGTGCGGGGTACTGATGGAAGATCGAAAGGCGTAGGTCGAATGATGCGTACGCGTCCGCTGAAGGTGGCGCTGCTGGGCTGTGGAGTGGTCGGCTCGGAAGTTGCCCGCATCATGACGACGCACGCCGACGACCTGACGGCCAGGATCGGCGCGCCCGTCGAGCTCGCGGGCGTCGCGGTGCGCCGCCCGTCCAAGGTGCGCGAGGGCATCGACCCGGCGCTCATCACCACCGATGCGACCGCCCTCCTCAAACGCGGGGACATCGACGTCGCGATCGAGGTCATCGGCGGGATCGAGCCGGCCCGGACGCTGATCACCACCGCGTTCGAGAACGGCATCTCCGTCGTCTCCGCCAACAAGGCGCTGCTCGCCCAGGACGGCGCCGCCCTGCACGCCGCGGCCGAGACCCACGGCCTGGACCTGTACTACGAGGCCGCCGTCGCCGGCGCCATCCCGCTGGTCCGCCCGATGCGCGAGTCCCTCGCGGGCGACAAGATCAACCGTGTCATGGGCATCGTCAACGGCACGACGAACTTCATCCTCGACAAGATGGACTCCACCGGCGCCGGCTACCAGGAGGCGCTCGACGAGGCCACGGCCCTCGGGTACGCCGAGGCCGACCCGACCGCCGACGTCGAGGGCTACGACGCCGCCGCCAAGGCCGCGATCCTGGCCGGCATCGCCTTCCACACCCGGGTCCGCCTCGACGACGTCTACCGCGAGGGCATGACCGAGGTCAGCGCCGCCGACTTCGCCTCCGCCAAGCGGATGGGCTGCACCATCAAGCTCCTGGCGATCCTCGAGCGCGCCGCCGACGGCGAGTCCGTCACCGCCCGCGTGCACCCGGCCATGATCCCGCTCACCCACCCGCTCGCCTCCGTCCGCGAGGCGTACAACGCGGTCTTCGTCGAGGCGGAGGCCGCCGGGCGGCTCATGTTCTACGGGCCCGGCGCGGGCGGTTCGCCGACCGCGTCCGCGGTGCTCGGCGACCTCGTCGCCGTCTGCCGCAACAAGCTCGCCGAGGCAACGGGGCCGGGCGAGTCGGCGTACACCCAGCTGCCGGTCAGCCCCATGGGCGATGTCGTCACCCGGTACCACATCAGTCTCGATGTGGCCGACAAGCCGGGCGTGCTCGCCCAGGTGGCGACGACCTTCGCGGAGCACGGGGTCTCCATCGACACCGTGCGGCAGCAGGGCAAGGACGGCGAGGCCTCCCTCGTCGTCGTCACTCACCGCGCGCCAGACGCCGCCCTCTCCGGGACCGTCGACGCGCTGCGGAAGCTGGACACCGTCCGCGGTGTCGCCAGCATCATGCGTGTTGAAGGGGAGTAAGGACCCATGAGCAGCAATCGCACCCACCAGTGGCGCGGCATCATCGAGGAGTACCGGGACCGCCTGCCGGTGACGGACACGACTCCCGTGGTCACACTCCGCGAGGGCGGCACGCCGCTCGTTCCCGCGCAGGTGCTCTCCGAGCGCACCGGCTGCGAGGTGCACCTCAAGGTCGAGGGAGCGAACCCCACCGGGTCCTTCAAGGACCGCGGCATGACCATGGCCATCACCAAGGCCAAGGAGGACGGCGCCAAGGCCGTCATCTGCGCCTCGACCGGCAACACCTCGGCCTCCGCCGCCGCGTACGCGGTGCGCGCGGGCATGGTCTCCGCCGTCCTCGTGCCCCGCGGCAAGATCGCGCTGGGCAAGATGGGCCAGGCGCTCGTGCACGGTGCCAAGATCCTCCAGGTGGACGGCAACTTCGACGACTGCCTGGCTCTCGCCCGCGCGCTGTCCGACAACTACCCGGTGGCGCTGGTCAATTCGGTCAACCCGGTGCGCATCGAGGGCCAGAAGACGGCCGCGTTCGAGATCGTCGACGCGCTCGGCGACGCCCCCGACATCCATGTGCTGCCCGTCGGCAACGCCGGCAACATCACCGCGTACTGGAAGGGCTTCAAGGAGTACAAGGCCGACGGCCTGGCCTCCCGTACGCCCCGCGTGTGGGGTTTCCAGGCCTCCGGCTCCGCGCCCATCGTGCGCGGCGAGATCGTCAAGGAGCCGCACACCATCGCCACCGCGATCCGGATCGGCAACCCGGCCTCCTGGGAGTACGCGCTCGCCGCGCGCGACGAGTCGGGCGGCTTCATCGACGAGGTGACGGACCGTCAGATCCTCGCCGCCTACCGGCTGTTGGCCGCGCAGGAGGGCGTCTTCGTCGAGCCCGCCTCCGCCGCCTCCGTGGCGGGGCTGCTCAAGGCCGCCGAGCTGGGCCTCGTGGACCCGGGCCAGAAGATCGTGTGCACCGTCACCGGCAACGGCCTGAAGGACCCCGACTGGGCGATCGCCGGCGCTCCGCAGCCGGTCACCGTTCCGGTGGACGCCGAAGCCGCGGCCATCCGCCTCGGCCTGGTCTGACACGTGAGCCGGTTCCGGAGGCCCCCGGGCCCCCGGAACCGGCAACTCACCCCGTACGGCACCAAAAGTGCGGCCGAAGCCGCGACACGCATCGTGCGCCTCCTGTGCGCCCTATGTCGCGAGAGAACCTTCCTTCGATACGCTGTACTTACATCCGCCACCGCGCATATGACCGCGGTGCTGCCCAGTGGGCCTTCGGGTGTCGTACGTTCTCCAGTACATTCGCAGCGAGCCAGCGAAGAGCGAAGATCTCGCACAGTCACAAGGAGTGTCATCGGACGATGGCCGGTCCAGCGTTCCGCGCCGCCGCCGTACGGGTGCGCGTCCCCGCCAGCAGTGCCAACCTCGGCCCGGGCTTCGACGCCCTCGGCCTGGCCCTGGGGCTCTACGACGACGTAGTCGTCCGGGTGGCCGACTCCGGCCTGAACATCGACATCGCGGGTGAGGGCGCCGACACCCTCCCGCGGGACGAGAGCCACCTGCTCGTGCGCTCCATGCGCACCGCCTTCGACCTGCTGGGCGGGCAGCCGCGCGGCCTCGAGGTCGTCTGCGCCAACCGCATCCCGCACGGCCGGGGCCTCGGCTCCTCCTCCGCCGCCATCTGCGCCGGCATCGTCGCCGCGCGCGCGGTGACCATAGGCGGCGAGGCCAAGCTCGACGACGCGGCGCTCCTGGAGCTCGCCACCGAGATCGAGGGCCACCCCGACAACGTCGCCGCCTGTCTGCTCGGCGGCTTCACCCTGGCCTGGATGGACGGCGGCAGCGCCAAGGCGATCCGGATGGACCCCGCCGATTCCATCGTTCCGGTGGTCTTCGTCCCCTCCAAGCCGGTCCTGACGGAGACCGCGCGCGGCCTGCTGCCGCGCACCGTCCCGCACGTGGACGCGGCCGTGAACGCGGGTCGAGCCGGACTGCTCGTGGAGGCCCTGACCAGGCGCCCCGAGTTCCTCCTGCCGGCCACCGAAGACCGGCTCCACCAGGAGTACCGGTCCCCGGCGATGCCCGAGAGCGTCGCCCTTGTGAACCGACTGCGGGCGGACGGCATCCCCGCGGTCATCTCCGGCGCGGGCCCCACGGTCCTGGCGCTGGTCGACAACGACGCGGCCGACAAGGTCGCGCAGCTCGCGGGCGAAGGGTGGGCGGCGAACCGGCTCGCCCTCGACGCCGTGGGCGCGAGCGTACTTCCGCTGGGAACCCAGGGCGGCTGAGCCGGGCCGGTCAGGGGCGGGCGGCCAGGGCAGGCCGCCCGTGCGGAAGGGCGCGATTGCCGGTGATCGAGAGGGGGAATGTCTGTTGGATCCGGTAGTGTTAGTCTCAAGTGCGCAACCGAAGCCGCCATGGCTCGGTGCTCAGTGTCCCCATCCGGGACCACCTTTCTTCCGGGAGCCTCCCCGACTGCTTTGATCACTTCCAGCAGTTTCGAGCACGCTCCGGAATCGGCGTGACATTCCCACGCTTCCAGCTCGGGGGCTTCTCGCCGGAACCACCCATGCACGTTTCTCTCCGCCGTATCTCTACCGGCGGACCACCGCCCCGGCCGCAGTCCACACCCCATCAGGTCACGGACTGTTGTCGGACAGCACAACCGGTCGCCGAGCCAGACAGGCCGACGTCCGCTCCAGGGAAGGACCCTTCGTGAGCGACACCACCGATCTGATGGGCGCTGCCGACACCTCTGTCGACACCAGTGCCCCCGCCGCGGGCGCGGCCCCCAAGCGTCGCCGCACCGGCACCGGCCTTGACGGCATGGTCCTGGCCGAGCTGCAGCAGGTCGCGTCGGGCCTCGGCATCAGGGGCACCGCGCGGATGCGCAAGAGCCAGCTGATCGAGGTCATCAAGGAGACGCAGGCGGGCGGCGCCGCAGCGCCCAAGGCCGCCTCCTCCGCCGCGGACACCGCCGAGGCCAAGCCGAAGCGCCGCGCCACCAGCAAGGCCCGTGCGGCCGCCGCCGATGCTCCGCAGACGGGTGAGGGCGCCGCTGCGGCGCCCGCCGAGAAGAAGCCTGCCGCGCAGGCCCAGATCGAGATTCCGGGCCAGCCGGCCAGCGACGACGCCCCGGTCGGCGAGCGCCGCCGCCGTCGGGCCACCGCCCCGTCCGGCAGCCCGGAGGCCTCGGCCCCCGCCGCCGTGCAGGTCGAGCAGAAGACCGAGACCGTCAAGGCCGAGGCCGCGACGGCGACCGCCATCGCGCCGCAGACGGACGTGAAGGCCGAGGCCGCCACCGCCGTCTCCGCCCCGGCGCTGGAGGGCGAGGGCCGCGGCCGTCGCGACCGCCGTGACCGCGGCGCCGAGCGCGGCGACCGCCAGCGCGACCGCCGCGACCGCGGTGCCAAGGCCGACGAGCAGGGCCAGGGCGGCCAGGGCCAGGGTGCGCAGGGCGGCCAGGGCGGCGGCCGTCAGGACCGCGCCGAGCGCGGCGACCGCCAGCAGCAGGGCGGCCGCGGCCAGGGTCAGGGCCAGCAGGGTCGTCAGGACCGTCAGGACCGCCAGGACCGCCAGGGTCCCCAGGACAACGGTCCGCAGGACGACTTCGACGACGAGGGCGGCCGCCGCGGCCGCCGCGGCCGTTACCGCGACCGCCGTGGCCGTCGCGGCCGCGACGAGTTCGCCCCGAACGAGCCGCAGGTCGCCGACGACGACGTGCTGATCCCCGTCGCGGGCATCCTCGACATCCTCGACAACTACGCGTTCATCCGGACCTCGGGCTACCTGCCCGGCCCCAACGACGTGTACGTCTCCCTCGCCCAGGTCCGCAAGGCGGGCCTGCGCAAGGGCGACCACACCACCGGTGCCGTGCGCCAGCCCAAGGACGGCGAGCGCCGCGAGAAGTTCAACGCCCTTGTGCGACTGGACTCGGTGAACGGCATGGCGCCCGAATCCGGGCGCGGACGGCCGGAGTTCCAGAAGCTGACGCCCCTGTACCCGCAGGACCGGCTCCGTCTGGAGACCGACCCGGGCGTGCTGACGACCCGCATCATCGACCTCGTGTCGCCGATCGGAAAGGGCCAGCGCGGCCTGATCGTGGCCCCGCCGAAGACCGGCAAGACCATGATCATGCAGGCGATCGCCAACGCGATCACCACCAACAACCCCGAGTGCCACCTGATGGTCGTCCTGGTCGACGAGCGTCCGGAAGAGGTCACCGACATGCAGCGGTCGGTCAAGGGCGAGGTCATCTCCTCGACCTTCGACCGTCCGGCCGAGGACCACACCACCGTTGCCGAGCTGGCCATCGAGCGCGCCAAGCGCCTCGTCGAGCTCGGTCACGACGTGGTCGTCCTGCTGGACTCCATCACCCGCCTGGGCCGCGCGTACAACCTCGCGGCGCCCGCCTCCGGCCGCATCCTGTCCGGTGGTGTCGACTCGACCGCGCTGTACCCGCCGAAGCGCTTCTTCGGTGCCGCGCGCAACATCGAGGACGGCGGCTCGCTGACCATCCTGGCCACCGCGCTGGTCGACACCGGCTCGCGCATGGACGAGGTGATCTTCGAGGAGTTCAAGGGCACCGGCAACATGGAGCTCAAGCTCGACCGGAAGCTCGCCGACAAGCGCATCTTCCCGGCTGTCGACGTCGACCCGTCGGGCACCCGCAAGGAGGAGATCCTCCTCAACGCGGAGGAGCTCGCCATCGTCTGGAAGCTGCGCCGGGTGCTGCACGCGCTCGACTCGCAGCAGGCGATCGAGCTGCTGCTCGACAAGATGAAGCAGACGAAGTCGAACGCCGAGTTCCTGATGCAGATCGCGAAGACGACCCCGTCGGGCAAGAACGACGACTGAGTCCCGCCACGCCGCGTCACAGCCGCCCCCCGTCGCGTCCGCGCCGGGGGGCGGCTGTGTGCGTACGGTGCGACCTTCACCACACACCGGGTCCGGCTGAACCGTGGGCGGCCCTCCTGCGTCCCACGGGAAAACCGCAGGTGGCCGCAGGGGCTGCGGAGTGTTTGCCGCGGAGCGTGCTCGCCTCCGCCCCGGCCCGGGGGCCCCGGCGGCCGTGGAACCCTGGAGGACGTTCGTCCGTCTGTGTCAGAGGACAGGGGACCGCCTTCAGGACTGAGGAGAGCATGAGCCAGGACAGCAACGGCGGCGGCCACCGCGCCGCGGGCCGGCGTCGACGCAAGCCGCCGAAGCGCCGCAAGGCCCTCGTCATCGCCGCGTGGAGCGCGGCCGGCGTGGTCCTGCTGGGCGGGGCGGGCCTCGGCTACTTCTACTTCAAGCTGAACGGCAACCTGAAGACCGTCGACATCGACCAGGCGCTCGGCACCGACCGCCCGCAGAACGTCGACAACGGCTCGATGGACATCCTGGTCCTCGGCTCCGACTCCCGCGGCGGCGCGAACTCCGGCTACGGCCCGGACGACGGCGGCTCCGCCCGCTCCGACACGGCGATGATCGTCCATCTGAACGAGGGCCACACGAAGGCCGGCATCGTGTCGATACCCCGCGACACCATGACCGTGCGGCCCCCCTGCACCACCGGCAAGGGCAAGACCGACCCCGGCGGGACGCGCAAGCAGTTCAACGAGGCGTACACCATCGGCGGGGCGGCCTGCGCGGTCAAGACCGTCGAGAAGATGTCGGGGATCCGCATGGACCACTACATCGAGGTCGACTTCACGGGCTTCAAGAAGATCATCGACACCCTCGGCGGGGTCGAGGTCACCACCGCGAAGCCGATCAAGGACGACTACAGCCACCTGGACATCCCGGCCGGCCCGAACAAGCTGAACGGCGAGCAGGCCCTCGGCCTGGTCCGTACCCGCCACGCCGTCGGGGACGGCGGAGACCTCGGCCGAATACAGCTCCAGCAGGCCTTCATCAAGGCGCTGATCAAGCAGGTCAAGAGCATCGGCCTGTTCGACAACCCGAAGCAGCTGCTCGACCTCGCCGACACCGGCACCAAGTCGATCACCACCGACAAGGCGCTCGGCGATGTGAAATCGCTCATGGGCTTCGCCCAGAGCCTCCAGGGCATCAATGCCCAGGACATGCACATGATCACCCTGCCGGTGACCACGGATGCGATCGACCCCAACCGCGTCGCGCCGCTGAAGAAGGAGTCCCAGCTGGTCTGGGACGCCCTGCTGGCCGACCGGCCGATCCCCGCCGAGGCCACCGCGAACTCGGCCGGAGACAAGGGCACGGCCGGTTCGATCGTCCAGTGAGGACAGGGCGGGGGCCGGGCGGGGGCAGCGGCGGAATAGATGCCGACCCCCTGCCGTTGAGGGAGGCGTCCTCAGAATTTTGACAGGCAGCCCGGTCCTGGCAGACTGGTCTGTCGGCCCCGGTTCACGCAGTGCGCAATTCGGCCCCTGCGACCCGGCGCCCTCCCGAATCTAGGAGACACCTTGAAGAGCGAGATCCACCCCCAGTACGTCGAGACCCAGGTCAGCTGCACCTGTGGCGCGTCGTTCACCACCCGTAGCACCCTCGCCGAGGGCTCCATCCGTGCCGAGGTCTGCTCCGAGTGCCACCCGTTCTACACGGGCAAGCAGAAGATCCTCGACACCGGTGGCCGTGTGGCGCGCTTCGAGGCTCGCTTCGGCAAGGGTGCGGCCAAGAAGTAGCGCGACCCAGGCGCCGGTCAACGGCCGCCCCCTGTCCACTCGGGGGCGGCCGGACCGGCGCCTTTGTCGTCGTCCAGCCCCGTCACCCCCTGCAGTCCCCCGCACTTTTACCCCAGGAGTACCCCGATGTTCGAGGCGGTCGAGGAACTGGTCGGCGAGCACGCCGACCTTGAGAAGAAGCTCGCCGACCCTTCGGTCCACTCCGATCAGGCCAACGCGCGCAAGCTGAACAAGCGCTACGCGGAGCTGACCCCGATCATCGCGACCTTCCGTGCGTGGAAGCAGTCGGCCGAGGACATCGAGACGGCCAAGGAGTTCGCGGCCGACGACCCGGACTTCGCCGCCGAGGTCAAGGAGCTGACGCAGCAGCGCGAGGAGCTCACCGAGAAGCTCCGCCTGCTGCTGGTCCCGCGCGACCCCAGTGACGACAAGGACGTGCTCCTGGAGGTCAAGGCGGGCGCGGGCGGCGACGAGTCCGCCCTGTTCGCCGGCGACCTGCTGCGCATGTACCTGCGCTACGCCGAGCGCGTGGGCTGGAAGACCGAGATCATCGACGCCACCGAGTCCGAGCTCGGCGGCTACAAGGACGTGCAGGTCTCCGTCCGCACCAAGGGCGGCAACGGCGCCACCGAGCCCGGCCAGGGCGTGTGGGCCCGCCTGAAGTACGAGGGCGGCGTGCACCGCGTCCAGCGGGTTCCGGCCACCGAGTCCCAGGGCCGCATCCACACCTCCGCCGCCGGCGTGCTCGTCACCCCGGAGGCCGAGGAGGTCGAGGTCGAGGTCAACATGAACGACCTCCGCATCGACGTGTACCGCTCGTCGGGCCCCGGCGGCCAGTCCGTCAACACCACCGACTCGGCCGTGCGCATCACGCACCTGCCGACCGGTGTGGTCGCCTCCTGCCAGAACGAGAAGAGCCAGCTCCAGAACAAGGAGCAGGCCATGCGCATCCTGCGCTCGCGGCTCCTCGCCGCCGCCCAGGAAGCCGCCGAGCAGGAGGCCTCCGACGTGCGCCGCAGCCAGGTGCGCTCCGTGGACCGCTCCGAGAAGATCCGGACGTACAACTACCCGGAAAACCGGATCTCGGACCACCGCACCGGATTCAAGGCGTACAACTTGGACCAGGTGCTCGACGGCGACCTCGACTCGGTCATCCAGGCCTGTGTCGACGCCGACTCCGCGGCCAAGCTCGCCGCCGCGCAGTAGAGCCGCAACGACCCGTACCACCCCCCGTACGACAGCAGCCCGGAGGACCAGCGTGAACTTGCTGCTTGCCGAGGTGGCCCAGGCCACCCAGCGGCTGGCCGCCGCCGGCGTGCCCTCACCGCGCTTCGACGCGGAGGAGCTCGCGGCCTTCGTGCACGGCGTCAAGCGGGGGGAACTGCACCACGTCAAGGACGCGGACTTCGACGCCCGCTACTGGGAGGCCGTCGCCCGCCGCGAGGCGCGCGAGCCGCTCCAGCACATCACCGGCCGCGCCTTCTTCCGGTACCTGGAGCTCCAGGTCGGGCCCGGGGTCTTCGTCCCGCGGCCCGAGACCGAGTCGGTCGTGGACTGGGCCATACACGCCGTCCGGGCGATGGACGTGGTCGAGCCGCTGATCGTGGACCTGTGCACCGGCTCCGGCGCGATCGCGCTGGCCATGGCGCAGGAGGTGCCGCGCTCGCGCGTGCACGCGGTCGAGCTGTCCGAGGAAGCCCTGCGCTGGACCCGCAAGAACGCCGAGGGCTCCCGGGTCACCGTCCACCAGGGGGACGCGCTGAGCGCCCTCCCGGAGCTCGACGGGCAGGTCGACCTGGTCATCTCCAACCCGCCGTACATCCCGCTCACCGAGTGGGAGTACGTGGCCCCCGAGGCCCGCGACCACGATCCGGAGATGGCCCTGTTCTCCGGCGAGGACGGCCTCGACACCATCCGCGGCCTCGAGCGCACCGCCCACCGGCTGCTGCGGCCCGGCGGCATCGTCGTCATCGAGCACGCCGACACCCAGGGCGGCCAGGTCCCCTGGATCTTCGCCGAGGAGCGGGGCTGGGCCGACGCCGCCGACCACCCGGACCTCAACAACCGCCCGCGGTTCGCGACCGCCCGCAAGGCACTGCCGTGATCCGCGCCAGTTCACCCAGTGACACCGTCACCCCCCTGCTGCACGAGGAGTCCCGCTGATGGCCCGGCGATACGACTGCAACGACGCGACGGACCGCAAGACGGGCCTGCGCGAAGCCGCATCCGCCGTGCGCCGCGGCGAGCTCGTCGTGCTGCCCACCGACACCCTGTACGGGATCGGCGCGGACGCCTTCAGCCCGGAGGCCGTCCACGACCTGCTCTCCGCCAAGGGCCGGGGCCGCGGCATGCCCACCCCGGTGCTCATCGGCTCCCCGAACACCCTGCACGGCCTGGTCACCGACTTCTCCGAGCAGGCGTGGGAGCTCGTCGACGCGTTCTGGCCGGGCGCGCTGACGCTCGTCGCCAAGCACCAGCCCTCGCTGGCCTGGGACCTCGGCGACACCGGCGGCACCGTGGCCGTGCGGATGCCCCTGCACCCCGTCGCGATCGAGCTGCTGACCGAGGTCGGCCCGATGGCCGTGTCCTCGGCCAACCTGACCGGACACCCGGCGCCCGAGGACTGCGACGCGGCGCGCGAGATGCTCGGGGACTCCGTGTCCGTGTACCTGGACGGCGGTCCGACGCCCGGCATCCAGCCGTCGTCGATCGTCGACGTGACGGGGAAGGTTCCCGTCCTGCTGCGCGAAGGGGCGCTCACCGCGGAGCAGCTGCGGGAGGTCGTACCCGACCTCGAGGTCGCCCCGTGAGCCCTGACGGGCGTGGCATAGCTGGGGGAAGTGCTTTCCGCATACTCCACGTCAGCACCGGCAACGTGTGCCGCTCGCCCATCACCGAGCGGCTGACGCGCCACGCCCTCGCCCACCGCCTCGGGGGCCTGGTCAGCGCGGACCTCATCGTGGAGAGCGCCGGCACCTGGGGCCACGAGGGCGCTCCGATGGAGGCGAACGCGGCAGCCGTGCTGGCGGACTTCGGAGCCGATGCTTCCGGTTTCACCGGGCGGGAGCTGCTCGACGAGCACGTCATCCGGGCCGACCTGGTGCTGACCGCGACCCGCGACCACCGGGCGCAGGTCATCTCGATGGGGCACTCGGCGGGGCTGCGCACCTTCACGCTGAAGGAGTTCACCCGGCTGGTCCGGGCCATAGATCCGGCCACCCTGCCGCCCCTGGACGACGGCATGGCCGAGCGGGCGCGCGCCCTGGTACGGGCCGCTGCGGCGCTGCGCGGCTGGCTGCTGGCGCCGTCGCCGGACGCGGACGAGGTGTACGACCCGTACGGGGCGCCGATCACCTTCTTCCGCTCGATCGGCGACGAGATCAACCAGGCGCTGGACCCGGTGGTGACGGCCCTGACGGGCGTCACCGCATCCCGCTGAGCCTGCCGCTGCGCGGGGCCTCCTCCCCCTCCCGCCCGTTCACCGCTCCGCCCGGACCCGAGGTGCGCGGTCCGGGGCGGAGCACCGGCAGCGCGCCCGCGGGGCACGATGGCCGGCTCCGGCCTACAGTGGCTGGTACCGGTCCCCCTCCACCGCGCGGGAGTCGCGCCATGAGCGTCATCACCCAGGCCACGGACGTGCTGCGGCAGCAGGATCCCCAGATGGCCGACATCCTCGCGGGCGAGCGGCAGCGGCAGGCGAGCACGCTGCAGCTGATCGCCGCCGAGAACTTCACCTCGCCCGCCGTGCTCGCCGCACTCGGGTCCCCGCTGTCCAACAAGTACGCCGAGGGGTACCCGGGCGCCAGGTACCACGGCGGCTGCGAGTACGTCGACGTGGCCGAGCAGCTCGCCGTGGACCGGGCGAAGGCCCTGTTCGGCGCCGAGCACGCCAATGTGCAGCCGCACTCCGGCTCCTCCGCGGTCCTCGCCGCGTACGCCGCGCTGCTGCGGCCCGGGGACACGGTGCTGGCGATGGGGCTCCCGTACGGCGGCCACCTCACGCACGGCTCGCCCGCGAACTTCTCCGGCCGGTGGTTCGACTTCGTCGGCTACGGCGTGGACGCGGAGACCGGGCTCATCGACTACGAGCAGGTGCAGCAGCTCGCCCACTCCTACCGGCCGAAGGCGATCGTCTGCGGCTCCATCTCCTACCCGCGCCACCCCGAGTACTCGGCCTTCCGGGAGATCGCCGACGAGGTCGGCGCCTACCTGATCGCCGACGCCGCCCACCCCATCGGGCTGGTGGCCGGCGGGGCCGCGCCCAGCCCGGTCCCGTACGCCGACATCGTCTGCGCGACCACGCACAAGGTCCTGCGCGGTCCGCGCGGCGGCATGCTGCTGTGCGGCGCCGAGTTCGCCGAGCGGACCGACCGGGCGGTGTTCCCCTTCACCCAGGGCGGCGCCCAGATGCACACCATCGCCGCCAAGGCCGTGGCCTTCGCGGAGGCCGCCACCCCCGCCTTCGCCACGTACGCGCACCGGGTCGTGGCCAACGCACGTGCGCTGGCCGAGGCGTTGGAGGACCACGGCTTCACGGTGACCACCGGCGGGACCGACACGCACCTGATCACCGCCGACCCGGCCCCGCTGGGCATCGACGGGCCGACCGCGCGCGGCCGGCTGGCCGCCGCCGGGATCGTGCTCGACACCTGCGCCCTCCCGTACGGGGACCAGCGCGGGGTACGGCTGGGCACCGCCGCCGTGACCACCCAGGGGATGGGCGAGGCGGAGATGCTCCAGATCGCGGCGCTGTTCGCGGCCGCTCTGCACGGGGACGCCGCGCGGACCCGTACGGAGGTCAAGGAGCTGACGATGGGATTTCCCCCTTACGGGGAGTAAGCGGGACAAGAGGGGTGTAGTGGAACCGGGATACCGGCCCCTCGCGTCCTCGGCGGAGGGGACATCACAGCTAATGTGTGGGGCTGAGATGGCCGGCGATACATCTGGGGCAGCCCGTGCGTGAATATCTGCTGACACTTTGTGTCACGGTCGCGGTGACCTACCTGCTGACCGGGCCCGTGCGGAAGTTCGCGATCGCGGCCGGGGCCATGCCGGAGATCCGCGCCCGCGACGTGCACCGCGAGCCCACGCCGCGGCTCGGCGGCATCGCCATGTTCGGCGGTCTGTGCGCGGGCCTGCTGGTCGCCGACCACCTGCACAACCTCAACGGCGTCTTCGAGCTCTCGAACGAACCGCGCGCGCTGCTCTCCGGCGCCGCCCTGATCTGGCTGGTCGGCGTACTCGACGACAAGTTCGAGATCGACGCCCTCATCAAGCTCGGCGCACAGATGATCTCCGCCGGCGTGATGGTGATGCAGGGCCTGACCATCCTGTGGATCCCGGTCCCGGGAGTAGGGACGGTCTCGCTCACCCAGTGGCAGGGCAACCTGCTCACCGTGGCCCTCGTCGTGATCACCATCAACGCGGTGAACTTCGTGGACGGCCTGGACGGCCTCGCCGCCGGCATGGTGTGCATCGCCGCCACCGCGTTCTTCCTCTACGCGTACCGGCTCTGGTTCGGCTACGGCATCGAGCAGGCCGCGCCCGCGACGCTCTTCGCCGCGATCCTGATGGGCATGTGCCTCGGCTTCCTGCCGCACAACATGCATCCCGCCCGGATCTTCATGGGCGACTCCGGCTCGATGCTCATCGGCCTGGTGCTCGCCGCCTCCGCGATCTCGATCAGCGGCCAGGTGGACCCGGACGCGCTGGCCCTGTTCGCGGGCGGCGAGCGCAACGCGACGCACGCGATGATCCCGGTCTTCATCCCGCTGATCCTGCCGCTGACGATCATCGCGATCCCGATGGCGGACCTGGTCCTGGCCATCGTCCGGCGCACCTGGAAGGGCCAGTCGCCCTTCGCCGCCGACCGCGGGCACCTGCACCACCGGCTCCTCGAGCTCGGGCATTCGCACAGCCGCGCGGTGCTGATCATGTACTTCTGGTCGGGGCTGATCGCCTTCGGCACGGTGGCGTACTCGGTGAACTCCGCCTCGATGTGGATCGTGCTGGCGATCGCCGCGCTCAGCGCGGTGGGCCTGATCCTGCTGCTCCTGCCGCGCTTCACCCCGCGCGCCCCGCGCTGGGCGGAGGGCCTGGTGCCGCCGCGCTACCGGCACGCCGCCCGGGCTGCGGAGGCCGCGGCCGAAGCGGCCGCCAGGGACGCCTCGGGCACCGAGCCGGAGCCCGCCAGGCCGATCGCGGCGGGGGTGTCCGGCGTCAACGGGGCGACCGCCATCGGCCCCCGTTCGCGCTTCCCCGACCGGCGTAAGGCTGAATCGACCCGCTGACCGGTGTGGCGCATGTCGGATATGGGTGGCCAATAGCAGGCAAGGGCCCCACTTGTCGCGCACACACGCGCAGGGTCCCTCTCATGTGTGACAGTCAGCACACCCGGCAGGTAAAGGACTCATCAAATAGTTTGTGATACCGTTCACTAAACCCGGCGACAGAGCCGAAGGACCGTAGTGCGACGGTCCATTGGCCCGAGGATCACACTCGGACCGGGCTTACGCTCGTCCCGTACGAGTCCCGTGCCCCCACCACCACGCGGAGCAACCCGCCATGCGGTCTGATGACGTCCGATTCCTCCTGCAAGCTGCCGTACCCACCGCTGCCGCCGGCGCTCTCGCCGCCGTGATCAGCGCTCTGGTCGTCGGCGGCAAGGGTGCGGTCGGCGCCGTCGTGGCGACGCTGCTGGTGATTCTCTTCATGGGCATCGGATTCGTCGTTCTGCAGCGCACGGCGAAATCACTCCCGCATCTCTTCCAGGCCATGGGGCTCATGCTCTACGCGGCCCAGATTCTGCTGCT
The DNA here is from genome assembly GCF_052871255.1 of Streptomyces sp. LARHCF249. Lineage (NCBI taxonomy): Bacteria > Bacillati > Actinomycetota > Actinomycetes > Kitasatosporales > Streptomycetaceae > Streptomyces > Streptomyces sp. LARHCF249. The sequence goes on from NZ_JBIXJQ010000007.1 coordinate 346,135, forward strand.
CTTCGTCTTTCTCGCCGCGTTCAAGAACACCACCCTGTTCCACCCCAAGGCGTTCGCGATCACGCTTGTGGCCACCACCCTCGTGTGGATCGGCGCGCAGACCCGTGCTCACATGAAGGCCAAGATCCTTTACGTCGAACCGGACTCGATGAAGGGCGACAAGCCCGAAAATCAGGGGCCGAAGTCGTGAAGGGTAGGGCCGGGATAAGTGGGCGTTCGAGATCCTGCTATCGTCCGGTGCCAACTGCGGCACTGCGGGCGCGGGCATCTGAGCTGACGCCTGTTCCATCGCGAGGCTCGATGCCTGACTGCCGCCCCACCATCCGTAACACCAGTCCAGTGCCGAACCGCGGCTGCACGCCGCGCCGACACAACGAGGTTGCCGTACCTATGCGCCACGCTGAAGGAGCCCTGCGGTGAGTGCTGCTGACATGACGCTCGCCTTCGATATCAACTGTCATTTCGAAGACACGCCTAGCTGCGGCTTCCCGGGCCCGACCCTGTACTCGTTCCTGTTCGAGCCGATCTTCGGTGACGCGGACAGCAACCTGTACTTCAACAAGACGATGCTGCTCGCCCTGCTGGGCTCGGTCATCATCGTCGGCTTCTTCTGGGCGGCGTTCCGAAAGCCGAAGGTCGTCCCGGGCAAGCTCCAGATGGTCGCCGAGGCCGGCTACGACTTCGTGCGCCGCGGCATCGTCTACGAGACGCTCGGTAAGAAGGAAGGCGAGAAGTACGTCCCCTTCATGGTCGCGACGTTCTTCTTCGTCTGGATCATGAACCTGTGGTCGATCGTGCCGCTCGCCCAGTTCCCGGTGACCGCGGTCATCGCGTACCCGGCAGGCCTCGCCGCGATCATCTACATCATGTGGATGTCGGTGACCTTCAAGCGCCACGGCTTCGTCGGCGGCTTCAAGAACCTGACGGGTTACGACAAGTCCCTCGGCCCGATCCTGCCGATGGTCATGGTGATCGAGTTCTTCTCGAACGTCATCGTCCGCCCGTTCACCCACGCGGTCCGACTGTTCGCGAACATGTTCGCCGGTCACACCCTGCTGCTGCTGTTCACCATCGCCAGCTGGTACCTGCTGAACGGGATCGGCATCGCCTACGCCGGTGTCTCGTTCGTCATGGTCATCGTGATGACCGCGTTCGAGCTCTTCATCCAGGCTGTCCAGGCTTACGTCTTCGTGCTCCTGGCCTGCAGCTTCCTGCAGGGCGCGCTCGCCGAGCACCACTGAGCGAGTTCGCTCCGCAAACCCCCGAATCGTCCGGTGGCCAACCCCCACCGGTCCATGAAAGAGAAGGAAGAACTGGCATGTCCCAGACCCTTGCTGCCGTCGAAGGTTCCCTCAGCTCCGTCGGTTACGGTCTCGCGGCGATCGGCCCGGGCGTCGGCGTCGGCATCATCTTCGGTAACGGCACGCAGGCTCTCGCCCGTCAGCCTGAGGCTGCCGGTCTGATCCGCGCCAACCAGATCCTCGGCTTCGCCTTCTGTGAGGCGCTCGCCCTCATCGGTCTGGTCATGCCGTTCGTCTACTAAGACGAACTCAACGACTAGTCCGAATCGACGAAAGGCACTGATGTGAACCTCCTGGTTCTCGCGGCCGAGGAGCCGGGTAACCCCCTCGTCCCGCCGATCCCCGAGCTCGTCATCGGTCTGATCGCCTTCGTCATCGTCTTCGGCTTCCTCGCGAAGAAGCTCCTCCCGAACATCAACAAGGTTCTGGACGAGCGTCACGCGGCGATCGAAGGCGGTATCGAAAAGGCAGAAGCCGCTCAGACCGAGGCTCAGAGCGTCCTGGAGCAGTACAAGGCCCAGCTCGCCGAAGCCCGGCACGAGGCCGCGCGCCTGCGCCAGGAAGCGCTGGAGCAGGGCACTGCGCTGAAGGAAGAACTGCGCGCAGAGGGCCAGCGGCAGCGTGAGGAGATCATCGCTGCCGGCCACGCCCAGATCGCGGCCGACCGCAAGGCCGCCTCTCAGGCGCTGCGTCAGGACGTGGGCAAGCTCGCCACCGACCTGGCCGGAAAGCTCGTCGGCGAGTCCCTCGAGGACCACGCCCGGCAGAGCCGCACGATCGACCGCTTCCTCAGCGAGCTCGAGGAGAAGGCCGAGGCCGCCCGATGAACGGAGCGAGCCGCGAGGCGCTGGCCTCCGCGCGCGAGCGTCTCGACGCGCTGACGGACAACACGTCCGTCGACGCGGCGAAGCTCGCCGGTGAGCTGGCTGCCGTCACCGCGCTGCTCGACCGTGAGGTCTCGCTGCGTCGGGTCCTCACCGACCCGGCGCAGTCCGGCGAGGCCAAGGCCGAGCTGGCCGGTCGGCTGCTGGGCGGCCAGGTGGGCGGGGAAACCCTCGACCTGGTGTCCGGCATGGTCCGGTCCCGCTGGTCGCAGTCCCGTGACCTGGTGGACTCGCTGGAGGAGCTGGCGAGCACCGCCGACCTCACCGCGGCCCAGCAGGGCGACGCGCTCGACAACGTCGAGGACGAGATCTTCCGCTTCGGCCGGATCGTCTCCTCGAGCACCGAGCTGCGTGCCGCGCTGACCGACCGTGCGGCCACCACCGCCGCCAAGAGCGAGCTGCTGCGCAGCCTGCTCGGCGGCAAGGTGAACGCCGTCACCGAGCGCCTGGTGATCCGTCTTGTCACGCAGCCGCGTGGACGTAGCCTGGAAGCGGGACTCGAGTCCCTTTCCACGCTCGCCGCCGAGCGCCGCAACCGCATGGTCGCCACCGTGACCAGCGCGGTTCCGCTCAGCGACGTGCAGCGGCAGCGTCTCGGCGCGGTGCTGGCCAAGCTGTACGGCCGCCAGATGCACCTGAACCTCGACGTGGACCCCGAGGTCCTCGGCGGGATCTCGGTGCGGGTCGGCGACGAGGTCATCGACGGCACCATCGCGGACCGCCTCGCAGAGGCGTCCCGCCGCATGGCCGGCTGACCAGCCACCAATAGAACAACGCATTCCTAGCGGCCCGGTTGGGCCGTGCAGAACTTGCAGAAGATTCCTGGGGGTCGCCCCCAGACCCCTAAGAAGCTTCAGGCCCAACAAGGAGAGCAGGGAACCCAGATGGCGGAGCTCACGATCCGGCCGGAGGAGATCCGGGACGCACTGGAGAACTTTGTCCAGTCGTACCAGCCGGACGCGGCCTCGCGCGAGGAGGTCGGAACGGTCAGCGTTGCCGGCGACGGCATCGCGAAGGTGGAGGGCCTGCCCTCCGCCATGGCGAACGAGCTGCTGAAGTTCGAAGACGGCACCCTCGGTCTCGCCCTCAACCTCGAGGAGCGCGAGATCGGTGCGGTCGTCCTCGGCGAGTTCAGCGGTATCGAGGAGGGCCAGCCGGTGCAGCGCACCGGTGAGGTGCTCTCCGTCGGCGTCGGCGAGGGCTACCTCGGCCGCGTTGTCGACCCGCTCGGCAACCCGATCGACGGTCTCGGCGAGATCGCGACCGAGGGCCGCCGCGCCCTCGAGCTGCAGGCCCCCGGCGTCATGGTCCGCAAGTCGGTCCACGAGCCGATGCAGACCGGCTACAAGGCCATCGACGCGATGGTGCCGATCGGCCGTGGCCAGCGTCAGCTGATCATCGGCGACCGTCAGACCGGCAAGACCGCCCTGGCCGTCGACACGATCATCAACCAGCGCGACAACTGGCGCTCGGGCGACGTGAACAAGCAGGTCCGCTGCATCTACGTCGCCATCGGCCAGAAGGGCTCGACCATCGCGTCCGTTCGCGGCGCCCTGGAAGACGCCGGTGCGCTCGAGTACACGACGATCGTCGCCGCCCCGGCGTCCGACCCGGCCGGCTTCAAGTACCTGGCGCCGTACACCGGTTCCGCCATCGGCCAGCACTGGATGTACGCCGGCAAGCACGTCCTGATCATCTTCGACGACCTGTCGAAGCAGGCCGACGCCTACCGCGCCGTGTCGCTGCTGCTGCGCCGCCCGCCGGGCCGCGAGGCCTACCCGGGTGACGTCTTCTACCTGCACTCCCGTCTGCTGGAGCGCTGCGCGAAGCTGTCCGACGACATGGGTGCCGGTTCGATGACCGGTCTGCCGATCGTCGAGACCAAGGCGAACGACGTGTCGGCGTTCATCCCGACCAACGTCATCTCCATCACCGACGGCCAGTGCTTCCTGGAGTCCGACCTGTTCAACGCGGGCCAGCGCCCGGCGCTGAACGTCGGTATCTCGGTCTCCCGCGTCGGTGGCTCCGCCCAGCACAAGGCCATGAAGCAGGTTTCCGGCCGTCTGCGCCTGGACCTCGCCCAGTACCGTGAGCTGGAGGCGTTCGCCGCCTTCGGTTCCGACCTGGACGCCGCGTCGAAGGCTTCGCTGGAGCGCGGCAAGCGCCTGGTCGAGCTGCTGAAGCAGGGCCAGTACCAGCCGATGCCCGTCGAGGAGCAGGTCGTCTCCGTCTGGGCCGGTACCACCGGCAAGATGGACGACGTCCCGGTCAACGACATCCGTCGCTTCGAGTCGGAGCTGCTGGAGCACCTGCGCCGCGAGCGCAAGGACCTCCTCACCTCCATCGCCGACGGCGGCAAGATGTCGGACGACACCCTGACGTCGATCGCCGACGCCATCGCCGCCTTCAAGCGCCAGTTCGAGACCTCGGACGGCAAGCTCCTGGGCGAGGACGCGCCGGCCGTCAACGTCTCCAAGTGACGACGGAAGGGACCTGACTCATGGGAGCGCAGCTCCGGGTCTACAAGCGTCGCATCCGTGCCGTCACGGCGACCAAGAAGATCACCAAGGCGATGGAGATGATCGCCGCCTCGCGCATCGTCAAGGCGCAGCGCAAGGTGGCGGCATCGATGCCGTACGCGACCGAGCTCACCCGTGCGGTGACCGCGGTGGCGACCGGTTCGAACACCAAGCACGCCCTGACGACCGAGGTCGAGACGCCGACCCGCGCCGCGGTTCTGCTCATCACGAGCGACCGCGGTCTGGCCGGCGGCTACTCCTCCAACGCCATCAAGCAGGCGGAGCGGCTCACCGAGCGGCTGCGCGGCGAGGGCAAGGAGGTCGACACGTACATCGTCGGCCGCAAGGGTCTGGCCTACTACGGCTTCCGCGAGCGCAAGGTCGCGGAGTCGTGGACCGGCTTCACCGACAGCCCGGCTTACGCCGACGCCAAGCGCGTCGCGGCGCCGCTGATCGAGGCCATCCAGACGGAAACGGCCGAGGGCGGCGTCGACGAGCTGCACATCGTCTACACGGAATTCGTGTCGATGATGACGCAGAACGCGGTGGACGGCCGGATGCTGCCGCTCAGCCTCGACCAGGCTGCGGAGGAGACCGGTGCGAAGGGCGAGATCCTTCCGCTGTTCGACTTCGAGCCGTCGGCGGAGGACGTCCTCGACGCCCTGCTGCCGCGCTACGTCGAGAGCCGCATCTACAACGCACTGCTGCAGTCGGCCGCTTCCGAGCACGCCGCCCGCCGCCGCGCGATGAAGTCGGCCACCGACAACGCCGGAGACCTCATCAAGAGCCTCTCCCGGCTTGCCAACGCGGCCCGCCAGGCCGAAATCACCCAGGAAATCAGCGAGATCGTCGGTGGCGCGAGCGCCATGGCTGACGCGACCGCGGGGAGTGACAAGTAATGACGACCACTGTTGAGACGGCCGCCGCCACGGGCCGCGTCGCCCGGGTCATCGGCCCGGTCGTCGACGTGGAGTTCCCCGTCGACGCCATGCCCGAGATCTACAACGCCCTCAAGGTCCAGGTCGCCGACCCGGCCGAGGACGGCAAGCTCAAGACCCTGACCCTCGAGGTCGCGCAGCACCTGGGTGACGGCCTCGTCCGTACCATCTCGATGCAGCCGACCGACGGTCTGGTCCGCCAGGCCGCGGTGACCGACACGGGCGAGGGCATCACCGTCCCCGTCGGTGACTTCACCAAGGGCAAGGTGTTCAACACCCTCGGTGAGGTGCTGAACTACCCGGAGGAGAACGCCAACGTCTCCGAGCGCTGGCCGATCCACCGCAAGGCGCCCCGCTTCGACGAGCTCGAGTCGAAGACCGAGATGTTCGAGACCGGCGTCAAGGTCATCGACCTTCTCACCCCGTACGTCAAGGGTGGAAAGATCGGTCTGTTCGGTGGTGCCGGTGTCGGCAAGACCGTTCTGATCCAGGAAATGATCTACCGCGTCGCCAACAACCACGACGGTGTGTCGGTCTTCGCGGGCGTCGGTGAGCGTACCCGTGAGGGCAACGACCTCATCGAGGAGATGGCCGAGTCGGGCGTCATCGACAAGACGGCCCTCGTCTTCGGCCAGATGGACGAGCCCCCGGGCACCCGTCTGCGCGTCGCCCTTGCCGGTCTGACCATGGCGGAGTACTTCCGCGATGTGCAGAAGCAGGACGTGCTCTTCTTCATCGACAACATCTTCCGGTACACCCAGGCGGGTTCCGAGGTGTCGACCCTGCTCGGCCGTATGCCCTCCGCGGTGGGTTACCAGCCGAACCTGGCCGACGAGATGGGTCTCCTCCAGGAGCGCATCACCTCGACCCGTGGTCACTCGATCACCTCGATGCAGGCGATCTACGTCCCCGCGGACGACCTGACCGACCCGGCGCCGGCGACCACCTTCGCCCACCTCGACGCGACGACGGTTCTCTCCCGTCCGATCTCCGAGAAGGGCATCTACCCGGCCGTGGACCCGCTGGACTCGACGTCCCGCATCCTCGACCCGCGGTACATCGCGGCGGACCACTACGCCACGGCGATGCGCGTCAAGGGGATCCTGCAGAAGTACAAGGACCTCCAGGACATCATCGCGATCCTCGGTATCGACGAGCTGGGCGAGGAGGACAAGCTCGTTGTCCACCGTGCCCGTCGTGTCGAGCGCTTCCTGTCGCAGAACACCCACGTGGCGAAGCAGTTCACCGGCGTGGACGGTTCGGACGTTCCGCTCGACGAGTCGATCACCGCGTTCAACGCCATCTGCGACGGTGACTACGACCACTTCCCCGAGCAGGCGTTCTTCCTGTGCGGTGGCATCGAGGACCTGAAGGCGAACGCCAAGGAGCTGGGCGTCTCCTGATCCGGCGCGCTCCTCGCGGAGCGCATCCGGTTCGAAGGTTTCACGGAGAGGGGCGGGTATGTCCCGTCCCTCTCCCCACGCCCATTAGAATTTGACCCAACACCCGGCTGACCCGCCGGGTGGTGACCCGAGGAGCCACCTTGGCTGCTGAGCTGCACGTCGAGCTGGTCGCGGCGGACCGCAATGTCTGGTCCGGCGAGGCCACCCTTGTTGTCGCCCGCACCACGTCCGGCGACATCGGCGTCATGCCCGGTCACCAGCCGCTTCTCGGTGTGCTGGAATCGGGCCCGGTGACCATCCGTACCAGCGACGGCAACACTGTCGTCGCAGCGGTGCACGGCGGATTCATCTCGTTCGCGGACAACAAGCTGTCCCTGCTGGCCGAGATCGCCGAGCTCGCGGACGAGATCGACGTCCAGCGTGCGGAGCGGGCACTGGAGCGCGCGAAGGCGGAGGCCGATGCGGCCGCCGAGCGTCGCGCGGATGTCCGGCTGCGCGCCGTAACGGGCTGAACACCCGTCGGAGTTTGAACCGCTGAGTTCCGGAGGGCGACCTCCGGGACCCGGCAACCCTCAGCCGCGGTCCGTTCTGGAATTTTCCAGACCGGGTCGCGGCTGAGGCGATGCAGGTCGTTTTTTTGGCATGCGGTATTCGATGAGCGAGGAGGTCGGTGAAGATGCTCCTCGCTCTGCTTGTGAGCGGCCTGGTCGTAGCCCTGGTGGTGATCGGGCTGTTTGTCTTCGGACTGCGCCGCAGACTCATCCAGCGGTCCGGCGGCACCTTCGACTGCAGCATGCGCTGGGGGGTGCCCGAGGAGGCCGACACCTCCGGCAAGGGCTGGGTGTACGGGGTCGCGCGCTACAGCGGCGACCGGATCGAGTGGTTCCGGGTGTTCTCGTACTCCCCGCGCCCGCGCCGGCTGCTGGAGCGCTCCTCCATCGAGGTCGTCGCCCGCCGCGCCCCCGAGGGCGAGGAGGAGCTGGCCCTGCTCTCCGATGCCGTCGTGCTCGGCTGTGTCCACCGGGGGACCCGCCTGGAGCTGGCGATGAGCGAGGACGCGCTGACCGGCTTCCTGGCGTGGCTGGAGGCGGCGCCTCCCGGGCAGAGGGTGAATGTCGCCTGAGGCGGTTCAGACGTGAAGAAGCCGGGGAGACGGGGGCGGACCCGTCTCCCCGGCTTCGGTCTTGCTACTGCAGCCCGGTGTGGATCGCGCTCGCGAGCTCACCGTTCGAGGTGTCGCCGCTGAACTCCCAGAAGAAGGCTCCCTTGAGCCCCTGCTGCTTGGCCCAGGTCATCTTCCCGGCGATGGTGGCCGGGGTGTCGTAGCTCCACCAGTTGCTGCCGCACTTGGCGTAGGCCGTGCCGGCGACGGTGCCGGTGGCCGGGCAGCTGGTCTTGAGCACCTTGTAGTCCTCGATGCCCTGCTCGTACGTGCCCGGGGCCGGTCCGGTGGCCGTACCGCCGGGTGCGGCCTGGGTGACGCCGGTCCAGCCGCGGCCGTAGAAGCCGATGCCGAGGTTGAGCTTCGAGCCGGCCACGCCCTTGGCCTTGAGCTTGGCGATGGCTTCGGCCGAGTTGAAGCCGGCCTGCGGGATGCCGGTGTAGGAGGTGAGCGGGGAGTGCGGGGCCGTCGGGCCCTGCGCCGCCCAGGCGCCGAAGAAGTCGTACGTCATGACGTTGTAGAAGTCGACGTACTGCGCGGCCCCGGCGTAGTCGGCCGCGTCGATCTTGCCGCCGCTGGAGGCGTCGGCGGTGATGGCCGCGGTGACCAGGTTGTTCGCGCCGAACTTGGCCCTGGTGGCCTGCATGAGGTTCTTGAACGCGGCCGCGCCGCTGGTGTCACAGGACAGGCCGCAGGCGTTCGGGTACTCCCAGTCCAGGTCGATCCCGTCGAACACGTCGGCCCAGCGCGGGTCCTCGACCAGGTTGTAGCAGGAGGCGGCGAAGGCGGCCGGGTTGGCCGCGGCCTGCGGGAATCCGCCGGACCAGGTCCAGCCGCCGAAGGACCACAGCACCTTGATGTTCGGGTAGGCCTTCTTCAGCTTGCGCAGCTGGTTGAAGTTGCCGCGCAGCGGCTGGTCCCAGGTGTCGGCCACGCCGTCGACGCTCTGGTCGGCGGTGTAGGCCTTGTCGTAGTCGGCGTAGGCGTCACCGATGGTGCACTGGCCGTTCTGGACGTTGCCGAAGGCGTAGTTGATGTGGGTGATCTTGCTCGCCGTGCCCGACGTGACCAGGTTCTTCACGTGGTAGTTGCGGCCGTAGACCCCCCACTCGGTGAAGTAGCCGAGCTTGACCTTGCCGCCCGGGTCCGGCGGGACGACCCCGCCGGCCGTGGTCACCGAGGCCGAGCCGGAGGACGGGCCGGTCTGGTCGACGGTGTCGCGGGCGGTGACGGTGTACTGGTACGTGGTGCCCTTGGTCAGGCCGGAGTCGCCGTAGCTGGTGCCCGTGACGGTCGCGATCCTGGCGCCGCCGCGGTAGACGTCGTAGTTCTTGACGCCCTTGTCGTCGGTGGCCGCCGGCCAGCTCAGGGTCAGCGAGGTCTCGGTGACGCTGCTCGCGGTGGGGGTGCCGGGCGCGGTGGGGGGAGTGTCGCCCGGCTGGGTGCCGTCACAGGAGGCGCCGTTGATCTTGCAGCCGCTGGGGGAGCCGCTGCCGGTGCCGTTGAATCCGAAGCTGGCGGTACCGCCGGGGGCGAGGGTGCCGTTCCAGCCGACGTTCTTGCCGGTCCAGTGGGTGCCGGAGCTGGTGACGGTGGCGTCCCAGGCGGAGGTGACCGCGGTGCCGGCCGGGTAGTCCCACTCGACGGTCCACGAGGTGATCGTGGTGGTGCCCGTGTTCTTCACCGTCCACTTGCCCTCGAAGCCGGTGCCCCAGTCGGAGACCTTGGTGTACGTCGCGGTCGCGGACGTGGCGGCCTGGGCGGGGCCTGCCAGCACGACGAGCCCGGTGACGGGCAGGGCGAGGGCGGCCACGATCGCCGCGACCCGCGTGAAGAACCGGGTGCGCCTGGTGCGGGGTGGGGATGCTGTGCTCAAGGGTGATCCTCCGTAGGTCCGTCGCGGTCGTGGGGCCGACGTCGACATGGGGGTGGGACCTGCGCCGCCCGTGAGCACGCTTTGTCATGGCACGCTCACCACAGTGTTGTGCGGTGAGAGTAGAAAGGTCTGGACCAACCGTCAAGAGGTCCAGACCTCCTGCCTAGAGGCCCAACTCCTGGGCCAGCACGGCCGCTTGGACCCGGCTGCGCAGCTCCAGCTTGCCCAGGAGGCGGCTGACGTGCGTCTTCGCCGTCGCCTCCGCCATGTCCAGGCGTACGGCGATCTCCGCGTTCGACAGCCCCGCGCCCAGGCAGGACAGGACCTCGCGCTCGCGGCGCGTCAGCGTCTCCAGCGCCGGCGGCGCGGCGGGCCTGGCCGGTTGCGGCGGAGCGGCGAATTCCGCGATCAGGCGCCGGGTCACCGCCGGGGCGATCAGGCCCTCCCCGCGCGCGACGGTCCGTACCGCCTCGATCAGCTCCGCGGCCTCCGCGTTCTTCAGGAGGAAGCCCGCAGCCCCCGCCCGCAGGGCCCCGAAGACGTACTCGTCGAGGTCGAAGGTGGTCAGCACCAGGACGTCGGCCAGCCCCTCCGCGACCACCTGGCGGGTCGCGGACACCCCGTCGAGCCTCGGCATCTGCACGTCCATGAGGACGAGATCCGGCCGCAGCTCCCGGGCCAGGCGCACCGCCTCCTCCCCGTCGGCCGCCTCGCCCACCACCTCGATACCGCCCGCACTGCCCAGGATGAGCACCAGCCCGGCCCGTACCGCGCTCTGGTCCTCGGCCACCACCACCCTGATGGTCATGCCTCCACCGCCTTTTCTTCCGCGGGCAGAGTCGCCCGCACCCGCCACAGCTCGCCGGCCCGGCCCGCCGAGAACGCCCCGCCCAGCAGCTCCGCCCGCTCCCGCATGCCGATCAGCCCGGCGCCGGAGCCGGGGGCCCGCGGGCCCGGGCGCTCCCCGTACGGGGAGTCCACCGCCACCGTCAGCTGTCCGTCCGACCGGGCCACGCGGATCGTGACCCTGCCCGCGACGGCGTGCTTGAGCGCGTTCGTCAGCGACTCCTGGACGATCCGGTACGCCGCCAGCTCCACCGGGGCCGGCACCGGATCCCCCGGCGGCCGGTCGTCGTGCAGTACGAACTCCAGTCCGCTCCCCGATCCATTGGTACGGGCCTGTCCGAGCAGCGCGTCCAGGCCGTCCAGGGTGGGTACGGCGACCGCCTCCTGCTCCGCCCCCGCGTCCCGCAGCAGCCCGATCAGGCGGCGCATCTCGGCCAGTCCCTGGACGCTGTTCTCCCGGATCACCCCCAGGGCGTCCCGGCTGGTGTCGGCCCGGTCGATGGAGAGCGCGGCGGTGGAGTGGATGGCGATGGCGGACAGGTGGTTGGCCACCATGTCGTGCAGCTCCCGGGCCATCCGGGCGCGCTCGGCGGCGACCGCCTGGCTGCGGTCCATCTCGGCCAGCAGCGCGGTCTGCTCGGCCCGCAGCCGGGCGGCCACGGCGGCCTCGCGGTGGTTGCGCAGGGTGGCGCCGGTCAGCGCCGGGGCGAAGCTGACCAGGCCGGTGACCACGCCGATCAGCAGGGCCTCCGGGGTCCGCAGCCAGGCCAGGAAGCCGATGGTGACGGCCACGGTGACCAGGCCGGTGCTGACCGGGATCCGCCGGGCCGCGGCGGGACTCCCGTAGACGACGGCCGCGTACATCAGGTCGGTGAAGATCAGGACGGTGGCGAGGCTGCCGACCGTGAACTCGTTGGCGATCACGCCGAAGGTGCCGACGGTCAGCGCCAGCTGCGGCCTGGTGCGGCGCAGCAGCTCCAGCGCGCTGAGGACCACGAGGGGCACCAGCGCGGCCCAGGCGGGAAGGAGGTGGCGGCTGGCGCTGCTGTAGACCCCGAGCGACCAGAGCACCAGGCCCGCGAGCAGGCCGACCACCGCGAGCAGGACGTCATGGCGGTGCGGGCGCAGGCTCTTCGTGGTCACGGTCCCATCCAACAGGGTGTGCGGGGCGCCGGCCTCGGCGGAGAGGCCGAGTTGCCGCTACATCGAAGGATGCAGCGGCCTTTCCTCACCGGCGACGACGAAACGGGCCGGATCGGACGGGAGCCTGTGAGGGAAGCGTCAGTCCCGAGCCGAACGGAGAGTCCTGTGATCGTCGCGCTGATCATCGCCTGCGAGGTGGGCTTCTGGGTGCTGCTGGCCGCCGGCCTGGCCCTGCGCTACCTCGCGAAGAAGCCCCGGCTGGGGGCGGCGGTCCTGCTGTGCGAGCCGCTGATGGAGCTGGTCCTGCTGGTGGTCACCACGCTCGACCTCAAGAACGGCGCCGCGCCGGACTGGAAGCACGGGCTGGCCGCCCTGTACGTCGGGTACACCGTCGCCTACGGCCACTACACGATCACGTGGCTCGACGGCCACGCCGCGCACCGGCTGGCCGGCGGACCCAAACCGGCCGGTGCCGGATACGGCAGGGCGAGGGCCGCCCACGAGTGGCGGCTGTGGATCCGGACCGTCATCGCGGCCGCCGTCGCCCTCGGCCTCCTCCAGACCGCGATCTGGTACGTAGGCGACGCGGGCGACGTGAGCTCGCTGAAGGCGTGGCAGTACGGTGCCCTGCGGGCGGTCGGCATCCACGCCCTGGTCGCCGCCGGCTACACGGTGTGGCCGAAAAGGGCCCCGGCGGGCCAGGTCTCGTAGCCCGAACCGGCTAGCGCTCGCCGCCCGGCACCCACAGCACGTCCCCGAGCTCCTTGTTGGCCGTGCGGGCCAGGATGAACAGGAGGTCGGACAGGCGGTTCAGGTAGGTGGCGGTCAGCGGGTTCATGACCTCGCCGTGCACCTCCAGGGCCGCCCAGGTGGAGCGCTCGGCGCGCCGGACCACCGTGCACGCCTGGTGCAGGAGGGCGGCGCCGGGGGTGCCGCCGGGGAGGATGAAGCTGCGCAGCTTCTCCAACTCCTCGTTGAAGGCGTCGCAGTCCGCCTCGAGCTTGTCGATGTAGAACTGCTCCACGCGCAGCGGCGGGTACTGCGGGTTCTCGACCACCGGGGTGCACAGGTCCGCGCCCACGTCGAACAGGTCGTTCTGCACCCGGACCAGGACCTTCACGACCTCGGCCGGCAGGTCGCCCAGCGCGATCGCCGCCCCGATCGCCGCGTTGGCCTCGTTGGCGTCGGCGTAGGCGGAGATCCGCAGGTCGGTCTTGGCCGTGCGGCTCATGTCGCCGAGCGCGGTCGTGCCCTTGTCGCCGGTACGGGTGTAGATGCGCGTGAGGTTCACCATGCCGCCAGGGTAGTCCGGGCCAACTGCGGGCATCCGCCGCACTGCTGGGCCGTACCGGTGTGATGTCCGTCATCTGAGACGTGACGCGTGTTACTTCACGGTCACACCGCACCGGCCGGGCGCTAGTCTCCGCCGGAGTGGCTACGAGACCGGGCCGTTTCATGAGACCGGGCCTGTTCAGAACAAGGGGTGTGCAGTGGCTGGGAAGCTTGCCGTCATCGGTGCCGGCTTGATGGGATCCGGGATCGCTCAGGTCTCCGCTCAGGCGGGCTGGGACGTCGTCCTGCGCGATGTCACCGACGCCGCGCTGACCCGCGGCACGGACGGGATCAAGGCCTCGTACGACAAGTTCGTCTCCAAGGGCAAGCTGACGGCCGAGGACGCCGAGGCGGCGCTCGCGCGCATCACGACCACGACCGACCTCGACGCCGTCGCCGACGTCGACATCGTGGTCGAGGCCGCCTTCGAGAAGATCGAGATCAAGCACGAGATCTTCCGGGCCCTCGACAAGATCGTCCGCGAGGACGCCATCCTCGCCTCCAACACCTCCGCCATCCCGATCACCAAGATCGCGGCCGTGACGGAGCGCCCGGAGCGGGTCGTCGGCGCGCACTTCTTCTCGCCCGTTCCGATGATGCAGCTCTGCGAGCTCGTCCGCGGCTACAAGACGAGCGACGAAACCCTCGCCACCACCCGCGCGTTCGCCGAGTCCGTCGGCAAGACCTGCATCGTCGTCAACCGCGACGTCGCCGGCTTCGTGACGACCCGTCTGATCTCCGCGCTGGTCGTCGAGGCGGCCAAGCTGTACGAATCCGGCGTGGCCTCCGCCGAGGACATCGACATCGCGTGCAAGCTGGGCTTCGGGCACGCCATGGGCCCGCTGGCCACCGCCGACCTCACGGGCGTCGACATCCTGCTGCACGCCACCAGCAACATCTACACCGAGTCCCAGGACGAGAAGTTCGCGCCGCCGGAGCTGATGCGCCGGATGGTGGACGCCGGGGATATCGGCCGCAAGAGCGGGCAGGGCTTCTACAAGCACTGAGGCCGTCAACCGCAAGGCCGCAAGGCCGTGCAGCCGAGCACCACTGTTCGAATGTCATCACCCGTCCGGGTGATTTAGGTATCGGTTCGCTCACGGTCGGCAACTTCCCTGCCCGTGCGGCAGTCAGTTGCAGTGAGAGTTGCCGACCACGGACCAGTCGGACCATACGTACGCAGTACCGCCGGGAGTACACATGCACATCAGGGGCGACCACGCCGAACTCGTCGTCGGGGGTCGCCTCGACGTGCGCAGCGCGGCGGACGCCCGTACGGTCCTCCACACCGCCCTCGACGACGGCCACGGCGACCTCGTGCTCGACCTCACCGGGCTCGACTCCTGGGACGCGACCGGCCTCGGCGTGATCATGGGCGCGCACCGCAGGGCCGGCCGGACCGGACGGCGCCTGGTGCTGCGCGGGGTGCCGCCGCAGATGCAGCGGCTGCTCGTGGCCACCCGGCTGCACCGGATCCTCGCGATCGAGGGCGGGCTGGAAGCGGAGTCCCTGCCCCGCGTGTGAATGTAGCGCTCCGTTTTCCTGCGGAAACGTAACGGTCCGGTGGTGATGGCACCCCCGCGGTTCCCCGCGCGACCGGCCACGGTCTAGGGTTCGGGCGGAAACCGGACCAGTAGCGGCAGCGGCGTGTGCGAAGGCCGGGCGGTACGACGGCGAGGCGCACGGCGCGATCGGGGGACATGGTCATGGACCACATACAGCGGCAGGGCACTCCGGGGGAGCAGTCCGGGGGCGCTGCCGAGCTGCCCGCACCCGCGCTCTCCGCCCCGGCCGTGCCCGCGCCCGTGGCGCCCGCCCGGGTCGTCACCCTCACGGCCGGCGAGTTCACGCTCACCGTCAACCCGGTCGACGGCAGCGAGATCGAGCCGCTCCGCCCCGGTGTCCGCCCCGGCCGCCCCGCCAAGCGCGACGCGGCCGCCCGCGCCGCCCGGGACGCCGCCACCCGGCCGCCCGTACCGCCCGGTGCTCCCGCCGCCGCGAGGCCGCTGCTGGAGCGCGAGGAGGAGTGCGAGCGGCTCGTACGGCTGCTGGGCCGGGGGCGGTCCGTACGCCTGACCGGACCCTCAGGCTCCGGCCGTACCGCCCTGCTCGACGCGGTCGCCGCCCAGTGCGCGGGACTCGCCCCCGACGGCGTCGTACGGCTCTCCGGCTACGGGCACCAGCAGCCCGCCGAGCTGCTCCACGCCCTGTACGCGACCGTGTACGCGGCCTCGGACCAGCGGCCCGACCGGATCGAACTCCTGGCCCGCGTACGGGACATCGGCGCCATCGTCCTCCTCGACGACCTGGAGATGGGCGGGCCCGCCCTCGACGAGCTGCTGCACGCCACCCCCGAGTGCGCGTACCTGCTGGCCGCGACCCCCGAGATCCGCTCTCCCTCCGACGACTCGCACCTCGAGGAGGTCTTCCTCGGCGGGCTGGGCAAGGCCGACTGCCTGGAGCTGCTGGAGACGCGCCTCGGCCGGCCGCTGACCGACCTGGAGACCGCCTGGGCGTCCGACCTGCGGTTCGCCTCCGAAGGGCTCCCGCTGCGCTTCGTACAGGCCGCCGCGCTGCTGCGGCAGCGGGACGAGCTCAACCACACCGGCGAGGACGACGACGAGGAGGAGCCCGGCGTCTTCGACGAGCGCCCCCGCGACGCCGTGGAGGTGCCGCTGCCCACGCTCGCCGAGGGCGCGGCCCCCGCGGAGCTGCTGGCCTCGCGGGTCAGCGAGTCGGGGCGCGCCGCCCTGCGGATCGCCTGCGCGCTGGGCGGGGAGCTGCCGCACCACGCGCACCTGCCGGCGCTGGTGGGGGACACCCACGCCGACTCGGCGGTGGCGGAACTGCTCGACTGCGGGCTGCTGACGCCGGTCGGCACGCGCTACAGGCTGGCCGCGGGCGTCGCCCGGCAGCTGGAGGAGGTCGGGTACGGGGACACCGCGGCCGAGGAGGCCCGTACGGCCGCCCGGCACTACGCCTGGTGGACCGGTCACTCCTCGGTGACGCCGGAGCGGATCGCGTCCGAGGCGGACGCGGTGCTGTGCGCCCTGTCCGGTGCGGACGTGGTGGCCGCCGTACTCCTCGCGCGGACGGCGGCCCCGGCGTTCGCGGCCTCGCTGCACTGGGAGGCGTGGGAGCGGGTGCTGCGCTCGGGCGCGGAGGCCGCGCGCAAGGCCGGGGAGGTCGCCGAGCAGGCGTACTTCCACCACGAACTCGGCGTGCTCGCCCTGTGCGAGGGACGCCTGGACCGGGCGCGGGCGGAGCTGGAGACCTCGATCGGGCTGCGCGGGGCGCTGGCCGACAAGCGGGGCACCGTGGCGGGCCGCAGGGCGCTGGCGCTGGTCGTGGACCGGGAGGCCGCCGCCGAGGTCGTGGTGTCGCCGCCGCTGCGGCTCGAGCCGCCGGCCATCGCCCCGGCCGCGGCACCTGCGGCGCTGCCCGCGGGCTCGTCGTCCGGCGGTTCCGCCGCGTCCGCCGGTTCCGGCTCGGCCGTCGTGCCCGGTCCGGCTGCCGCGCCCGGCGTGACCGCGGGGCACGGCCCGGCCGGGGCGGCCGGTTCGGCCGCCGGACCCGGCTCGGGCGCCCCCAGGGCCGCAGTCGCCCCCGTCGTCCCTGCCGTTTCCGCCGCCGTCTCCGAGGCCGTGACACGGGTGGCCCCGGTGGTGCCCGTCATCCGGCGCCCCGAGGCGCCCACGACCCTCTCGGAGGTGTTCGAGGACGCCTTCCCGATGTCGCCGAAGCCGAAGCCGAAGCCGGAGCCCGCCGCAGCCCCCCGTCCCACCGCCGCCGAACCGGCCCGCGCCGGCGCGGCCGCCCGTCGGCGCCGGGTGCTGCTGGCCGGTGCGGGCGCGCTCACGGTGGTCGCGCTGGGCACGGTGGTGAGCCTCGCGCTGAGCTCCTCGGACACCTCGGCGCCGCCCGCGACGCAGAGTCCGGCGGCGTCGTCCACCCCGGCGCGGACGGCTCCGGCGGCGGTACCGGAGTCCAGCGGGAACGATCCTGCACCGGCGCCCTCCGACCCGGCCGCCCCGCAGCCGTCGCAGTCCGCCGCCCCGGGGGAGACCACCGGCTCGACCCCGGGCCGTACCCCGTCCCGTACGCCCTCGCGCCGCCCGCAGTCCACCCCGCCGCAGCCCCCGGCCTCCTCGCCGGTCTCGCCGCCGCCGACCTCCGCGGAGCCGTCTGCCTCGCCGACGCCGACGGAGACCGCCCAGCCGTCGCCGACGGCCACCACGGGCACGGGTACGGGCACGGCGACGGCCACCGCCACCGGTCCCTGAACGCGCAATGGCTCCGTCCCTCGGGACGGAGCCATGGTGACGCGAAGAGCAGCGGGTCAGAACAGCCGCAGCTTGTCGTCCTCGATGCCGCGCAGCGCGTTGTAGTCCAGGACCACGCAGTCCATCCCGCGGTCCGTCGCCAGGACCTTGGCCTGCGGCTTGATCTCCTGGGCCGCGAAGATCCCGCGGACCGGGGCCAGGTGCGGGTCGCGGTTCAGCAGTTCCAGGTAGCGGGTCAGCTGCTCGACGCCGTCGATCTCGCCGCGCCGCTTGATCTCCACGGCCACCGTCGCGCCGGAGGCGTCCCGGCACAGGATGTCCACCGGCCCGATCGCCGTCATGTACTCGCGCCGGATCAGCGTGTAGCCCTCGCCCAGCGTGTCGATGCGGTCCGCGAGGAGCTCCTGGAGGTGTGCTTCCACGCCGTCCTTGATGAGCCCCGGGTCGGTGCCGAGCTCGTGGGAGGAGTCGTGGAGGACTTCCTCCATGGTGATGATGAGCTTCTCACCCGCCTTGTTGACGACGGTCCACACGCCGGCGTCGTCACCGCTCCCCTCTTTGAGGGTGCACGGGGGCGACATCCAGTTGAGCGGTTTGTACGCCCGGTCGTCCGCGTGGATCGAGACACTGCCGTCGGCCTTCACGAGGATCAGACGGGGTGCCGAGGGCAGATGGGCGGTGAGCCGGCCCGCGTAGTCGACGGAGCAGCGGGCAATGACGAGACGCATGGTCGGCAACGCTACTCGACGGACGGCTCTCCACGCGATTCGCCCCTGAAAGCCCCCTTCGCCGATGGCGCGTTGTATGCGCATTCTCCTGGTGCGTCACCCGTGGGGCGCCTACCGTGGTGAGCGGGAGGTTGCGGAGCGTGCACGCTGCGTCGCGGCCTCCTTCCCTGCCCGTAAGACTCCGGCAACCCAATCGGCCGGGGTCACGAGAGGAGAACCCATGTCGCTCGACGTCTCACCGGCCCTACTCGAACAGGCCGAGCGAGGCGAGGTCGACGAAGCGGCTTTCGTCGACTGCGTCCGGACCTCCCTGCCTTACGCATGGGGGATGATCAGCTCGCTGGTGGCCCAGTTGAAGGTGGACGGCGGACAGTTCGCCGACAACCAGACGCCGCCGCCCGACGAGCAGGCGCGCGGGCAGCTGCTGCGCGCGCTCGCGAGCGACGCGATACGCGGTGCTCTGCAGCGGCACTTCGGAGTGCGCCTGGCGTTCCAGAACTGTCACCGGGTGGCGGTGTTCCCGCTGGACTCCTCGGTGGACGACCGGCTGGCCAAGTTCACTTCGATCCGTGGTCAGCTGCTCAACCAGTCGCCCGGGCTGCGGGACTGCTAAGAGTGCCGTCCGGTCGACCGGGCCGGACGGCACCCGGCAGCGCCGGCCGGTAGGTCTCAGCCGAGACGGGGCAGGACTTCGGTGCCGAGGCGCTGTACGTTCTCCTCCGTCGCGGCGAGATCGCCGGAGCCCTCCGTCAGGAGGGCGAAGCGCGTGATGCCGGTCCGCTCGGAGGTGACCGCCAGCCGGTCCACGGCCAGTTCCGGTGTGCCCACCGGGTGCAGATCGCACAGGAGTTCCGTGTACGCGACCGGGTCCCGCATCGCGCGCACCCGGCCGTCCACCGTCACATGCGCGTCCAGACCCTGTTTGAGCCAGCCCGGCAGCGCCTTCAGCAGCGTCTCGCGCGCGTCCGCCGTACGGTCGGCCAGCTGGCAGACCCCGGCGGAGACGTGGCCCGCGCCGTCGACGTACTCCCGGGAGTGGCCCGCCGCCAGTGCCGTGGACCGCCACAGCGCCACCATGCCGGCCTTGTCCTCGTCCCCGCAGTGCATGCCGAGCAGCATGGGCAGCCCCCGCCGCGCGGCCATCCGTACCGACGTGGGAGAAGTGCAGGCCACGATGACCTCCGGGCCCGCCCCGTCCCCGTCCAGGGCCTCCGAGGGGCGCGGTACGACGGCCACCTCGCGGAATCCGTACCGCTCGCCGGCGGTTCCCACCCGCGCCTCCGTCAGCCAGCGCCGCAGCAGGTCCAGGGACTCCGGGAAGCCGTTGTCGTACGCGTCCAGGCCGCCCCCGAACACCTCCAGGTCGACCCACGGCCCGCCCCGGCCCACCCCGAGGGTGAACCGCCCGCCCGAGGTCAGGTGCAGCAGCGCCGCCTGCTCGCCGAGGGTCACGGGGTGCGTGCTCGGCAGCACGCTGACCGCCGTGCCCACGCGCAGCCGCCGGGTCCGGCCCAGCAGCAGGGCCGCCAGGGTCACCGCCGAGGGGCAGACCCCGTACGGGACGAAGTGGTGTTCGGCGAGCCAGACCGAGTCCAGCCCGGCCTGTTCGGCCACTTCGGCGGTCCGCACCGCCCGGTGCAGCGCCTCTCCCTGCCCCTGACCCGGGAACTGGGCCGCCAGTACAAATGCTCCTACGCGCATCGCCTTTACCCTCCTCGCGGCTGACGCGGCCTCCCCAGGTGGACCGGTTCTTCCTATGGCAACAACGTCTGACACGTGCCAAAGGCACGGGCTGACACGAAAGTTATTGGGATTGTCGGGCCAGTCACCTTCGGGGGACCGCCCTTCCCCAGCCACCCTGCGGGTACCCCGCCTCGCTGCGCGTAGTCTGGGAGAAAGTCACTGCCGTCCGCCCTTCCGTGAGGTATACGTGTCACCGCGCCACAACCGCCCCAGGGGCGGCGAGACTCCGGACGAACGCCCCAGCACCGGTTTCGACCGCTACGGGCTGGAGCGCACCGAGGAGTACCAGGGCGAGGAGTGGAAGGTCCGGCACGTCGCGGGCGCGAGCGCGGCGGGCAAGCGCTACCGCTGCCCGGGCTGCGACCAGGAGATCCCCTCCGGCACCCCGCACCTGGTGGCCTGGCCGGAGTACGGCGGCGTGGACGACCGGCGCCACTGGCACAAGGCCTGCTGGAACGCGAAGGACCGCCGCACCTCGAAGGTGCAGCGGTCCCGTAATGCACCCAAGTACTAGACGTCCCGGCGGGCGACCGTCGCGTACGAGGCGGCCACCGCCGCGCCGGTGATCAGCAGGATGATCACCATGTGGGAGAGCTGGCTGGGCATCGGCCCGCCGCTCGCGGTCTCCCGCATGCCGAACAGCTGCATCAGCGCCACCGGCGCGTTGTGCTCGAGGACCGTCTGTCCGATGGGCGCGGACGCCTCCCAGATGCTGAGCATCCCGCCTATCACCGGCGGCAGCGTGACGACGCCCAGCATCACGGCGATCGCCCCGGCGGAATGCCGCACCAGCGCCCCGACGGCGAGGGCGAGCACCCCGAGCAGGGTGACGTAGAGGCAGCCCGTCAGCGCGCCGAACCACTCGCCGAGCGCGTGCACCCCGGCGGCGGAGCCGTTGTGCACCAGGGCCGCGGAAACCCCGACGAGGAACACCGACATGGCGATGGCGAGGAAGGCCGTGATGCTGAAGACGAGGTACTTCGCCGTCAGCACGCGGTGCCGCTCCGGGGCGGCGGTGAAGGTGGTCCGCACCAGCCCGCTGGCGTGTTCCGAGGTGATCGTCAGGACGCCGAGGACCATCACCGCGATCTGCCCGACCAGCAGGCCGAACAGGGCGGGCGTGGTGAAGGAGATCTCCACGTAGTCCCGGGAACTGGTCTGCACGACGAAGAGCAGCCCGATGCCCACGACGGTCAGCACGAGGGAGCCGAGCGTCCACAGGGTGGAGCGGACCGAGACCAGCTTGGTCCACTCCGAGGCCAGGGCGTGTCCCAGGTGCGGCCGCGGGGTGGGCATCGGCGAGCTGTAGCCCTGCGGCTGCCCCTCCGCGGTCGTCGTCGCGCCGCGGGGCGTGGCGCCGGTGGGCGTGGGGCCGGTCATCGGGAGTCCTCTTGGCTGTCTGCGGTGGTGTTCCGGGCGGCCCGCGCGAGTTCGCCGGGGTCGCTCGGCATCAGGAAGGGCCGGCCGCCGGCTCCGGGCGGCGGAGGCGCGTAGAAGCCCGTCTGCGGGACCTCGGGGGCGGCCGGCCCGTCCTCCCAGGCGGGGACGGTCAGCGGTTCGGGCTCCCACAGCTCGGCCCGCGGGTCGTCGGTGGAGGTGTATTCCAGGGAGGACTGGGTCATCCGCATGTACGCCTCCTCCAGCGAGGCCCGGTGCGGTGACAGCTCCCAGAGCCGTACGCCGGCCTCGTGGGCGAGGTCCGAGATGCGGGGGAGCTCCAGGCCGGTCACGCGCAGTGCTCCGTCGGGCTCCTGGAGGACCCGCCCGCCCGCGCCGGTGAGGGTCGTACCCAGCGCGTCCCGGCCACGGGGATCGGTGTCGGCCGTGCGCACCCGAGCGAATCCGGCCGAGTTGTGCGTGATGAACTCCTGGGTGCCCATGTCGGCCAGCAGGCGGCCGCGGCCGATCACGATCAGGTGGTCGGCGGTCAGCGCCATCTCGCTCATCAGGTGCGAGGAGACGAGGACGGTGCGGCCTTCGGCGGCGAGCCGGCGCATGAGGTTGCGGACCCAGAGGATGCCCTCGGGGTCCAGCCCGTTGACCGGCTCGTCGAACAGCAGCACCTGCGGGTCCCCGAGCAGGGCGGTGGCGATGCCGAGCCGCTGGCCCATGCCGAGCGAGAAGCCCTTCGTCCGCTGCCGGGCGACGTCCTGGAGGCCGACCACGGCCAGCACCTCGTCCACCCGCTTCTCCGGGATCCCCGAGAGCTGGGCGATGGAGAGCAGGTGGGTGCGGGCCCGGCGGCCGCCGTGCACGGCCTTGGCGTCGAGCAGGGCTCCGACGTGCCGCTGGGCGTTCGGCAGCTCCCGGAAGGGGCGGCCGTTGATCGTCACATGACCGGCCGTGGGCCGGTCGAGGCCGACGATCATGCGCATGGTGGTGGATTTCCCAGAGCCGTTCGGCCCCAGGAAACCGGTCACGTGACCCGGCTTGACCTGGAACGACAGCTGGTCGACGGCGGTCTTGGCGCCGAAGCGCTTGGTCAGGCCGACTGCCTCGATCATTGAACTGCCCCTTACCAGGCCGGGACGACTCTCGCCCGCGTAAGGATTAAGAGGATATCGAGTCCCCCGCGGTTCCGTCCCGGGCCGATCCCTGAGCCACCCCTGAGACCGACCCGGGGATCTCCCGTAGTACGTCCGCAGGAGGTCAGGCATCCCTCTTACGGAGGACGAGGTAGCCCCCGAGTACCGCGGCCAGCGTCCAGAGGGCCATGATCCCGAAGCCGCCCCACGGGCCGTACGGCGGCGGCTCGCTGCCCATGGCCCCCGGGATGACCTGCATGATCTTGGATCCGGCCTGGTCCGGGAAGTACTGGGCGACCTTCCGGGTCGCCTCCACCACGCCCAGGATGTTCGAGACCAGGAAGAAGAACGGCATCAGGATGCCGAGCGCCAGCATCGAGCTGCGCAGCATGGTGGCCACGCCCATCGAGAACAGGGCGATCATCGCCATGTAGAGGCCGGCGCCGATCACCGCGCGCAGGACGTTCGGCGCGTCGATGGCGATGCTGCGGTCGCCCAGGATGGCCTGTCCGAGGAAGAACGACAGGAAGCTCGTGACCAGCCCGACGACCAGCGCGAGACCGGTCGCGACGAGCAGCTTGCCGAAGAGGAAGCTGCCGCGCCGGGGCACGGCGGCCAGCGAGGTGCGGATCATGCCCGAGCTGTACTCGGTGCCGACGACCAGGACGCCGAAGACGATCATGGCGAGCTGGCCGAGGGTCATCCCGGCGAAGCTGGTCAGGGTCGGGTCGAAGGTGGCCCTCTCCTCGGCGGGCATGTCCTGGAAGGTGCTGTTGACGAGCGCGCACAGGGCGGCGCTGATGCCGACCGTGACGATGAGGGCTGCGGCCAGGGTCCAGAGGGTGGAGGAGACCGTACGGATCTTCGTCCACTCGGACTTGAGGACGGCGGGGAAGGAGGACATGGTCACTCGCCGCCCTTGCGCTGCGCCTCGAAGCCGGAGCCGGCGCCCCAGGCGGGCACGTCGGCCGGCCGGGCCGGGTTGTCGGGGGCCATGCCCGCCGGGATGACCGGGACACCCGGGATGCCCGCGGCGCCCGGTACCCCCGGCGCGTGGGCGTGGTACTCGACGGAGTCCGCCGTCATGCGCATGAACGCTTCCTCCAGTGAGGCCCGTTGCGGGCTGAGTTCGTGCAGCACGATCCGGTGCTGGGCGGCCAGTTCACCGAGCCGCTCCGGGCCCACGCCGTCGATCTCGAGCGCGCCGGTGGCCGGGACGCTGACGGCGTCGATCCCCGCCTCGTGCAGGACGTCCTTGAGCCGCTCCTGCTGGGGCGAGCGCAGCCGGACGTAGCTGCGGGAGTTCTGGTGGATGAAATCGGCCATCGACAGGTCTGCCAGCAGCTTTCCCTGCCCGATGACGACCAAATGGTCTGCCGTCAGCGCCATTTCGCTCATCAGATGAGAGGAGACGAAGATCGTCCGGCCCTCCGCCGCCAGCGCCTTCATCAAATTCCTGATCCAGAGAATTCCCTCCGGGTCCAGACCATTGACGGGCTCGTCGAACATCAGGATTTCCGGATCACCGAGCAGGGCAGAGGCGATTCCCAGCCGCTGCCCCATGCCCAGGGAAAATCCTTTGGACTTCTTCTTCGCCACGGGCGTCAGCCCGACCAGGTCCAGGACCTCCCCGACCCGGCTCTTCGGGATCCGGTTCGACTCGGCGAGGCAGAGCAGGTTGTTGTAGGCGCTGCGTCCACCGTGCATGGACTTGGCGTCCAGCAGCGCCCCGATGTACTTCAACGGCTCCGGCAGGTCCCGGTAGTGCTTCCCGTCGATCCGGACCGTACCGCTGGTCGGGTTGTCGAGGTCGAGCATCATGCGCATGGTCGTCGACTTGCCCGCCCCGTTGGGGCCGAGGAAGCCGGTCACCACCCCCGGTCTGACCTGGAAGCTGAGGTGGTCCACGGCGGTCTTCGCGCCGAATCGTTTCGTAAGGCCCTCAAGCTCGATCATGCGGGCCACGCTAGAACGCCGAAGGGCCGTACGCCACCTCAAACAGGTGACGTACGGCCCTCGATCGGCCCCTGGGGGTCGAGCGGTTCCGACCCCGGATCCGCTAGCGGCTCTGCTGCGCCGGAACGCCGCGGGTGACCGGCTCGTCGTCGACGATCGGGTTGGCGGCCGCGACCGCCGCACCGGTCAGCGTCGCCAGCATCTCGCGGACGTTGGTCAGCTGCGCGTTGATCGAGTCGCGGCGGTTGGTGAGCGCCGCCAGCTCGCGCTCGGACTCGCTGCGGATACGGTCCGCCTTGGCGTTGGCGTCGGCCACGATGTCCTCGGCCTGGCGCTGCGCGGTCTCCACCGTCTGGCGTGCCCGGCGCTCCGCGTCCGTACGCAGCTTCTCGGCCTCCAGGCGCAGCTGCTCGGCGCGGTGCTCGATCTCGGCGAGACGCTTCTCCGCCTTCGCCTGACGCGAGGCCAGGTCGCGCTCGGACTGCTCGCGGCGCTTGGCCAGGTTGGTCTCGAAGTCCGCGGCGGCCTGGGCGGCCTTGGCGCGGGTCTCCTCGAAGAGCGCGTCGGCCTCCTCGCGCTTGGAGGCCGCGTCCTTCTGGGCCTCGGCGCGCAGGGTGGAGGCGTCGCCCTTGGCCTTCTCGACGATGCGGACGCCTTCGTCCTCCGCCTTCGTCTTGCGGTCGGCGGCGAACGACTCGGCGTCGTTGCGCACCTGCTGGGCAGCCGACTCGGCCAGCTCACGGTGCTGCTCGGCCGCGCGACGGGCCTCCTCGCGCAGGTCCTTCGCCTCCTCCTCCGCGAGGCGCAGGATCTTCTCGACCCGGGCACCGAGGCCGGCGTACGACGGCTCCGCGTCGGTCACCTGGGCCTGGGCGTTCTGCGTCTCGAGGTGCAACTCCTCGATCCGCTTTTCCAGAGAGTTGATACGTCCAAGGGCGCTGTCGCGGTCGGAGACCAGCTTGGTAATGCGGTCGTCCACCTGACCACGGTCGTAACCACGCCGCACGAGCTCGAAGCCGAAGGGGGAGGAAGTGTCGCTCATGGGGTTCCTGTCGAATGAGACCGATGAGGTGCTACGTGAGGTGTTAAGGGGAATCCTAGGCGCCCGAGCGGCGTGTCATCGAGTCAATCCACGTTTGATCTGGACAATGACACCCCTTTTGAGTGGCAAGGCGACGGATTGCTTGTCACTCGTTCGCCTGAACCTCCATCAGGAGCACACGTCCTGTGCACCGACTAGCCCTCTGACGTCTTGCCACCCGAACGAGTGGACCCCGCTGCCGCGCCGGCCTTCACGCCCCCCGCGCCCTGGCCGCCGACCGCGGGCTTTCCGCCGCCCGAAGGCGCCTCGAATGATTCCAACGCCTCAAGAACGTCCTGGACACGGGAGATCTCCGCCTGAATGTCCTCGCGGCGGCGCACCAGGACCTCCAGCTCCCGGCGGCCCTCCTCGACGAGCCGTTCGGCCTCCGCCTTCGCCTCGGCCAGGGCCTTCTCGGCCTGGCGGGCCAGCTCGGCCTTCTTCTGCTCGGCCTCCTTCAGGAGCGCCTCCGCCTTGCGCACCGCCGCGATGCGCACCTTGCTCGCCTCGCTGCTCGCGTCCGACACCAGCTCCTTGGCCTTCGCCTCGGCCTCGACGCTCTGCTCGGTCGCCGCGCGCACCAGCTTGTCCACACGCTCCCCGGCCGACTTCATCTGCTCGGCCGACTCCCGGCGGGCCCGCTCGTGCAGCTCCTCGACCTCGGCCTCGACGCGGCCGCGCAGCTCCTCCGCCCGCTCCCTTATGGCCGAGGCGTCCGAACGCGCCCCGACCAGCAGCTCGTCCGCGTCCGTACGGGCCTTCTCCACCAGGGAGTTGCCCTCGATGGTCGCCTCCGAGGTGATCCGCGCGGCCTCCTTGCGGGCCGCGTCCACCATCGCGTCGGCCTGCTCCTCGGCCGCCGTGGTGGAGGCCAGCGCCTGCTGCTGCGCCTCGGCGGTGAGCTTCTCGGCTTCCGCCGAGGCCTCCGTGATGAGCCGGTCGACCTGCTCGGCGGCCTCGGTCCG
Organism: Streptomyces sp. LARHCF249; assembly: GCF_052871255.1. Taxonomy (NCBI): domain Bacteria; kingdom Bacillati; phylum Actinomycetota; class Actinomycetes; order Kitasatosporales; family Streptomycetaceae; genus Streptomyces; species Streptomyces sp. LARHCF249. The sequence continues at coordinate 372,820 of NZ_JBIXJQ010000007.1, forward strand.
GCGCTTGTTGGCCTCCTCGCGCGCTTCGTCCAGCAGCCGCTCGGACTCCGTACGGGCCTCCGCGCGCATGCGCTCCGCCTCGGCCGCGGCCTCCGCCTTGACCCGCTCGGCCTCCGACCGGGTACGGGTCGCGTGCTCCTGGGCCGAGGACAGCGCCTCCGACGCCTCCGCGCGCAGCCGCTCCGCCTCGTTCGAGGCCTCGCCGACCGTGCGCTCGTTGTCCCTGCGGGTCTGCGCGGTGAGCTTCTCCGCCTCGTTCGAGGCCTCGGTGATGAGCCGGTCCGCCTGTTCGGCGGCCTCGGTCCGCAGCCGGTTGGCCTCGGCGCGCGCCTCGTCCAGGGTCTGCTCGGACTCCCGCTCGGCGCTCGCCAGGGTCTCGTTCGCCGCGACCGTGACGCGGTCCGCCTCCGCGGTGGCCTCGCCGATGATCCGGCCGCCCTCCGCCCGGGCGTCGTCCAGGGTCCGCGCCGCCTCGGCGCGCAGCCGCCCGGCCTCCTCGGCGGCCTCGCCGACCGTGAGCTCGTTGGCCGCGCGGGTCTCGTCGACCAGCCGGTCGCCCTCGGTGCGGGCGTCGACGAGGACCCGCGCGGCGTCCCGCTCGGCCGCGGCCAGGGTGTCCGCCGCCTGCTTGGTGAGCCGTTCGGCCTTGGCCGTCGCCTCGGCGAGCGTCGCCTCGTTCGCCGACCGGGTCTCCTCGGTGAGCCGCTCGGCCTCCGACGAGGCCTCGGTGATGAGCCGGTCCGCCTGCTCGGCCGCCTCGGTCCGCAGCCGGTTCGCCTCGGCACGCGCCTCGTCCAGCGTGACGCCCGCCTCCGCGCGGGTGGCGTCCGCGGCCGCCGCCGCCTCGCTGCGGATCCGGTTCGCGTCCTCCCGGGCGTCCGCCCGGGTCCGGGCCGCGTCCCGCTCCGACGCCGCCAGCGCGTCCGTGGCCTCGGTGCGCACCCGCTGGGCGTACTCCGCGGTGTCGCTGCGCAGCTGCTCCGCCTCGGCGATCGCGTCGCCGACCGTCCGCTCGGCCAGCGCCTTCGCCGCGTCCGTCTCCGCACGCGCCTCGCTGCGGATCCGGTTGGCGTCCTCGGTGGCCCGCTCCCGCTCCTCGTACGCGTCGCTGCGGACCCGCGCGGCCTCTTCCTCGGCCTCGGTCCGGGTGCGCTGCGCCGCGTGCTCGGCCGCGCTGCGCAGTCCGGCGACCTCCTCCTCGGCCTGCTCGTGCAGACCGGCCACGGACTCCCGCACCTGCTGGGCGGTGGCCTCCGCCGCCGCCACCAGATCCGACGCGCGCCGCTCGGCCTCCTCGGTCAGCCGGGCCGCCTCGGCCTGCGCCTCCTCGGAACGCTTGCGGGCCGCAGCCAGCAACTCCTCGCTCTGCTCGCGGGCCTGGGCCCGCTCGCTCTCGGCATCCGTCCGCGCCGACGCCAGGGTCTCCTCGGACTCCCGGCGACGCCGGGCTGCCTCCTCCTGCGCGGCGGCCAGCGCCTCCGCGGCCTCCTCGGCGACCCGCTCGGCCGCCGCCTTCGCCTCGGCGCGCAGCCGGTCCGCGGTCTCCTGCGCCTCGGAGCGCACCCGCTCCGCCTCGGCCTCGGCCTCGCCGCGCAGCCGCACCGCGACCTGCTCGGCCTCCGCGCGCACCCGCCCGGCGTCCTGGGCCGCGTCGGTGCGCAGCTGGTCGGCCTCGGCCTCCGCCTGCGTCTGGAGGGTACGGATCCGCTCCGCCGACTCGGCGCGCAGCCGGTCGGTCTCCTCGCCCGTCTCCCGGCGGACGGCCTCCGCCGCCGTCCTGGCGTCGCGCAGGGTCTGCTCGGCCGTGGTCAGCCGGCTCTCGGCGTCCGTGTGCAGCCGTACGAGCTCCTCGTCGGCCTCCGCGCGCTTGGCGGCCAGCGCCTGCTCGGTCTCCGCACGCCGGGCCAGCGCCGCCGCGTCGGCCTCGGCCCGTACGGCCTCCGCCTGCTCCTCGGCGTCGGCGCGCAGCCGCTCCGCCTCGGCGCGGGTCCGCTCCAGGGTCTCCTCGGCCTGCCGGCGCAGGGTGCCGGCCCGCTCGACGGCCTCGGCGCGGACGCGCTCGCTCTCGGCGCTGGCCCCGCCGCGCAGCTCGTCCGCGTCCGCCTTGGCCTTGCCGAGGAGCTCCTCGGCGGTCTTGGCCGCCTCCTCGATCTGCTGGACCGCCTCGCGGCGGGCCTCCCCGCGGATCCGCTCGCCCTCGGCGACGGCCTCCGCGCGCAGCTGCTCGGCCTCGCCGCGCAGCCGCCGGGCCTCCTCCTGGAGTTCGACCGTACGGGCCCGGTACTCCTCGGTGTCGTCCTTCGCGGCGCCCTTGAGCTCGTCGGCCGTGGCCGCCGCCTGGGCGCGCAGCCGCTCGGCCTCCGCCTCGGCCTCGCGCCGGATCCGCTCGGCCTCCTCGGACGCGGCCCTCGTGGTGGCCCGGGCGTCCTCCGAGGCCTTGTTCAGTACGTCCTCTGCGGTGCGGGCCGCCTTCGCCAGCTGCGCCGCGGTGTCCTCGGCCGCGGCCGTACGGGCCTGCTCGCCGGCCTCGGTGCGCAGCCGCTCGGCCTCCGCACGGGCATCGGCCAGGGCCTGCTCGGCCTCCGCCTTGACGGCCTCGGCCTCCTTGGTGGCCTCGCCGACCAGCCGCGCCACCTGCTCCTTGGCGGTACGGGTGCGCTGCTCGTTGACGGATTCCGCCGAGGCGAGCTGCCGCGCGGCGCTCTCCTTGGCCTCCGCGAGCACCTTCTCGGCCGCGGCGCGGGCCTCGCGCAGCGCTCCGTCGGCCTCCTGGATCCGCTGCTCGGCCACCCGGCCGAGGTCGAGGGTCTGCTGGCGGGTCTGCTCCGCCTCGGCCGAGGTGGTGGAACGAAGCCGCTCCGCGTGCTCGGTGGCCTCCTGGGCCTGGGCGGAGGCGGCGGTCAGCAGCCGCTCGGCCTCCTTGCGGGCGCGCAGCAGGGTGGACTCGGCCTCCGCGCGGGAGGCCTCCGCGTCGGCGGCGATCCGGCGCCGGGTCTCCTCGGCGACCCGGGCGGCCTCGGCACGGGCGGCGTTCAGGGACTGCTCGGCCTCGGCGCGGGACTCCTCCATGAGCCGGCGCGCCTGGGACTCCGTGCGGGCGCGCAGCTGCTCGGCCCAGGCCACGTTCTCGTTGACGTGCGCCTCGACGGTCTGGCGGCGCTCGTTGAGCTCCTGGTCCAGGCGCTGGCGCCGGTTGACGGCCTCGGCGTGCAGTTCGGCCTGGAGGCGTGCCTGGTGTTCGGCGTGCTCCTGGAGGATGCGCTGGGTCTGCGCCCGGGCGTCGCGCAGCTCGCGCTCGGCGTCGGAGCGCATCTGGTCGGCCTGGATCTGGGCATTGCGGAGCAACTGCTCCGCCTGGTACCCCATGTCCGCGCCGTCGTAGGCGGGGCGGGACGCCAGAGAACGGCGCACCTCGTGGAGCTTGGCGCGCAGCACCTCGACCTGGTATCCCAGGTCCTCAGCGTGCTGGACGGCCTTCCCGCGCTCCTTCTTCAGCCGCTCCATCTCGGCCTCGAAGCGCGAGAGATGGTCGGCCTCGGCCTGATGGCTCTCCTGGCTTTCGTAGCCCCGCACAGCGCGGTCCCATCCGTCCCCTGGTCGCAAGCTCACTCCCAATGAGCATCGCTCGCCCGCTGAACGACGCCCCCGGGGGAATGGTGTCAGATACCGGGGCAGGGGTCACAGGCCCCGACCCCGTCTCCGCACCGAACCCCGGCCGAGCCATGGCCACTCTACCGGCCGGGGATACGGGACATCAGTGGTCGGGGTTGGAGGTGACGAGCTCGGTCAGGACTCCGTGGCAGTCCTTGGGGTGCAGGAAGGTGATCCGGGACCCCATGGAGCCGATGCGGGGCTGGTCGTAGAGGACGCGGACGCCCTTGCCGCGGATGGCTTCCGAGTCGCCGTCGACGTCCTCGGTGCCGAAGGCGATGTGGTGGACCCCCTCGCCGTTCTTCGCCAGCCACTTGCCCACCGCCGAGTCCTCCCGGGTCGGCTCGAGCAGCTGGAGGTAGGAGGCGCCGCCGTCGGACGTCTCGTTGATTTTGAGCATGGCCTCGCGAACGCCCTGCTCCTCGTTGACCTCGGAGTGGAAGACCTCGAAGCCGTACGTGGCACGGTAGAACTCGACGGTCTTGTCGAGGTCGAAGCAGGCGATTCCGATGTGGTCGATCCTTGTCAGCATGGGACCAGTGCACCGCCGAGAGGGGTGGTCACGCAACGTGCCAGCGATCACACCGACAGCCCGGTGACGCCGCCGGTACTGCTCAGTACATTCAGGTAAACCCTCGTTCACTCCTCATCCTCAAGGGGCTGTGCCTCATGTCCGGAACGAACAACACCACCTCAGTGATCGTCGCCGGGGCCCGCACGCCCATGGGGCGGCTGCTCGGTTCGCTGAAGTCCTTCTCGGGTGCCGACCTCGGCGGGTTCGCCATCAAGTCCGCGCTGGACCGGGCCGGGATCTCCGGCGACCAGGTGCAGTACGTGATCATGGGCCAGGTGCTCCAGGCGGGCGCTGGCCAGATTCCAGCGCGCCAGGCCGCGGTCAAGGCCGGAATTCCGATGAACGTCCCCGCGCTCACGATCAACAAGGTGTGCCTCTCGGGTCTGGACGCGATCGCCCTGGCCGACCAGCTGATCCGCGCCGGTGAGTTCGACATCGTGGTCGCCGGCGGCCAGGAGTCGATGACCAACGCCCCGCACCTGCTGCCCAAGTCGCGCGAGGGCTACAAGTACGGCGCCATCGAGATGCTCGACGCGATGGCCTACGACGGCCTCACCGACGCCTTCGAGAACATCGCGATGGGCGAGTCGACCGAGAAGCACAACACCCGCCTCGGCATCGAGCGCGCCCCGCAGGACGAGTTCGCCGCCTCCTCGCACCAGCGGGCCGCGGCCGCGCAGAAGAACGGCGTCTTCGAGGCCGAGATCACCCCGGTCGAGATCCCGCAGCGCAAGGGCGAGCCGGTCGTCTTCTCCCAGGACGAGGGCATCCGCGCGGAGACCACCGCCGAGTCCCTGGGCAAGCTGCGCCCGGCCTTCGCGAAGGACGGCACGATCACCGCCGGCACCTCCTCGCAGATCAGCGACGGCGCCGCCGCCGTGGTCGTGATGAGCAAGGCCAAGGCCGAGGAGCTGGGCCTGGAGTGGCTCGCCGAGATCGGCGCCCACGGCAACGTGGCCGGCCCCGACAACTCGCTGCAGTCGCAGCCCTCGAACGCGATCCTGCACGCCCTGAAGAAGGACGGCCTGGAGGTCGCCGACCTGGACCTCATCGAGATCAACGAGGCCTTCGCGGCGGTCGCCGTGCAGTCAATGAAGGACCTCGGGGTGACCCCGGAAAAGGTGAACGTCAACGGCGGCGCCATCGCCCTGGGGCACCCGATCGGCATGTCCGGTGCCCGCGTGGTGCTGCACCTGGCGCTGGAGCTGAAGCGCCGCGGCGGCGGGGTCGGCGCGGCCGCGCTGTGCGGCGGCGGCGGCCAGGGCGACGCCCTGATCGTCCGCGTGCCCCAGGCGTAACCGGGTACCGCACCCACCCGTACCCGTATCAGAACCGAGGAGCGCAGCACGTATGACGGCGGTGGACGTCCCCCAGCTGGTGGCCCAGGCACGTGAGGGCAGGCCGAGAGCGGTGGCCCGGCTGATCTCGCTGGTGGAGGGGGCGTCCCCGCAGCTGCGCGAGGTGATGGCGGCGCTGGCCCCGCTGACGGGCAACGCGTACGTGGTGGGGCTGACGGGGTCGCCGGGCGTCGGCAAGTCGACCTCGACCTCGGCGCTCGTGTCGGCGTACCGCAAGGCCGGGAAGCGGGTCGGCGTCCTCGCCGTCGACCCGTCCTCGCCGTTCTCCGGCGGCGCGCTGCTCGGCGACCGGGTGCGCATGTCGGACCACGCCTCCGACCCGGGGGTGTACATCCGCTCCATGGCCACCCGGGGCCACCTGGGCGGTCTGGCCTGGGCCGCCCCGCAGGCGATCCGGGTCCTGGACGCGGCCGGGTGCGAGGTGATCCTGGTCGAGACGGTCGGTGTCGGCCAGTCGGAGGTGGAGATCGCCGCTCAGGCGGACACCTCGGTCGTGCTGCTGGCGCCGGGGATGGGCGACGGGATCCAGGCCGCGAAGGCCGGGATCCTGGAGATCGGCGACGTGTACGTGGTGAACAAGGCCGACCGGGACGGCGCGGACGCCACGGCCCGGGAGCTCAACCACATGCTGGGCCTGGGGGAGGCCCGGGGGCCGGGCGACTGGCGCCCTCCGATCATCAAGACCGTCGCGGCGCGGGCCCAGGGCATCGACGAACTCGTCGAGGCGCTGGAGAAGCACCGGGCGTGGATGGACGAGCACGGGGTGCTCGCGGAGCGGCGCACGGCGCGTGCGGCGCACGAAGTCGAGACCATCGCGGTGACCTCCCTGCGGGCCCGGATGGCCGATCTGCACGGGAACTCCCGGCTGGAGGCGCTGGCGGCCCGGGTGGCCGGGGGCGAGCTGGATCCGTACGCGGCCGCCGACGTCCTGCTGGGCAGTCTGACCGAAGCCTGATGCGGGACCGGCGCGGCGCCCCTAGACTGGCGAACGCCCGGATTACCCCGATTCAGGGAGCGGCTCATGGCCAAGCGCGGCAACAAGAAGCGAGCACGCAAGAAGAAGAAGGCGAACCACGGCAAGCGTCCCAACGCCTGACCGAACCGCCTGAGCTGTACGAGCTGTACGAGCTGTACGAGCTGTATGAAAGAGAGCCGCGCCCCGGGGCCCCGGGGGGCGGCTCTCTTTCATACAGCTCGTAGAGCTCGTTGCGCGGTTCAGCCGTGGTCGTTGCCGGAGTCGGACCGCGTGGTGGCCTTGCCGGTCGTGGCGTCCACGGAGGCGTCCCACGTCTTGCCGTCGGCGCCCTCCACCTCGACGTGCCAGGAGGCGGCTCTGCCGTCGTCCGCGGAATCCCACTCGACCGTCCGGACCTGCCCCGGATGGGCAGCGGCGGCGGCCTTGGCGGCCTGCTCGGCGGTGACCTTGGCGGCGAGCAGATCCTTGTGCTCGCTGCTGTCCTCGTCGGTGTCCACGTCCTGCCGGGTGACGGCGCCGCTCGCGGCGGCGACATCCAGCTCGGCGTGGCCCTTGCCGTCCTTGGTGATCACGTCGACGTGCCAGACCTTGTCCTCCCGGTCGAAGTCGAGGGACTCGACCACTCCGGGGTAGTCCTGCAGGGCCGCGGCGAGCGCGGCCTCCGCCGTGATATCGCCCTGGGGGACAGCGGCCGCGGGGGCGGTTCTCGCCGTGTCGGCGGATGCCGCTGCGGCGGCCGCCACCGGGCCTCCCGCCATCAGGACCACGGCCGCGGCCGCGGAGACGTACACGTTGCGCTTCATCGGCTGGACCTCCTCAGGCCGGCCGTACCGCCTGCGGTTGCCCTGCGGGCGGGCGGCCGGCAGCGAGCGTTCCCAGCCATTGTCGGGCCGATCGCCGTCCGGCGCCCTCCGGGGCGGCCGGGTCAGGCCTTGCCGCGGGTGCCGCGCAGGTGGTCCGCCACCGGGTCCAGCGACTCGCGCAGCGCCGCCAGGGCCTCCGGCGGCAGCAGGTCGATGAAGTGCCGGCGGACGGACGCCACGTGGTGCGGGGCGACCTTGCGCATCATGTCCATGCCCTCGTCCGTGAGCACCGCGAACAGGCCGCGGCGGTCGGACTCGCAGTTCACGCGGCGGACCAGGCCCGCCGCCTCCATGCGCGTGATCTGGTGGGACAGCCGGCTCTTGGACTGCAGGGTGGCGGTCGCGAGATCGCTCATGCGCATCCGGTGCTCCGGCGACTCCGAGAGGTTCACGAGGATCTCGTAGTCGTTGTTGGTGAGTCCGAAGGGCTGGAGATCCTTTTCCAGCTGGTGCATCAGCAGTCTGCTGACGTCCAGGTGGGTGCGCCAGGCGCACTGCTCGGCGTCGGTCAGCCACCTGGTGGCCGTCTCGGTCTCCATGGTCTCCATGAATGAACTCTACCTAAGAAGTTGAATTACGTACAAAGATGGGGGTCTGCTGGGGCGTCACAGTCCGAGGCGGCGCTGGAGATCACCCAGCTGCCCCGGCATCCGCGGCACGCCCACGGAGCCGTGGCCGGCCCCCGGAACGCCCTGCGCGTTGCCCGTGGCCGCACCGGCGCCGACCGTGCCGACCGCCTGCTCCGCCATCAGCATCTCCGACGACTGCAGCAGCACCGTGCCCGCCCCGACGAACTCGAACTGGTGCTCCTCGCCCGAGGCGCCGCCGATGCCCGCCAGCGAGCGCAGGCCGCCCATCACGCCCGACATGTAGCCGTGATCGTAGTGGTGGCACGGAGAGGGGCAGTCCGCCCAGCCCACCAGCGCCTGCGGGTCCACGCGCAGCGGGGGCTCCATGAACACCACCGGCCCGTTGGAGGCCGCCACGAACTTTCCGGTGCCGATCAGCGTCAGGAAGCCCGGGACGATCGACTGCTTCAGGGCGAGGGAGGGCTGGTACGCGAGCAGGTTGCCTGACCGGATCGTCAGGTTCCCGTTCTCCAGGTCGTACGAGTTCACGTCGAAGGCCCGGTCGGCCAGGAGCATCTTGCCCTGCCCCTCGGCCACCACCCAGTCGCTCGCGTGCAGCGGCGAGTGGAAGCTGGTGCGCAGCAGCCGGTCGAAGCGGCCGTTGCCGATGCCGTTGAACTCGATGCTCCCGTAGTACGAGATCATCTTGCCCTTCTGCAGGAACCACTGGCTCCCCTTGAGCTCCACGCAGAAGGTGTACGCGTTCACGTTGTCGTCGGAGGGCAGCGAGTACGGGTCGTAGACCGTCGGGCCGCCGGGTCCGCCGGTCACGGGGCCAAAGTTCACAGCTTCTCCTCCGAGGCCTGTACGTACACCGCGCCCTGGCCGGACAGCTCCAGCTGGAACGCCTCACCCGAGCCGCGCCCCACCATGTCCCGCCAGCCCAGCGCGGTGGAGAGCTTGTTGCGGACGTCGCCGTGATGGGCGACGTACGCCTGCGGGTCCACGTGGACCGGCCGGTTCGGGTGGATGGGGAGTTCGATGACCCCGCCGTGGGCCATCACGGCGACCGAGCCGTGGCCCTTGAGGGTCGTGGTGAACAGGCCCTGGCCGGTCACCTGACCGCGGACCATGCCCATGACACCGCCTTGCGAGCCCATGAACATCGTGCCCTGCTGCAGCGTGCCGTCGAAGGCCAGCAGCCGGTCGGCCTCCACGTACAGGGTCTCGCCGGTCAGGTTGATCACCTGGATGTGGTGGCCGCCATGGCCGAACATCACGGTGCCGCTGCCCTCGACCGCCATCAGCGGGGTCTGCTCGTTGGCCACCCGGCGCCCGATCATGCCCATCACCCCGCCCTGACCACCGGTCAGGCTCGGGGTGAAGGAGACCTCGCCGCGATACGCGAGCATCGCGCCGCGCTGGCTGTACATCTTCTGGCCCGGGACCACCTGAGCCTCGACCATCTTCGAGTTGATCTCGCGGAACGGCATCAGACGTCGCCCCCGATGGTGTTGCGCTCGCTGGGCTGCACGTACACCAGGCCCTCGCCCTCGAAGCGGATCTGGAAGGACTCGCCGGAGCCCTCGCCGATCAGGGTGCGGAAGTTCACCCCGGACTGGAAGGACTGCTGGAGGTTGCCGGTGTGCGCGATGTACGCCCCCGGGTCGACGGAGAGCGGGTACTGGGCGCTGACGCGCAGCACCACCGCCGGGCCGTCGGACATGATCGCCGCCTGGCCCGAGCCCTCGACGGTCGTCGTGAACAGGCCGTTGCCCGTCGTCGCCCCGCGCAGACCGGTGAAGGTCGTGCCGGTGCGCAGCCCGCCGTCGGTGCACAGCAGGTTGCTGGACTCGACGTAGAGCTTCTCGCCGCGCAGATCGACCAGATTGATCTCGCTCGCGCGGTCGGCGAAGAAGCAGGTGCCGTGCCCCTGCACTTCCATCACGGTCATCTGTTCGCCGGTCAGCCGGCGGGTCACCATCCCGCGGATGCCTTCGCCGCCGCCGGTCATCTTCTTGAAGGCCATCTGGCCGTCGTACGCGACCATGGAGCCGTTTTTCGCTTTCACGGCATCCCCGGTCAGGTCGACGGCGAGCACCTTGCTGCCTTGGAGTCGGAACTGAGCCACGGGATGACGTTATCGGCAGCGGGCGGACGCGAACAGGGCCCCATGGCCGATATGCGCCACACCCGGGCGGTTTCGGGCGCGATTCGGGGACGACTCGGGCACGACCGGCGCACGCGGACTGCCGTGACGCCCCCGGCGGAGAGGGCCCCGGGTCAAGATCCCGCAAAGCGGCTGAGACACTGGAACGGCCCCAGGCTCCCATCCCGAAGGTTCCCCGTGGACATCAAGACCGCTTCCGCCCTGCACCGGCTGCGCCTCATCTCCGTCCCGGAGGCGCTGTCCTTCCCGGCCCTGCTGATCTTCGGCTCGCTGCTGAGCCGGATCTCGGACATCGACTACCTGATGATGCCGCTCGGCATCCTGCACGGGGTCCTCTTCGTCATCTACGCGCTCTTCCTGCTGGATGTCTGGAACAAGGCGAAGTGGCCCGTCAAGAAGGTCGCGCTGTTCTTCGTACTGGCGCTGCTGCCCTTCGGCGGTCTGTACGGCGACCGGCTGCTCAAGCAGGACGAGGCCGACAGCGTGATCGCGGCGCGGGCCCGGCAGGCGGCCGAAGCGTGATCGTCGCGTTCTCGGTGACCCCGCTGGGGGTCGGTGAAGAGGTCGGGGAGTACGTCGCCGACGCGGTCCGCGTGGTCCGCGAGTCGGGGCTGCCCAACCGCACCGACGCCATGTTCACCACCGTCGAGGGCGAGTGGGACGAGGTCATGGACGTGGTCCGGCGCGCGGTGGCGGCCGTGGAGGAGCGGGCGCCGCGCGTCTCCTTCATCCTGAAGGCCGACATCCGTCCCGGTGTCTCCGACGGGATGACCTCGAAGGTCGAGACGGTGGAGCGCCACCTCGCCGGCGGCTGAGGCCGAGCCCCCGCCGCGCCTTCCGAGCGCCCCTGGCCCGCCGGCCGGGGGCGTTCTCGTATCAGCGGCCACCCGGTTGATCCAGATGCCGGGCGCGCCCCGCCGGCGCACACTGATCCTGTCCGACGTCCTGCGCCCCGCGGCGGCCGGAACGGCGAGCACCCCGAAGCACGCACGGCACTCGAGCCCGTCCCCAGCGAGAAGGAAGCAGCCTTCGGAGGAATCATGGCGAGCACGGAGCAGCACGGATCCCTGCAGTGCAGCGGCAGCGAACAACACTTCACGGCAGTGGTGAGCCACGAGGGGTACGGAGCCGGTGAGGACGGGCGCCTGGTCACCATCGACGGGACACTGTCCTGCCCCCTCCCCGAGTTCCAGCTCGGCTTGGAGCGCGACAACCCGGGCATCAATCCGGACCCCGAGATCCTCGTCCTCAAGCTGGTGGAGACCAGGCCGACGGGCACCGTCGCGCAAGTGGTGACGGAGACCAAGGTGCACGGCGAGTTCCGTATCGACTCACGGGTGGAGCGGGTGTGGATCAGGAACCTGGACGTCACCGTGCCTCTCGTTTCCGGATCCGCTGGCTGACGCCGCGTCACTCCCTGGCCCGCCGGGCGAGCCCCAGGGCGTAGTCCGGCCACCACTCGCCCGCCCGCGGGCCGCCGCGGCAGGGGCCGTCGGACTCCCCGGGCCGCTTGATCCAGAGGTACGCGTCGACGAGCGGGTCGCCGGTCCTGTCGGTCGGCGCAGTCCCCAGCGCCCGGCCGGGCGGATTGCACCGGTCCTGGCCGCGCCCGCCGGGCAGCGGGCCCGCGCCGTTGCGGCTGGTGTCGACGACGAAGTGCTTGTGGCCGGCGGCCTCGGAGATCCTGGCGCCGTAGGCCCGGGTGGCGGCGTCGGGCTGGAAGTCGGCGACGTTGAGCGCGAACCCGTCGGCGCGGGCGAGGCCGGCCTCGAGCAGCGGCCCGACGAGATCCTGCGGGTCCGGGATCCGGGCCGGGCTGCCGGCGTCCAGGTAGACCCTGGTGTGCGGGTTCCGCTTCAGCCGGTCGACGGCCTCCGAGAGCAGCCGGTAGCGCTCGGCGCGGTGTTCCGGCCGGGTGCAGCCGTCGACGATGTGCGTGATCGCGTCCGGCTCCAGGACGACGACGGCCTTGGTGTTCCCGATGCCGTCGGCGAAGGCGCCGATCCAGCTGCGGTAGGCCGCGGCGCTCCGGGCGCCGCCGGCCGGATGCCGGCCGCCATGTCCCAGGCCGCAGCCGCGGTGCGGGACGTTGTGCGCGACGAGCACCAGGGTCCGCCCAGTGGCCCGGGCGCCGTTCCCGGCCCGGCGGATCTCGGGAGCGGGATTCCCGCCCGGAGCCCACAGGGCCATCGGCTGCTCCGCGATCCTGCGCAGGACGTGCGCGTCGCTGTAGCGGCCCGCCGCCTCCCAGGCGCCGACCTGCCGGGCGGCGTCGGCCTGCGGATCCACCCAGTAGGGGGACCCGACCGCCCCGGTTCCGGAGGGGGCGGCCGCCGGAGCCCCCGCGCCGGGTGCTGCTTCGCCGGAACACGCGGCCGCCGCCAGGCACAGCAGGAGGCCGAGGACGGTGACGGGACGGCGTCGGGAATCGGCGCGTCGGGGAACGGCGCGTCTGGCAACGGCGGGGCGCATCCGGCTTCCTCGGGACGAAGGATCGGGCAGCGGACCGGGATATCGTGACATAACGGTCAGTTGCCGCCTCCTTGCGACACCTCTGCGACCCCTCTACGACGCCCCGGGCCCCCCGCCGGCCAGCGCGATGGCCAGCGGCGTGCGTTCGTAGAGGACCTGGTGGCCGTGGCGGCCGGAGACGAGCAGGCCCGCCGCCCGCAGGACCCCCAGGTGCGCCGAGACCGTGGACGGGGCGAGGCCGAGCCGGTGGGCGAGCGCCGTGGTGGAGGCGGGTTCCTCCAGCGCGCACAGCACCTCGGCCCGGGCCCGTCCCAGCAGGTGGGCCAGCGCCTGCGGGACCGGGCCCGCCGAGGCCGTCCACAGCGCGCCGATCCCCCGTGCCGGGTAGACGAGCGTCGGCTGCCAGGGAGGGTCGTAGCCGCCGACCACGTCCGGCCAGCCGAACGCGCTCGGCATCAACAGCAGTCCCTGCCCGTCCAGCACCCGGTCGTGGTGCCCGGTCCGGGCGATGGTCAGGGTGTCCGTCTCCCCGTGCCACCGCAGGTCCGGGTGGAGACCCTCGAACAGGGCCTCCAGACCGCCGGCCGCCAGCCGCCGCGAGTGGAACAGGATGTCCGCCTCCAGCAGCGCGCGCAGCCGCGGCCAGTGCGGGGCGACCAGGGCCTCCCAGGCCCGCTCGGTGAGATCGGCCAGCTCCCGCACCGCCCGCTCCGGATCCGCCAGCATCCGCTGCCCGAGGTCGCTCTCCAGCGCGCCCGGCGTGCAGACCAGGGAGAGCCGCAGGTCCTCGCGCGCCGCCTCCGGATCGGCGGCCCGTACCCGCGCCAGCTCCTCCTCGAAGGTGACGGACGGGCCCAGCGGCGGCGGGCTGAGGAAGTCCGGATTGTGTCCCGCGCGAGGCATCAGCAGCCACAGGGGCCGCAGGTCCAGTCCCTCGGCCGCGGCCCGCACCCGTCGCAGCCAGGGCAGGTGGTAGGTGTGCCGGTACGGGCGGAGCAGGGCGCGGACCGCCTCCTGCGTCTCCCAGCGGGGGGAGATCGCGAACCGGCACCGCAGCAGGTCGCCGGGGCCGAAACGGAAGTGGAACCCCACGGAGCCCCTGCCTCCCGTCCCTCGCCCGACCCCGGATTCGTCCGGGCCCGAATCTCTACGGCTGCCAGGGTAGTTCGCGCGAGGCTGCCGGACATGTCAACCGCCACCCCGGCCGCCGGCTACCGGGCCGTCTTCCGGATCCGGGAATTCCGGCCCGTCTTCGCCGCACACCTGATGTCCGTACTCGGCGTGGTCGTCGCCGAGATCGCCCTGACCGTCCTCGTCTACCGCGCCACCGGCTCGCCGCTGATGAGCGCGCTCACCTTCGCCCTCGGCTTCCTCCCGTACGCCCTCGGCGGCACCCTGCTCGCCGGGACCGCCGACCGCCGCCCCGCCCGGCGGGTGCTCGTCGCGTGCGACCTCGTCTGCGCCGCCTGCGCGGCCGCCATGGCCCTGCCGGGCACCCCCGTCGCGCTGCTCCTCGTACTGCGCTGCGCGATGGCCTTCGTGGCACCGCTGTTCCAAGGCGCCCGCAGCGCCTCCCTCGCCGACATCCTCGGCACCGGCGACACCCTCGTGCTCGGCCGCTCGCTGCTGCGCATGGTGGCCCAGAGCGCCCAGCTCATCGGCTTCGGCCTCGGCGGGATCCTGCTCACCGTCCTCGCGCCGCGCGGGGCCATCGCCCTGACCGCCGCCGGATTCCTCGGCTCGGCGCTGCTGCTGCGCCTGGGCACGCGCGGCAGGCCCGCCCGCGCGGCGGCCCGCCGCTCCCCGGCCGCCGGGCTGCGCGCCGTCCTCGGCAACCGCCGGATCCGGGCGCTGACCCTGATGTTCTGGCTGCCGCCCGTCTTCGTCGTCGTACCGGAGGCGCTGCTCGCCCCGTACACCGCCGGCCTCGGCGCGGGAACCGGCGTGCTGGGGCTGCTGATGTGCGCGCTGCCCGTGGGCACCATCGCCGGAGAGCTGTGGGCCGGCTCCGCGCTCACCTCCCGAACCCGTTCGCGGATCACGGTCCCGCTCGCCGCCGCCGGACTGCTGCCGCTCCTCCTGTACACCCTGCGGCCCGGCGTGCTGCTCGCGTTCACCGCGCTGCTGCTGGCCGGCCTGGCCCAGGCCTACACCCTCGGCCTCGACCAGTGGTACCTCGACGCCGTCCCCGAGGAGCTGCGCGGCCGTGCGATGACCCTGCTCAGCACCGGCCTGATGACCTTGCAGGGTGCCGGCATGGCCCTGGCCGGACTGGCAGCCGAGTTCCTCCCGGTCCACCGGGTCGTCACCGGTTCCGGCATCATCGGCACGGCCGTCGTCCTGCTGCTCCTCGCCGAACTCCGGTCCACCGCAACGGAACAGGAGCGGCCGAGGAGTGAGACGGGGCTCGCCGCCAAATGACCGAACGGTAGGGTCTGGTACGTGTCCAAGCCGCTCAGCCTTCCCTTCGATCCCATCGCCCGCGCCGACGAGCTCTGGCAGCGGCGCTGGGGGCCGGTGCCCGCGATGGCCGCCATCACGTCGATCATGCGCGCGCACCAGATCCTGCTCGGCGAGGTCGACGCCGTGGTCAAGCCGTACGGGCTGACCTTCGCGCGGTACGAGGCGCTGGTGCTGCTCACCTTCTCCAAGGCCGGCGAGCTGCCGATGTCGAAGATCGGCGAGCGGCTCATGGTCCACCCGACCTCGGTGACGAACACCGTCGACCGGCTGGTGAGGTCGGGGCTCGTCGACAAGCGGCCCAACCCGAACGACGGCCGCGGCACCCTCGCCTCCATCACGGACAAGGGCCGCGAGGTCGTCGAGGCCGCCACCAAGGACCTGATGGCGATGGACTTCGGACTCGGGGCGTACGACGCCGAGGAGTGCGCGGAGATCTTCGCGCTGCTGCGCCCGCTGCGGGTCGCTGCCGCGGACTTCGAGGAGAAGTAGGCCCCCGTCAAGATCGAGCAAAACGGACGGTTAGGCTCAGGCGCATGAAGAAGAGCGTGCTGACCCGCTACCGGGTGATGGCCTTTGCCACTGCCGTGATGCTGCTGGTGCTGTGCACCTGCATGATTTTCAAGTACGGCTTCGACAAGGGCGCCGATCTCACGTTCGTGGTGTCCCAGGCCCACGGCGTGCTCTTCATGATCTACCTGGTCTTCGCCTTCGACCTGAGCTCCAAGGCCAGGTGGTCCTTCGGCAAGATGCTCTGGATCATGCTCAGCGGCACCATTCCGCTGGCCGCCTTCTTCGTCGAGCGCAAGGTGCGCGCCGAGGTCGAGCCGCTGGTCAGCGGCTCGCCGGCGACCGTCCAGGCCTAGGGCGCGGCTCGAGCGGACATCCCCGGGGAGAACTCCCCGGGGTTTCCCATCGACATTTACTAGGACGTCCTAGTAAATTCAAGGGTATGGACGCAGACGCCATCGAGGAAGGCCGCCGACGCTGGCAGGCCCGTTACGACAAGGCCCGCAAGCGCGAGGCAGACTTCACCACGCTCTCCGGCGATGCCGTCGATCCGGTCTACGGGCCCCGGCCCGGCGACGCGTACGAGGGGTTCGAGCGCATCGGCTGGCCGGGGGAGTACCCGTACACCCGAGGCCTGCACGCCACCGGCTACCGCGGGCGGACCTGGACCATCCGGCAGTTCGCCGGGTTCGGGAACGCCGAGCAGACCAACGAGCGCTACAAGATGATCCTGGCGGCCGGCGGCGGCGGGCTCTCCGTCGCCTTCGACATGCCGACCCTCATGGGGCGGGACTCCGACGACCCCCGCTCGCTGGGCGAGGTGGGCCACTGCGGGGTGGCCATAGACTCCGCCGCCGACATGGAGGTCCTGTTCAAGGACATCCCGCTCGGCGACGTCACCACCTCGATGACCATCTCGGGCCCCGCCGTGCCCGCCTTCTGCATGTACCTGGTCGCCGCCGAGCGGCAGGGCGTGGACCCGGCCCTCCTCAACGGCACCCTCCAGACGGACATCTTCAAGGAGTACATCGCCCAGAAGGAGTGGCTCTTCGAACCGGAGCCGCACCTGCGCCTCATCGGCGACCTCATGGAGTACTGCGCCAAGGGCATCCCGGCCTACAAGCCGCTGTCCGTCTCCGGCTACCACATCCGCGAGGCCGGGGCGACGGCCGCGCAGGAGCTGGCCTACACCCTCGCCGACGGATTCGGGTACGTGGAGCTCGGGCTCTCGCGCGGCATGGACGTGGACCACTTCGCGCCCGGCCTCTCCTTCTTCTTCGACGCGCACCTCGACTTCTTCGAGGAGATCGCCAAGTTCCGCGCCGCCCGCCGGATCTGGGCCCGCTGGATGAAGGAGGTCTACGGAGCGTCGAGCGAGAAGTCGATGTGGCTGCGCTTCCACACGCAGACCGCCGGTGTCTCCCTCACCGCCCAGCAGCCGTACAACAACGTCGTGCGCACCGCCGTCGAAGCCCTCGCGGCCGTCCTCGGCGGCACGAACTCCCTGCACACCAACGCCCTCGACGAGACCCTCGCCCTGCCCAGCGAGCAGGCCGCCGAAATCGCCCTGCGCACCCAGCAGGTGCTCATGGAGGAGACCGGCGTCGCCAACGTGGCGGACCCGCTGGGCGGTTCCTGGTACGTCGAGCAGCTCACCGACCGCATCGAGGCGGACGCCGAGAAGATCTTCGACCAGATCAAGGAGCGCGGGCTGCGCGCCCACCCGGACGGGCAGCACCCCATCGGGCCGATCACCTCGGGCATCCTGCGCGGCATCGAGGACGGCTGGTTCACCGGGGAGATCGCCGAGTCGGCCTTCGTCTACCAGCGCTCGCTGGAGAAGGGCGACAAGCGGGTCGTCGGCGTCAACGTCCACCACGGCTCGGTCACCGGGGACCTGGAGATCCTGCGCGTCAGCCACGAGGTGGAGCGCGAGCAGGTCCGCGTGCTCGCCGACCGCAAGGCCGGCCGTGACGACGCCAAGGTGACGGAGTCGCTGGCCGCGATGCTGGCAGCCGCCCGGGACGGGTCGAACATGATTCCGGCCATGCTGGACGCGGTGCGGGCCGAGGCCACGCTGGGCGAGATCTGCAACGTCCTGCGCGACGAGTGGGGCACCTACACCGAGCCGCCGGGCTTCTGAGCGGTCCGACGCGAGGCCGGTCGTGGCGCCGTTGCGGTGGCGCCGTGACCGGCCTTTGCCGTTGCTCAGGCCGGGGCGGAGCCGCGGAGGCCGTGCATCAGCAGCGCCGTGAAGGTGGCCACCCAGAGTTCGTCCACCGGCTCCGAGCTCACCAGGGCGCGGTGCACCACGGTGCCCGCGATCACGTCGAATATCAGGTCGGTGGTGCGGCCGGCGAGGGTCTCGTCCTCCTCGTACGCGAGTTCCCCGCGGGCCTGGGCCCGCTCGCGGCCCAGTACGACGAGACGTTTCTGCCGGTCCACGATGGCCGACCGGATGCGGTCGCGCAGGGCCTCGTCCCGGGTGGACTCGGCGACCACCGCCATCAGGGCCGTACGGGCCTCCGGGCGCCGCAGCAGCTCCGCGAACCGGAGGACCACGTACTCGATGTCGGCTTCGAGGGAGCCGCGGTCGGGTAGTTCGAGGGAGTCGAAGAGCTCCGCGACCGCGTCCACGACCAGCTCGTTCTTTCCCGCCCAGCGCCGGTACAGAGTGGTCTTGGCGACGCCGGCCCGGGCCGACACGTCGCTCATCGTCAGCTTCGACCAGCCCAGCTCCACCAGCGCGTCCCGGGTCGCGGCGAGGATCGCGGCGTCCGCGGCGGCGCTGCGGGGGCGGCCGGTGCGGCCGGGGCTGGGGTTGCGCATGGCCGAGACCATACCCGTCAGTAGCCGAGGCGGCGGCTGTGGTTCAGATCACGGGCGCGGCGGGCCCGGAAGGAGTTACGCTACGGCTCGTAGCGTAAGAGCGACAACCACGCGAAGAGCTACTGGCGCCAGGTGGGGACCTGGCACCGACCAGCACCACGATCGCGGATCAGGTCAATTCCAGCGATCTTTTTCTTCGGCGCGCGCACTCGGGGGAGGATGTACGCATGCAGCCCAGAAACATGTCCATGAGCGGCGTCGTCGACCTCGCCGCGGTGAAGGCGGCCGGTGAGGCCAAGGCCAAGGCCGAGCAGGCCCGAGCCGAAGCCGCACGGCAGGCGGCGCAGGGCGGCGGGGCCGGACCGGCCGCCGGCGCGGTGCCGCCCTCCGCCCTCGTCCTCGACGTAGACGAGGCCGGGTTCGAACGCGACGTACTCCAGCTCTCCGCCGAGGTCCCGGTCGTCCTGGACTTCTGGGCCGAGTGGTGCGAGCCGTGCAAGCAGCTCAGCCCGCTCCTGGAGCGCCTGACCATCGAGGCCAACGGCCGCCTCGTGCTCGCCAAGGTCGATGTCGACGCCAACCAGATGCTGATGCAGCAGTTCCAGATCCAGGGCATCCCGGCCGTCTTCGCCGTGGTCGCCGGACAGGTGCTGCCGCTGTTCCAGGGCGTGGCCCCGGAGCAGCAGATCCGCGAGACCCTCGCCCAGCTGGTGCAGGTCGCCGAGGAGCGCTTCGGGATCATCGGCATCGAGGTGGACCCGAACGCCGAGGGCGACGCACCCCGGGCCGCCGTCGAGGCCGAGGTTCCGGCCGGCCCGCACGACGCCCTGCTGGAGGCGGCGGTCGCCGCGCTCGACGCCGGGGACCTGGGCGGCGCGGTGCAGGCGTACAAGAACGTGCTCACCGACGACCCGGGCAACACCGAGGCCAAGCTGGGCCTCGCCCAGGCGGAACTCCTGGTCCGCGTCCGGGACATGGACCCGCAGGCGGTGCGCACCGCGGCGGCCGAGAACCCGCGCGATCCGGCGGCCCAGATCGCCGCGGCCGACCTGGACCTGGTCGGCGGGCACGTGGAGGACGCCTTCGGGCGCCTGGTGGACACCGTGCGGGTCACGTTCGGTGAGGACCGGGACGCCGTACGGCTGCGCCTGCTGGAGCTGTTCGAGGTCATCGGCGCGGACGACCCGCGGGTCTCGGCGGCGCGTACGGCGCTGGCGCGGGTGCTCTTCTGAGCCGGGGCCTGTTCTGAGCCCTCGTCGCCCCGGCGGGATTTGTTGACACGCTGATGAACAGCGGCCGCACTTTGCCAAAACTTGGCAATCGCGGCCGCTGTTACTCCGAGTAAGTCGAACGCCGTGAACTGTCCGGTGTGTTCGCTCTTCCCCCGATCTGTCGTGGCCCTTGGTGACACCGTGTGTTGCTGCCCGACGACAGGGGGCCTCACTGCGGTTATCTGGCCGTTACCCGCCAGTAACGAACCCCCTTGTGCCCCGGCCGGGAATGGACCACGATCGGCGACGCTCGGTCCTTCCCGCAGTGCCGCTCATCCGGAGCCGCGGCGGAGGGTCCCCACCGAGCCGGACGGTGCCGGTGGCACCGGACGTGGGACAGGGGGGTCTCTGCCACACCGGCGGGGCCTGTCCTCCAGGTTGCGCGAACGCGTGGCCCAGTGGTTGTCGCTCGGGGGTGATCGCCGGTGTACCGGACGTGGCACAGCCGCGGCCAGGCCGCCTGCGCTCCTTCCCGAGGACGTAGCACTTCTCCCATCCCAGGACGGGCACGGCCCGGACCGGAGATGTACGTCCGAGAAGGAGGAACGAAATGAGTTCTCAGGTTCGTGGCGGGACCAGATGGAAGCGCTTCGCGCTCGTCATGGTGCCGAGCATCGCGGCCACCGCCGCGGTCGGTGTGGGTCTGGCGCAGGGTGCCCTCGCGGCGTCCTTCAGCGTCTCCGGCCAGGACTTCAAGGTCTCGGCCGACAAGCTCGACGGTCGCGACCTCATCCAGTACGGCGGTATGGCCGAGGGTCACAACCTCAAGGGTGAGCCGGTCAAGCACCCGGTCACGATCTCCGGGTTCAGCAGCGCCGAGATCACCAACATGTGCCAGTCGCTGGTGACGCCCACGCCGCTGGGCGCTATCACCCTCCAGCTGAAGACCGGTCACAAGGGCACGCCTGCCAAGGCGACCAACATCTACCTGGATGTTGCCGAGCTCGACACCGACGCCGAGTTCGAGAACCTGGACATCGGTGTCGCGGTCGGCGACGAGAGCCACACGACCAAGCCGCAGCCCGGCACGGTCAGCAACAAGTACGCGTTCTCGCAGCGCGCCGACAGGGCGATTCTGACGGACGTGAAGCAGAAGGCGTGGGCGACCACGGCGGGCACCTTCAAGCTGCCCAACCTGAAGCTGCGCCTGCTCGGCGGCGACCAGCCGTGCTACCAGGACAAGGACGTCCGGGACTGACCCGTCCCGATGCGTGACCGGACGGGCGGGCGGCGACAGCCGTCACCGCCCGCCCGTCCGGGCTCCACAGATTTCTCCGTACCACCGTTTCCAGGGAGCTGTTGTCCATGAACCCCCAGGCCCCGGTTTATGTTCGCCGCGAAGACGACGCCTGGCTCACCGTCGTGTACTACCACTTCCACGCCTGGAGCGGTCGCCGTCCCTTCTGGGCAGGGCTGTTCACGCTCCTCGGCGGCTTCCCGATCGCCTACTTCCCGTACGCGGACCTGCGGCTGGGCAACGTCACCATGGCGATGGCCACCACGGGCGGCGCCGGGGCTCTGATCATCGGCGTCCTGCTGATCACGCTGGGCCTGGCCCTCTGGTTCCAGCAGACCATCCGCGTCTTCGCCGGCGTGGCCGCGATCCTGCTGGCCCTGGTCTCGATCCCGGTCTCCAACCTCGGAGGCTTCTTCGTGGGCTTCATCCTCTCCATGATCGGCGGCGCCCTCGCCCTGGCATGGGTCCCCGGGCAGCCGGTGGAGGAGCCCCAGCGGCCGGCGGGCGTGGAGATGGGCAAGGCGGAGGCGGTGGCGACCGCCCAGGGGCCCCAGGGCTTCCCGGGACAGCGCGGAACGGAAACGCCGGTACACGAGAGCGAGACGACTGCCCACGCCGATGGCGGGAGGAACAGTGCGGGGTGACGAGACGCAGCGGGGCGTGGCCCCAGGCGCAGAGTCCCGCGAGATCAAGGGGCCGCGGCACGCGGCGCCCAGGAAATCGCTGCTGAACAAGCTCCAGATACCCGTCGGCAAGACGATGGCGCTGGCGGCCATGCCGACGGCCGTGTTCGTCGGCATGGGCATGGCGCCCAAGCTGGCCGTGGCCGACGACAAGGACATCCCCTTCGCCCCCGGGCCGTGCGTGACGCGGTCCGACGAGCCCAAGGAGTCGGCGTCGCCGACGCCTTCGGCGTCGCCTTCGCCGAGTGCGTCGCCCAGTGCGTCCCCCTCGCCGTCCGCGTCCGCCTCCCCGTCCGCCAAGCCGAAGCCGAGCGGCTCCCCGTCCCCGACGGCGACCAAGCCGACGGGCGCGGCTCCGGCCGCCGCCACGCCCACGCCCACGCCGACCCAGTCCACGAACCCGCTGGACCCGCTGGGCGTCGGCGACGCGCTCAGGAAGCTCCTCACCCCCAAGGACGCGCAGCCGACGGCGACCCCGACGACGCCCGCGCCGCCCACCACCACCGCACCGAAGCCCGAGGCCCCGGCCCCGGACCCGGCGGCGGACGCCATCCGCGACGCGGCGAAGAAGGCCGGAGCCACGGTCGAGGAGCTGCCCGACGCGGTCAAGGACACCGCGAAGACCCCGAAGGACGAGACGGGCACGTCAGCCGAGGGCGAGGACGACGCCGCGCCGGAGGCGACGAAGGACGCGGACGGGAAGGAACCCTTCCCCTGCCCGACCTACGACGCCCAGGCCCTGGCCGACGCCGAGCTGGAGACGGGCATCCCGCTCCTGCCCGACGAGCCCTGGTACCTCGACAGCTCCCTGCTGACCCTCTACGGCCTGGACTACCACGGCATCGTCGAGGTGAAGACGGGCAGCGGCAAGATCAAGAAGGTCCTCAAGTTCACCGCGGACTCGCTGGACATCAAGGACCTGTACCAGACGGTCGGCAAGGAGGGGAACGTCGCCCACCTGAAGTCCCGCCCGGGCTCCACCTCCAAGATCCGCGGCGGCACGGTGACGATGTACACCGAGAGCCTCAAGGGCAACCTCTTCGGCCTGATCCCGATCGAGTTCACCCCGAACAGCCCGCCGCCCCTGAACGTCCCCTTCGCGTTCTTCACGGACGTGAAGGTCGTCCAGGCCGGCCAGTTCGGCGGCACGCTCACGGTGCCGGGCCTGAAGAACTACATCGGCCCGCCGGAATAACAGCGGGAAAACCCGAGGGCGGCACCCGGATCCCTTCCAGGATCCGGGTGCCGCCCTCGGTCTCTGTGCGGCAGTGGGTCGAGCGGAGCGGGCGGCGGGCCGCGCGC
>NZ_JBIXJQ010000007.1:395754-551675 GCF_052871255.1 Streptomyces sp. LARHCF249
AAGGTCGTCCAGGCCGGCCAGTTCGGCGGCACGCTCACGGTGCCGGGCCTGAAGAACTACATCGGCCCGCCGGAATAACAGCGGGAAAACCCGAGGGCGGCAGAGTTTCGAGCGGTGCGGGCGACGTCAGTCGCGCGCGCCGCCGCCCAGGTGGTGCACCCGGACCATGTTGGTGGTGCCGGGGACGCCGGGGGGCGAGCCGGCCGTGATGACCATGGTGTCGCCCTCGTTGTAGCGGCCCAGCTTGAGCAGCTCGCCGTCCACCAGGTCGACCATCGCGTCGGTGTTGTTCACGTGCGCGACGACGTACGAGTCGACGCCCCAGCTCAGGGTGAGCTGGTTGCGGGTGTTGACGTCCGTGGTGAAGGCCAGGATCGGCTGCGTGGCGCGGTAGCGCGACAGGCGGCGGGCCGTGTCGCCGGACTGGGTGAAGGCGATGAGCGCCTTGCCGTCGAGGAAGTCCGCGATCTCGCAGGCCGCGCGGGCGACGGAGCCGCCCTGGGTACGGGGCTTCTTGCCCGGGACCAGCGGCTGGAGGCCCTTGGAGAGGAGCTCCTCCTCGGCCGCCGTGACGATCTTCGACATCGTCTTGACGGTCTCGATCGGGTAGGCGCCGACCGAGGACTCGGCCGACAGCATGACCGCGTCCGCGCCGTCGAGGATCGCGTTGGCGACGTCGGAGGCCTCCGCGCGCGTCGGGCGGGAGTTGGTGATCATCGACTCCATCATCTGGGTCGCGACGATCACCGGCTTGGCGTTGCGGCGGCACATCTCGATGAGCCGCTTCTGGACCATCGGGACCTTCTCGAGCGGGTACTCGACGGCCAGGTCGCCACGGGCCACCATGACCGCGTCGAAGGCGTCGACCACGGCCGCCATGTTCTCGACGGCCTGCGGCTTCTCCACCTTGGCGATGACGGGGACCCGGCGGCCCTCCTCGTCCATGACCTTGTGGACGTCCTTGACGTCGTTGGCGTCGCGGACGAAGGACAGGGCGACCATGTCGCAGCCCATCCGCAGGGCGAAGCGGAGGTCGTCGACGTCCTTCTCCGACAGGGCGGGGACGTTGACCGCGGCACCCGGCAGGTTGATGCCCTTGTGGTCCGAGATGACACCGCCCTCGATGACGATGGTCCTGACCCGCGGGCCCTCGACCTCGGTCACCCGGAGCTCGACGTTGCCGTCGTTGATCAGGATCTGGTCGCCTTTGCCGACATCGCCCGGCAGGCCCTTGTAGGTGGTGCCGCAGATGGACTTGTCGCCCGGGACGTCCTCGGTGGTGATGGTGAACTCGTCACCGCGCACCAGCTCGACGGGACCCTCGGCGAAGGTCTCCAGACGGATCTTCGGGCCCTGGAGGTCGGCGAGTACGCCGACGGCGCGCCCGGTGTCCTCGGAGACCTTCCGGACGCGGTCGTACCGCTCCTGGTGTTCTGCCTGGGATCCGTGGCTGAAGTTGAATCGGGCCACGTTCATGCCTGCCTCGATGAGCGCTTTCAGCTGCTCATACGAGTCGACGGCGGGGCCCAGCGTGCAGACGATTTTGGAACGGCGCATGGAGCGGATCCTATCGGTTTGTTTCGTAGCGGAATATTCCGTCTGGTGGAAAGTCCAAAGTGACTACTGGGTAACCAACGCATACGCCTGGGTGGCGATCTCCAGTTCCTCATCCGTCGGGACCACGGCCACGGCCACCCGCGCATGGTCCGCCGAGACCAGCCGCGGCTCCGGGGAGCGCACCGCGTTGGCTTCCGGGTCCAGCACCAGGCCCAGCTCGCCGAGGCCGTCCACGGCAGCTTCGCGGACCTGGTGGGCGTTCTCGCCCACCCCGGCCGTGAAAGCCACCGCGTCCACCCGGCCGAGCACCGCCGCGTAGGCGCCGATGTACTTCTTCAGCCGGTGGATGTACGCCGCGAAGGCGACGCCCGCCGTCTCGTCGCCCTCGCCCGCCCGGCGCAGCACCTCGCGCATGTCGTTGTCGCCGCACATGCCCAGCAGACCGCTCTTCTTGTTCAGGAGCGAATCGATCTCATCCACCGAGAGGCCCCCCACCCGGGCCAGGTGGAAGATGACCGCCGGATCCAGGTCGCCCGAACGGGTGCCCATGACCAGGCCCTCCAGCGGGGTCAGGCCCATGGAGGTCTCCACGCACACACCGCCCCGGACGGCCGAGGCCGAGGCCCCGTTGCCCAGGTGCAGCACGATCACGTTCACGTCCTCCACCGGCCGGCCGAGCAGCGCGGCCGTCGCCCGCGAGACGTAGGCGTGGGAGGTCCCGTGGAACCCGTACCGCCGGATGGAGTACTTGTCCGCCGTCGCCGCGTCGATGGCGTACCGCGCCACGTGCTCCGGCATCGTGGAGTGGAAGGCCGTGTCGAAGACGGCGACCTGCGGGATGTCCGCGCGCAGCCCGCGCGCCACCTCGATGCCCGTCACGTTCGCCGGGTTGTGCAGCGGGGCGAGGGGGATCAGGCTGCGGATCTCCGCCAGCACCGCGTCGTCGATCACGGTCGGCTGCGTGAACTTCGTGCCGCCGTGCACCACGCGGTGCCCCACGGCGGCCAGTTCGGGGGAGTCCAGGCCCATTCCGTCGGCCGCGAGCTCCGCCGCCACGGCCTTGAGCGCCGCCTCGTGGTCGGCGATCGGGCCGAGCTGCTCCCGCCGTCCGCCTGCGGCGCCGGGCCCGGTGAGCGGTTCGTGGACCAGCCTGGAGGTCCCTTCGCCGATGCGCTCCACCAGGCCGACCGCGAGCCGGGACCGGTCCGCCATGTCGAGGAGCTGGTACTTGACCGACGACGAGCCGGAGTTGAGGACGAGTACGCGCGATGCGGTCACGATGCGGGTCTTTCCTTCGAGTGCGGTGGGGGTTACCGGGCGGCCTGCGGCTGCGGCTGCGACTGGGCCTGGATCGCGGTGATGGCCACGGTGGTGACGATGTCCTGGACCAGCGCGCCGCGCGAGAGGTCGTTGACCGGCTTGCGCAGGCCCTGGAGCACCGGGCCGACCGCCACGGCGCCCGCCGAACGCTGCACCGCCTTGTACGTGTTGTTGCCGGTGTTGAGGTCGGGGAAGATCAGCACGCTCGCGCGGCCGGCCACCTCGGACCCGGGCAGCTTGGTCGCGGCGACCGAGGGCTCCACGGCCGCGTCGTACTGGATCGGACCCTCGATCAGCAGATCGGGGCGCTGCTCGCGGACGATCTCGGTGGCCTTGCGGACCTTGTCCACGTCCGCTCCGCTGCCCGAGGTGCCGGTGGAGTACGAGAGCATCGCGATCCGCGGCTCGACGCCGAAGGCGGCGGCGGTGGCGGCCGACTGGACGGCGATGTCGGCGAGCTGCTCGGCGTCGGGGTCCGGGTTGACGGCGCAGTCGCCGTAGACGAGGACCTGGTCGGCCAGGCACATGAAGAAGACCGAGGAGACGATCGACGCGTCCGGCTTGGTCTTGATGATCTCGAAGGCCGGGCGGATGGTCGCGGCGGTGGAGTGCACCGAGCCGGACACCATGCCGTCGGCCAGGCCCTCCTGGACCATCAGGGTGCCGAAGTAATTGACGTCGGTGACCACGTCGCCGGCCAGCTCGACGGTCATGCCCTTGTGGGCGCGGACCGCGGCGTAGTACTCGGCGAAGCGTTCCCGCAGGGGGGAGGTCGCCGGGTCGATGAGCTGTGCGCCCGAGATGTCGATCCCGAGGTCGGCGGCCTTCTTCAGGATGGCCGGCTCCTCGCCCAGCAGGGTCAGGTCGCACACGCCCCGCCGCAGCACCACGTCCGCGGCGCGCAGCACGCGCTCCTCGGTGCCCTCGGGCAGCACGACGCGGCGCCGCTCGGAGCGGGCCCGCTCCAGCAGCTCGTGCTCGAACATCATCGGGGTGACGCGCTCGGAGCGGGCCACCGACAGCAGGTCGCGCAGCTCGCCGGTGTTCACGTGCCGCTCGAAGAGGCCGAGCGCGGTCTCCAGCTTGCGCGGGGTCGCGGAGTTCAACCGGCTCTGCAGCGCGAAGAGTTCGGCGGCGGTCGGGAAGCTGTTGCCGGCCACCGACACCACGGGCGTGCCCGGCGCCAGCTTCGAGGCCAGCGTGAGGATGTCCGGGCCCGGGCGCTCGTTCAGGGTGAGCAGCACACCGGCGATCGGCGGAGTGCCCGAGGTGTGCGCGGCCAGTGCGCCGATGACCAGGTCGGAGCGGTCCCCGGGAGTGACGACCAGACAGCCCGGGGTCAGGGCGTTCAGGAAGTTCGGCAGCATGGCCCCGCCGAAGACGAAGTCCAGGGCGTCGCGGGCCAGCCCGGCGTCGTCGCCGAGCAGCACCTCGCCGCCGAGCGCCCGGGTGATCTGGGCGACGGTCGGGGCGGAGAGCGACTTGTCGTCCGGCAGTACGTAGCAGGGCACCGGGAGCCGGGCGGCCAGCCGCTCGGCTATGGAGTCGCGGTCTTCGGCGGCCACCCGGTTGACGACCATCGCGACCACGTGGCAGCCCAGGCTCTCGTACGCGCGGTAGGCGTTGCGGGCCTCGGCGCGCACGGCGTCGGCGGGGTGCTTGACGCCGCCCACGACGGGAACGACCACCGCGCCCAGCTCGTTGGCGAGGCGGGCGTTGAGCGCGAGCTCGTCGGGGAGGTTGGTGTCGGCGTAGTCGGTGCCGAGGACCAGCATGACCTCGTAATCGCGGGCCACCCGGTGGTAGCGGTCGACCAGTCGCGAGACCAGTTCGTCGGTGCCCTTCTCGGCGAGGATCGCCGAGGCCTCCTGGTACTCCATGCCGTAGGCCGTGGCGGCGTCCTGATCGATCCGGTAGCGGGCCTTGAGCAGATCGAAGAGCCGGTCGGGGCTGTCGTGGAGCAACGGGCGGTAGACGCCGACCCGGCCTGTCTGCCGGGTCAGGAGCTCCATGATCCCCAGTTCGACGACCTGGCGGCCGTCCCCCCGCTCGATGCCGGTCACGTACACGCTGCGCGTCACGCGTGCTCTCCGTCCATGCTGTGAATGTCCATTTAATGCGGCTTGACCTCTTGACAATACCTCTGCCGGTGGATAGGGCGCCCGCCGGGAAAAAGGCCTGGCCGGAGGGGTCGAAAGGCCCTGCGGGCGGAGCTGCACGAGACGCGCGGCACCCCCGGCCCGTGGAACAATCGGACAGGCTTCCTCATTACGCCCTTCTTCATGTACGGCAGGAGACACAGCACGATGCGTATCGGAGTTCTCACCGCGGGCGGCGACTGCCCCGGTCTCAACGCTGTCATCCGGTCGGTCGTACACCGCGCCCTGGTCGGCCACGGAGACGAGGTCATCGGTTTCGAGGACGGTTTCAAGGGCCTCCTCGACGGCAACTTCCGCCCGCTCGACATCAATGCCGTCAGCGGCATCCTCGCCCGCGGCGGCACGATCCTCGGCTCGGCCCGCATGGAGCGCGCCCGTCTGCACGAGGCCGCCGAGAACGCGCAGGAACTGGCGAAGCGCTACGGCATCGACGCCCTCATCCCGATCGGCGGCGAGGGCACCCTTACGGCCGCGCGGATGCTGTCGGACGCCGGGATGCCGGTCGTCGGCGTGCCGAAGACCATCGACAACGACATCTCCTCCACCGACCGCACCTTCGGCTTCGACACCGCCGTCATGGTCGCCACCGAGGCCATCGACCGCCTGAAGACCACCGCCGAGTCGCACCAGCGCGTGATGGTCGTCGAGGTCATGGGCCGTCACGCGGGCTGGATCGCCCTGGAGTCCGGCATGGCCGGCGGTGCCCACGGGATCTGCCTGCCCGAGCGCCCCTTCGAGGTGGACGCCCTGGTCAAGATGGTGGAGGAACGGTTCGCCCGCGGAAAGAAGTTCGCCGTCGTCTGCATCGCCGAGGGCGCGCACCCGGCCGAGGGCTCCATGCCGTACGAGAAGGGCGCCATCGACCAGTACGGCCACGAGCGCTTCGCCGGCATCGGCAACCGCCTCGCGGTCGAGCTGGAGCGGCGCCTGGGCAAGGAGGCCCGTCCGGTCATCCTCGGCCACGTCCAGCGCGGCGGCACCCCCACCGCCTACGACCGCGTCCTCGCGACCCGCTTCGGCTGGCACGCCGTCGAGGCCGTGCACCGCGGCGACTTCGGCAACATGACCGCCCTGCGCGGCACCGACATCGTGATGGCCCCGCTGGCCTCCGCCGTCACGGCGCTGAAGACGGTCCCCGAGGACCGCATGTACGAGGCGGAGTCCATCTTCTAGCCGGCCCCCGGGGCACGGGACCTTTGACCCCTGCGCCTGCGCCGAACGGCCTCGATCCCGTCCCCCTCCGGGACGGGCCGGGGCCGTTCCGGCAGTCGTCCGGTTCGCCTGGACGTGTCCTACGCCGCACCGCCGGCGAGACCCCAGAACCGGTCCACGATATCGGCGAGGAACTCCCGCCCCGCGTCCCCGCTCCCGGCCCCGCCACCGGCGCCCCAGCTGAGCGTCGCCACCATCCGCGACTGGTAGTCCCCGTGCAGCAGCTCCAGCACCCGCTCCAGATGGGCCTTGGGGATCGGCAGCAGTTTGCCCAGCGGCTTCACGTACGCCTGCCAGCGCGTGGTCACCGCACTGCGCAGCAGGTCCGCCAGCTCCTCGTGCTTGCCGGTGGCCGTCACGAACTGGGCCAGCGTCAGCCCCAGCACCATGGCGAGGGCGGCGGACTGGCGCTCGTTGCCCTTCCAGCGCCCGGTGTCCTCCATCTTCTGGTACGCGTTCGCCTCCAGCCCGATCCGCCGGGCCAGCTCCTCCGCCGCCAGCCCCCGGGAGATCCGGTGCTCCCGCAGGGTGACCGGCTCGGCGAGCAGCTCCCCGGGAGAACACCACAGGACGCCGGCGAGGGCCGTGAGCTCGGCCGAGGAGGGCGATATCTCGCCGCGCTCCCAGGCCATCACGGTCTCGGGCGTGACGATCAGTCCGTACTGGGCACGCAGGCCATAGGCGACATGACCGGGAGCCATGCCCAGGGCCGCGCGGAGACGACGCGCGGCGGGGGCATTGAAAGGTGGGCTGGAGTGCACACGGCACACCGTAGAAGTGGCCAGGCGTCGGCGACTACAGACCAATCAAACAAGCCCATAACTCGTAGGAACGTCCTATGGAGTTATGGCATTTTTCCGGTATTCCCGGCGACCGTCCGGTAATCGGTGCACCCGAAGATCCACTACGCCGTACGGTTCCAGCCAGAGCCGGTCGGCGCAAGACCCCTCACAGGTCTCACACATTGCCTTGACGTCGGCGTCAAGGAATACGGTCGCAGCATGCGCATCGGCGAACTGGCGGAGCAGGCCGGAACCAGCACCCGGACCCTGCGGTACTACGAGTCGCGCGGGCTCCTGCCCGCCCGGCGGACGGGCAACGGCTACCGCACCTACGACGAGGACGACCTGCGGCTGCTCCGCCAGATCCGCATGCTCCAGGACTTCGGCTTCGAGCTGGAGGAGACCCGCCCCTTCGTGGACTGCCTCCGGGCCGGCCACCCGTCAGGGGACTCCTGCCCGGCCTCGCTCGCCGTCTACCGGCGCAAGCTCGCCGAGCTCGACGGCCTCATCGGCCAGCTCGCCGACGTACGGGAGCAGGTCGCGCGCCAGCTGGCCGTCGCCGAGGAGGCCGCCGGGGAAGCCGCGGCGCCGCGCTGCGAAATGACCGGATGACCGACCGAGAGGGGAATTCACCATGATCCACGCCAAGGGCGTCGCGGAAGTGACCGACGCGGACTTCGAGGCCGTGGTGCTCGGCGAGCGCGGCAGGCCCGTCCTCGTGGAGTTCACCGCGGACTGGTGCGGCCCCTGCCGCCAGCTCGCGCCCGTGCTGTCCGCGATCGCCGCCGAGGAGGCCGAGCGCCTCAAGGTCGTGCAGATCGACGCGGACAGCAACCCCGCCACCGTCACCCGGTACGGAGTGCTGTCCATGCCGACGCTGCTCGTCTTCCGCGACGGCGAGCCCGTCCGGCAGATGGTCGGGGCACGCGCCAAGCGCAAGCTCCTCCAGGAACTGGAGGAGCAGCTCGCCCCGGTCGGCTAGACGGCCACCAGCGGCCGGAGCCAGACCGTTGCCAGCGGCGGCAGGGTCATGCGCAGGCTCACCGCGCGGCCCTGCGCCTCCACCGGCTCCGGGCGCAGCGGCTGCGTGTGGTGGACGCCGCTGCCGCCGTAGGCCTCCAGGTCGGTGTTGAGGACCTCCCGCCACAGCGGCACCTCCTGCGGCACGCCGATCCGGTAGCCGTGCCGGACCACGGGCGAGAAGTTCGACACGCACAGGAGCGGCGAGCCGTCCTGCGCGTACCTCAGGAAGGCGAACACGTTGTCCTCCGCGGCGTCCGCCTCCACCCAGGCGAAGCCCTCCGGCACGGTGTCGCGCTCCCACAAGGCGGGCGTCTGCCGGTACCCGTGGTTCAGGTCGCGCACCAGGTCCCGTACGCCCCGGTGGTCGCCGGCCGCCGAGTACGAGGAGTCCAGCAGCCACCAGTCCGGCCCGTGCGCCTCCCGCCACTCGGAACCCTGGGCGAACTCCTGCCCCATGTAGAGGAGCTGCTTGCCGGGGTGCGCCCACATGAAGCCGAGGTACGCCCGGTGCGAGGCCCGCTGCTGCCACCAGTCCCCGGGCATCTTCGACACCAGCGAGCCCTTGCCGTGCACCACCTCGTCGTGCGAGATCGGCAGGACGTAGTTCTCGCTGAAGGCGTAGATCATCCCGAAGGTCATGTCGTGGTGGTGGTACTTGCGGTGCACCGCGTCCTTCGACATGTACCGCAGGGTGTCGTGCATCCACCCCATGTTCCACTTCATGCCGAAGCCGAGCCCGCCGCCGTCCGTGGGCCGCGTGACGCCGTTCCAGGCCGTGGACTCCTCGGCGATCGTCACCACACCCGGGCAGCGCCGGTACACGGTGGCGTTCATCTCCTGGAGCATGCCCACCGCGTCCCAGTTCTCGCGCCCCCCGTGCTCGTTGGGCGACCACTGGCCCTCCTCGCGCGAGTAGTCGAGGTAGAGCATCGAGGCCACCGCGTCCACGCGCAGCCCGTCGACGTGGAACTCCTCGCACCAGTACACGGCGTTGGCGACGAGGAAGTTGCGGACCTCCTTGCGGCCGTAGTCGAACTCGAGCGTTCCCCAGTCCGGGTGCGCGGCCCGCCGCGGGTCGCTGTGCTCGTACAGCGGCCGCCCGTCGAACTCCGCGAGCGCCCAGTCGTCGCGCGGGAAGTGCGCGGGCACCCAGTCGACGATCACCCCGATCCCGGCCTGGTGCAGCGCGTCCACGAGGAAGCGGAAGTCGTCCGGCGTGCCCATCCGCGAGGTCGGCGCGTAGAAGCCCGTCACCTGGTAGCCCCACGAGCCGCCGAACGGATGCTCGGCGATCGGCATCATCTCCACGTGCGTGAAGCCCAGCTCCTTGACGTACGCGGGGAGCTGCTCGGCGAGCTGCCGGTAGGAGAGCCCGGGCCGCCAGGACGCCAGGTGCAGTTCGTACACCGAGAACGGGGCCTGGTGCGGGGGCCGGGCGCCGCGCTCCGCCATCCACGCCGCGTCCTGCCACTCGTACCCGGAGGCGGTGACCACCGAGGCGGTCGCCGGGGGTACCTCCGCGGACCGGGCCATCGGATCGGCGCGCAGGGTGTGAGAGCCGTCCGGGCGCGCGATGTCGTACTTGTAGAGCGCCCCGGCGCTCACGCCGGGCAGGAAGAGCTCCCACACGCCCGTCGCGCCGAGCGAGCGCATCGGGTAGGCGACGGAGTCCCAGTACGAGAAGTCCCCGGCGATCCGGACTCCCTGGGCGTTCGGCGCCCACACCGTGAACCGGGTCCCGGCCACGCCCTGGTGCTCCATCGGCTGGGCGCCGAGCGCCTTCCACAGCTGCTCGTGGCGGCCCTCGCCGATCAGGTGCAGGTCCAGTTCGCCGAGGGCGGGCAGGAACCGGTACGGGTCGTGGATCTCCAGCTCGTCGCCGTCGTACGCCACCAGCAGCCGGTACTCCGGCACCGCGGTCAGCGGCAGCAGCCCGGAGAACAGCCCGTCGCCCTCGTCGAAGAGCTCGGCCCGCAGCCCCTTGGCGAGGACGGTGACGGACTTGGCGTAGGGGCGCAGCGCGCGGAAGGCCACCCCGCCCCGCTCGGTGCGGGCACCCAGCACCGCGTGGGGGTCGTGGTGACGGCCCTCCAGCAGCCGGGCCCGTTCCTCCCCGCCGAGCGCGGGCGCCTGCCGGACCCCGCGTCCGGGTGCCTTGCGGGCCCGGGGAGCCGGGGGTTTGCGCGGTGCCGGTGCGGGGGCCCCGCGGCCCGAAGCCGGAGGCGGTGTGGTGGTGGAGGGGGACTGACGAGCGGCGCTCACGTGTGCGGCCTCCTAGGCGGCTGCGGGCGGGGTTGGGGGGAACGGGTGGGGGAGAACCCTTCGACAGGGCTGTGGCCGGGGCCGGGGCCGTGGCCGGGGCCGGAAACAGATCCGGGGCCGGTTCCGGGGCCGGTCCGGGGTGGCAGCCCCGGGCGGGCGACGGGCCCGGGGCCGCCCGACCCGGCCCGGCCGAAGCCCCTCTCCCCGCCGGAGGCGAGCCGCCGGATCGCGGCCATCGGGACGTGCAGCCAGTCGGGTCGGTGCCGGGACTCGTAGCGGGCCTCGTACACCGCCTTGTCGGTCTCGTACGCGCGCAGCAGGACCGGATCCTCGCGGGGGTCGCGGCCCGTGGTGCGGGCGTAGCCCTCGCAGAAGGCGGCCCGGCAGGCGTCCGCCCAGGCGGGGGCGAACGGCCGGTGCGAGCGCGCGGCGTAGTCGAAGGAACGCAGTATTCCGGCGATGTCGCGCACGGCCGGTTCGGGGCGGCGCCGGTCGGCCAGCGGCCGGGCCGGCTCACCCTCGAAGTCGATCAACGACCAGGAGCCGTCGAGGGTGCGCAGGGTCTGGCCCAGATGGAGGTCCCCGTGGATCCGCTGGGCCGGCACCCCGGCCCCGCGGGAGGCGGCCAGCGCGTCGAACGCCCCCCGCAGCCCCGCCTCGTAGGGCCGCAGCGCCGCCACCTCCCGGGCGGTGGCGGCCAGCCGGGCCGTCATGCCGGCGGCGAGCCGGGCCGTCTGCTCCGGGCCCAGCGCGACGGTGGGCAGGGCGGCGGCGAGCGCGCTGTGCACCTCGGCGGTGGCCCGGCCCAGCGCGTGCGCCTCCGCCGTGAAGTCGTCCCCGGCGCCGAGCCGGCGCAGCGCGAGCTGCCAGCCGTCGTCGGAGCCGCGCAGGTACGGCTGCAGCACGCCCAGGGTCAGCGGCTCGCTGCCGGGCGTGTCGGCCTCGTACCAGGCGACGGGGGCCGGGACGCGGGCGCAGCCGGCGGCGGCCAGCGCCCTGGGCAGCTCCAGGTCCGGGTTGATCCCCGGGCCGACCCGGCGGAACACCTTCAGGATGTACGAATCCCCGTAGATCAGCGAGGAGTTGGTCTGCTCGCCGGACAGCGGCCGCGGGGCGAGCCCGGCCGGGACCGGCGCGTCCGGGTCCCGCTCGAAGCGCAGCGGCCCGAGCACACCGGGGGAGCGCAACCGTTCCAGCAGAATCGCCGCGAGCCGGGGATCGCCCAGCCCCTCGTACACCGCCCGGCCCGCGTACGGGCCCTCCTCGGGATGGCCGATCAGCGTGTGGGCCAGCGCGGGCGGCAGGGACGGGCGGATTCCCAGCAGGAGTTGGTAGCAGTCCCCGTCGACGTCGAGGAGCAGGTGCAGCAGTCCGGGGACGGACCCCGGCGGCAGCAGTTCGGCCGCCGAGACGGTCCTGAGCGCGCCGATGGCACGGCCCTTGCCCGCGAACCAGCGCTGCGTGGGCAGCCAGGTCCGCAGCATCGGTTCCAGCGGGCCGATCCCGGTGAGCAGGGCGGCCCGATCGGCCGTCAGCCGGCTCCGGGCGGATGCAGCCTCCGACATGGCGTCGCGTCCTTTCCCCGGGCCGTCACAGAATGCGCAGAGTGTCCCGGATGTGCGGCAGTTGCTTCTCCGGTAAGTGCGAGTGTCGGGTCAGGATGATCCGTACAGGGCGGGCGATTGACCCATTCGCGTGATGCCCGCCCCGTACCCGGCCTGCCGGGACGTGTCCCTAGTCGGCGCGCTGCTCGCCGCGTTGTTCGGCGCGCAGCCGGAACCAGTAGAAGCCGTGTCCCGCCAGGGTCAGCAGGTACGGCCACTCGCCGATCGGCGGGAAGCGCACATCACCCGTGAGCTCCAGCGGGACCCGCCCGTTGAACGACCGCAGATCCAGCTCGGTGGGCTGCGCGAAGCGCGAGAAGTTGTGCACGCACAGCACCAGGTCGTCCCCGAACTCGCGCAGGAACGCGAGTACCGCCGGGTTGGACGAGGGCAGTTCGGTGTACGAGCCGAGGCCGAAGGCGGGGTTCGCCTTGCGGACCTCGATCAGCCGGCGGGTCCAGTGCAGCAGTGAGGAGGGCGATGCCATCGCGGCCTCGACATTGGTGACCTGGTACCCGTAGACCGGGTCCATGATGACCGGCAGGTTCAGCCTGCCCGGATCGCAGGAGGAGAAACCGGCGTTGCGGTCCGGAGTCCACTGCATGGGCGTGCGCACGCCGTCGCGGTCGCCCAGCCAGATGTTGTCGCCCATGCCGATCTCGTCGCCGTAGTAGAGCACCGGCGAGCCCGGCAGCGACAGCAGCAGGGCGGTGAACAGCTCCATCTGGTTGCGGTCGTTGTCCAGCAGCGGGGCGAGGCGGCGCCGGATGCCGATGTTGGCCCGCATCCGCGGGTCCTTGGCGTACTCGGCGTACATGTAGTCGCGCTCTTCGTCGGTGACCATCTCGAGGGTCAGCTCGTCGTGGTTGCGCAGGAAGATGCCCCACTGGCAGCGGTCCGGGATGGCCGGGGTCTTGGCCAGGATCTCGGAGACCGGGTAGCGCGACTCTCTTCGTACGGCCATGAAGATGCGCGGCATGACGGGGAAGTGGAACGCCATGTGGCACTCGTCCCCGCCCTTCGCGAAGTCCCCGAAGTAGTCGACGACGTCCTCGGGCCACTGGTTGGCCTCGGCGAGCAGCACGGTGTCGGGGTAGTGCGCGTCGATCTCCTCCCGGACCCGCTTGAGGAGCCGGTGGGTCCGGGGCAGGTTCTCGCAGTTGGTGCCCTCCTCGGCGAACAGGTAGGGCACGGCGTCCAGCCGGAAGCCGTCGATGCCGAGGTCCAGCCAGAAGCGCAGGGCGGACAGGACCTCCTCCACGACGGCCGGGTTCTCGTAGTTCAGGTCCGGCTGGTGCGAGAAGAAGCGGTGCCAGTAGTACTGCTTGCGTACGGGGTCGTACGTCCAGTTCGAGGTCTCGGTGTCGATGAAGATGATGCGGGCGTCCTGGTACTGCTTGTCGTTGTCGGCCCACATGTAGTAGTCGCCGTACGGCCCGTCCGGGTCCTTGCGGGACTGCTGGAACCACTCGTGCTGATCGCTGGTGTGGTTCATGACGAAGTCGATGATCACCCGCATGCCGCGCTGGTGCGCGGCATCCACGAACTCGACGAAGTCGGCGAGGTCGCCGAACTCGGGGAGCACGGAGGTGTAGTCGGAGACGTCGTAGCCGCCGTCGCGCAGCGGCGAGGCGAAGAACGGCGGCAGCCAGAGGCAGTCGACGCCGAGCCACTGCAGGTAGTCCAGCTTGGCGGTGAGACCCCTGAGGTCCCCCACGCCGTCGCCGTTGCTGTCGTGGAAGGAGCGGACCAGCACCTCGTAGAAGACGGCCCGCTTGAACCAGTCGGGATCGCGGTCCTTGGCGGGGGTGTCCTCGAAGGTGTCGTGGACGGGGTCGTTGATCATCATGTGGTGGGTGACCCTCCGGTGGGCGGGGACGGTCGCAGAGCGGCAAGTACGTGCGCGGGCGTGCGGCCCGGCTCTAGGCGCACGTAGTTCGCCCTGCCCCAGTGATAGGTCTCGCCGGTGAGCTCGTCGCGCACCGCGAGGGACCCGTGCCAGTCGAGGCCGAGTACCGGCATGTCCAACGACACCGTCGCCTCCTGGGTGTGGTGCGGATCGAGGTTGACGACCACCAGTACGGAATTGCCCCCGGAGTGCTTCGAATAGGCGATCACCTGTTCGTTGTCGGTCGAGTGGAAGTGGATGTCGCGCAGCTGCTGGAGCGCCGGGTTGCGCCGGCGGATCCGGTTCAGCGAGGTGATCAGCGGGGCGATGGTGCGGCCCTCGCGGTCGGCGGCGGCCCAGTCGCGCGGCCGGAACTCGTACTTCTCGGAGTTCAGGTACTCCTCGCTGCCCTCCCGCACCGGCGTGTTCTCGCAGAGCTCGTATCCGGCGTAGACGCCCCAGGCGGGGGACAGGGTGGCGGCGAGCACCGCCCGGACCTCGAAGGCGGGACGGCCGCCCTTCTGCAGGTACTCGTGGAGGATGTCGGGGGTGTTGACGAAGAAGTTCGGCCGCATGACGGAGGCCGACCGGGTGCCGGCGAGCTCGGTCAGGTACTCGGTGAGCTCGGCCTTGGTGTTGCGCCAGGTGAAGTACGTGTAGGACTGCTGGAAGCCGACGGCGGCCAGGGCGCGCATCATCGCCGGGCGGGTGAAGGCCTCGGCCAGGAAGATCACGTCCGGGTCGGACTTGTTGATGTCCGCGATCACCTTCTGCCAGAAGACCACCGGCTTGGTGTGCGGGTTGTCGACCCGGAAGATCCGGACGCCGTGGTCCATCCAGTACCGCAGGATCCGGCAGGTCTCCTCGACGATGCCGGCCATGTCGGTGTCGAAGTGGATCGGGTAGATGTCCTGGTACTTCTTCGGCGGGTTCTCGGCGTACGCGATCGTCCCGTCGGCGCGGTGGCGGAACCACTGCGGGTTCTTCTCCACCCACGGGTGGTCGGGGGAGCACTGGAGGGCGAAGTCCAGGGCGATCTCCAGCTGCAGCTCGCGGGCGCGCGCGACGAACGCGTCGAAGTCCTCGATGGTGCCGAGGTCGGGGTGGACGGCGTCGTGGCCGCCCTCGGTGGAGCCGATGGCCCAGGGCACGCCCGGGTCCCAACTTCCCGCGGACAGGGTGTTGTTCGGGCCCTTCCGGTAGGTGGAGCCGATGGGGTGGATCGGCGGCAGGTACACCACGTCGAAGCCCATCGCGGCGATCGCCGGCAGCCGTTCGGCGGCCGTCCGGAACGTTCCGCTGACCGAGGCCCGACCGGGCTCGACGACCGCCCCCTCCGAGCGGGGGAACATCTCGTACCAGGAGCCGAAGAGGGCCCGCTTGCGCTCGACCAGCAGCGGCAGGGGCTTCGCGGCGGTGACGAGCTCGCGCAGCGGCTTCTTCGCGAGCGCGGCGTCCACGGCCGGGTCGAGGGCGGCCGCGTACCGTACGGCGACCTCCCGGTCCTCGTCCCGCATGACGTCGGCGGCGGCCAGTACGGTCGCGCGGCCGTCCCGCTTGGGGATCCTGGCGGCCGCGCGGGTGTAGAGCTCGGCACCCTCGAGGAGGGTGAGGCCGGTGTCGATCCCGGCGGGGATCTTGATCGCGGCATGGGCACGCCAGGTGGCCATCGGGTCGCTCCACGCCTCGACGGTGTACGTCCACCTCCCCTCGACCTCGGCGGAGATCCGCGCGCCCCACCGGTCGGTGCCGGGGGCGAGCTCGCGCATCGGCACGGGGGGCCGCAGCCGGCCGCTCGGGTCGCGGAGCACGACGTGTGCGTTGACCGCGTCGTGTCCCTCGCGGAACACGGTTGCGGAGATCTCGAAGACTTCGTCCACGACCGCCTTGGCGGGTCTGGCGCCGCAGTCGACGGCGGGGCGGACGTCCAGCACGGGAATGCGACCGATCATGATGGGATCACCTGGGGGCAGTTCGCGGGGTTCGGTGACAACAGGCCAGCCGGTACCGCGGCTGGTAGTGCACGCTCTGTTCGCTCTGTTTCTAGCCGCTCGGTGGACGGCTGGGCTGCGGGCATGGCCGCTCCTGTCCGCGTTCACTCGGGTGGCGGGGAGAGGTTGGGGGCGGGTGCGCCGTGCGTGTACTACGTGTACCCGGTGAGCCCTTCCCACTCTCTCCCCGCCCAATCCGCGCCCTTGGTTAACTACTCGTACGTAGTGGCACGGCCAAGGCCAAGCCCTTGGTCGACATCCGCCGGGGCTCCGTCAAGTCGCGCAGGACTACCTGATGTAGCGACACCCATCACGAAGCACACCTGTCACCCCACCCGTGCCGAGCCTCTCGAGCCACAGGGATGAAGAGGTGGAAAAGGGACGAACCGCAGACGCTCCCGCACGAATGTGCGGGAGCGTGCCGGGGGCGGGGACCGGCCGGACCCGCCGAAGATTGGCCGGTCCCGCACGCCCCGGGCGCGCGGGAACATCCGATACGGACACCCGGCATCCCACGGAGTGGGACGGCGCCGTGCGGTCCGGCCGGGCCGGGGAGCGGGACGCGGCCACCCAGGCGGCATGGTCGTGAGGGCGGGGGCGGCGCTAGCCTTCCGGGGGTGATGCGCGGATGCACAGCGTGGTGCGGCCGCTCCGATCCGCAATCCCCTGCGAAGGTGGAACGTGTGAAGGCTATCCGTCGATTCACCGTGCGCCCCGTCCTTCCCGACGCCCTGCTGCCGCTCACCGACCTCGCGCGCAATCTGCGCTGGTCGTGGCATGCAGAGACCCGTGAACTCTTCCAATCCGTCGACCCCGAGGGCTGGCAGGCCGCCGGCGGCGACCCCGTCCGGCTGCTCGGCGCCGTTTCCGCCGCCCGGCTCGCGGAACTCGCCGGCGACCGCCGGTTCCTGCGGCGGCTCGCCGTCGCCGCCGCCGACCTCGATGACTACGTCAACGGCGGGAGGTGGTACCAGAGCCAGGAGAACACCGCGGAACTGCCCGCCGGCATCGCCTATTTCTCTCCCGAATTCGGGATCACCGCCGCCCTGCCCCAGTACTCCGGCGGCCTCGGCATCCTCGCCGGGGACCACCTGAAGGCCGCCAGCGACCTCGGCGTCCCGCTCATCGGCGTGGGACTGCTCTACCGGCACGGCTACTTCCGCCAGTCGCTCTCCCGCGACGGCTGGCAGCAGGAGCACTATCCCGTACTGGATCCGAACGAACTCCCGGTCGGCCTGCTGCGGCAGGACGACGGGTCTCCCGCCCGCGTCTGCCTGACCCTCCCCGGCGGACGCGCCCTGCACGCACACATCTGGCAGGCCCGCGTCGGCCGCGTCCCGCTGCTGCTCCTGGACTCCGACGTCGAGGACAACGACGCCGCGGCCCGTGAGGTGACCGACCGGCTCTACGGCGGCGGCAGCGACCACCGCCTGCTCCAGGAGATGCTGCTGGGCATCGGCGGGGTCCGGGCCGTGCGCACGTACTGCGCGATCACCGGGCACCCCGGCCCCGAGGTCTTCCATACCAACGAGGGCCATGCGGGATTCCTGGGGCTGGAGCGCATAAGGGAACTGGAACGGGAGCAGGGCCTCGGCTTCGACGCCGCCCTCGAGGCGGTGCGCGCCGGGACCGTGTTCACCACCCACACCCCCGTCCCGGCCGGCATCGACCGCTTCGAGCGGGGCCTGGTGGCCCGGCACTTCGGGGAGGGCGGGGAACTGGCGGGCGTCCCGGTCGACCGGATCCTGGAGCTGGGCGCGGAGAGCTACCCCGGCGGCGACCCCGGGGTGTTCAACATGGCCGTGATGGGCCTGCGCCTGGCGCAGCGCGCCAACGGGGTGTCGACCCTGCACGGCTCGGTCAGCCGGGAGATGTTCGCCGGGCTCTGGCCCGGCTTCGACCCGTCGGACGTGCCCATCACCTCCGTCACCAACGGGGTGCACGCCCCGACCTGGGTGGCCCCGGAGGTCGTCCGGCTCGGCGCCCGCCAGATCGGCGCGGGCCGCACCGAGGACGCGCTGTCCGTCGGCGGCTCGCGGCGCTGGGACGCCGTCGCCGAGATCCCGGACCAGGACGTGTGGGACCTGCGCCGGGTGCTGCGCGAGCAGCTGGTCCAGGAGGTGCGGGACCGGCTGCGCGCCTCCTGGCGCCAGCGCGGGGCCGCCGACGCCGAACTGGGCTGGGTGGACTCCGTACTCGATCCGGACGTGCTCACCATCGGCTTCGCCCGGCGCGTGCCCTCGTACAAGCGGCTCACGCTGATGCTGCGCGACCCGGACCGGCTGCGCAGGCTGCTGCTAGACCCGGAGCGGCCGGTGCAGATCGTGGTCGCGGGCAAGGCCCACCCGGCGGACGACGGAGGCAAGCGGCTCGTGCAGGAGCTGGTGCGCTTCGCGGACGACCCGCGGGTGCGCCACCGGATCGTCTTCCTGCCCGACTACGGCATGGCCATGGCGCAGAAGCTCTACCCGGGCTGCGACGTCTGGCTGAACAACCCGCTGCGGCCGCTGGAGGCCTGCGGCACCAGCGGGATGAAGGCCGCGCTGAACGGCTGCCTCAACTTGTCCGTGCTGGACGGCTGGTGGGACGAGTGGTTCGAGCCGGACTTCGGCTGGGCCATCCCCACGGCCGACGGGATCGGGTCGGACGAGGAGCGGCGCGACGACCTGGAGGCGAACGCCCTCTACGAGCTGATCGAGGGCCGGGTCGCGCCCCGGTTCTACGACCGGGCCGGGCGCGCCGGGCTTCCGGTGCGGTGGATCGAGATGGTCCGGCGCACGCTGGTGTCGCTCGGGCCCAAGGTGCTCGCCGGGCGGATGGTGCGGGAGTACGTGGAACGGCTCTACACCCCGGCCGCGCACGCCCACCGCGCGCTGGGCCCCGAGGCGGCACGGGACCTCGCCTGGTGGAAGGGCCGGGTCCGGGCGGCCTGGCCGCGGGTGGGCGTCGAGC
The DNA here is from genome assembly GCF_052871255.1 of Streptomyces sp. LARHCF249. NCBI lineage: Bacteria > Bacillati > Actinomycetota > Actinomycetes > Kitasatosporales > Streptomycetaceae > Streptomyces > Streptomyces sp. LARHCF249. Next base: position 414,505 of record NZ_JBIXJQ010000007.1, read on the forward strand.
ACGTCGAGGCCCTCGCCGCGGCCCCGGTCAACGGGACCGCCGAGCTCGGGGCCACCCTCACGCTGCGCGTGCGTGTGGCGCTGGACGCGCTGCTGCCGGAGGACGTGGAGGTACAGGCCTTCGCCGGGCGGGTGGACCCGCAGGACGTGATCCGGGACGGGCGGACCTTCCCGCTCAAGCCGGCCGCCGGGCCGGACCTGGAGGGGCGCTGGGTGTACGAGGGCCCGCTCCCGCTCGACCGGACGGGACCCTTCGGCTACACGGTGCGCATCCTGCCGGCGCACCCGCTGCTGGCGAGCCCGGCCGAACTGGGGCTGGTCGCGGCTCCCGCGGACGCGGACGCGGGGGGCGGCGTGCTCCTGCGGTGACGCGGGCCCGGTGGCGTGGGGGCGGACGGCGGGTCCACCGGCCGTCCGCCCCCCCTCGCGCGATCCCGCGAGCAGTGCGGCGGGCCTCCCGGGTGAACCTCCGACGTGCTGGGCATGCCGAATCGGCCCAGCGCCCCCGTCCGCTCCTACGCTGCCCGCGGATGCCCCGGGACCGGGCATCCGCGGACCCGAGGAACGGACCTTTCCATGCGTCTTCGCACCACCGCCGCCGTGTTCGCCGGAGCTCTCGCGCTCGTCCTGCCGCCCGCGGGCCACGCGCTGGCCGACGACGACCCGGGCGGGCGCGACCTCGGCACGCTGCACTACCGGTTCTTCGAGGGCGGGGGCGAGCGCCGCGGGCAGATCCGTCCCGCGGACAACGACACCTGCTACCTGCTGACGGACACCTCCCGCTTCGAGCCCGCCGTCGACGTGGTCAACAGGACGAGGTCGCAGGCCCTCCTCTTCGGCAACGAGGGCTGCGCCGGCAGTGCGGAGAGGGTCCTGGCGCCGGGCGAGCGGGCACAGAACGTACGGGTCGTCGCGGCCTTCTTCAAGCCGGTCGACGGGCGGGGTGACGGGGACGGCCGCGGTGACGGCGGAGGCGACGGCGGCGGCAACGGCGGCGGCGACGGGGACGGTCGCGAGGACCAGGGCCGTGGGGACCAGGGCGGCGAGGTCGGGGCCCCCTGGGACGGCGGCGGCAACGGGGACCAGGGCGGCCGGGGCGAGAGCGGCCGCGAGGACAGTGCCGCCGGCACCGGTCAGGGAGCCGGAGAGGGCGGGCAGCACGGGGAGGACGTGTTCTCACACATCTTCCGCTCGATCGGCTGAGAACGCTCCGATGGAACAGGGCCGCCCGGGGAGGTCTTCTCCCGGGCGGCCCCGTGGTCTGTCTGTTCAGCTGTCACTCACGCTGCCCCGGTGGGGTCAGAAGGTGAGCTTCCAGCTGTCGATCTTGCCGGTGTCGATGTTCGCGTTGTCGTTGACCCGGAGCTTCCACACTCCGTTCGCGACCTCGGAGGAGGCGTTGACCGTGAAGGACTTGACGATGTTGTCCGCACTGCCGCCGCTGCGGTTGTGCAGGTTGTAGAGGGTGCCGTCCGGGGCGACGAGGTCGACCTTCAGGTCACCGATGTAGGTGTGGACGATGTTGACGTCCACCTTCAGGGTGCTCGGCGCGTTGCCGGAGCGGGTCACGGTGATCGGGGAATCGACGGTCGAGTTGTCCGCGATCGCGTAGTCGGCGGTGTTCTCGAAGACGTTCGGCTGCGAGGTGCCGACCGTCCAGCCGAACGCCGCCGTACCCGTCTTGCTCTGCGAGTCGGTCACCGTGACGGTCACGTTGGACGTGCCCGCGGTGGTGGCCGTACCGGAGATCAGACCCGTGGAGGAGTTGATCGACAGGCCGGCCGGCAGACCGGTCGCCGCGTAGCTCAGCGCACCGGGATTGGTGCTGGTGGCCTGGATCTGCAGGCTGACCGCGCTGCCCGTGACGGTGGTCTGGCTACCGGGGTTGGTGACCGTGACACCGCTCACCACGCGGGGGCCGACGTTGATGGCCGCCCAGGCGTTGGCCGCGTTGTTGTACGTGGTCGAGCCGGCGCCGTAGAGGTCGGCGGCGGCCTGCAGGGTGGCCGTACGGGCGGCCGCGTAGTCGGTGTTCGACCGGAACAGACCGGTGGTCAGCGCGCGGAACCAGATCTTCGAGGCGGCGTCGCGGCCGATCGCGGTGACCGGGAGCCCGTCGGACGTCGGCGAGTCGTAGCTCACGCCGTTGACGACCTTGGCGCCGGAGCCCTCGGAGGCGAGGTAGTACCAGTGGTTGGCCGGGCCCGAGGAGTAGTGGACGTCGATGGAGCCGATGCCCGAGTACCAGGAGTCCTTGGAGGAGCCGTCCTTGCTGGGCTTGTCCATGTAGCGCAGCGGGGTGCCGTTGCCGCGGATGTCGATCTTCTCGCCGACCAGGTAGTCGCCGACGTCCTGCGCGTTGTTGGCGTAGAACTCGACGGCCGCCGCGAAGATGTCGGAGGTCGCCTCGTTCAGACCGCCCGGCTCACCGCTGTAGGTCATGTTGCCGGTGACCGAGGTGAGGCCGTGGGTCATCTCGTGCGCGGCCACGTCGGTGGAGGTGAGCGGCTTGGCGTTGCCGTCACCGTCGCCGTACGTCATGCAGAAGCAGGAGTCCTGCCAGAACGCGTTCACGTAGTTGTTGCCGTAGTGGACGCGGCTGTACGGGGAGACCCCGTCGTTGCGCAGGCCGTTGCGGCCGTGCACGTTCTTGTAGTAGTCCCACGTCACCTGCGCGCCGTAGTGGGCGTCGGCGCCGGCCGTCTCCAGGTTGGCCGGCAGGCCGTTGCCCCAGATGTCGTCCGGGCCGGAGAACAGCGTGCCGGTGCCGGAGGTGCCGCGGTTGAGGTTGTACGTCTTGTGGTTGCCGCGGGCGGCGTCCGTCAGGTTCCAGGTGCTGCCCGACTGCGAGGTCCCCAGGGTCACCTGGCCGCTGTACATCGTGTTGCCGGTGCCGGTCTCGACGGCCTGCCACTCGGTGATCTTGGCGCCGGTCTTGGCGTCGGTCACCACGTGCAGCTCGTTCGGCGTGCCGTCGTGCTGGAGGCCGCCGACGACGGTCTCGAACGCGAGGACCGGAGCACCCGTGGCCGCCCAGATCACCTTGCGGGCGCCCTTGGAGGCCTTGGCCTCCTTCGAGCCCTCGGCGTTGGCGGCGGAGACGGCCTGGCTCTCGGCGGCCGCCGGGGTGACCGAGGCGTTGGTGTCCGCGACCTTGATCTCGTGGTGGGTCGCCTTGGTGACGCTCTTGGTCGCGCCGTCCTTGGCGTGGACCGTCAGGTCACCGCCGAGCACGGGCAGACCGTCGTAGGTCCGCTCGTACATGGTGTGCGTGGTGCCGTCCACGTCCTTGACCACTTCGCGGACGACCAGCTTCTCGCTGCCGCCGAGGCCGAGCGCCTTGGCTGCCTGCGCGGTGGTCGAGTTGGCCTCGGCAAGGAGCGTCGCACGCTCCGAAGCGCTGAGTTTCAGGTTGGCCGCGCCCGGGTTGGACTGGACGGCCGTGCGGGCCTGCGACGCGGTGGCGTCAGCGGTGGCGGTGCCTGCCTGTATGCCTACGGCGAGCAGGGCGGCCGAGGCAACGAGCGCGCCGACCGCGGTGGCTCGCCTCTGGGGGGTGGCTCTCAACGCAGACTCCTTCTGCAAGGGGGGTTCCGGACGGCTGGGTGGGCCTCCGGGCAGAACAGGGCTGGTGCGATGAACGGTCGAAGAGTGCCAGCTGTCCGCCGCAATGTCAGGAGCGCGTCAAAAGGTTGGCCGGAAACGGTTCGTTCTTCGAGGAGACGTATCCGGTATCCGGACCATTCACCTTTGCGTGCGAAAGGGGGCTCCGGTATTCGGAACAGCTGGTACCGGTTGCTAACACTTGAGCAACAAGAGGTTGGGTTGTCCCAATCCGCATTTACCGTACGGGTGTTTGTCGTACTGTTTCCCGGTGCGACAGTCGTCCGTTGCCTGGGGAAGCCATGGACGCTCGCCACTGTCATAGACCACGTGCCAGGGGGGCCCATGAGGCATGTCCATTTTCCGGCGCAAAGAGTGGCCGGGGCGGCCCGGGGGACCGCTCTGCCCGCGCGGCGCCTCGGTGACAAGGCCCGCTGGTACCTGCCGGCCGCCGTCGGCGCCGACTTCCTCGGCGCCGCCGTGCCCGTCGGACTCGTCTTCGCCGCCGCGCAGCAGGTCCGGCCCCTCGTCTGCGCCCTGGCCGCCGCCGTGGCGTGGACCGGCGTGCAGGCGCTGCGCCGGCGGTACGCGACCCGGGCCCTCGGGGAGTCCCGCGGAGTGCTGCCCGTGGTGCACGACTGGCTGATTCTGATCGGCGTGCTCGCCGTGGCCCGCGTGGTGACCGAGGAGGACACGCCCCGGCTGTCCGCCCTGGGGGCCCTGCTGCCCGCCCTGCTGATCACCGTAGCCTGCCACAAGCTGACCTACCGCCACCTCTCGGCGGCCCGCCGCGAGGCCCAGGCCGTCAGCCGGGTCCTGGTGGTGGGCGAGCCCGACGCCGCCGAGGACGTCATCGCGCACCTGGCCGCGCGCACCGACCACCCGTACGTGGTCGTCGGCGTGGTCCCGGTCGGCGCCGGGGCCCTCTCCAGCGGGGTGCCGGTCGCCGGCCGCCTCGACGCGGGGATGCCGCAGGCGCCGACCGGCGACTCCGCGGCCGTGCTCGGCGCCGTCCGCAGCCACAACGCCGACCTGGTGCTGGTCGCCCCCGGTGCGCGGATCGGGGGAGAGCGGCTGCGCCGGATCGCCTGGGCCCTGCACGACGCCGGACTGGAACTCGCCGTCTTCCCCGGTCTGGTGGAGGTCTCCGTCAAGCGGCTGGAGACCCTGTCCGCCGGCGGGCTCGCCGTGCTGCGGGTCGCGCCGCCGGTCAGCCGCGGCGTGCAGACCCTGCTCAAGTCGGTCCTGGACCGGGCGGGGGCCGCCGCGGGGCTGCTGCTGCTCTCCCCGCTCTTCCTCGGCATCGTCCTGGCGATACGTTTCGGCTCGCGCGGCCCCGCCTTCTACCGGCAGCGCCGCATCGGCCGCGACGGGGCGCCGTTCGTCATGTGGAAGTTCCGCACCATGGTGGTGGACGCCGACGCCCGCAAGGCCGACCTGGCCGGGCACAACGAGAACGACGGCCTGATGTTCAAGATGCGCCGCGACCCCCGGGTGACCCGGGTGGGCCGGCTGCTGCGCCGCACCTCCATGGACGAACTGCCCCAGCTCGTCAACGTCCTGACCGGGCACATGTCGCTGGTCGGCCCGCGCCCCCCGCTGCCGGAGGAGGTGGCGAAGTACGACGAGGTCGAGCTGCGCCGGCTCACCGTGCGGCCCGGGATGACGGGGCTGTGGCAGATCAGCGGGCGGTCCGACCTGTCCTGGGACGAAACGATCCAGCTCGACCTGCAGTACGTCGACAACTGGTCCTTCACCAGTGACGTCGACGTGATGGGCCGTACGCTCCGCGCCGTCGTCGACGGCCGCGGAGCGTACTGAGGGGCTCCGGGTGGGATCAGCCGTTCTGCTGCTCGCGCAGCCACCACGCGTAGGTGGCGGCGATGCCGTCCCGCAGCGCGATGCCGGGCTTCCAGCCGAGCGAGGTCAGCCGGCCGACGTCCAGCAGCTTGCGCGGGGTCCCGTCCGGCTTGGACGTGTCCCAGGCGAGCCGGCCCCGGAAGCCGGTCACCTCGGCGACGGTCTCCGCCAGCTCCCGGATCGTCAGGTCCTCCCCGCAGCCGATGTTGACGGGCTCGTCGCCGTCGTAGGTGTTCAGCAGCACCGCACACGCGGCGGCGAGGTCGTCCACGTGCAGGAACTCGCGGCGCGGCGTGCCGCTGCCCCACAGCGCGACCTCGTCGCGGCCCTCGGCGGCGGCCTCGTGGAAGCGCCGGATGAGGGCGGGCAGCACGTGCGAGGACTCGAGGTCGAAGTTGTCGCCCGGGCCGTAGAGGTTCGTCGGCATGGCCGAGATGTACGAGGCCCCGTACTGCTTGCGGTACGACTGGACCTGGACGATGCCGGCGATCTTCGCGAGGGCGTAGGCCTCGTTGGTCGGCTCCAGCGGGCCGGTCAGCAGGGCGTCCTCGCGGATGGGCTGCGGGGCCAGCTTCGGGTAGATGCAGGACGATCCGAGGAACAGCAGCCGGCCCACCCCGGCGGCGTGCGCGCCGCCGATCACGCTGAGCTGGATCTGCAGGTTCTCCTCGAGGAACTGCACCGGGTACGTGCTGTTGGCCATGATCCCGCCGACCTTGGCGGCGGCCAGCACCACGGCGTCCGGGCGGACGTCCGCCAGGTACGCGGCGGTCGCGGCGGCATCCCGCAGATCGAGGTCGGCGCGGCCCCGGGTGAGCACCTCGTGCCCGTCGGCGGTGAGCCGGCGGGCGACCGCGGACCCCACGAGGCCGCGGTGGCCCGCGACGAAGACGCGGGCGTTCGGGGGCAGGAGCGGCAGCGAACTTGTCATACCGCCGATGATGCCAGTCCGCTCCCGCGGGGGTCGCAGCAGTCCGGGCCCGGCGGGCCGGGGGCGCCGCGCGGCGCGACCGGCCGGGCCCGGCGTGTACGGTACGCATCCAGCCCCGGCCACCGGACCCGGCGGCCTCGGGCGGGCAGGGGAAGACCGCTCGGCACAACGAACACAACGCATCCCAGGGGGACCGCATGGGCAAGACCGCACTGATCACCGGAGTCACCGGACAGGACGGCTCGTACCTCGCCGAGCTGCTGCTCTCCAAGGGCTACACGGTGCACGGACTCGTGCGGCGGTCCTCCAGCTTCAACACGGAGCGGATCGACCACATCTACCAGGACCCGCAGACCGCCAACCGGTCCTTCGTCCTGCACCACGCCGACCTCTCCGACGGCGTGGCCCTGGTGAACCTGCTCCGTGAGATACGGCCCGACGAGGTCTACAACCTCGGCGCCCAGTCCCACGTCCGCGTCTCCTTCGACGCGCCCCTCTACACCGGCGACGTGACCGGCCTCGGGGCGCTGCGGCTGCTGGAGGCCATCCGGGCCAGCGGGGTCGACACCCGCATCTACCAGGCCTCGTCCTCCGAGATGTTCGGCGCCACCCCGCCGCCGCAGAACGAGGGCACCCCGTTCCACCCGCGCAGCCCGTACGGCGCGGCCAAGGTGTTCGCGTACTGGACCACCGTGAACTACCGCGAGGCGTACGGCATGTTCGCCGTCAACGGGATCCTGTTCAACCACGAGTCCCCGCGCCGCGGCGAGACCTTCGTGACCCGCAAGATCACCCGCGCGGTCGCCCGCATCAAGGCCGGCCTCCAGGAGAAGCTGTACCTCGGCAACCTCGACGCGGTCCGCGACTGGGGCTACGCCCCGGAGTACGTGGACGCCATGTGGCGGATGCTCCAGCAGGACGAGCCCACCGACTACGTCGTCGCCACCGGGGTGGCCGCGACCGTCCGCGAGTTCGTCGAGGCCTCCTTCACGCACGCGGGCCTCGACTGGAACGAGCACGTGCGCTACGACCCCAAGTACGAGCGCCCCAGCGAGGTCGACGCGCTCATCGGCGACGCCTCCAAGGCCCATGACCTGCTCGGCTGGAAGCCGACGGTCCTGGTGTCCGAACTGGCCCGGATCATGGTCGACGCCGACATCCGCCAGGTCGAGGACCAACTGGCAGGCGTGACGGTCCGCATCGACCGCTGAGGCCTTATATTTCCCCTACGATTTGCCGTGTCACGGCCATACTCACAGGTCTGTGTGGGTGTGGCCGGGGCAAACCTGCCATATGTCCGTAGTGCACCCTCCGTGCTGAACCCTGTTGATTCCAAGTTGGTATGCAATGGGTCAAGCAAGGTGACCGGGCCCTCGAGTGAGCCCTAGTCTGCCCCCGTACATATGGCTGTTCGGATAGTTCCAGCCATCAAACCGGGCGATGCCCTGGGGGGCTCATGCGTAGATCCAGAGGGCTGACTGCTGCCCTCGTCCTGTCACTGGCCGGTGCCGGCACCGGGATAGGCCTGGTGCTGATGCCGCAGGCGTCCGCCATCACGGCGCCAGTGGCATTCACCGCCGACAGCCTGCCGACGTGGCAGCCCGACGGCATCGTGTTCGCGATGGCCCAGGCGAACGACACCGTCTTCGCCGGTGGCACCTTCTCGGCCGTCCGCCCGCCCGACGGCGCCGCCGGCACCGAGCGGGAAGCCGTCAACTTCGCCGCGCTCGACGCCGCGACGGGCAACCCCACCTCGTGCAAGCTCGCCTTCACGGTCTCCGACGGCACCGCGACGGTCCGCGCGCTGGAGGTCTCGAAGGACCAGAAGACCCTCTACGCCGGCGGCTACTTCGGCGCCGTCAACGGCACCCCGGTCTCCAGCCTCGCCGCGATCGACATCGCGACCTGCACCCCCAAGGCCGCGTTCCACCCCGGCGTTCCCGCCACCGTGCGCGCGCTCGCCGTCACCGACGACACCCTGTACGTCGGCGGCGACTTCAACGCCGTCGACGGCCAGACCCGCGAGCGGTTCGCCGCCGTCGACGCCGGCTCCGGCGCGCTCAAGCCCTTCGTGGCCAACGCCGACGAGCCCGGCCGCGCCATCGAGGTGAGCAACGACGGCAAGAACGTCCTGCTGGGCGGCGACTTCTTCTCGGTCAACGGCTCCACCACGCACGCGCTGGCCGTCGTGAACGCCACCACCGGCGCCGTCACCAAGACCTACAGCAACATCCCGTCCAACTCGGTGGTCAAGGACATCTCGGCCGACGCGACGGGCTACTACACCGGCAGCGAGGGCTCCGGCGGCGGTGTCTTCGACGGCCGCATCGGCCTGAACACCGACTTCAGCGAGAAGTGGCGCGACCGCTGCCTCGGCGCCACCCAGTACGTGCTGCCCTACGACGGGGTGCTCTACAGCTCCTCGCACGCGCACGACTGCTCCACCGAGCTGGAGTTCCCCGACGGCAAGCGCCACTTCCTGCTGGCCCAGCCCACCGACCACACCGGCCCCGCCCCCGCGCCCGTGGGCGGCTTCGTGCGCGGTCCGGGCAAGCTCGGCTGGCACCCCACCTCCAACGACGGCCTCGGCGAGGGCATCGGCCCGCGCGTCATGGCCGTCGCGGAGAAGAGCGACGTCAAGTACATGTGGGTCGGCGGCGAGTTCACCCTCATCAACGGCAAGCCGCAGCAGGCCCTGACCCGCTTCGCCTCCACCGGCGACGTCGGCGCCCCGACCACCCCGGTGGCCAGCGTCGGCAGCGTCAAGCCCGGCGAGGTGCAGGTCCGCTGGCGCACCAGCTACGACGCCGACGACAGCAAGCTGACCTACCGCATCTACCGCAACGGCTCGGCCACGCCCGCCGCCACGGTGAACGCGGACTCCCTGGAGTGGCAGCGCCGGCAGGCCTCCTGGACCGACACCACGGTCAAGGCCGGCCAGGCCTACAGCTACCGCGTGACCGCGACCGACGCGGCCGGCAACACCAGCGCCCTGTCGGCCAGCGTCTCCGTGACGGTCCCGACCGCGGTCCAGTCGTACCCGGACCAGGTCCGCGCCGACGGCGCCGGCCTGTACTGGCGCTTCGACGACACCGTGAGCCCCTACGTCGCCGACTCCTCGGTCAGCGGCAACACCGGCGGCGTCCAGCTGAACGCCCCGGCCCTGCGCCAGACCCCCGGCGCGGTCACCGGCACCAGCACCGCGATGGGCTTCAACGGCACCAGCCAGCAGGTCTACAGCGACCACCGGCAGACCGTCGGCAACACGTTCACCATCGAGACCTGGTTCAAGACGGGCACCCTCCGGGGCGGCAAGCTGGTCGGCTTCGGCAGCAACACCGACCGCAGCAGCGGCTCGTACGACAAGCACCTGTACATGACCAACACCGGCCGGCTGGTCTTCGGAGTCTCCAACGGCTCCGCCCAGACCGTCTCCACCGGCCTGTTCGACACGTACAACGACAACAAGTGGCACCACGTGGTCGGCACCCAGGGCCCCGGCGGCATCACCCTGTACGTGGACGGCCAGAACAAGGGCACGCTGAACAGGACCGGCACCCAGACCTACGCGGGCTACTGGCACGTCGGCGGCGACAACCTCACCGGCTGGCCGAGCCGCCCGACGAGCAACTACTTCGCCGGACAGCTCGACGAGACGGCCGTCTACCCGACGGCGCTCACCGAGGCCCAGGTCAAGAACCACTTCACCCTGGCCAAGGCGCCCACCGACTCGGTCTCCAAGGTCAACGCGACCGAGGACACCTACGTCAACCAGGGCGCCCCGGGCACCGCGTACGGCACGTCCACCTCGCTCGCGGTGCGCGGCACCTCGGCGTACGAGACCTACCTGCGCTTCGCCGTCCCGGCCGCCCCGGCCGGGCAGGTCCTCAAGGCCGCCTCCCTCCAGTTCAAGACCAACACGCAGACGGGCGCCGGCACCGCCGACACCGTGTCCGTGGTCCCGGTCACCGGCACCTGGAGCGGCGCGGGCACCACCTTCACCAGCAAGCCCGCCCTCGGCACCACCCCGCTCGGCACCATCGCGGGCGTGCCGGACGGCTCGGCGGTCCACTCCGTACCGCTGGACACCACCGCGCTCTCCGCGGTGCTGGGCAGCAGCTACAGCCTGGGCCTGACGAGCACGGGCACCGACCCGCTGTGGATCTGGTCCTCGGAGGCCACGGCCGCCGACGGCGTCCCGCAGCTGGTCCTCACCTTCGGCGCGAAGTAAGCGACGAGCGCAGAGCGGGGCCCGGCCGGCACCACGTGGCCGGGCCCCGCACCCCTGTCCCACCCAGTAAGTACGGGAGCCATCCGATGTACCGACGCTCCGCAGCGGCTGCTGTCCTGCTGACCGCCGCCCTGACGCTGACCGCCTGCAGTTCCGGCGGGGGCAAGGCCGACTCCGGTGCGGAGGCGAAGGCGAAGCCCCCGGCCTCCTCGGCGGCCCCCGACCCGGCGGACAGCCCGGCGCCCCCGGCGCCCGGCGCCGACGCGAAGCCGACGGGCCCCGTCCTGCCCGACGCGAAGCTCACCCCGAAGACGGGCACCTTCACGGCGCAGGAGAAGAAGTACCTGAGCGGACGGGTCCCGGAGAAGATGGACCCGGCGGCCGTCCTGCAGTCCGGCCAGGAGGCCTGCCAGCGCGTCGCGTACACCGCGAAGCGCGACAAGGACGCGGCGACCGGCGCGGTCATCACCGGGGAGATCCCGGGCGCGAAGGACGCGATCACCCACCTGTGCCCGGAGCAGAAGCCGATCCTCGCGGCGGCGGAGAAGGGCTTCCCCGAAGGCCCCCGCACCTCGCCCGCGGCCGGCAGCTACCGGGCGCTGACGCAGGCCTCCACCTGCACGTGGGAGGCGAAGTCCAAGGACGGCTCGATCCTCGCCTCGGGCCCCGAGACCCAGCCCAACGCGGGCGACAAGATCGTGGCGGCGATCCCGTCGGGCACGGCCGAGTTCACCTCCTCGGGCTGCTACGCCTGGATCCCCGCGTAGTCCCACCACCGCACCACACGAGAACGCCCCCGGCCCCCGGGGGCGTTTCCGCGTTCCGAGGCCGGGTACCCGCGCGGTCACAGCCACCGACAGCGGAGGGCAGTCTCATGGGTATCGGCGGATGCATCATCCTGATCGTGGTGGGCGCCGTCCTCACCTTCGCCAGCGACTGGGAGATGGAGAGCGTCAACCTCGACCTGGTCGGCCTGATCATGATGGCGGTGGGCGCGATCGGCCTCGCCGTGTACACGAGCATCCTCAAGCGGCGCCGGGCCGCGGGCGTGATCCCGGTCGTCGACGAACGCCGGCGGGACGTCATCTGACCCCGCCGACCGGGCCGTTCCCGGCCGGATCAGCCGCGCAGCGCGCCCTCGTACACCGGGAGCAGGGTGTCGAGGACCGCGTCCATCGAGAAGGACTCCGCGGCCAGCCTGCGCGCCGCCGAGGAGGCGGCGGCGTTGGCCGCGGGGTCGAGCAGGGACAGGACCGCCGAGGCCACGCCCGCCGGGCCCGGGTCGACCGCGCGGCCCGCGCCCGCGGCGGCGATGTCGCGGGCCAGGCCGTTGGAGTGGGTCACCACCGGGGGGACGCCCACCGCGAGGGCCTCCAGCACCGACATCGGGAACGGCTCGTCCACCGAGGGCAGGACGTACACGTGGGCCCGGCGCAGCTCCGCCAGCACCTCAGCGCTGGACAGGGCCCCGGGGACCGTGAACCGGCCGGTCAGGCCCAGTGCCGTGACGCGGGCGCGTACGGCGTCCCGTTCGCCCTCGTCCGGGCCCGCGACGACGAAGTGCGCGTCCGGGTGCGCGGCGAGGACCGCCGGGGCCGCGTCCACGAAGTCCACCGGCCGCTTGCGGGCCTGCAGGCGCGCCGAGTACAGGATCCGCGGCGGGCCGCTCGGGGCGGGCCGCTCCTCCTGCGCCGGGGTGCCGTTGACCAGTCGGACCGCACGCGCCAGCGGGGCGCCGCCGACCACCGCGTCCAGGCCCGCCCGCTCGTGCGGGGTCAGGTACAGCACCGCGTCCGCGCCGCGCAGCAGCCGGCGTACCGCCACCGCGTCCAGCACCTTGGCCAGCAGCTTCCCGCTCGGGTCCACCATCCCGTGGGTCTGCAGCACCAGCGGCTTGCGGGCCCGCAGCGCCGCCAGGGCCACGGGCAGGGTCACCAGGTCCCTCGCCAGGTGGACGTGGACCACGTCCGCGTCCCCCACCAGCCGCCCGGCCGAGGCCAGCAGCGCCGGCGAGGTCATCCCGCTGAAGCCCAGGGGCAGGATCCGCCGCGCCGGGAACAGCCGCGCCGGAACCCCCTCGACGTCCGTCGGCCACGGGTCGGGGAAGCCCTCGCCCAGCGCCAGCAGCCGCGCCTCGTGCCCCCGGGCCCGCAGCCCCTTCGCCAGGTTCAGCGCGACCCGGACCGGCCCGCCGAACGCGTGCGACGGCGAGTGCAGGGTGACGGCGTGCAGGACTCTCACTTGGGCTCCTCCACCGGGCGGCGGCGCCCGTCCTGGGTCTGCAGGGTCAGCTCCGGCAGGTCCTTGTGCACGACGGCACCGGCGCCCGCGACCGCGCAGCGGCCCACGGTCACCCCGGCCAGCACGGTCGCCCGTACCGCCACCCAGGCGCCGTCCTCGACCGTGATCGGGGCGTTGCGGTAGCCGAAGCCGGCGGCCCGGTGGTCGTGCGAACCGGTGCACAGCATGGCCTCCTGAGAGAGGCACACGTGCGAACCGATCGTCACCGGCTCCAGGTTCAGCAGCCAGACGCCCTCGCCGATCCAGGTGTGGTCCCCGACGGTGAGCTTCCACGGCCACAGCACCCGCACCCGGTGCCGGATCAGCACGCCCTCGCCGATCTCCGCCCCGAAGGCGCGCAGCAGGGCCACCCGCAGCCGTGCCGGACAGAACCAGCTCATGAACAGCGTGTTCATGACGGCGAACCAGAGCGCCTGCGTCAGCAGCCCGCGCCCCTTGTCGTATCCGGCCAGTGTGAAGGCAGGAAGGTCACGCAACTGAAAGCCCCGATCGTCCACCCTGAACGCGCCTCCCCTGGCGCAGCCCGCTCAGACTAGACTGCGCCCGGATCAGGCACATGGGGTGGGGGCGGCAGTGGCAACGGACATACGCAAGCCCCCCGTCACCCCCGTGCCGCCCCCCGTCGAGGACGAGTCCCTGTGGGGCCGGGTCACCACCCCGCGCACCCTGCTCTCCCGGGCGCTGTCCGTCCCGCTCGCCCTCGGCTTCTCCGTGTTCCTGCCGCTGTTCGTCGCCGTCCAGTCCGGCGCGGGCCAGCGCGACGCCGCGTTCTGGCTCCAGCTGCTGCTCACCATGTACGCGGGCGCCCGCCTCTCCGCGATGGTGCTCACCAGCCGCCGCAAGCTGCTCCAGGGCTCCTTCTGGCTGTTCGTCTACATGGCCATGGGCGTGGCCCCGCTCGCCCAGGCCGTCCTCGGCCAGGTCCCGACCCCCGTCGTCGGCCCCCGCTCCGACCTCACCGTCGCCATCGGGCTGGTGCTGCTCGGCTGCACCGCCTTCGACGTGGGCGTCCTGCTCGCCCGCCACCGGCCGGCCGGCCGTGCGGGCGGATCCCAGAAGCGGTCGCGGCCGGTCATGACGCACCGGCGCCGGCTCCAACTCCTGACCGTGCTGTCCTTCCTGTGCAGTGCGGTCTTCGTGATGAAGCTGGGCGGCCCGGCGGTGTTCTTCTCCAGCCGCCAGGAGATCATCGCGGGCATCGAGGAGGCGGGCGTCTCCAACGGCGACGGCCAGGCCGGACAGGCCCTGCTGCGCGGCTTCGGCACCGTGCCGGCGCTGCTCTCGCTGCTGCTGTACACGCGCTGGCTGGTCACCTCGAAGTACGCCCGCCGCAAGGTCTCGATCATCGTCACCTGGTCGGCGCTCGCCCTGCTGAACCTGGTGGTCAACAACCCGATCTCGAACCCGCGCTACTGGTTCCTGACGGTCATGTTCGCGCTGCTCTTCACGGTCTTCCCGGTCAGCGCGGCGATGTACCGGGTGGCCCTGTCGATGGCCGTGGTCGTCGCCCTGCTCGTCTTCCCGTTCGCGGACCGCTTCCGGTACGACGAGAAGAACTACAAGCCGGTGGAGACCACGTCCTTCCTGGAGCCGATGGCGCTCAAGGACTACGACCAGATCGGCATGTTCGCCAACACCATCACCTTCTCGGAATCCGGCCCCGGGCACTACTACGGGCGCCAGCTGGCCGGATCGGTCCTGTTCGCGGTGCCGAGGTCGGTGTGGGCGGGGAAGCCGCGGGACACGGGCGTGATGGTCGGCCAGTGGATGGGGACGGTCAACACCAACCTGTCCTCGCCGATCTGGGCGGAGCTGTGGCTCGACTTCGGGCCGCTGGGGATGGGGGCGGGGCTGCTGGGCATGGGCTACGCGTCGGCCCGCGTCGACCGCCGCTACGCGAAGCGCGCCACGCGCCGCTCGCCGCCGGGCAGCCTGATCTCGGTGGTCGTCCCGCTGGTCGCGGGCTACTCCTTCATCCTGCTGCGCGGCCCCCTCCTCCAGGCCTCGGGCCGCGTCGCGATCGCCGGCCTCTGCCTCGCGCTGATCGCCACCTACCGCCAGGACCGCTCCACCACTTTGCGCTAGGCGCGGCCCCGGTTTCGGGAAGGGGCGGGGCGGGGTGGGGGGATCGCCCCGCGCAGCGGGTCAGGCCGTGGCGGCGGCCGGCAGCGGGGCCGGGAGGCGGGACACCCGCGACCAGGCGGCTACCGCCTTGAGGGTCGAGCCCGCCGCCAGGCCCCAGGCCGCACCCGCCACGCCGAACGCCGCGTACCCGCCGAGCAGGAGTGCCACCGAGAGCAGGGAGAAGACGACCTGGACCGACAGCGTGGCCTTCGGGGCCAGGACGCGCAGCGTGAGCAGGGCGGCCGTGCCCAGGCCCATCACCGCGTACTGAGCCCCCGTCGCGGGCAGCAGGGCAGAAGCAGACGCCCAGGTGTCGCCGAGCAGTTCACGGCCCAGCCGGTCGGGCAGCACGTACAAGACCGTGGCCCAGCCCGCGCCGATCGCGGCCAGGGCCAGGCCCAGCGCCGCCGTCGCCCGGACCACCGCCCGCCGCCCGCCGACCCGCGACAGCACCGGCGGCCCGAACGAGTTCGCCGAGTTGAACAGCACGTTCAGCGGCCCGAAGAGAGTCGTCGCCCCCCGCAGCGCGCCCACGGCCAGCGGCGTGGCGAAGACGCCGAGGCCCAGCACGGCGAGCTGGCTCGAGCCGTTGCCCACCGCGAACTCGACCGCGAACCGCTGCCCCAGGTGCCCCCGCCGCAGATACGGGCCCAGGTCCGCCCGCGCCCCGCGTACGTACGGCCGCAGCAGCCACAGCCCCAGCCCCAGCGCGGGCAGCGCGGAGAGGCCCCACACGAGCACCAGCCGCCCCGCCGGAGCCCCGGAAGGCTGCGCCGCCAGGGCCGCGACCACGCACACCAGACGCAGCGCGTCGGCGGCCAGCGCCCGCTCGGGGGCGCGCAGCGCGGAGAAGCAGTACCGCAGCCCGTCCTGCACGAGCACCAGCGGCAGTACGAGGCCCAGCGCGAGGAAGGCCCGCCCGCCGGCCCCACCGAGCAGCAGGCCCACCACGGCGAGCACCGCGCCCACGGCAGCCGAGGCGGCCCCCGTGAAGCCCACGGCCGACCGGCACGCAGCGCCCAGCCCCTGCGCGGCGCCCTTCTCCAGGACGAGGCTCTGGCCGACGTAGGCCATGTTCAGACCCAGGAGCACGGTGAACGCCACGTACACCATCGAGAAGTCGGCGAATCCCGACGCCGACGACAGCCGGGCGGCCAGCACCAGCACCAGGATGTTGGTGGCGCTGGAGGCGGCCTGGTCCAGGACCGAGGAGACTGCGGCGAGTCCGCGCCGGCTCACCTCCGGCCCATGCGGACGGTGCGCAGCGCGACCGTGTCGGTGCCGTCGCCCGGGATGTGCTGCTCGGGTTCGGCCATCTCGCGCGTCAGGGGCTGCGGCGTCGACGCCGAAGGAGCGGGTGCGGGGGCGGCTGCGGGCGCGGCCCCCTTGCCCTTGCCGCGCTTCTCGCCGGGCAGCGGGGCGTGCAACACCGCGCCGAGCACCGTACCCCCGGCTCCGCTGATGAGTTCGCGGATGCGGGACAGGTCGGAGCGGTGGACGGCGCGCGGGTCGCAGACGACCAGGACGCCGTCGACGCGGTCGACGAGCGCGAGGGCGTCGGCGTACGAGAGCACCGGCGGCGCGAGCACGACGACGGTGGAGTTGGGGGAGTCGGCCTCGGAGATCAGCCGGGTGGCGCGCGGGGAGGTCAGCGAGCGGGCGACGTTGCGCACCCGCTCGCCCGGGATCAGGTCGAAGGCACCCGACTCGCCGGCGTCGACGACGAGCTGGCGGCCGTCGGGCCACTCGGTGTCCCCGTGCTTCGCGCCGCCCTGGCCGCCCGGCGCCTGGCTCCAGCGCGGCCGGCCGCCCGCGTCGGTCGGCAGCTGGCTGGCCAGTACCGGGGTGCGCAGGTCGGCCTCGATGAGCAGGACGTCCTTGCCGGTCTCCGCGAAGGAGGCACCGAGGTTCACGGCCACCGCGGCGGCGGTCTCGCTGCTGCCGCGCGGGGCGACGACGAGCAGGCGGCGCCGGTCGGCGAAGCGGGCGTCGTAGGCGAGCCGGAAGGCCACCGAGCGGTACTCCTCGGCGAGCCGCGGATCGGCCTCGCCGGCGGCGAGCAGCGGCCCGCCGCCCGTCCGGTCGCGGGGCAGGTAGCCCAGGACGGGCGCGCGCAGGGCGCGGGCCACGTCGCCCTCGGACCGCGGCGCCGGATCGAACACCAGCCGGACCCAGGCGGCCAGCAGGCCGAGCGCGAGGCCCACGGCCGCGCCGAGCGCGAGCGACATGGGCAGGCCGGGCCCGTCGGGCGCGGCGGGCGGGGTCGCCGCACTGGTGACCCGGCCCGGTGTCATGTCCAGGGCCTGGAGCTTGGCGATGTTGCTGTTGAGGGAGTTGACCTTGCTCTGCAGGTCGGTCTTGGAGGAGTACGCCGCGTCGCGCGCCGGTCCCGCGGGCATCGAGTTGATCTGCTTCACGAGCTCGTCGAGGGACTTGGCGACCGGGTCGCGCTGGTCCTGGTAGCCCTTGACCATCTTGTCGCGGGTGACGTCGAGGGCTTCCTGCCGCTTGAGCAGGTACGCCTCGGTCATCGCGTTGGCGCGCGTGGCGGCCTCCTTGGGGGAGGACGCGGTGTACGTGAAGCGGAGCACCATCGTCTGCGGCGGGTTGGTCACCTGGAGCCCGCTGCGCAGGGCCGCGAAGCCGGAGGCGGAGACGCCGAGCTTCTTCGCCGCCTCGTTGGCTATGGAGGAGCTGAGCGCGACCTGGCGCTCCGAGCCGATGTTGATCGCCTTGTCGGGGGCGAGGCTCGGGTTGAACGGGTCGTCGGTGGGGGCGCGCAGCACCACGTCGGCGGTCGCGACGTAGGTGTCGGCCGTCGAGATGCCGAGGTAGACGCCGCCCAGCAGACCGACCCCGATGCCCGCGCCGAGGAGTCGGCGGTAGCGCAGGAGCTGCCGGAACTGGTCCCGGAGAAGATCGGGTTCGTCCTCGGCCGGTGCGGCTGCCGGGCGGTTCGTCTCGATCACGGCCGGGGACCCCCAAGTGCTTCGTCTATCAGTGCGTCGATGCGGGCCAGGCCCGCTTCGCGGCTCAGGTGGGCCGCCACGTGGCGGGGTCCGGCCGCTCCCAGTGCGTCCGCGCCCTCGGGGTCCTCGGCCAGGACCCGTACGGCCTTCAGCAGGGCCTCGGGGTCCTCCGGCTGTACGAGCACCCCTGCTCCCGAGCGCTCCACCTCCTGGGCGGTCCCGCCCTCCGCGGCCACGGAGGCGACGACGGGCCGGCCGGCCTGGAAGTAGGAGGTGAGCTTCGACGGAACGCTCATGTCCAGCACGGCGGCGTGCTGCGTGACCGCGAGCACGTCCGCCGCGGCGAGGATATCGGGGAACTCGCCGTCAGCGGCAGGGGGGATGATGTCCAGATTGGGTACGCCGGCCGACATCTCGGCGAGGGCCGCGCGCTGGCTGCCGTCACCCATCAGGACGAAGCGGACGCCCGGGTCCAGCCGGGCGGCGGCCACGAGGACCTCGAGGCCCTGCTTGAGGCCCATGTTCCCGGAGTGCAGGACGACCGTCTGGTCCGGGGCCCAGCCGAGGTGCCGGCGGGTCTCGCCGCGCGGCTTGGTGGGGACGGCGACGTGGGACCAGTTGGGGACGAGGCGGATCTTCGCCGGGTCCACGCCCATGCCGACGACCCGGTCCACGAAGGTCTCGTGGATGACGCCGACGAGGGTGGCCCGCTTGAGGGCGTACGCCTCGGCCCGGCCGGCGATCGCGGCCGCCTTGTCGCCGCCGCTGATCCCGCTCTGCGCGGCGGCGGCGCCCATCAGGTCCTGGACGACGGGGACGTACGGGACCTTCCACCGCGCCGCGAGCCGGGCGGCCAGCACCCCGCCGGCCAGGCTGGGCATCTGGGCCAGGACCGCGTCCGGCTTCGGCATGCGGGGCGGGGCCGCGGCACCGTGCAGCAGAATCGATCCCTCGAAAAGGGCCCGCTTCACGGCGGTCTGGCGCTGCGGCACGGTGTGCGCACGCCGGTGCACGATGACGCCCGCGCGCCGTTCCGTGCGCCGTAGCGCCCCCTTGTACTCCGGCTCGAGCGACCACGCCGGGTAGTGCGGCATGCCCGCGAGAACGTGGGTCTCGTGGCCGAGATCCTGCGCCCAGTGCTCCGCGATCTGGGTGGCGTACGGCCCGATTCCCGCGTGCTCGGGTGCGTAGTTGGTGGAGACCAGCAGCAGGCGCCGGTGACCGGATCTGGACACTGAGCGTCCCCTTCTCCCCTGGATGATGCGCACGTCACCCTATTCGTTCACCCGCGTGCTGCGGAACGTGCACGCTATTGTCTGCTAATCCGCTACACCGGGGGGTGTGGCTGCTGGGGGGTAACAGATGACGGAGCGGGATATGTCCGAACTTGGCGCGCCCGCGCGCAGACCGTACCGGGTCGGCTATGCGCCGGGTGCATACGATCTGTTCCATATCGGACATCTCAATATCCTCCGGCATGCCCGCAGCCGGTGCGACTACCTGGTGGCCGGAGTCGTCTCCGACGAGATGGCCGAACTCGCCAAGGGGCGCCGCCCGATGATCCCGCTCGTCGAGCGGCTGGAGATCGTCCGCAGCGTGAAGTACGTGGACGCCGCCTTCGTCGAGACCGTCCCGGACAAGGTGGAGACCTGGAAGCAGGTCCGCTTCGACGTCATCTTCAAGGGCGACGACTGGCGGGGCACCCCCAAGGGCGACAAGCTGGAGAAGGACTTCGCCGCCCACGGCGTCGACGTCGTCTACTTCCCCTACACCGTTCACACCTCCAGCACCCAGCTGCGCCGGGCACTGGACGCGCTCGCCCAACCGCTCGCGGTGGCGGAGCCGTTCATCGTGGAACGGCGCTGAGCTCCCGGAACCACTTCGTGAGGAACGCCAGCAGGAACAGCCCGGCGACCACGCCGAAGGCCGCGTACGCCCAAGCGAACAGCTGCCCGCCGCCCAGCAGCAGGAACACCAGGCAGAACACCCCGTAGTCCACGGGCAGCAGCGCCACCGCGCGGACGGTCGACGGCGCGGCGGCGGGGCTCCCCGGAGCCGGCCGCGGCTTGAGCTTCTCGGTCAGCAGTCCGCCGAAGAAGGTCACGACCGCAGCGAACTGGAAGCCCAGCGGCACCAGCAGCCAGCCGTCCCCGCCCGTCCCGTAGGCGTCGGGGAAGCGGTAGAAGGCGATCAGCACGCAGGAGTGCAGCGCCGTGAGCTTGGCACAGTCCACGACGTGGTCGAGCCACTCGCCCGCGGCGCTGCCGCTCCCGCGCAGCCGGGCCAGCTGGCCGTCGGCGGAGTCGAAGGCGAACCCCACGGCGAGCGCGGCCCACACGGCGATGCCCAGCCCCCAGGAGGGCGCGGCCAGCGCGACCGCCGCCGCGGCGGCGAAACTGAAGGCGGCGCTGATCAGCGTCACCTGGTTCGGGGTGAGCCCGAGCGCGTACGACCCGGCGGCCAGGTACCGCCCGGTCGGCCGGTTCACGAACCGCGAGTACAGCGACACCCCCTTCGCCGACTTCTGCGCCCCGCGCAGCTCCCGCAGCGCGAATCCGACTCTGCCCATGCACGGACCCCCTCAGTGACGATGTCGAACACATCATCGCAGGGCGAAAGCGGGGTCCCGCCCGGGGCGTTCGCGGACGTCCGGGAGCAGCAGTACGGACAGGTTCGCGGCGGCGGTCAGTACGGCGGCGGCCAGCAGCGGCGCCGCGGTCCCGGTGGCGGCGGCGAGCGGGGCGGCCGCCGCCAGGCCCAGCGGACGCGCGGCGAAGGAGATCAGGGCGTCGAAGGAGCCGACCCGGCCCAGCGTCTCCAGCGGGATGCGGCGCTGCATCTCCGTCTCCCACAGCGGGCTCAGCACCCCCAGCCCGAACATGGCGCAGCAGAACGCGGTCGCGGTCACCGGGAGCGGCAGCCGCAGCGCGAAGGCGGTGAGCGGCAGCGCCTGGGCGGCGGCCCCGAAGGCCACCGCGTGCAGCGGCCGGCGGACGGGCAGCCGCCCGGCCGCCCAGACGCCGATCAGCATCCCGACCGTGCCGACCTGGGCGATGACCACCCAGGAGGTCGCACCGCCCAGGCTCTCCACGGCGATCAGCGGACCGAGGGTGAGCAGCAGTCCGGCGGCCAGGTGCCAGACGCCGTGGGCCAGCACGTTGGCCAGGAACCACGGGTGGCGCCGGGTCTCGGCCCAGCCCCCGCGCAGTTCGGCCGTGAACGCGGCGCGCGGCGTGCCGCGCGGGACCGGTGCCACGGGCAGCCCGCCGAGGGTCAGCGCGGACAGCAGGAAGAGGGCGCCGGTGAGCAGCGAGGACCAGCCCGCGCCGACGGCAAGCATCAGCACCCCGGCGGCCGCGGGCGCGGCGATCTGCGCGAGTCCGGTGGCCACCCCGAGCCGGGTGTTGACGCGCAGCCGCCCGTCCTCGGGGACCACGGCGGCGACGAGCGTGCGCGCGGAGGGAGTGCCGAAGGCCACCGCGGCCCCGGTCACGGCCGCGAGCACCGCCAGCCGCGGGACGTCCGCGGGGCCGGCCATCAGCACGGCTCCGGTCGCCAGCTGGGCGGCCGCCCGCACGAGATCGGCCGCGAGGACCACCCGCCGGGCCGGGAACCGGTCGGCGGCCACCCCGGCGACGGGCAGCAGGAGCAGCATCGGCAGCAACTCGCAGGCGAGTACGAGGCCGAGGTCCCCGGCGGAGCCGGTCCGGACGAGCGCCAGCGTCAGGGTGGTGGGGACGAGGGCGGTGGCGAAGGCCGCGAAGGTACGGCCGGCCAGCAGCCGCCGGATGGTCGAGGTCATGACAGGGAGATTATTTCGCCAACGAATCATTCGTCAACGAAATACTCTGTCCCGGGTGCGATACTGCGCCCATGGACGCAGAGGACTCGGTCGACCGGCACATCGCCCGCTGGAGCGGCATCGTCCCCTTCGACGTGGGCACCGAAGCGGTCATCACCCGCATCCAGCTCCTCGCCAAGCACGTGGGCCACGCCAAGGACCGGGCGCTGGCCGAGACCGGACTCCAGGCCTTCGAGTTCGAGACCCTGCACCGCCTCGCCTCCCGCGGCGCCGCCGCGCGGGCCACCCCCTCCGAACTCGCCGCCGAACTCCTCCTCTCGCCCGCCGGCATGACCGGCCGCCTCGACACCCTGGAGAAGTCCGGCCTGATCCGCCGCCTGCGCACGGCCGAGGACCGCCGCCGCGTCGACGTCGAGCTCACCGACGAGGGCCGCACCCGCTGGGCCGCGGCGATGCGGCTGCGCGGGGTCGCCGAGCAGGCGATGCTCGCCCCCTTCGCCCCCGCCGAACAGGCGGCCCTGTCCGCCCTCCTCAAGCGGATGCTGCTCCACGTCGAGGCGGGGACCCCCTAGCCGGTCTCCTGGCCGGACCCCTCAGCCGGCCACCCGCAGCAGCAGGACCGAACGGGCCGGGACCGTCAGGCTCTCGCCGCCGCGGTGGCGGGTGAGCGGGGCATGGGACTGGGCCTCGCGCGAGGTGTCCAGGACGAGCTCGTACGCCTCGGCCCACGGCGGCCCCGGAAGCACCCACTCCACCGGCCGGTCCCCGGTGTGCAGCAGGGCCAGGAAGCTGTCGTCGGTCACCTGGCGGCCCCGCTCGTCGCGGCCCGGGATGTCCCGGCCCGACAGGTACATCCCCAGCGCCGCCGCCGGTGCGTACCAGTCCCGCTCCGTCATCTCCAGGCCCGCCGGAGTGAACCAGGCCAGGTCCCGCAGCCCGTCCACCCCCTGCGGCCGCCCGGAGAAGAACGCCCGCCGCCGCAGCACCGGATGGGCCTGGCGCAGCGAGATCAGCCGCGCGGTCAGCGCGAACAGCTCCCGCCACGCCGGATCCTCCAGCAGCGACCAGTCCACCCAGCCCGTCTCGTTGTCCTGGCAGTACGCGTTGTTGTTGCCGCCCTGGGTGCGCCCGAACTCGTCCCCCGCGACGAGCATCGGCACCCCCGTCGACAGCAGCAGCGTGGTGAGGAGGTTGCGCAGCTGCCGGCGGCGCAGCGCGGCGATCCGGGGATCCGTTCCCCCGGGCGGATCGCCCTCCACCCCGCAGTTCCACGACCGGTTGTCGTTCGTCCCGTCCCGGCCCGCCTCCCCGTTCGCCTCGTTGTGCTTGCGCTCGTAGGACACCAGGTCCCGCAGGGTGAAACCGTCGTGCGCGGTCACGAAGTTCACCGAGGCGTACGGCCGCCGCCCGCCCCACGCGTAGAGGTCGCTCGACCCCGACAGCCGGTACCCGAGGTCCCGTACGTCGGGCAGCGCGCCCCGCCAGAAGTCCCGTACGGCGTCCCGGTACCGGTCGTTCCACTCCGTCCACAGCGGAGGGAAGGCCCCCACCTGGTAGCCGCCCGAGCCCACGTCCCAGGGCTCCGCGATCAGCTTGACCCGCCGCAGCACCGGGTCCTGGGCGATCACCGCCAGGAACGGCGACAGCATGTCCACGTCGTGCATCGACCGGGCCAGCGCCGCCGCCAGGTCGAAGCGGAAGCCGTCCACCCCCATCTCCGTCACCCAGTACCGCAGGGAGTCCGTGATCAGGCGCAGCACGTGCGGCCGCCCCGCGTGCAGGGTGTTCCCGCAGCCGGTGTAGTCGGCGTACCGGCGCTGGTCGGACTGGAGCCGGTAGTAGCCCCGGTTGTCGATCCCGCGCAGGGACAGCGTCGGACCGAGCTCTCCCGCCTCCGCCGTGTGGTTGTAGACCACGTCGAGGATGACCTCGATCCCCGCCGCGTGCAGGGCCCGCACCATCCGCTTGAACTCCCCGACCTGCTGGCCCGTCGTACCGCTCGAGGAGTAGCCCGCGTGCGGGGCGAAGTAGCCGACCGAGTTGTAGCCCCAGTAGTTGCGCAGCCCCCGGCGCAGCAGGTGGTCCTCGTGCGCGAACTGGTGCACCGGCAGCAGCTCGACCGCCGTCACGCCCAGCTCCACCAGGTGCTCGACCGCCGCCGGATGGGCGAGGCCCGCGTACGTGCCGCGCAGTTCCGCGGGGACCCCCGGATGGCGCATCGTGAAGCCGCGTACGTGCAGCTCGTAGATCACCGAATCCGCCCAGGGCGTCTTCGGCCGGACGTCGTCCGCCCAGTCGTCGTCATCGTGGACCACGACCCCCTTGGGGACGAACGGCGCCGAGTCCCGGTCGTCGCGCACGGTGTCGGCGATGTACTGCTGCGGCCAGTCCCGGACGTGCCCGTACACCTCCGGCGGCAGGGCGAACTCGCCGTCCACGGCCCGGGCGTACGGGTCCAGGAGCAGCTTCGACGGGTTGTACCGGGCCCCGGTCCAGGGGTCCCAGCGGCCGTGCACCCGAAATCCGTACCGCTGCCCCGGACGCACGCCGGGCACGAAGCCGTGCCAGATCTCGTGCGTGAGCTCGGCCAGGGCGCAGCGGGTCTCGGCCCCGGCCTCGTCGAACAGGCACACCTCCACCGCCTCCGCGCCCTGCGCCCACAGCGCGAAGTTGGTGCCCGCCGTCCCGTCCGGCCCGTGGTGGAACCGGGCCCCCAGGGGATGCGAGGACCCGGGCCACACCGGTGGCCCCGGGCGCCCGGATGCCCGCAACACCTGGCCCCTGACCTGGCCGTTCGGCACGGGCGCGGTACGGCCGCCGCCCCGGACCGCGCTCTCGGTGTCCACCGTCTCCACGGCGTCCACCACGTCTGCGACGGCGTCCACCGCCTCTTCCTGCTCGGCTGCGCTCGACACTGCCCGCCTCCACGGCTCCTGGGTACCTGCGGGGGAGGGGAGTGCGGCCCCGGCGTCCCGGCCTGGGCCCGTCCCCGTCTGGTCCTTCACACTGTTCTGCCCGGACTGATCCGCCCGGAACGTGCGCGCCGCTCACGTTTCCCCCGGAGGGGCCCGGTCGTTGGAGGGGCGTGACACTTCTGACGAGGCGGGCAGGGGCGGGCTTGGCCGCCGTGGCGGCATGGGCGGGCCTGCTCGGCGGCCTGGCCGGATGCACCCAGGACGGCCGTTCCCCGGTCGAGATCGAGCTGCCCGGCAAACCCCGCTCGCCGGACGAGGCCATCCGGATCACCCCCGACGACAACGCCAAGGGCGTGCCCGCCGACGGACGGCTCGGCGTCACCGTTCCCGAGGGCCGGCTCGAGCGGGTCGTGGTCACGAAGGTGGAGGACGCGCAGGAGGAGCGGGTGCCGGGCGCGATCGCCGCCGACGGGCTCAGCTGGAGCCCCGACCCGTCGGCCGCTCGGCTCTCGCTCGCGGCCAAGTACACCGTGGACGTCGTCGCACTCGACGGACACGACCGCCGCCAGGCCCGCCACACCACCTTCACCACCTACGTTCCCGAGGAGCGGTTCATCGGCTACTTCAAGCCGGAGAACCGCTCCACCGTCGGCACCGGCATGATCGTCTCCTTCAACTTCAGCCGGGCCATCGCACGGCGCGCCGAGGTGGAGCGGGCCATCACGGTCACTTCGAACCCGCCCGTGGAGGTCGTGGGCCACTGGTTCGGCAAGGAGCGGCTCGACTTCCGGCCCAAGGCGTACTGGAAGGCCGGCACCGAGGTCACCGTGAAGGTGAACCTGCGGGACGTCGAGGGCGCCCCCGGCTCGTACGGCATCCAGGACAAGACGATCACCTTCACCGTCGGCCGCTCCCAGATCTCCACGGTGGACGCGGCCGCGCACACGATGGAGGTCCGCCGGGACGGGCAGCTGCTGCAGACCCTGCCGATCACCGCCGGAGCACCCAAAACCACCACCTACAACGGGAAGATGGTGGTGATGGAGCTCTTCGACGTGACCCGCATGAACGGCCAGACCGTCGGTTTCGGCGGGGAGTACGACATCCCCGACGTCCCGCACGCCATGCGGCTGACCTCCTCCGGGACCTTCCTGCACGGCAACTACTGGGCCAGCCCGGACACCTTCGGCCACGCCAACGTGAGCCACGGGTGCGTGGGCCTGCGGGACGACAAGGGCGGCGGCTCGGACACCCCGGCCGGCTGGTTCTTCGACCGGACCCTGGTCGGCGACGTGGTGGAGGTCGCCAACTCGCAGGACAAGACGGTGGCCCCGAACAACGGCCTGGGTGGCTGGAACATGTCCTGGGCCGACTGGGTCGCGGGCTCCGCCATCGCCTGACCGCCCCGCCACTTGGGACGGAACGGTGACAAGACCGTGGCTTTTCGTGTTCTCCCCATGTGATTACCTGTCGACAAGCGCGCGACTGCCCGCGCGCGGGGGACATGGGGAGAACACGAGTGAACCTGCAGCCGATACGCGGTCGCGTCCGCACCGGCCTGCCGGCCCTTCTGCTGGGGGCCGCCCTGCTGCTGACCACCGCGTGCAGCGGCGGCGGCGGAGGCAACAACGGCAGCGGCAGCGGTAGCGACAACGCCGGGGGCGGTGCCAAGACCGGCACCGAGGCGTCCAAGGCCGTGGTCAGCGTCAAGCCGGACGACGGGGCCAAGGAGGTCGCCACCAGCGGCGTCCTGAAGATAACGAGCACCGGCGGCAAGCTCACCACGGTGACCGTCGCCGACACCAAGGGCAACGCGGTCGAGGGCAAGCTGGCCGACGACGGCGCGAGCTGGGAGCCGTCCCGCCACCTGGCCTCCGCCACCGAGTACAAGGTGCACGCGGTCGCCAAGGACGAGGCCGGCCGGGAGTCCGCCAAGGACACCACCTTCACCACCCTGACCCCGACGAACACCTTCATCGGGCACTACACGCCCGAGGACGGCTCCACCGTCGGCGTGGGCATGCCGGTGTCGATCAACTTCACCCGCGGGATCACCAACCCCGAGGCCGTCGAGAAGGCCATCACCGTGACGGCCGAGCCGGCCGTGCAGGTCGAGGGCCACTGGTTCGGCAACGACCGCCTCGACTTCCGCCCCGAGAAGTACTGGGCCGCGGGCACCAAGGTCACCGTGAAGCTCGCCCTCGACGGAGTCGAAGGCCGCCCGGGCGTCTACGGCAAGCAGACCCGTACGGTCACCTTCACCGTCGGCCGCTCGCAGATCTCGACGGTCGACGCGGGCGAAAAGCAGATGCAGGTCGTCCGCGACGGCCAGGTGCTCAAGAACATCCCGATCACCGCGGGCGCACCGGCGACGACCACGTACAACGGACAGATGGTCATCAGCGAGAAGTACAAGGTCACGCGGATGAACGGCGCGACGGTGGGCTTCGGCGGGGAGTACGACATCTCCGACGTGCCGCACGCGATGCGCCTGTCGAACTCGGGCACGTTCGTGCACGGCAACTACTGGGCCTCCTCGAGCACGTTCGGCTCGGAGAACGTCAGCCACGGCTGCGTCGGCCTGAAGGACGTCCGCGGCGCCGGCGACGGCAACCAGCCCGCCGCCTGGTTCTTCAACGAGTCGCTGATCGGCGACGTGGTCATCGTGAAGAACTCCAAGGACAAGCAGATCGCCCCGGACAACGGCCTCAACGGCTGGAACATGGACTGGGCGGAGTGGATCAAGTAACGCCCCGCACGACGTAGTCCGGGTGGCCCGGTGCTGTGACACACAGCACCGGGCCACCTGTCGTGCTGCGCCTTTCCGGGGGAGCCCCCCGGACCCCCCGGCCACTAACCTTCCGCGTATGACCATCTCTCTCGAAGTCTCCGAAGGCGTCGGCACCATCCGCCTGGACCGGCCGCCCATGAACGCCCTGGACATCGCCACCCAGGACCGGCTGCGCGGGCTCGCGGCGGAGGCGACCGACCGGGCCGACGTCCGCGCGGTGATCATCTACGGCGGCGAGAAGGTGTTCGCGGCGGGCGCGGACATCAAGGAGATGCAGGCGATGGACCACGCGGCGATGATCGCCCGGTCCCGCGCGCTGCAGGACGCCTTCACCGCCGTCGCCCGCATCCCCAAGCCCGTCGTCGCGGCCGTCACCGGCTATGCGCTGGGCGGCGGTTGCGAGCTCGCGCTCTGCGCCGACTACCGGATCGCCGCCGACAACGCGAAGCTCGGCCAGCCCGAGATCCTCCTCGGCCTGATCCCGGGCGCCGGCGGCACCCAGCGGCTGTCCCGGCTGATCGGTCCGTCCCGGGCCAAGGACCTCATCTTCACCGGGCGCATGGTCAAGGCCGACGAGGCGCTCACCCTGGGCCTCGTCGACCGGGTGGTCCCGGCGGCCGAGGTGTACGAGCAGGCCCACGCCTGGGCCGCCAAGCTGGCCCAGGGACCGGCGATCGCGCTGCGCGCGGCCAAGGAGTGCGTGGACGCGGGCCTGGAGGCCGACATCGACACCGGGCTCACCATCGAACGCAACTGGTTCGCGGGGCTGTTCGCCACGGAGGACCGTGAGCGCGGCATGCGCAGCTTCGTCGAAGAGGGTCCGGGCAAGGCCAAGTTCGTATGACTCCTGCGGGTGGATTAGCCAGGCCTTAAGGGAGCCTTAAGCCGAATCGGTGATCCACTCACAGTGATCACTTCCCTGCAATGCGTCACTGCTGGTCAAGACCCCGTACCTGACCTCGCCTTGCCGTTCGCATATGACAGGACACCTCTGCGGAATCATTGATTCCGCAGGGGCTTTTCCCGTGGAACGGCCCGGAGGGGCAGTTCGGCCCTCCATGATGGGTGCATGGCGGGCCTGGAGGGTGTGGAACAGCCGCGGCAGCGCAGCAGCGCTTCGGCCGTACGGCTCACGGCGGCACTTGAGGACGAACAGGGCCTCAAGGCACTGGAGTTGTACGGGAATCCGGCTGAGGCGGAAGTGATCCTGCCGTCCATGCCGGAATCGGCCGGCACCGCGCGCAGGCTCACCCAGTGCGTGGTGATACGGCTCTGGGGCCTCTCCCCGCAGATCTCCGAGCATGCCGTCCTGCTGGTCTCGGAACTCGTCGGCAACGCGGTCCGGCACACCGGGGCCCGCTCCTTCGGCTTACGCATGCTCCGGCGGCGCGGCTGGATCCGGGTGGAGGTGCGCGACCCCTCGCGCGGGCTGCCCTGCCTGATGCCGGTCCACGAGCTGGACACCACCGGACGGGGGCTCTTCCTCGTCGACAAGCTCTCCGACCGCTGGGGCGCCGACCTGCTGCCGCGCGGGAAGATCACCTGGTTCGAGATGCGCGTGGCCGACCGCCAGAACGCCTGAAGCCCCCTGGTCGCCGTGGTGGGGCGGTGCGGGGGCTTCATGGGTGCGCCGAGGATCGATTGGGGTGTGATCCTCGGCGTGATGACTTCGCTCGGGTCAAGGGGGAAGTCGTGGTTCCGACTATGGCAGACGCGGCCGCAAACGCCAAAAGTCCCTACTCGGACATAAGTGTGCAAATAGTGAGAGTTTCTAGCTAAATCCTAGGTGAGGTGGGCCACTCGCCTCGCATTCGATGAATAACTATCGAACGCTCGGTGTAAATCGTTGATCACGTAGCGAACAGGCTTCTGGTCGGCCGACTTCGACGAACGTCCTGAATTGGGTCAATCATTACCTTACGGGCCTTCCGCCCCTTAAATGGGCAGGTGCTCTCACCTCCAGGCCGCCGCGCGGTCCTGCGCGCGGGCGGTCTCGCCACGGCCGGCGCCGCCGTGGCCGGCCTCACCGCCGCCTGCGGATCGGGCCGCCCCGCCGCCGCACCCTCCGCTCCGCCGTCCGCCCCGCCGTCCGCTCCGCCCCCCGGCCCCGCCAGACAGGCCCGGCCGTCCGGGGCGGCCCCGGCCGTCCCGCGCCGGTACGCCGGGCAGCCCGTCGAGATCGCCCACGGCCCGCGCGACCGCCCCCGGGTCGCCCTGACCTTCCACGGCAACGGGGACCCCGCCACCGCCCGGGCGGTGCTGGCCGCGGCCGAGAAGGCGGGCGCGCGGGTGACCGTACTGGCGATCGGCAGCTGGCTCGCCGCGCACCCGGACCTGGCCCGCCGGATCCTCGACGGCGGCCACGAACTCGGCAACCACACCCAGCGCCACCTCGCGATCAACGACCTGCCCGAGGCGGAGGCCTACGCCGAGATCACCGGCTGCGCCCAGCGGCTGAGGCGGCTCACCGGCTCCATCGGCACCTGGTTCCGGCCCTCCCAGACCCAGTACGCCACCCCGCTCGTCCAGAAGCTGGCCCAGCGGGCCGGCTACCCGCACGTCCTCTCGTACGACGTGGACTCCCTCGACTTCACCTCGCCCGGTGCGGCGGCCGTCACCCGCACCGTCACCGGGACGATCCGACCCGGATCGGTGGTGAGCCTGCACTTCGGCTACGCGGACACGGCCGACGCGATGCCGCCCCTCCTCGAAGAACTCGCGCGCCGCAACCTGCGCGCGGTGACCACCACGGAGCTGCTGACGCCATGAAGACCACCCGCCTTCCCCGGAAGGCCGCCGTGCTGATGGCCGGTCTGGTCCTCGCCGCCCTGGCCGGCTGCGGATCGGCCGGCAAGGGACCCGCCGAGGCGCTCGGCACCAAGGGCCCGGCCAGACCCCCGAAGGCCGTTCCCGCCGTCCCGCCGGGCCTGCCCGGAATGCCCCCGGTGCTCGATCCGAAGGACGTGTACGCGGCGGACCGGCCGAACAAGCTCTCCCCGGTGGTCAAGGACTTCCCGTCCCGCGTCTACGTGCCGAACACCAACTCCAACACGGTGTCCGTCATCGACCCGGCCACGTACCGCGTCATCGACACGATCCCGGTCGGCGTCCAGCCCCAGCACGTGGTGCCCTCCTGGGACATGAAGACCCTGTGGGTCAACAACAACCGCGGCCACACGCTCACCCCGATCAACCCGGCCACCGGCGAGGCCGGAAAACCCGTCGAGGTGCACGACCCGTACAACCTGTACTTCACGCCGAACGGCAAGTACGCGATCGTCATGGCCTCGATGGACAAGGAGCTGGTCTTCCGCCATCCGCACACGATGGACCGGGTGAAGACCGTCCCGGTGACCTGCTACGGCGTCAACCACGCGGACTTCTCCGCCGACGGCCGCTACTTCATCGTGAGCTGCGAGTTCTCCGGCGAACTCCTCAAGGTCGACACCGAGAAGATGGAGGTCATCGGCCAGCAGAAGCTGCCGTTCGAGGGGGCCATGCCCCAGGACGTCAAGGTCTCCCCGG
The DNA here is from genome assembly GCF_052871255.1 of Streptomyces sp. LARHCF249. Classification (NCBI taxonomy): domain Bacteria; kingdom Bacillati; phylum Actinomycetota; class Actinomycetes; order Kitasatosporales; family Streptomycetaceae; genus Streptomyces; species Streptomyces sp. LARHCF249. Next base: position 445,556 of record NZ_JBIXJQ010000007.1, read on the forward strand.
ACGGAAAGACCTTCTACGTCGCGGACATGATGGCGCACGGCATGTGGGTGCTCAGCGGCGACACCTTCGAGGTCCCGAAGCTCCTGCCGACCGGAAAGGGCTGCCACGGCCTGTACGTGAGCCGCGACTCCAAGGAGATGTACGTCTCCAACCGCGGCGAAGGCACCATCTCGGTCTTCGACTTCCCGAAGAACCAGCTCACCAAGAAGTGGACGCTGCCCGACGGCGGCAGCCCGGACATGGGCGGCGTCTCCGCCGACGGCAAGGTGCTGTGGCTCTCGGGCCGCTACAACTCCGAGGTCTACGCGATCGACACCGTGACCGGCAAGCAGCTCGCCCGGATCCCGGTCGGCGGCGGCCCGCACGGCCTCGCCGTGTACCCGCAGCCCGGCCGCTACTCGCTCGGCCACACCGGCATCTTCCGGTAGCGCAGACGGCAGGCCGGAGACGGCAGTGGCGGACACGGCAGTGCCCCGGGGGCTCGCACGGCTCCCGGGACACCGTCGGACCGTTACGCCTACCAGGCGACCGGCAGCCGCTCCGGCAGCCGCTTGATGAAGCCGGTGCGCCAGACGAGGTTCTCCGCCGGCACCGCGAGCCGCAGCCCGGGCAGCCGCTCGACCAGCACCTCCAGGGCGATCTCGGCGTGCGCCCGGCCCAGCGCCGAGGCCGGGCAGTAGTGCCGGCCCGCGCCGAAGGCGAGGTGGGCGTTCTCCGCCTCGCGCTCCAGGTCCAGCTCGTCCGGGTCCTCGAAGGCCGCCGGGTCGAAGTTGGCCCCCTCCAGCAGGACGAGGACGAGCTCGCCCTCCTTCACCAGGACCTCGCCGACCTGGATGTCGGCCAGCGCGATGCGCGGCAGGCCGTCGCCCACGGACAGGTTCCAGCGCAGCAGTTCGTCGACCGCCCTGCCCGTCCGCTCGGGGTGGGCGCGCAGGTACCCGATGAGCTCCGGCCTCTGGAGCAGCGCGAGCACGGCCAGCACCAGGAACGCGGAGGTGGAGACCGCACCCGCGCCGAAGAGCGAGACGGCGACCGTCGCGAACATGTCATCGGTCAGGTGCGCCGACTCCCGGTCCGCCTCCCTCAGCCCGGCGAACCTGCCGAGGAGCCCCGTACGCTCCTCGGGAGCGAGGGCGAGCTGGACGTTCAGCTGACCGGCGAAGTAGCCGACGTCCTTGTACCAGTTGAGGGCCGAGTCGGCGAACGGCTCGCGCGCGGTCATGAACGCGACGTCCAGCCCCGACATGAGCCGGCGCCAGTCCTCGAAGGGCACCCCGAGCACCTGGCAGTGCAGCGCCGCCGAGAAGGGGTCGGCGAACCCCGCCCGGAGGTCGGCCGGACCGCCCTCGGCCACGAGCTGGTCGACGAGTTCGCCCGCCGTGGCGCGCAGCATGTCCTGCAGCCCCTTCTGGCGCGGGTTGAGCGCCTTCATCACGGCGTTGCGCAGGCCCGCGCTGTTGATGTTGCCCATGTTGTCGACGACCTCGGGCGGGATCGTCAGCGCGTACTGGCGCGGGACCCCGGCGTTCGCCGTGTCCTTGAGGCTGAACCGCTCGTCCTCCAGCACCTGCTTGGCCAGCGCGTAGCTGCTCACCAGCCAGGCCGGGTCCCCGGTGAGGGTGCGGACCCGGGCCACCGGCGCCTTCTCGCGCAGCCAGGCGCACTCCTCGGGGACCACGTCACCGCGGCGCGAGAGCGGGAAGTCGAGGAGCGGCTGCCGCTCCCGGCTCCCCTGTCCCTCACGCTGCTCGGCGCTCATGGACGCTCCCTCCGGTCGGTGCGTGGTGCACGGGGGTCAGGTGCTTCTCGGCGGCGGCCTCGGGCCGCACGACGGCGTAGGCCTGGTTGCGGGTCGCGCGCAGGCCCCCGCCGCGTGCGAACAGGACATCGGTCAGCGGCATCTTGACGTGGTAGGCCGCGACCGAGGACGGCACGTCGAGAATGCTCGGGGTGTCCACGAAGAACGGGAGCTCGGCCGCCATGTAATCGAAACAGACCCGCAACTGGCCGTCTGTGATGGATTCACCTTCCGGCAACTTGGGGCCGACAAAGTGCAGGGCCATCTCCTCGCAGGCCTTGCGGAATTCGTCATCGGTCTCCAGGAAATGCAGTACGCGCCGGTGCAACAGTTGGTAAACGGGGTTCTCCTGGAATTCCGAAAGTGCTCTCACGCGGATTTCGGACCGTGGAGGTCCTGATTCCTCCACGCCCTTGAGGATCCTCCTCCGGACCGCCTTGATCTCCTTCGCGGCGCGCTTCTCCGCATGTTCCCGGGTGTAGCCGAAAGCGGCGAACATCCGGTCCACGTGGAGGTCTGCGTAGACGAAGTCGACCTGCGCGAAGCGGGTCGCGGCCCACTGGGAGAGGCTGGTGATGCGCTCGGAGCTGAAGTAGCTGTTTCCAGGACTCACTCCGATGAGCACATGGTCGCCGTCTTCCCAGATATGGCGGCAGGTGCGGGTGAAGGGCAGAACTTCGAATGATGCGTCAGCTGTGATCGTCACCTGTGTGATCGCCCTTGTTGCCGCTTGTCCCTGGGAGCCCTGCGCTCCTGGTGTGGCGGCAATGCCGTTACGTTATGCCGTGGCCCCGGAGCGTGACAAGCCCGGGCCGGATTTGTTGGCTGGAATTGTCGCTTCCGCCTTACGGAAGAGTAATTGGATATCTATCTGCCGCTCGAACGGGACCCGGAGCGGGGGCCGGTGGACGGGGCGGCTACCCTGAGCCGGTCAACAAGCAGCAAGAAGGGGTGGACCCAGTGGCGGACATCGAGAGCGCACGGGCGACGTTCGACAGGTTCGACGTGAACGGTGACGGCTTCATCACGGCCGACGAGTACAGCGCGGCCATGAAGGCCATGGGTGACGCCTTCGTCACCGGTGCGGTCGCGGACGCGGTGCTCGCCGCGAAGGACGCCAACGGCGACGGCCTGCTGAGCTTCGACGAGTTCTGGGCCGCCCTCGGCAAGTAGGTCCCGCGCCGCCCCCGTTCCGCCTGCCGGGACGGGGGCGCGGTCATGCCCCGGAGCCGGAGCCGGAGCCGGAGCCGTCGGCCGGCATGTCCTCGACCTCGTCCAGGGCCTCCTCCAGCCAGTGCAGCCAGAAGGTCTCCAGGGCGATCCCGCCGTGCAGGACCAGACGGCGCAGCCGGTCCTCCACGGCGTCGCGCTCCGGCGGGAAGTCCTTCTCCTCGATCGCCTCGTACTGCGCCAGCTGCCGCCGGTGCAGCCCCAGATGGCGCCGCAGCTCGGGACCCAGCCCCTGCGGCCCGACGACGCCCGCCGCGCGGATGCGCAGCAGCAGGGGATCGCGCATCGGCTTGGGGTCCTGGCTCTCGCCGACCCACCGCGCCAGTTCCGCGCTGCCCGCCGCCAGGACCTCGTACTCCTTCTTCTGCCCCCGCACGGGCACCTCGCTCGGCAGCGCGCGGATCAGCCCGGACTCCTCCAGCCTGCCGAGCTCCCGGTAGATCTGCTGGTGCGTCGCCGACCAGAAGTACCCGATCGACTTGTCGAACCGCCGGGTCAGCTCCAGCCCGGACGAGGGCTTCTCGAGCAGGGCGGTGAGGATGGCGTGGGGGAGCGACATGACGCCATCCTAGGGAGGCCCGCCGCCGGGGCGGCTACCGCCAGTCGGACAGCGCCTCCGGGGTGCGCGGGCCCGGGAGACCGGCGGCGAGCAGGCCGTGGGCGCGCAGCAGGGCCGTCACCGCCGGGGACCAGGCCTGGCGCAGGCCCGCATCGGCCAGCAGGGCCGGATCCGAGAGGAGGGCCTGGGCCGGGCCCACGCGGATGCCCGACGGGGTCAGGACCGCGGCGTCGTCGGCCCACCGTACGGCCAGGTCCACGTCGTGGGTGGCCATCACCACCGTGGTCCCCGAGGCGCGCAGCCCGGCCAGGACCTCCAGCAACCGCTCCTGGCCGTCCGGGTCCAGACCGGCCGTCGGCTCGTCCAGGATCAGCACCCGCGGAGCCATCGCCACCGCCCCCGCGATCGCCGCGCGCTTGCGCTGCCCGTACGAGAGGAGGTGGGTCGGCCGGTCCCGCAGCGCCGTGATGTCCAGCGCGGCGAGGGCGGAATCGACCCGCTCGCGGACCTCCGCGACCCCCAGGCCCAGGTTCATCGGCCCGAAGGAGACGTCCTGTTCCACCGAGGCCGCGAACAGCTGGTCGTCCGGGTCCTGCACGACGAGCTGGACCGCCGTCCGCAGCCGGGTCAGGCCGGCCCGGCCGTACGTCACCACCGTGCCGTCGAGGTGCAGCGCGCCCGTGCCCGGCTTCAGGCCGCCGCTCAGCAGCCGCATCAGCGTGGTCTTGCCGCTGCCGTTGCGGCCGAGCAGGACCAGCGCCCGGCCCTCGGGGATCCCGAAGTCCAACCCGGAGAGCACGGCGGGCCCGTCCTCGTACGCGTAGCCCGCGCCCACCAGTTCCACCAACGGCCTCACAGGTACAGCTCCTTCAGCACGAGAGTGACGGCGGCCAGCCCGGTCAGCAGTGCGCCGGACCAGGTCAGGAACCGCCAGGACAGCGGGGACTCGGGGACCAGCACCCGCAGCGCGCCGTCGTAGCCCCGCCCGGCGAGGCCCGACTGGAGCCGCGCCGCGCGGTCGAAGGCCCGTACGAACGAGGTCGCGGCGAGCCCGGCCGCCGAACGCCACGCCGCGGCCCGGCCGGTGGTGCCGAGCCGGGCCGCCTGGGCCTGGCGGATCCGGGTGAGGGAGTCGAGCAGCAGGAACCCGATCCGGTACATGACCAGGGCGACGTCCACCACCGGGGCCGGGACCCCCGCCCGCACCAGCCGCGGCAGTACGTCCGAGACCGGGGTGGTGAAGGCGAACAGCAGCACGCCGAGCGAGGCCGCCGAGGTGCGCAGCAGCAGCTCGGCGGCCTGCCGGGGGCCGTCCGGGGCCAGCGAGACGAACCCGGCCGGCCCGCCCACGGCGACCAGCAGCGGCAGCGCCCCGGTGAAGCAGAAGCCGAGCGGGATCCGGAAGGCCCGCCACAGCTGCCGCCCGGCGACCCCGGCGGGCCCGAGGAGCACGCACAGGGTGGCCGCGCCGACGAGCGGCCCGCCGGGCCAGGGCGGCAGGCACACCGCGGTGACCGTCAGCCCGATTCCCAGCAGTGCCTTCTCCAGCGGATGGCGGTGGCGCCAGCGGCTGCTGTGCGCCGCCGCGTCGATCGGCAGCACCGGCTACGACTCCGTGGCGGGAGCCTCGGCGGCTGCCCTGGCCTCCGCGGCGGCCGCGCCCTGGCGGCGGCCCCTGCGGACGCCGAAGTAGTACGCGAGCACGCCCGCGCCCAGCGCCGCCTGCAGGGAGAACAGCGCCGACTCGATCTCGGCGGAGGGCGGTTCGTACAGCGGCGTGAACCACGGCTCGTAGTCCGGCTGGAGCTCGGTGATGGCCGCCTCGGCCTGTCCGTCGGCGCCGGTGAACGGCTCCTCCTTGTCGTCCCCCAGCCCCAGCGCGAGCGGGAGGACGGCCAGCGCCGCCACCAGGAGCACCAGCAGGGAGTTGATCTTCGCGTTCCTGGTCATCAGGCCGTCGCCTTCCGCTGCTTCTCGGATCCGGTGAGCTTGGCAACGCCCAGCCGGACCAGGTCCGACTTGCTGGACTGCATCAGCAGGCGCATCACGAGCACGGTCAGCAGTCCCTCGCTCACCGCGAGCGGGATCTGGGTGAGCGCGAAGATCTCCGCGAACTTCACCAGCGCGCCGGTGAACCCGGTCGCCGCGTCGGGGAAGGCCAGCGCCAGCTGGACGGAGGTCACGCAGTAGGTGACCAGGTCGGCGAAGAACGCGCCGAAGAACACCGCCGCCATCAGCGGCAGGTCGAACTTCCGCAGCAGCCGGTATACGGCGTAGCCCGCCCAGGGCCCGGCGACCGCCATCGAGAAGACGTTGGCGCCGAGGGTGGTGAGCCCGCCGTGTGCCAGCAGCAGCGCCTGGAAGAGCAGGGTGATCGTGCCGAGCACCGCCATGATCGGCGGCCTGAAGAGGATGGCCCCGAGGCCGGTTCCGGTGGGGTGGGAGCAACTTCCCGTCACCGAAGGGATCTTCAGGGCGGACAGGACGAACGTGAACGCGCCCGAGGCGCCGAGCAGGAGCGTGCTCTCGGGATTGGCCTTCACCTCGCGGGTGAGGGCCCGGACGCCGTGGACGACGAAGGGGGCGGACGCGGCGGCCCAGGCGGCCGCGTGCAACGGGGGTAGGAACCCCTCGGCTATATGCATGAGTGGGGAGACCTCTCCAGCACCTCGTGGATGGACAACGCGCCCCGGCCGGTCTCCTGGCTCACGGGTGCTGATGCCCGGGCTCCGCCTTCCCGGGGCCGTGCGGTGTCCCGCGCGGGCCCAGTGGCTTCCCGCAAGGGGTGTGGAGCCGGACTTCCCGATCACAGTGGCGAGGGCCGCACCGGTTTCCCACCGGTTTCCCGAACACCAAGGCCCGCTGACCCTAGTCGGACGCACGGACCGGTAACAACCCGCCTCGAACGGGCCACGAGACGGCCGGATCCCATGTGCCGGTCAGCGGCCGCGGCCACGCCGGCGCCATCCGCGCCAACGGCACCCGCCCGCGGGTGAGTTCGCGGCTCCGGCGACGGCCGGACGGGGCCCGTCCCGCCGCGTCGTCCCGCTCATGCGGCCGGGACGGGCCCCGTACGGGCGCGGCCCGGTGGCGGCCCCGGGCGGCCCCGCACAGGCTGGGACCGTGGCTGCCGACTACGACTACTCAGACCTGACCGCCGTCTACGTGAACTGCACGCTCAAGCGCTCGCCCGAGACGAGCAACACCGACGGGCTGATCGAGAAGAGCCGTGCGGTCATGGCCGCGGCGGGCGCCCGGACCTCGCTGGTCCGCGCCGTCGACCACGACATCGCGACCGGCGTCTGGCCGGACATGACCGAGCACGGCTGGGAGAGCGACCAGTGGCCGGTCCTCTACAGCCAGATCATGGACGCCGACATCCTCGTCCTCTGCGGCCCGATCTGGCTCGGCGACAACAGCTCCGTGATGAAGCAGGTCATCGAGCGGCTCTACGCCTGCTCCTCGCTCCTGAACGAGAGCGGGCAGTACGCCTACTACGGGCGCGTCGGCGGCGCGCTGATCACCGGCAACGAGGACGGCGTCAAACACTGCTCCATGAACATCCTCTACAGCCTCCAGCACCTCGGGTACGCGATCCCGCCGCAGGCCGACGCCGGCTGGATCGGCGAGGCCGGGCCGGGGCCCTCCTACCTCGACCCGGGCTCGGGCGGCCCCGAGAACGACTTCACCAACCGCAACACCGCCTTCATGTCGTGGAACCTGATGCACCTGGCCGCCCTGCTGAAGCGCTCGGGCGGCATCCCGGCCCACGGGAACCAGCGCTCGCTGTGGGACGCCGGCTGCCGCTTCGACTTCCCGAACCCCGAACACCGGTAGCGGCCCGGGCCGGGCAAGGGCCCGGGCCTGTCGGACGGGCAGGGTTCAGTGCGCGATGTCCACGACGAACCGCTCCGGTGAGTGCAGGGCGTAGGCGCGGTAGTACGGCAGGGTGTCGAAGGCGGCGCCGAAGGTCACGTACCCCTCGAAGTCACCGGTCAGGGCGAGACCCTTGAGCTTGCTGAGGTAGATCTTCTGGAGCCTGGGTCCCTGGTAGGTGCTCTCCCCCGCGTCGGTGTGCGCGGCGGCGGGGTTGAGGCGGATCTCCAGGAAGTACTTCCCGGCCAGCGGCACGGGTTTGCCGGACCCGTCGTAGATCAGCTGCGGGACGGGAGTGACGGTGACCGTGGGGACGTACCCCTGCGTGTCGATGACGATCCGGTCGTACGTGGCGTGCCCGCCCCAGCGGGCGTTGACGACGAGCGGGGTCTGGGTCTGGGCGGTGGCGGCGGTGGCGGTGGTGGCGGCCGAGGCAGGCGCGGCGAACGAGAGGCAGGCGGCGAGCAGAGCGCCGGATGCCAGGGCCACGAACTGCCGGAGACGTGCGTGGATCATGACGTCCCCTCGATTCTCGAGAGACGGGGACTTGTGACACAGCCTAGGACGCCGCCGTGGACCTCGCAGTTCCACTTCCTGTCCGGCTTTTTCGCCGGTGCGCAACGGCCTTTGATGGCAGGGTGGTTGAGTGGAGAACCGGCCCCGCTCGACAGGAGAGAACCGGATGCGTCGTCCCCGTTTTCCCCGCCGCGCGGCGGTCGCCGCGGCCCTCGTCCTGGCAGCCGCCGCCTGCGGCGGCGACGCGGACCGCGAGGTCTCACAGGAGGGCAGGGGCGGCTACCCGTGGAAGGCCACGGACGAGATCTGCAACGTGCTCCCGTACGGCGAGCTCGCCGACCCGCTGGGCGCGCGGGAGGAGGCCGCGGACCGGGTCAAACGGACCGGCGGGGGCGCCCCGGGCGTCCAGTGCGTCCAGCCGCTCGTCGAGACCGGCCCGGCGAAGTACGGGAACGTCAGGGTCGAGCTGGACCTCGCCTACACCGAGGGCGTCGACTTCGCGAAGGACGTCTTCGCCAGGGCCCGGGAGAACACGCGCACGGAGAATCCCGGCACCGACCTCGCCGAGGTGAAGGGCGTCGGCAAGGAGGCCTACCGGTTCGGCTTCAACAGGTCGGACGACCGGCGCCAGGTGCGCGAGCTGCGCCTCCGGGACAGCAACCTGATGATCGACATCACCGTCACGGCCGAGGCGCGCTCGCTGCCCACCCCCGAGAGCCTCAAGGCGTTCGACGCGTCCGTGGAGGACTTCGCGAAGGGCTGTCTCAAGGCCCTGCGCACATGACGGCAGGGGCCCGGCGCGCACGCGCGCCGGGCCCCGAACGTCAGCTGCCGTGCGTCAGCACTCGATGACGTTGACCGCGAGGCCGCCGCGGGCGGTCTCCTTGTACTTGACCTTCATGTCCGCGCCGGTCTCCTTCATGGTCTTGATGACCTTGTCGAGGGAGACCTTGTGGCTGCCGTCGCCGCGCATGGCCATCTTCGCCGCGGTGACCGCCTTGACCGCCGCCATGCCGTTGCGCTCGATGCACGGGATCTGGACCAGGCCGCCGACCGGGTCGCAGGTCAGTCCCAGGTTGTGCTCCATGCCGATCTCGGCCGCGTTCTCGACCTGCTCCGGGGTGCCGCCCAGGACCTCGGCGAGGGCGCCGGCCGCCATCGAGCAGGCCGAGCCGACCTCGCCCTGGCAGCCGACCTCGGCGCCGGAGATCGAGGCGTTCTCCTTGAACAGCATGCCGATCGCGCCGGCGGCGAGGAGGAAGCGGACCACGCCGTCCTCGTCCGCGCCCGGCACGAAGTTCGTGTAGTAGTGCAGGACCGCCGGCAGCACACCGGCCGCGCCGTTGGTCGGGGCCGTCACGACCCGGCCGCCCGCCGCGTTCTCCTCGTTGACCGCCATCGCGTAGATGGTCGTCCACTCGCTGCGGTGCATCATCGGGTCGCCCTCGGTGCGCAGCTGGCGCGCGGTGGAGGCGGCCCGGCGCTTGACCCGCAGCCCGCCCGGGAGGATGCCCTCGCGGGACATGCCGCGCGCGACGCAGGACTGCATGACGCGCCAGATCTCCAGCAGGCCCTCGCGGATCTCGTCCTCGGTGCGCCAGGCCTTCTCGTTCTCCAGCATCAGGGAGGAGATCGACAGGCCCGTCTCGTTCGCCAGGCGGAGCATCTCGTCGCCGGAGCGGAACGGGTACTTCAGCACCGTGTCGTCGAGCTTGATCCGGTCCTCGCCGACCGCGTCCTCGTCCACGACGAAACCGCCGCCGACCGAGTAGTACGTCTTCTCCAGCAGCGGGGCGCCGGCGTCGTCGTACGCGAAGAGGGTCATGCCGTTCGCGTGGTACGGCAGGGAGCGCCGGCGGTGCAGGATCAGCTGGCTCGGCTCGTCGAAGGCGATCTCGTGGCCATCGCCTATCTCCGCTCCGAGCAGGCGCAGGCGGCCGCTCTTGCGGATGCGCTCCACCTCGTCGTCCGCGGTCTCCACGTTCACCGTGCGCGGGGAGTGGCCCTCCAGACCGAGCAGGACCGCCTTGGGGGTGCCGTGGCCGTGGCCCGTCGCGCCGAGGGAGCCGAACAGCTCTGCGCGCACGGACGCGGTCTGGGCGAGCACACCGTCCTTCTTCAGGCGCGTCACGAACATGCGCGCGGCGCGCATCGGACCGACCGTGTGGGAGGAGGACGGGCCGATGCCGATGGAGAAGAGGTCGAAGACGGAGATGGCCACTGGCGGACTCCCTTGTCTGCTCGTGGGGTGGGAGGGGGCAGGAGAGGTGGATTGTTCGGATTTTGTCCGGCAGACGAGCTTATCGCGGTGAAATGAACGGATCGTCTGCCGGACGACGTGGTGAGGATTACGCGGACGGGTCGGGCAGGTGTCGGCTCACGCTCCGGAGCCGTTGTCCCGCCCCGCGCGGCCGCTGCCTGTGGTCATGACAAAGGCCCGGCCCTGTGTAATACAAGGCCGGGCCCTCCCGAGCCGTTGCTCAGAGCGACGGGTACAGCGGGAACTTCGCGGCGAGCGCGGAGACTCGCGCCTTGAGCGACTCGCTGTCGTACGCCGGCTTGAGCGCGGCCGCGATGATCTCCGCGACCTCCGTGAACTCCGCGGCGCCGAAACCGCGGGTGGCGAGCGCCGGCGTACCGATGCGCAGACCCGAGGTGACCATCGGCGGACGCGGGTCGTTCGGGATGGCGTTCCGGTTGACCGTGATGCCGACCTCGTGGAGCCGGTCCTCGGCCTGCTGGCCGTCCAGCTCGGAGTTGCGCAGGTCGACCAGGACCAGGTGGACGTCCGTACCGCCGGAGAGGACGGAGACGCCGACCTCGGTGACGTCCGGCTGCACCAGGCGCTCGGCGATGATCTTCGCGCCCTCGAGGGTGCGCACCTGGCGCTCCTTGAACTCCTCCGAGGCCGCGACCTTGAAGGAGACCGCCTTGGCGGCGATCACGTGCTCCAGCGGGCCGCCCTGCTGGCCGGGGAAGACCGCGGAGTTGATCTTCTTGGCCAGCTCCTGCGTCGACAGGATGACACCGCCGCGCGGACCGCCGAGGGTCTTGTGCGTGGTGGTGGTCACGACGTGGGCGTGCGGCACCGGGTTCGGGTGCAGGCCCGCGGCGACCAGGCCGGCGAAGTGCGCCATGTCGACCATCAGGTACGCGCCGACCTCGTCCGCGATGCGGCGGAAGGCGGCGAAGTCCAGCTGGCGCGGGTAGGCGGACCAGCCCGCGACGATCAGCTGCGGCTTGGACTCCTTGGCGAGGCGCTCGACCTCGGCCATGTCGACCTGGCCGGTCTCGTCGACGTGGTACGGGACCACGTTGTAGAGCTTGCCGGAGAAGTTGATCTTCATGCCGTGGGTCAGGTGACCGCCGTGGGCCAGGTTGAGGCCCATGATCGTGTCGCCCGGCTTCAGCAGCGCGAACATCGCGGCGGCGTTCGCCTGGGCGCCCGAGTGCGGCTGGACGTTCGCGGCCTCGGCGCCGAACAGCGCCTTGATGCGGTCGATCGCGATCTGCTCGACCACGTCGACGTGCTCGCAGCCGCCGTAGTAGCGGCGGCCGGGATAGCCCTCGGCGTACTTGTTGGTCAGGACCGAGCCCTGGGCCTCCATGACGGCGACCGGAGCGAAGTTCTCCGACGCGATCATTTCCAGGGTCGACTGCTGGCGCACGAGCTCGGCGTCGACGGCGGCGGCGACGTCGGGGTCGAGTTCGTGGAGAGGGGTGTTCAGTACGGACATCAGGATCCCCTGGGTCAGTTACCGGCGGTGAGCTTGGCGTACGCGTCGGCGGAGAGCAGGTCGTCCGGCTCCTCCGCGACGCGCACCTTGAACAGCCAGCCGCCCTCGAACGGGTCCGTGTTCACGAGCGCCGGGTTGTCGACGACGTCCTGGTTGGACTCGACGACCTCGCCGGAGACGGGGGAGTACAGGTCGCTGACCGACTTGGTCGACTCCAGCTCGCCGCAGGTCTCGCCCGCGGTCACCGTGTCGCCTACCTCGGGAAGCTGGGCGTAGACGACGTCACCGAGCGCGTTGGCCGCGAACTCCGTGATGCCGACCGTCGAAACGCCGCCCTCGGCGTCCGACAGCCACTCGTGCTCCTTGCTGTAACGCAGCTGCTGGGGGTTGCTCATGACCTGATTCTCCTGGATGCGGGGGAGTGGATACGAACAGCGGTCTTGGGTACTGAGACGGCCGGTGCTGCAGAGTCGGTGTACGGGGCTACTTCTGCCGCTTGTAGAACGGCAGGGCCACGACCTCGTACGGCTCATGCGTACCGCGAATGTCCACGCCGACGCCGGAGGTGCCGGGCGCGGCGTGCGCCGCGTCGACGTACGCCATCGCGATCGGCCTGCCCAGCGTCGGGGACGGGGCGCCCGAGGTGACCTCGCCGACGACCTGGCCGCCGGCCACGACGGCGAAGCCGGCGCGCGGGACGCGGCGGCCCTCGGCGATCAGGCCGACCAGCTTGCGCGGCGGGTTGGTGGCGGCGCGCTCGGCGGCGGCCTCCAGTGCGGCGCGGCCGACGAAGTCCCCCTCCTTCTCGAACTTCACGACCCGGCCCAGCCCCGCGTCGAACGGGGTGAGCGAGGTGGTCAGCTCGTGCCCGTACAGCGGCATGCCCGCCTCCAGGCGCAGGGTGTCGCGGCAGGACAGGCCGGCCGGGACCAGGCCGACGCCCTCGCCCGCCTTGGTCAGCGCCTGCCACAGCTCCACGGCGTGCTCGGGGGCGACGAACAGCTCGAAGCCGTCCTCGCCGGTGTAGCCCGTACGGGCGATCAGCGCGGGCACTCCGGCCACCGTGCCCGGCAGGCCGGCGTAGTACTTGAGCCCGTCCAGGTCGGCGTCGGTGAGCGAGGCGAGGATGCCGGGGGACTCGGGACCCTGTACGGCGATCAGCGCGTACGCGTCGCGGTCGTCGCGGACCTCGGCGTCGAAGCCGGCGGCGCGCTCGGTCAGGGCGTCCAGCACGACCTGGGCGTTGGAGGCGTTGGCGACGACCATGAACTCGGTCTCGCCGAGGCGGTAGACGATCAGGTCGTCGAGGATCCCGCCGTCCTCCTGGCAGATGTGCGTGTAGCGGGCGCGGCCGACGCCGACGGTGGAGATGTTGCCGACCAGCGCGTAGTCCAGGACCTTGACGGCCTCCGGGCCGGTCAGGGTGATCTCGCCCATGTGGGAGAGGTCGAAGAGACCGGCCTTGGTGCGCACGGCGTTGTGCTCGTCGCGCTCGCTGCCGTACCGCAGGGGCATGTCCCAGCCCGCGAAGTCGGTCATGGTCGCACCGAGCGAGCGGTGCAGCGCATCGAGGGCGGTCAGACGGGGGGCAGTGCTCATGGGTGTGGCTCCCGAGTCCCAGGGCATGACATGACGAGGAAGGTCCTCCCCATCTGTCATCGGAACCTGAGAGGTTCGCCGAGAGTGCCCCCGTCGCCGGGAACCGTCGGCTTGCACCTTGGGTGGAGCTGTCGGTCGGACAGCTCGCTTTTCAGATCTGCCTCATCCACGCGGTACGGGGCCTGAGAGATTCAAGGGAGGTTCTTGCTCCTTCGGCGCCCGTGCACGGCCTCGCGGCGTGCCGGGACTCTCCCGCGCGGATTCAAGCGGCCGGTATGCAGTTGGTCCAGATGGCGCACATCATTGCACGCCACCGCGGTGATCGGGCGTGGTGCCCCGAAAGTTCGTGCGGGGGCCGGCGGACCTGAACGGAACCGGCCCTCCCGGATTACCGTCTCTTTACACTCAGTGGGCAAGGGTCCTGGTGACCCGATTCGGGGGAGGCGAACACTGTGCGGAGATTCGTAAGTGTGGCGGCAGCGGGGCCCGTGGACGCGGTGCCCGTGCAGCGCGGGGCCGCCGGCGGTGCCGGTGCGGCGTGCGCCGGTACCGGTACCGGCCTGGTACGGGACCTGCGCGGGCCCGGGGCGCGGGGGGCGCGCCGGCTCGTCTTCGCCCAGGGCGACATCGTGGTGGTGTCCGGACTGCCGGGCGGCGGCAAGAGCACGCTGATCAAGAGGGCGGCGGGCGACGGCGGCGCGATCGACTCGCAGGACACGCGCGAGCGCTGGGAGCGGCGCATGCCGGCGGCGCTGCCGTACGGGGTGTACCGGCCGCTGGTGCGTGCCGCGCACTACTGGGGGCTGTGGCGGACCCTGCGCTCCGGAGCCTCGGTGGTCGTCCACGACTGCGGTACCCAGACCTGGGTGCGGGGCCTGCTCGCGGCGGCCGCGCGCCGCCGGGGCCGGGCGCTGCACCTGCTGCTCCTGGACAGCAGCCCGCAGGAGGCGCTGTCCGGCCAGGCGGCGCGGGGGCGGCGGGTCACGGCGTACGCCTTCGCCCGGCACCGGGGCGCGGTGGCGCGGCTCCTGCGCGAGGCCGAGGCCGGCCGCCCCCCGGCCGGCTGCGCCTCGGTCACCCTGCTGGACCGCCGCTCGGCCTCCGCCGTGACGCAGATCGCCTTCCACGACTGAGCGACTGCCGGGGCTCCGGACCGGCGACGGCGCCGCACCGATACCCTCGGCACGACATCCGCGGGATCACGGAGGCAGGGGTACATGCAAGGCAACGGCGGCTGGCCGGGGAATGAGCTGGAGCAGGTGCTCGGGGCGGCGCTCGGGCAGCCGGATGCCGGGGGCCGGATCCTGGAGGTGCTCGGGCGCAGCCAGGTCTGGGTGCCCCTGCCCGGCGGCGGCGCCGCGGACTCCGCCGGCCTCGACCTGCCCACCATGGACATCGGCGGGGCGGCGTACGTCCCGGTCTACAGTTCCGAGGCCCAGTTCCGCTTCTGCGTCGGCCCCGGCATGGACTTCGCCGTGGCCCCCGCCGTCGAGTTCGCCCGCGGCCTGCCGCCGCAGCTCGGCATCGCGCTCAACCCCGAGGGCGCCGTCGGCGTCCCCCTGCCCCCGCCCGCCGTCGCGGAGCTGTGCCGCACCGGGCGGACGCCGCTCGACGGGCCGTCCACCGGCGGTCGCGTCCGGCTCTACGAGCCCGACTGGCAGGAGGACCCCGTGGACTTCCTGGCCGCCGCCGCGGAGGAGTTCCGCACCACCGGCGTGGTCGCCGCCGCCCACCGCTGCCTCGCCAGCGTCGAGGGCGGGGACCCGGAACTGTTCATCGGTGTCCGACTGGTGGGATGGGAGCCTGACATGCGAAACGCGCCGATGGAGGCCCTCGGCCGGGCCCTGACCCGCGTCCCGGCCCCCTGGCCCGTGCAGTTGATCCTCCTCGACGCCGTGCAGGACCCGGTCACGGACTGGATTCGTGAGCGCGTACGCCCCTTCTACCTGCCGTAGCGCCGCTTAAGCTGGGTACGCGTGGACGACGGGCGGACGAAGAGGGGTACCGGGTGAGTGCGTCAGGCACGGCCGCGGCCGGGCAGGTCGAGCACATGCTGCGCCAGGTGACTCCCGGGCGCTATGAGAGCTACGAGTCACTCCTGCATGCCCTCTCCGAGGGCCGGCTGTGGATGCTGCTCTGGCAGGGGCAGCCGGGTTCCCCCGACGCCCAGTACGGCGGCATGGAGGTCGAGAGCCTCGGCTACGCGCCGTGCGTGACCTCCCCGCAGGAGCTGGCCGCCAGCGGCTGGAACCGGGGCTACGAGGTGGTCACCGGTCGGGACATCGCCCGCGCGCTCTACCCGGACCGCTGGGGCCTGTGGCTCAACCCGCACGCCCAGGGCGGCGGCCTCGGCGTCCCGTGGGCCGACCTGCGCCGGATCGCGACCGGCCTGGACCGGATGCCGGCCGGGCCGCTGCGGCTGTCCGAGCCCTCCCTCGAGCTCCCGCAGTTCTACGGGCTGCTGACCCAGCACGCGCACCGCACCCCGGCCGTCCGGTCGCTGCGCCGCGCCTGGGTGCAGCCCGCGCTCGGGTCCGCGTACCTCGCGGTGGGGCTCGACCTGTACGACGCCTCCGCGCCCGCGCTGGAATCCGTACGGGAGATGATGCGCCAGTCGGTCGGCGTGGTCCCCGAGGGCGTCCCGGTGTGCACGGTCGCGCTGGCGGACGAGCACGACCCCGTCGCGATGTGGCTGCGCGCGCAGACCCGCCCCTTCTACGACCGCGAGGGCCAGGCACCGGTGTACTGACCGGAGGGCCGGCCCCTCGCCGCCCGCATTCCAGACATCCGCAGAGCGAGACAACCCGCTCGAAGGCCGCACCGGACCCATCGGTGCGGCCTTCCGCATATCCACCGAATGTACCCAAGATCCATATCCGAAACGGCAGTTGGGCCGGATGTCCGTTCCGCGCCGAACGGGCGGTGTTTCACCGCTCAACAGAGCGCGCGGTTCGGATAACGGAAGGTGGCGGTACAGATCACGGTTGCGCATCACATCCCCGGCAGGGCTGGCGGCCGATTGAGAGGGCGTTGAAGACTCCCCCCACCGAAGGCCGGTCAATCAGACAATCACCAGCCCTTCACGTGCACTTCAGGCGCATTTCGCGCCAATCGCACCATCTAGCGACGCCGAAAGAAACAAGCCGCCACAGCGGCGGGCATGGGCCGGCCACCGTCGGCCGAGAGGGGTCCCCACCACGATGACGGCACCACTGCACGACACCAGCGCGGCCGAGCCCGCAGCCGTGGCCGCCCCCGTAGTTCCCCAGAAGGCGATCGAGGGGCGTTCGCCGTGGCAGATCGCCTGGCTGCGCCTCAAGCGCGACAAGGTCGCCCTGGCGGGCGGTGTCATCGTGCTCCTGCTGATCCTCGTCGCGATCTTCGCGCCGCTGATCGTCAAGGCCTTCGGCCACCCGCCGGAGGAACTGCACGAGGACCTGCTGGACCCGCTGCTCGGCCTGCCGGCCGGCGACTGGGGCGGCATGAGCAGCGATTTCCTGCTGGGCGTCGAGCCGGTCAACGGCCGCGACGTCTTCAGCCGGATCGTCTACGGCGCCCGGATCTCGCTCCTGGTCGCCTTCCTGTCCGCCTTCGTGGCGGTCACGCTGGGCACGTTCTTCGGCATCATCGCGGGCTACTTCGGCGGCTGGATCGACGCGGCGATCAGCCGCGTGATGGACCTCCTGCTGGCCTTCCCGCAACTGCTCTTCATCATCGCGCTGATCTCCGTCATCCCCGGCAAGCTCTGGGGCTTCGAGGGATCGGGCCTGCGGATCGCCGTCCTGGTGCTGGTCATCGGCTTCTTCGGCTGGCCCTACATCGGCCGCATCGTGCGAGGGCAGACCCTGTCGCTGCGCGAGCGCGAGTACGTCGAAGCCGCGCGCAGCCTCGGCGCGGGCCGCATGTACATCCTCTTCCGCGAACTGCTCCCGAACCTGGTGGCGCCCATCACCGTCTACTCGACGCTGATGATCCCCACCAACGTGCTGACCGAGGCCGCCCTGAGCTTCCTCGGAGTCGGCGTCAAGCCGCCCACGCCGTCCTGGGGAGAAACCCTCTCCACGGCCGTGCGGACCTACGAGGACGATCCGCTCTTCATGATCTTCCCCGGCGTAGCGATCTTCATCACCGTGCTGGCCTTCAACCTCTTCGGCGACGGCGTCCGTGACGCCCTCGACCCGAAGGGCTCCCGCTAGCCATCGCAGGGCACACCAGGAACCGGCTTCGAGCCGTACGTACACCGTAACTACAACGGAGGGTTGCGAGCATCGTGACTACCCATCGCACGTCGAAGCGCAGGCTTGCCGCTGGCACAGCCGTCGTGCTCGCGGTCATGCTGACCGCGACCGCCTGTGGCGGAGACGACAAGAAGGAAGACAAGCCGGCCTCCGCCGGCGGCTTCAACGCCGGCATCGGCAAGATCTCCAACCCGTCGGACAAGAAGGGCGGCGAGCTCAAGTTCGTCGGTACCCAGGAAGCCGACTCGTGGGACCCGCAGCGCGGTTACTACGGCTTCATGTGGGACTTCTCCCGCTACTACACCCGTCAGCTGGTCAGCTACAAGCCGGGCCCCGGCACCGAAAGCACCGAGCTCGTCCCCGACCTCGCCACGGCCAAGGCCGACATCAGCGACGGCGGCAAGACGTACAAGTACACCCTCAAGGACAACGTCACCTGGGAGGATGGCACGCCCATCACCGCCCAGGACATCAAGTACGGCATCGAGCGCACCTGGGCCCAGGACGTCATCTCCGGCGGCCCGGTCTACCTGATGCAGGTCCTCGACCCGAAGACCGAGTACCCGGGCCCGTACAAGGACACCGCCCCGGACAAGCTCGGCCTCAAGGCGATCGAGACGCCGGACGCGAAGACCATCATCTTCAAGCTCCCGCAGCCCAACGGCGACTTCGAGCAGATGCTGGCCATGCCGGCGGCGAGCCCGGTCAAGCAGGAGAAGGACACGGCGGCCAAGTACGGCCTGAAGCCCTTCTCGAGCGGCCCGTACAAGATCGACTCGTACGAGCCCAACAAGAGCATGAAGCTCTCGCGCAACGAGAACTGGAAGCCCGAGTCGGACACCATCCGCAAGGCCCTTCCGGACTCCATCTCGGTCACGTTCATGTCGAACGCGGACGACATGGACAAGCGCCTGATGAACGGCGAGTTCGACCTCGACCTCAACGCGACCGGCATCGGCCAGGCGGCCCGCGCCACTGCGCTGAAGGACCACAAGGACAACCTGGACAACGGCCAGACCGGCTTCATCCGGTACGCCGTGTTCCCGCAGACCGTCGCGCCGTTCGACAACATCGACTGCCGCAAGGCCGTCATCTACGCGGCCGACAAGAAGTCCCTGCAGACCGCCCGCGGCGGCCCGCAGGCCGGTGGCGACATCGCCCCCAACATGCTCCCGCTGGGCATCAAGGGCTCCGACGCCAAGTACGACCCGTACGAGGTCCTGAAGAACGACGGCAAGCCGAACGTCGAGAAGGCCAAGGAGGCCCTCAAGGCCTGCGGCAAGCCGGAAGGCTTCAAGACCACCATCGCGGTCCGCAACAACAAGCCGGTCGAGGTCGCCACGGCCGTCTCCCTGCAGAACGCCCTGAAGCAGGTCGGCATCGAGGCCGACGTCGACCAGTTCGACGGCGCCCAGACCTCCGGCATCATCGGTTCGCCGAAGGTCGTCAAGGAGAAGGGCTACGGCATCATCATCATGGGCTGGGGCGCCGACTTCCCGACCGGGCAGGGCTTCTCCCAGCCGCTGGTCGACGGCCGCTTCATCCTGCAGAGCGGCAACAACAACTTCTCCGAGCTGAACGACCCGGCGATCAACAAGCTGTTCGACGACGCCATCGCGGAGACCGACCCGAACAAGGCCGGCGAGATCTACAAGGCGATGAACCAGAAGGTCTCCGAGGCCGCGGTCTACCTTCCCTTCGTCTACGACAAGACGATCAGCTGGCGCTCGAGCCGTCTGACGAACGCGTACACCACCGACGCCTACAACGGCCGCTACGACTACGCGTCGCTCGGTGTCATGAAGTAACGGTTCGTCCGTCAGGCAGTCAGCCAGGCAGTCCAGTTCCAGTGTTCCAGTGCCACACCCGCTAGGCACGAAGGGCAGGTGATGGCCGCGGTTGCGGCTTGGGGGCGCTCTCCAGAAGAGGGCGCCCCCGGGCCGCAGCCAGGCCGAGCGCAGTGCTTGCATATCTCATCCGACGGATCTTCGCCGTCATCGTCATGCTGTTGGTCATCTCCCTGGTGACCTTCGGAATCTTCTTCCTCTTCCCGAAGCTGATCGGGACGGATCCGGCGCTGTACTTCGTCGGGAAGCAGTCCGACCCCGCCGCCATCGAGGGCATCCGGCAGAAGATGGGTCTCGACGACCCGATCCTCGTCCAGTTCGGCAAGTTCGTCGTCGGGCTGGTGGCGGGTCGTACGTACGCCAACGGCTCCGACGTCACGCAATGCGCCGCGCCCTGCTTCGGCTACTCCTTCAAGACCGAGCAGGAGGTGTGGCCGCTGCTGCTGGACTGGCTGCCGGTCACCCTGGCGCTCGCCGCCGGCGCCGTCGTGCTCTGGGTCATCGGCGGTGTCGCCACCGGCGTCATCTCCGCCCTCAAGCGCGGTACGGTCCTGGACCGCTCGGCCATGGGCGTCGCCCTCGCCGGCGTCTCCCTCCCCATCTACTTCACGGGCATGCTCTTCATCGCCTTCTTCTCCGACCAGCTCGGCTGGTTCGGACGCCCCGAGGCGACGTTCGCCGACGATCCGGGCAAGTGGTTCAACGGCATGATCCTGCCGTGGGTCTCGCTCGCCTTCCTCTACGCGGCGATGTACGCGCGGCTCACCCGCGCGACCATGCTCGAAGTCCTCAACGAGGACTACATCCGCACCGCCCGGGCCAAGGGCCTGACGGAGCCCGTCGTCATCGGCAAGCACGCCATGCGCTCCACGATGACGCCGATCCTGACCGTCCTCGGCCTGGACCTCGGCGCCCTGATGGGCGGCGCGGTGCTGACCGAGTCCACCTTCTCGCTGCACGGCCTCGGCTACAACGCGGTCCGCGCCATCAGCGACCACGACCTGCCGGTCATCCTGGGCATCACCCTGATCTCCGCGTTCTTCGTCGTCGCCGCGAACCTCATCGTTGACCTCATGTACGCGGTGATCGACCCCCGAGTGAGGCTGTCATGACCGATCTCACCAAGACCGGAGCTCTGAACGAGCCCGTCGACGGTACGCGGCCCTCCACCGCCTTCCTCGAGGTGCGCGACCTCAAGGTGCACTTCCCGACCGAGGACGGACTGGTCAAGTCCGTCGACGGACTCTCCTTCTCGCTGGAGAAGGGCAAGACCCTCGGCATCGTGGGCGAGTCCGGCTCCGGCAAGTCGGTCACCTCGCTCGGCATCATGGGCCTGCACCGCGTGGGCCAGTACGGCCGCCAGCGGGCGCAGATCTCCGGCGAGATCTGGCTGAACGGCAAGGAACTGCTCTCCGCCGACGAGGACGAGGTGCGCAGGCTGCGCGGCCGGGAGATCGCGATGATCTTCCAGGACCCGCTGTCCGCGATGCACCCGTACTTCACCATCGGCAAGCAGATCGCCGAGGCCTACCGGGTCCACAACAAGGTCGACAAGAAGGTCGCGCGCACGCGCGCCGTCGAGCTGCTGGACCGCGTGGGCATCCCCGAGCCGCACAAGCGGGTCGACAGCTACCCGCACGAGTTCTCCGGCGGCATGCGCCAGCGCGCCATGATCGCGATGGCGCTGGTCAACAACCCCGAGCTGCTCATCGCGGACGAGCCGACGACCGCCCTGGACGTCACCGTCCAGGCGCAGATCCTCGACCTCATCCGGGACCTCCAGCAGGAGTTCGGCTCGGCGGTCATCATGATCACGCACGACCTCGGCGTCGTCGCCGAGATGGCCGACGAACTCCTGGTGATGTACGGCGGCCGGTGCGTCGAGCGGGGCACGGCGGAGAAGGTCTTCTACGAGCCCCGGCACCCGTACACCTGGGGCCTGCTGGGCTCGATGCCGCGCATCGACCGGGAACAGACCGAGCGGCTCATCCCGGTCAAGGGCTCGCCGCCCAGCCTCATCAACATCCCGAGCGGCTGTGCCTTCAACCCGCGCTGCCCGTACGCCGACGTACCCAAGGGCAACGTGACCCGCACGGTGCGGCCGGAGCTGGTCGAGGAAGACGGCACCCGCCACTGGTCCGCCTGCCACATGTCGCAGGAGGAGCGGACCCGGATCTGGACCGAAGAGATTGCGCCGAAGCTGTGACCGACATCAAGAAGACGGATCCGGCCGTCATTCCCGAGCAGGCCGCGGACTCTCCCGACGTCCCTGAGCTGCTGCTCAAGGTCACCGGCCTGACCAAGCACTTCCCCCTCACCAAGGGGCTGCTGCGGCGGCAGGCGGGGGCGGTCAAGGCCGTCGACGGCATCGACTTCGACGTCCGGCGCGGTGAGACCCTCGGCGTCGTCGGCGAGTCCGGCTGCGGCAAGTCGACCATGGGCCGCCTGATCACGCGGCTGCTCGAACCGACCGGCGGCACCGTCGAGTTCGAGGGCAAGGACATCACGCACCTCGGCGTCGCCGGGATGCGGCCGATGCGCCGCGACATCCAGATGATCTTCCAGGACCCGTACGGCTCGCTGAACCCCCGGCACACGGTGGGCACCATCGTCAGCGCGCCCTTCAAGCTGCAGGGCGTCGAGCCGGAGGGCGGCCTCAAGGCGGAGGTGCAGCGGCTGCTGTCCCTCGTGGGCCTCAACCCCGAGCACTACAACCGCTACCCGCACGAGTTCTCGGGCGGCCAGCGCCAGCGCATCGGCATCGCGCGGGCCCTGGCGCTGAACCCGAAGCTGGTCGTGGCCGACGAGCCCGTTTCGGCGCTGGACGTCTCCATCCAGGCCCAGGTGGTCAACCTGCTGGACGACCTCCAGCAGGAGCTCGGCCTCACGTACGTGATCATCGCGCACGACCTCTCGGTCATCCGGCACGTCTCCGACCGCATCGCGGTGATGTACCTCGGCAAGATCGTCGAGCTGGCGGACAACGCGTCGCTGTACGGGGCGCCCATGCACCCGTACACCACGGCGCTGATGTCGGCCGTGCCGGTGCCGGACCCGCGGCGGCGCGGCGCGAAGAGCGGCCGCATCCTGCTGAAGGGCGACGTGCCGTCGCCGATCTCGCCGCCGAGCGGCTGCCGCTTCCACACGCGGTGCTGGAAGGCGACGCAGATCTGCACGACGCAGGAGCCGCCGCTGCTGGCCTTGAAGACCGGCCACCAGGTGGCCTGCCACCACCCGGAGAACGCCCCCGACCAGGCACCGGGCGACACGCCCCTGCCGGGCGCGGCGGACGCGGTGGTCACGGTTTCGGAGTAGCGGCCGAAGCCGCGGGCGGGGCTGGAGCAATCCAGCCCCGCCGGCACCCATCCGGCGCGGGCAAACTCAGCCCCGCCGGCGTTTGAGGCGTGGGGGTCCCCCCGGACGGAGTCTGGGGGAGGGTCTGGGGCAGAGCCCCAGGTCTTGAACCCGCACGGGCCGGCGAGCCCGCAGCCGTGTCGGCGGGGCGGAGCCGAGCTTGAACCGGGACCGGCCCGGCGGCCTGAGCCCCGGCGGGGGAGCGGCCCGCCACAGGCGACAATGGCCCGGTGCTCCACGATCTCTTCCCGCCGGGGATTCAGCATGCCCTGGACCTCGCCGGCATCTTCGTCTTCGCCACCGCCGGCGCCCTGCTCGCCGTCCGCAAGAACTTCGACGTCTTCGGCATCGCCGTCCTCGCCCTGGTCACCGCCCTCGGCGGCGGCCTCTTCCGCGACCTCGTCATCGGCGCGGTCCCCCCGGCTGCCTTCGGCGAGCTCAGCTTCTTCCTCACCCCGCTGATCGCCGCCGCGCTCGTCTTCTTCCTGCACCCCGAGGTCCAGCGGATCAACCGCGCCATCAACGTCTTCGACGCGGCCGGCCTCGGCCTGTTCTGCGTGACGGGCACGACGAAGGCCTACGAGTACGGCCTCGGCCTCACCGCGTCCGCCGCCCTGGGACTGGCCACGGCCGTCGGCGGCGGCGTCCTGCGCGACGTACTCGTCAACGAGGTGCCGTCGCTGCTGCGCGACCGCGAGATGTACGCCGTGCCCGCCGTCGTCGGCGCCTCGATGGTCGCCGTCTTCATCGGCTTCGACGTCCTCAACGCCGTGACCACCGGTCTCGCGATCGTCACCACGTTCGTGCTGCGCCTGCTCGCCATGCGCTACCACTGGCGCGCACCCCTGGCCTGGAACCGCCGCTCGTCGGTGGCCGAAGAGCCGTAACAAAAGAAAGCTACCGCTTAGTAGCAGCCGGGTGTACCGTCGGTTTCATGTCACACGCAGCTGCCCAGGCAACCATCGGCGACAGCGAGTTCGACCGCGACACCACCGTCACCGCGCGCGCGGACGAGCCCGGTGTGTACGACGCGGAGCTCTCCTCCGGCTGGACGATCATCAGCGCCGTCAACGGCGGATACCTGCTGGCCCTGGTCGGCCGGGCCCTGTCGGCGGCCCTGCCGCACCCGGACCCCTTCACCGTCTCCGCGCACTACCTGACCTCCTCCGTGCCCGGCCCCGCCGTGATCCGCACGCAGGTCGTACGGGTCGGCCGCACCCTCTCCACCGGCCAGGCGTCCCTGTTCCAGTACGACGAGAGCGGCGCCGAGGTCGAGCGCATCCGCGTCCTCGCCTCCTACGGCGACCTCTCCGCCCTGTCCGACGAGGTACGGACCACGGCGCTGCCGCCCGTCATGCCGTCCTACGAGGACTGCATCGGCCCCGAGGCCGGCCCGGCGCCGATCCCCGGGAGCTCCGCGATCGTCGACCGGCTCCGGCTGCGGCTGGACCCCGCGACCGCGGGCTGGGCGCTGGGCGCGCCCTCGGGCAAGGGCGAGATGCGGGCCTGGTTCGAGCTGGCCGACGGCCGTGACGCCGACCCGCTGTCCATGCTCCTGGCGGTGGACGCGCTGCCGCCGACCGCCTTCGACCTGGGCCTGATGGGCTGGACCCCGACCGTGGAGCTCACCACCCACATCCGGCGCCGTCCGGCCCCGGGCCCGCTGCGGATCGCCATCACCACCCGCAACCTGGCCGGCGGCTTCCTCGAGGAGGACGCGGAGGTCTGGGACTCGGCCGGCCACCTGGTAGCCCAGTCCCGCCAGCTCGCCCGCGCCCCGCGTACCTGACGGGCGGGGCGAGGGAGCCCCTGCGGGCTCGTAGAATCGGGGGATCATGGCCTACCTCGACCACGCCGCCACCACCCCGATGCTGCCGGAGGCCGCCGCGGCGATGACCGCGCAGTTCGCCGCCACGGGGAACGCGTCCTCCCTGCACGCCGCCGGCCGCCGGGCGCGCCGAACCGTCGAGGAGGCCCGCGAGGCCCTCGCCGACGCGATCGGCGCCCGCCCCAGCGAGGTGGTCTTCACCGCCGGCGGCACGGAGGCCGACAACCTCGCCGTCAAGGGCCTGTACTGGGCCCGCCGGGACGCCGACCCGGCCAGAACCCGGATCCTGGCCAGCCCCGTCGAGCACCACGCCGTGCTCGACGCCGTGCACTGGCTCGCCGAGCACGAGGGCGCCCAGGTCGAGTACCTGCCCGTGGACCACCACGGGCGGGTACACGCGGACGCCTTCCGGGAGGCGGTCGAGCGCAACCCCGACGACGTGGCCCTGGCCACCGTCATGTGGGCGAACAACGAGATCGGCACCGTCATGCCGATCCGCGAACTGGCCGCCGCCGCCCGGCAGCACGGCATCCCGCTGCACTCCGACGCCGTCCAGGCCTTCGGACAGCTCGACGTCTCCTTCGCCGACAGCGGCCTCGCCGCCATGACCATCAGCGGTCACAAGGTCGGCGGCCCGTACGGCATCGGCGCCCTGCTGCTGGGCCGCGACCAGACCCCCGTCCCCGTACTGCACGGCGGCGGCCAGGAGCGGCACGTCCGCTCCGGCACCCTGGACGTGCCGGCCATCGCCTCCTTCGCGGTGGCCGCCGTCCTCGCCGCCGAGCGGCGCGAGCGCTTCGCCACCGAGATCGGCGGCCTGCGCGACGAGCTGGTCGCCGCCGTCCGCGCGGCCGTTCCGGACGCCGTCCTCGGCGGAGACCCCGACGACCGGCTGCCGGCCAACGCCCACTTCAGCTTCCCCGGCTGCGAGGGCGACTCCCTCCTGCTGCTGCTCGACGCCCAGGGCATCGAGTGCTCCACGGGATCGGCCTGCACCGCCGGCGTGGCACAGCCGAGCCACGTCCTGCTGGCCGCCGGCACCGACCCCCAGCTGGCCCGCGGCACCCTGCGCTTCTCGCTGGGCCACACCTCCACCAAGGACGACGTGGCCGCCCTGGCCGCCGCCATCGGCCCGGCCGTGGAACGCGCCCGCACGGCGGGCCTCAGCTAGCGAGTGCTGTGAACTGGCCCGGCGAACCCGATCAGCTCGACAGCGCCGCGCCGACCATGCGTATGTAGCGGTCCCAGTCCCAGTGGCGGCCCGGGTCCGTGTGGTCGGCGCCCGGGACCTCGGAGTGGCCGACTATGTGCGTGCGGTCCGCCGGTATGCCGTACCGGCGGCAGACGTCGGCCGCCAGGCGGGCCGAGGCCGCGTACATCGCGTCCGTGAAATCCTTCGGCCGGTCGACGAATCCCACATGCTCGATACCGATGCTGCGCTCGTTCATGGAGCGGTTCCCCGCGTGGAACGCCACGTCCATCTCGCGCACCAGCTGCTCGACATGGCCGTCCCCGCGCACGATGTAGTGCGCCGACGCCTTGTGCCACGGGTTCTTGAAGGCGTCGACCGACGACTGGAAGCCGCCCTGCGTGACATGGACGACGATCCGATCCACCCGGTAGTCGTCGGGCCGGTCCGCCATCCGCCAGTTCGCCGGCGAGGCCGCCGTCCAGCTCGCGCCCGTGTGGTCCAGCTCGCCTTCCTTGCGCGGCTTGGACACCCCGGGCAACAGCCACCAGGCACGGCCGATCTCCTCCCGGCCGGCGATCGCCGCCGCCGTGAAGACCCCGAGCCCCCCGAAGAGCACGGCCCTGCGCGTCCGGCTCGGCTTCTTCGGTGCCTTCACCGGCGCCCTCTGCGGCGCCTTCTTCCCTGCGTTCCCCTGCTCGACCATGTGATCCACCCCCCGTACCCCGATAACGCGCCGTGACTCCGCACGGTTCCCCGTACCCTGGAGGGTGCTATGACTGAGAACCTGCCGCGCACCGCCCGCCCCCTCCGCGTCCTGGCCGCCATGTCCGGCGGCGTGGACTCCGCCGTCGCAGCCGCCCGCGCGGTCGAAGCCGGGCACGACGTGACCGGCGTCCACCTCGCGCTCTCCGCGAACCCGCAGTCCTTCCGGACCGGCGCCCGCGGCTGCTGCACCATCGAGGACTCCCGCGACGCCCGCCGCGCCGCGGACGTCATCGGCATCCCCTTCTACGTCTGGGACCTCGCCGAGCGCTTCCGCGAGGACGTGGTCGAGGACTTCATCTCCGAGTACGAGGCCGGGCGCACCCCGAACCCCTGCCTGCGCTGCAACGAGAAGATCAAGTTCGCTGCGCTGCTCGACAAGGCCCTCGCCCTCGGCTTCGACGCCGTCTGCACCGGCCACTACGCCACCGTCGTCGAGAACGCGGACGGCTCCCGCGAGCTGCACCGCGCCTCAGACATGGCCAAGGACCAGTCGTACGTCCTCGGCGTCCTCGACGAGAAGCAGCTGGCCCACGCGCTCTTCCCGCTCGGCGACACCCTCACCACCAAGGAAGAGATCCGCGCCGAGGCCGAGGAGCGCGGCCTGGCCGTGGCCAAGAAGCCCGACAGCCACGACATCTGCTTCATCGCCGACGGCGACACCCAGGGCTTCCTCGCGAACCGCCTCGGCAAGGCCGAGGGCGACATCGTCGACGAGTCCGGCGAGAAGGTCGGCACCCACGAGGGCGCCTTCGGCTTCACCATCGGCCAGCGCAAGGGCCTGCGCATCGGCCACCCCGCCGCCGACGGCAAGCCGCGCTACGTCCTCGACATCTCCCCGGTGAACAACACCGTCACCGTCGGCCCGGTCGAGGCCCTGGACGTCACGGCACTCACCGCGATCCGCCCCCGCTGGTGCGGCTCCACGGCCGCCGCCCCGGGCACCTACACCGCCCAGCTGCGCGCCCACGGCGGCGAGACCGAGGTCTTCGCCGAGCTCGTGGACGGCGAGCTGCGCGTCTCCTTCACCGAGCCGGTCCGCGGCGTGGCACCCGGCCAGGCGATCGTTCTCTACGACGGCACCCGCGTGGTCGGATCCGCCACCATCGCCACGACCAGCCGGGCCACGGCCCCCGCCTCCGCCTAGGGGCGTGTTTTAGAGATGGCCGGCCGCGTACGCGGCAGCTCCCGAGGCCGCGCGGCAGCGCCGCTCACGTCCCCGACGGCCGCGGCTGCTCCGGCGGAACCGAGCTCTCGGCGGCCGCCATCCACTGGTCCAGGTCGCTCTGGGTGAACTCCGTCCACGGTGGGATTCCGGGGAGCTGGCGGAGGAGGTCGTAGGCCTCGGGGATCCGGGCTCCGCGGAGGACCGGGCAGTGGCAGCCGGCGATGACCTCGGCGTTCAGGTGTTGGAAGTCGGTCACGACCGCCTCGAACTTTTGGGCGTCCAGCAGGGCGACCCAGGGGGAGACCAGCCTTCCGCCGAAGAACTGGCCGTCGCGGAATTCGTCCGGCGACAGCGCCGCCATGTCGGGCATGGGGGCCGGCACGTTCGTGGCGAAGGTGTCCACGGCCCACAGGACGTCGGCCTTCGAGTCGAAGAGGGCGCGGGTGGTGGGGTTGTCGTACAGGGGCGGTCGTTTGGCGACCAGGGTGCGGTCGCCCGCGTCGATCGTGTCTCCGTCGGTCATGAAGCGGCACCTGTTGATGGGGGTCTCCCACTCGTCGGCCATGCGGCCGATGGAGAACCATGTCGTCAGCAGGGTCGCGTTCGGGCATGCGGCGAGGACCGCCAGGAGGTTGCCGGCGTGGTCGCGGTCGTCGTGGGTGAGGAAGATCCACCGTACGTCCAGGGGATCCACGACGGACCAGGCCGCCTCCAGCCACTGGGCGCGCACTGCGGGCGCCCCGGTGTCCACGAGGACCGGTTCGGTTCCCCGGATCACCATCGAGTTCATCGGGAAGTGGCCGACCGGCGGGGCCTCAAGGGCCCACGGGATGACGAACGTCTCCTCGGCGATCTTGTACGGCTCCAGAAGGCTGAAACTCTCCAGGGTTGTCATCGCTGCTCTCCTCAGGACGGAGTCGCCGCAGCGTCCATGAATCCAGTGCAGCCCCGGGCCGGGCCGTCGTCAAACGCAGTGGGCGCCGTCGGCAATCACCGTCGTCCCGGCTGCGGCGGCCGGCAGGTCCGGCTCCCACCGGACATGGGCGCCGGCCTTGTTGCCGGGCGCCGGCCGGGCCGACGCGATCACCAGCCGCGTGTGCGCGCCGTCCACGATCCACAACCCGCCGAGCCTTCCGCAACACCCTTTAGACGACCGTCAGGACGATCTTTCCGGTCGTCCGGCCCTGCTCGCCGATCTCGTGGGCCTTCGCGGCCTGGGCCAGCGGCAGCACCGTGTCGACCAGCGGCTTCAGCAGCCCCTGGTCGGCCAGGGCCGCGATCTCCTGCAGGCCCTTGAGGTCCGGCTCCACGAGCACCCACGCCGCCCGCACGCCCCGGGTGTCGGCCGGGATGCCGTCCGGGCCGGGCAGGGTCACCAGGTGGCCGCCCGGCTTGAGCACGTTCAGCGAGCGCTGTCCGTAGTCCCCGCCGATGGCGTCGATCACGACGTCCACGTCCGCGACGGCGTCCTCGAAGTCCGTGGTGCGGTAGTCGATCACCTCGTCGGCGCCGAGGCCGCGCAGCAGCTCGTGCTTGCCCGCGCTCGCGGTGCCGATCACGTACGCGCCCCGCGCCTTGGCGATCTGCACCGCCAGGTGCCCGACCCCGCCGGCCGCCGCGTGCACCAGCACCCGCTGCCCGGCCGTGACGCCGGCCGTGTCCACCAGCGCCTGCCAGGCGGTCAGCGCCGCCAGCGGCAGCGCGGCCGCCTGCACGTGGTCGAGGGAGGCGGGCTTGCGGGCGAAGTGCCGGGCCGGAGCCACCACGTACTCGGCGTAGCCGCCCGCCTGCCGCGGGAACAGCGGCATCCCGTACACCTCGTCGCCCGGGGCGTAGAGGGTCACGCCGGGGCCGGCCGCCTCGACGGTGCCGGAGACGTCCCAGCCGACGATCGGGGTCTCGCCCCAGGTGATCAGTCCGCCGCTGGCCCGCGTCTTCCAGTCGACCGGGTTCACGCCGGCCGCGTGGACGCGCACCAGGATCTCGTTCAGGCCCGGCTCGGGCCGCTCGATCTCGGTCTCGGTCAGGACCTCGGGGCCGCCCCACTCGTTCACGACCATCGCGCGCATTTCTTCTCCTCGAAGCAGTTCGCGGCCGGTTCCGGCCGCTGGTGTGACCCCAGCTTCGGCCGGGAGCGGCAGGCCTGGTATTGGCCTGATGGCCACTATGTGACAGGATCTGGCCATGGACGAGGTGGGTACGGCACGTACGGCAGGTACGGCGCCGGCGCGGGCGAACGGCGGACGGGACCGGCACCGGATCGCGGTGCTCGCGCTGCCCGGCTTCCCGCCGTTCGAGCTCGGGATCCCCTCCCGGGTCTTCGGCAGCGCCGTGGACGAGGACGGCGGCGCCCTGTACGAGGTCGTCGTCTGCACCGCCGACGGCGGCCCGGTGATGAGCGACTCCGGGTTCACCCTCCAGCCCGCCGCCGGGCCCGAGGCCCTCGCCGCCGCCGACACCGTGATCCTCCCGCCCACCCACGCCATGCCCGAGCTGGCCCGCGGGGGCCCGCTGCCGCCCGAGGTGGCCGCGGCCATCGCCGGCATCCGCCCCGGCACCCGCCTGGTCTCGATCTGCACCGGCTCCTACGTGCTCGCCGCCGCCGGACTCCTCGACGGCCGCCCCGCGACGACGCACTGGAACCTCGCCCACGAGTTCCGCCGGGCCTACCCCAGGGTCCGCGTCGACGAGGACGTCCTCTTCGTCGACGACGGCGACGTCCTGACCTCCGCCGGGGTCTCGGCCGGCGTCGACCTGTGCCTGCACCTGATCCGCCGCGACCACGGGGCCGCCGTCACCAACCGCGCCGCCCGCATGTGCGTCGTACCGCCGTGGCGCGACGGCGGCCAGGCCCAGTACATCGACCGCCCGGTCCCCGAGCCCACCGTGGCCACCACCACCGCCACCCGCGCCTGGGCCCTGGACCACCTCGCCGAACCCCTGACCCTCGCCGAGCTCGCCGCCCACGCCCGGATGAGCCTGCGCACCTTCACCCGGCGCTTCCGCGACGAGGTCGGCATGACCCCCGTCCAGTGGCTCACCGCCCAGCGCCTGGAGATCGCCCGGAACTTGCTGGAGTCCAGCGACCTGCCGGTCGATCTGGTGGCCCACCGTTCCGGCTTCGGCTCAGCCAACTCCCTCCGAGCACACATGCGTTCCGCCATCGGCATCTCACCGATCGCCTACCGCCGCACTTTCAGCCGCCCCAACAATCTTGTGCTGACGCATAGTTGAGTGTCCATCACCCCCAGGTGATACTTCGGGACCCGCCGGGCGAGATCCATCCCGCCCGGCGATCACCGTTCTCCCAGGGGGAATTGACGTGCGAATACCTCGCAATCGGCGGACGGGGGCGGCCGCGACGGCCGCCCTGGCCGCCCTCGCACTCGCGGCGGGCCTGACCGCACCCGCCGCGGCCGCGCCCACACCCGGCCCCTCCGGCGCCGGGCAGCGCCACCAGCCCGCCCGGCAGGGCCTGACCCACCTCACCCTCATCACCGGAGACCGGGTCACCGTCGACGCCGAGGGCCGCCCCGTCGGTTTCCAGCCCGCCCCGGGACGCGAGAAGACCCCCGTCTCGATGGAGCGCAACGGCGACCGGACCAGCCTCGTCCCGGCCGACGCCCAGCGCCTGATCGACACCGGCCGCCTCGACCCGCGCCTCTTCGACATCACCGAGCTCAGCAGGCCCGAGTACCGCAGGGCCCGCGGCGACCGGCTCCAGCTGATCGTCCGCTACGAGGCCGGCGCGGCCCCGGCGGCCCCGTCCGCGCTGCACGCCGCCGGCGGGCTCCGGGTGGACCGTACGTACGGCTTCCTCGGCGCCGAGGCCGTCAGCGCGAGCCCCGGCGGGGCGGCGGCCGTCTGGACCGCCCTCACCGGCGCCCGGGCCCGCGGCACCGCTCCCGGCATCGCCACCGTCTGGCTGGACGGCGTACGCGCCGCCACCCTCGACAAGAGCACCCGGCAGATCGGCGCCGACCACGCATGGAACGCCGGCTACGACGGCACCGGCGTCAAGATCGCCGTCCTCGACACCGGCGTCGACGCCGCCCACCCCGACCTCGCCGGGCAGATCGCCGCCGAACAGAACTTCTCCACCGCCGCCGACGCCAAGGACCGGCACGGACACGGCACCCACGTCGCCTCCATCGCCGTCGGAACGGGCGCCATGTCGGGCGGCTCCTTCAAGGGCGTCGCCCCCGGCGCCAAGGTCCTGAGCGGCAAGGTGCTCGACGACGAGGGGTACGGCGACGACTCCGACGTCCTCGCGGGCATGGAATGGGCCGTTGCCCAGGGAGCCCAGGTCGTCAATCTCAGCCTCGGCTTCCCCGACGGCCCCGGCACCGACCCGCTCGAAGCGGCCGTGGACCGGCTGAGCGCCGACCGGGGCGTGCTGTTCGCCATCGCGGCGGGCAACAGCGGCGCCGCGGGCCCCGGCAGCATCGCCTCCCCGGGAAGCGCGGACGCCGCGCTCACCGTCGGCGCGGTCAACGACGGCGACGCCATCGCCGACTTCTCCAGCGTCGGC
Organism: Streptomyces sp. LARHCF249; assembly: GCF_052871255.1. NCBI lineage: Bacteria > Bacillati > Actinomycetota > Actinomycetes > Kitasatosporales > Streptomycetaceae > Streptomyces > Streptomyces sp. LARHCF249. The sequence goes on from NZ_JBIXJQ010000007.1 coordinate 477,791, forward strand.
CCCCGGGCCGGCGGCGGCGCGCTCAAGCCGGACGTCACCGCACCCGGCGTCGACATCACCGCGGCGGCCGCCGCCGGCAGGGGCGGCGGCCAGGAGCCCGACGGCTACCGCACCCTCTCCGGGACCTCGATGGCCGCCCCGCACGCCGCCGGCGCCGCCGCCCTGCTCAAGCAGCAGCACCCGCAGTGGACCGGCACCGAGCTCAAGGGCGTGCTCGCGGGGTCCGCGAAACCCAGGCGGGCCGGGGCGTTCCTGCAGGGCAGCGGCCGGATCGCCGTCGACAGCGCGCTGCGCCTCGAACTCGTCGCCGAACCGGTCTCGCTGGTCTTCGCCGGCCAGGCGTGGCCGCACCACGACGACACCCCGGAGAAGAAGCAGCTCGCCTACCGCAACCTGGGCGCCGCCCCGGTCACCCTCGACCTGGCCGCGACCGTCACCGACCCCGATGACAAGCCGGCCCCGGCCGGCATGGTCACCTTCGACGCGCCCCGGGTGACCGTCCCGGCGGGCGGCACCGCATCCGTCGGCGTCACCGTCGACACCCGGCTGGGCACCCCGGTGGACGGCACCTACACGGCGTACGCGACGGCCACCGGCCCCGACGGACAGCGCGTCACCACCGCCGTGGCCGTCGAGCGCGAGGCCGAGGCGTACAACCTGACCCTCGAGCACCTCGGGCGGGACGGCAAGCCCGCCACGGAGTACCGGTCCGCCCTCCGGGGCCTGACGGGCCTCGCCGCCGGCAAGCGGTACGCGTGGGGCTCGGACTCCGGGCCGGACACGCTGCGGGTGCCGGCGGGCGGCTACCTGCTCAACACGAACATCCTCGTCGACCCGGAGGACTTCACCAAGGGGATCGACTGGATCGCCCAGCCCCGGCTGGAGGTCACCGGCGACACCGCGGTGACCCTCGACGCCCGCACCACGGAACCGGTGGACATCACCGTGCCGTCGCGGACGGCGGCGATGGGCTTCGCCGCACCGGCCTACCGGGTGAGGACGCAGGGCTCGGAACACAGCTTCGGGTGGTGGCTCGACTCCTTCGCCGGGCTGCGCACCCGGCACCAGGGCCCGGACGTGGCGGCGGACACCGACCTCTACCAGCAGTGGAACGCGCACTGGCAGGACGGCGCGACGGACGAGTACCACGCCGCGCTCGGCCGCCCGGTCGCGCGCCTGGCCACCGGCTACGTCCGGGAGCTGAAGCAGGCCGAGTTCGCCACGGTCGTGGCGGAGCACGGCGCCTCGGTGCCCGGCAAGGAGGGCGATGTCCTGGCCCTGGGAGGGCTCCCGGACGGCACCGGCACCACCGGGTTGTCCCGCCGCAGGGCCTTGCCGGGCCCGGTCACGCTCCACCTGTCGGCGGTGGACGGGGGGCAATGGCACCTGGCCGCCACCCAGACCGGAGAGCCGGACGAGAACGGCTTCCCGCGGGAGGAGACCCAGTACCACACGGACGGCCCGCGCACCTTCCAGGCGGGCCGGACCTACCGGGAGCGCTTCAACGCCGGAGTCTTCGGCCCGCGCATCGACGCCGCCGCGGAGCTGGGCCTCTACCGCCAGGGCGACGAACTACGGGGAACGCTGCCGCTGCTCGCGGACGGCGGCGGGCACGACGGCGGCGAGAACCCCGCCAAGGGCCGGACGGTCCTCTACCGCGACGGTGTGCCGATCGGCACCCACGACGGCGAATGCCGCAACGGGGCGCCCTTCGCCGTCCCGGCGGCCGGGGCCCCGTACAAGCTGGTCACCTCGGTCGCCCGCGCGGACACGGTCTCCCGGGTCTCCTCCAAGGTGACCGCGACCTGGTGGTTCCGCTCGGGGACCACACCCGAGGACGCCCCGGCCCCGGTCCCGGTCTCCGCGGTCCGCTTCGCCCCCGAGCTGTCCCTGACCGGCACCTCCCCGGCGGGCCGGAGCGTCCGTGTCCCGGTCGCCGTCCAGGGCGCGGCCGCGACGTCCCTCACGGTCCAGGTCTCGTACGACGACGGCTACACCTGGCGCACCGCCCCGGTCCGGTCCGGCGCGGTGACGGTCAAGAACCCCGCGAAGGGCGGACACGTCTCCCTCCGCGGCACGGCGACCGACGGCTCGGGCAACAAGTCCGAGATCACGATCACCCGGGCCTGGTTCGCGGACTGACACCGCCCCGTCCAGGGCACCGCACGGCGCGGTCCCGCAGGCAACCACCTGCGGGGCCGCACCCCCGCGCGGCGGAATGCGAGCATGGGCGCATGGCTACTCACCTGATCACCGGTGCCGGATCCGGCATCGGCGCCGCCGTCGCCGCCCGACTGCACGCACGGGGCGACGACCTCGTCCTCCTCGCCCGGGACGCCGCCCGGGCCAAGCAGCTCGTCGAGCGCTACCCCGGCGCGCGGGCGCTCGTGGGCGACCTCGCCGATCCGGACCGGCTGTCGTGGGCCTTCTCCAAGCAGGCGATCCCCGAGCGGATCGACTCGCTCCTGCACATCGCCGGGATCGTGGACCTCGGACCCGTCGGTGAGCTCCGGCCCAAGACCTGGCACCAGCAGCTCAACGTGAACCTGATCGCGCCCGCCGAGGTCACCCGGCTGCTGATGCCGACCCTGCGCGCCTCCAAGGCCACCGTCGTCTTCGTGAACTCCGGCGCCGGGCTGCACGCCCACGCCGACTGGAGCGCGTACGCCGCCTCCAAGCACGGCCTCAAGGCCCTCGCCGACTCGCTGCGCGAGGAGGAGAAGGCGAACGGGATCCGCGTGACCTCCGTGTACCCGGGGCGCACCGCCAGCCCCATGCAGGCCAAGGTGCACTCGCAGGAGGGCAAGGAGTACGACCCCGCCGCCTGGATCGACCCCGAGTCCGTGGCGACCACCGTCGTCATGGCCGTCGACCTGCCGCGCGACGCCGAGGTCAACGACCTGACCGTCAGGCCCGGCCGATGAGCGCGAGTGCCACCGGCGTCGGTTCGCTGCCCGGCGGAGACGCCCGCGAGGCCGCCAAGACCGTGACGGGCTCCTTCGAGGAGTTCCCGTACCTCGCCGAGCTGCCCGCCCGCGGCCCCGGCGCGGACATGATCGGTCGCTCCCTCGGGCTGCTGGTCGACATGTACGCGCACGTCGAGCCCAGCGGCTGGCGGATCAGCGACCGCCCGGGGCGCGACAGCAAGCGCTCCCGGTCCTGGCTCGGCGAGGACCTCGACGCCCTGGAGGAGTCCACCCAGGGGTACACCGGCAAGCTCAAGGTCCAGGCCGTCGGGCCGTGGACGCTGGCCGCCGCCCTGGAGCTGCACGGTGGGGAGGCCATGCTCCAGGACGCGGGCGCCTGCCGGGACCTGGCCGGATCACTCGCCGAGGGCCTGCGCGAGCACCTGGCCGACGTGCGCAAGCGGATCCCCGGCGCCGACGTGGTGCTGCAGTTCGACGAGCCGTCGCTGACCGCCGTACTGCTCGGGCGGGTGCGGTCCGCGAGCGGGTACCGGACGTACCGCGCCGTCGACCGGCAGGTCGTCGAGGGCACGCTGCGGGACCTGTTCGCCGTGCACGACGGGGACGTGATCGTGCACTCCTGCGCGCCCGAGGTGCCCTTCGGGCTGCTGCGGCGGGCCGGCGCCGCGGGCGTGTCGTTCGATTTCTCGCTGCTCACCGAGCGCGAGGACGACGCCATCGGTGAGGCCGTCGAAGGCGGTACGAAACTCTTCGCCGGAGTGGTGCCGGGCACCGACGGCCCGTTGTCGGACCCTGCCGGTAGCGTCATGGGTGTCAGGAAGCTTTGGCGCAGGCTGGGGCTGGCCCCGGGGACTCTGGCGGAGTCCGTCGTGGTCACCCCGTCGTGCGGTCTGGCGGGCGCTTCGCCCGCCTACGCCCGCGCGGTGCAGGCGCATTGCGTCAGGGCGGCGAGGTCGCTCGCCGACAACCCTGAGTGACGGTCGAGACGGGCCACGGGAGGACACGGCATGGCAGCCGAACAGCAGGACACGGCAGTACCGGCGGCGGTGCGTGAGCAGCACGCGCTGCTGGCCGAGCAGATCGAGGAGCACCGCTTCCGGTACTACGTGAACGACCAGCCGGTCGTCAGCGACGCCGAGTTCGACAAGCTGCTGCGCTCGCTCGAGGCCCTGGAGGAGGAGTACCCGGAGCTGCGTACGCCCGATTCGCCCACCCAGAAGGTGGCCGGGGCGTACGAGACGGATTTCGCCTCCGTGCAGCACCGGGAGCGGATGCTCTCCCTCGACAACGCCTTCGACGAGGAGGAACTGGCCGCCTGGGCCGAGCGGGTGGCCCGGGACGTGAGCACCTCCGACTACCACTACCTGTGCGAGCTGAAGGTGGACGGCCTCGCCGTCAACCTCACCTACGAGAACGGCCGGCTGACCCGCGCCGCCACCCGCGGCGACGGCCGCACCGGTGAGGACATCACACCCAACGTCCGCACCATCGCCGAGATCCCGGACCGGCTGAAGGGCGACCGGATCCCGGCCCTCGTCGAGATCCGCGGCGAGGTCTACTTCCCGATGGAGAAGTTCGAGGAGCTCAACGCCCGGCTCGTGGAGGCGCAGGGCAAGCCCTTCGCCAACCCGCGCAACGCGGCGGCCGGTTCACTGCGCCAGAAGGACCCGAAGGTCACCGCCACCCGTCCGCTGCACATGGTGGTGCACGGCGTCGGCGCGCGCGAGGGCCTGGAGATCGAGCGCCAGTCACAGGCGTACGAGCTGCTGCACGAGTGGGGCCTGCCCACCGCCGCGCACGCCAAGGTGGTCTCCTCGCTCGCCGAGGTCCGGGAGTTCATCGCGTACTACGGCGAGAACCGGCACTCCGTGGAGCACGAGATCGACGGCGTGGTCGTCAAGCTCGACGAGATCGCGCTCCAGGGCCGGCTCGGGTCCACGGCGCGCGCGCCGCGCTGGGCGATCGCCTGGAAGTACGCCCCCGAGGAGGTCAACACCAAGCTGATCGACATCAAGGTCGGCGTCGGCCGCACCGGGCGCGTGACCCCGTACGCCCAGGTGGAGCCGGTGACGGTGGCCGGCTCCGAGGTCGAGTTCGCGACCCTGCACAACCAGGAGGTCGTCAAGGCCAAGGGCGTGCTCATCGGGGACACCGTCGTGCTGCGCAAGGCGGGCGACGTCATCCCCGAGATCCTCGGCCCGGTGGTGGACCTGCGGGACGGCAGCGAGCGGGAGTTCGTGATGCCGGCCGAGTGTCCCGCGTGCGGGACGGAGCTGCGGCCGATGAAGGAGGGGGACATCGACGTCCGGTGCCCCAACGCCCAGACCTGCCCCGCCCAGTTGCGCGAGCGGCTCTTCTACCTGGCCGGCCGGCAGTCCCTCGACATCGAGAACTTCGGCATGGTGGCGGCCGCCGCGCTGACCGCCCCGCTGGAGCCGGCGGAGCCGCCGCTGCTGGACGAGGGCGACCTCTTCGGCCTGACCATCGAGGACCTGCTGCCCATCAAGGCGTACGTCCTGGACCCGGACAGCGGGCTGCCCAAGCGGGACCCGAAGACGGGCGGGGAGAAGGTCGTCACCGTCTTCGCCAACCAGAAGGGCGAGCCGAAGAAGAACGCCCTGGCGATGCTGGAGAACATCGCGGCCGCCAAGAGCCGCCCGCTCGCCCGCATCATCAACGGCCTGTCGATCCGTCACGTCGGCCCGGTCGCGGCGGAGGCCCTCGCCCGCGAGTTCCGGTCGATCGAGCGCATCGAACAGGCCACGGAGGAGGAGCTGACGGCCACCGAGGGGGTCGGTGCGATCATCGCGGCCTCCCTCAAGGAGTGGTTCGCCGTCGACTGGCACCAGGAGATCCTGCGCAAGTGGCGCGAGGCCGGGGTACGGATGGAGGAGGAAGGTTCCGCCGAGGAGGAGGGGCCGCGCCCGCTGGAGGGGCTGACCGTCGTCGTCACCGGCACGCTGCAGAGCCACACCCGGGACGGCGCGAAGGAAGCCCTGCAGAGCCGCGGCGCCAAGGTCACCGGATCGGTGTCGAAGAAGACCTCCTTCGTCGTGGTCGGCGACAACCCGGGCTCGAAGTACGACAAGGCCGTGCAGCTGAAACTGGCCATCCTCGACGACGCCGGGTTCGAAGTGCTGCTGGAGCAGGGCCCGGACGCGGCGCGCGAGGCGGCGCTTCCGGTGGACGGCGACGGCGGAGCGGAGTAAGTGGAGTAGGGGGAGCAAGCGGAGCAACGGCCGGAAGGCAATCACCCGGACAGATCTGCGGGGGAGTGGCGAAGGTGAACGGATGCATGGCGTGAGGCCGTACGGGCGGGCGCACGCCAGGCGCATCGGACGGTGGTAAACGGCTGGTACAAGGCTGGTGGCAGGCCCCTGAGCTGTCGGATCATCGGATGGGTGACCGGGGGGTCCTGGTCCAAACTCACCCGTTCGGCGGATACCGTACTGATGAGGATGGCTGGGTCGCATTCGGGCAACCACTGCCGACCGCTGCCCCTGGGACCCTCCCGCGTCCTACTGTTGAGGGGTGCGCCTGTCGTGCACGGCTGCCGGATGCGATTCCAGCCGTGATGGCATGACATCGGGGCCATCGCGTGACATCGGCATCGCCGGCTGTGAGAGGGACGGGCATGAAACCCACCGAAAGCGCCGACCCGTCACCTGAATTCGGCGGGGACATCCCGTCCATGCGGGCGGGCCGGCTGGGTGTCCTGGGGGCCAGGACACCGGACACCAGGCCGCTCGGCACCGGTGCGGACGGACCGGGGCGGCGCGGCGTGCTGTCCTTCGCCGTCGTGGGTCTGGCCGTCGTGGTGCTCGGAGCCGGGGTCGCCTCGGCCCTGAGCGGCCGTCATGCGCTGTTCCCCGGTGGCGCGGTGGGCTGGGCGCTCGCCCTGCTCACCGGCATCATCGTCGGCCACCTCGTCGCGCTGGGCCGCGACCGCTGGTGGGGCGGCACCGGCTCGGGCGCGGCACTCACCCTCGGCGTGCTCCTCCTCTACGGGTGGGTGCCCGCGGGACTCGTCTCGCTCGCGGTGGTCTCCCTGGTCGGCGCCGCGCGCCGGCACCGCTGGCGGCAGGGCCTGCTGCACGGCTCGGCCGACATCCTCGGCATCGGCGCGGGAGCCCTCGTGATGGCAGCCTTCGGCGAGGCGCCGTCCGTGGAGAACCCGTGGCGGCCCACCACCTGGGAGATCGACGCCGTACCCGAGATCGTCCTCGTGGCGGTCGCGTACCTGCTCGCCACCCGGGTCCTGCTGTGGATCGCGCTGGCCCCGCGCGGCGGCGGCCTGCCCACCGTGGCCCGCACGGCCCTGCTCCGCCAGGCCTTAGTGGCGGTCGCGCTGCTCGGGATCGCCCCGCTGATCTGCGTCGTCGCGGTCACGCAGCCGGTCCTGCTGCCGCTGTTCGCCGTGCCGCTGATCGCCCTGGACTCCACCCTGTGGATCGCCCGGGCGCGCGCCGAGGAACAGCTGCGGGACCCGCTGACCGGGCTGCCGAACCGGCAGTGGCTGCTGGAGCGGGCCTGGACCGCCCTGGACGAGGCTGAACGTTTGGGCACCCGGGCAGCTCTTGTGCTGATCGACCTGGACCGCTTCCGGGCGGTCAACGACACCCTCGGCCACCTGGCGGGCGACCGGCTGCTCCTGCAGATCGCCGACCGGCTGCGCCAGGCGCTGCCCGAGGACGCGGAGGCCGCCCGGCTCGGCGGCGACGAGTTCGCCGTCCTGCTGCCCGTCGCCGACTCCACCACCAGTGCCCAGCGCATCGCCCGCCACCTGGTCGCGGAGCTCAGCTCCCCGCTGGACCTGGACGGCCTCACGCTCGTCCTGGAGGCCAGCGCCGGCCTCGCCGTCTTCCCCGACCACGCCCTGGACGCCGAGGGGCTGCTGCGCCGCGCCGACGTGGCGATGTACCAGGCCAAGCGCGACCGCACCGGCGTGGAGGTGTACGAGTCCAAGCGGGACAGCAACACCCCCGACCGGCTCGGCCTCCTCGGCGATCTGCGCCGGGCCCTCGACGCCGGCGAAGTGGAACTCCACTACCAGCCGAAGGTCCGCTTCGACGGGCAAGTCGCAGGCCTCGAGGCGCTGGTGCGGTGGGTGCATCCGGAGCGCGGGCGGGTCTCCCCGGACGAGTTCATCGCGATCGCCGAGACCTCCGGGCTCATGCCGCACCTGACGGAGTACGTCCTGGAGACGGCCCTCGCGCAGGTCGCGCGGTGGCGGGCGCAGGGCCTGAAGGTGCCGGTCGCCGTCAACGTCTCGCCGCGCGACGTCCACACCCCCGGATTCGCGGGAGCGGTGGCCGCCAGGCTGGCCCGGCACGGGGTGCCGGCGAGCGGCCTCCAGCTGGAGATAACGGAGCACGTGCTGCTCGAGGACCCGCAGCGGGCGGCGGACACCATGGCCGGGCTCACCGGCCACGGCGTGAAGATGTCCTTGGACGACTTCGGCACCGGGTACTCCTCGCTGGTCCACCTGCGGCGGCTGCCGGTCAGCGAGCTGAAGATCGACCGGTCGTTCGTGGGCCGGCTCGCCGTCGACGCGCAGGACGCGGAGATCGTCCGCTGCACCGTCGACCTCGCCCACTCGCTGGGGCTGCTCGTGGTCGCCGAGGGCGTGGAGGACGACGAGACGTGGGAGCGGCTGCGGGACCTGGGCTGCGACGCGGTGCAGGGGTGGCTGGTCGCCGCCGCGATGCCTCCGCAGGAGGCCACCGCCTGGCTCCTCGCCCGAGGCGAACGCGGCTGGCGCCGCCCGGCCGACATCTCGGCCGAGCTGGCCGCGGCCGAGGCCGACGCGGGCTGAGCCCCCGGGCTCCGCCGGGTCCGAATGGTGCGGCGCCACTGCCGGGGCGGAGCCCGGGAAGCCCCGCGCAGCGGCCCCGCCACCCGCCCCCGTACCGGCACAACCGCAATCCGTTTCGTGGGTGGGGGGCCCGGCCCCATAGGATTGAGTCCGAAACCACACATCCACCCACCCCCAGAGGATCGCTGCATGCCTGGCATTACGCGCGAGGAGGTCGTCCACCTCGCTCGGCTGGCGCGCCTTGAGCTGTCCAGCAACGAGCTGGATCACTTCGCCGGACAGCTCGGCGACATCATCGGCGCGGTCGCCCGCGTGTCCGAGGTCGCCGACCAAGACGTCCCGCCGACCTCCCACCCGCTGCCCCTGACGAACGTCATGCGCGCGGACGAGGTCCGTCCCTCGCTCACCCCCGAGCAGGCGCTCTCCGGCGCTCCCGCCCAGGAGCAGCAGCGATTCAAGGTGCCGCAGATCCTGGGGGAGGACTAACAGCCATGACGGACATCATCAAGCTCACGGCGGCCCAGACCGCCGAGAAGATCGCCTCCGGCGAGCTCACGGCCGTCGAGGTCACCGAGGCCCACCTGGCCCGCATCGACGCGACCGACGAGAAGGTCCACGCCTTCCTGTACGTCGACCGCGAAGGCGCCCTCGCGCAGGCCCGCGCCGTCGACGCCAAGCGCGCAGCCGGCGAGAAGCTCGGCCCGCTGGCCGGCGTACCGCTCGCCCTCAAGGACATCTTCACCACCGTCGGGGTCCCGACCACCGTCGGTTCGAAGATCCTCGAAGGCTGGATCCCGCCGTACGACGCCACCCTGACGCGCAAGCTGAAGGAAGCCGACGTCGTGATCCTCGGCAAGACCAACATGGACGAGTTCGCCATGGGGTCCTCGACGGAGAACAGCGCGTACGGCCCGACCGGCAACCCGTGGGACCTCACCCGGATCCCCGGCGGCTCCGGCGGCGGCTCCGCGGCCGCGCTCGCCGCGTACCAGGCGCCCCTCGCCATCGGCACGGACACCGGCGGCTCCATCCGCCAGCCCGCCGCCGTCACCGGCACCGTCGGCGTCAAGCCGACCTACGGCGGCGTCTCCCGCTACGGCATGGTGGCCTTCTCCTCCTCCCTCGACCAGGGCGGCCCCTGCGCCCGCACGGTCCTGGACGCGGCCCTCCTCCACGAGGTCATCGCCGGGCACGACCCGCTCGACTCCACCTCCATCGACGCCCCGGTCCCGCCGGTAGTCGAGGCCGCCCGCAACGGCTCCGTCGCCGGCATGCGCGTCGGTGTGGTCAAGCAGTTCGCCGGTGAGGGCTACCAGGCCGGCGTCGTCCAGCGCTTCAACGAGTCGGTGGAGCTCCTCAAGGAGCTCGGCGCCGAGATCGTCGAGCTGGACTGCCCGTCCTTCGACCTCGCGATGGCCGCGTACTACCTGATCGCGCCGTCCGAGTGCTCCTCGAACCTGGCCCGTTTCGACGCCATGCGCTACGGCCTGCGCGTCGGCGACGACGGCACCAAGTCCGCCGAGGACGTCACCGCCCTGACCCGCGAGGCCGGCTTCGGCGACGAGGTCAAGCGCCGCGTCATCCTCGGCACGTACGCGCTCAGCTCCGGCTACTACGACGCGTACTACGGCTCCGCCCAGAAGGTCCGCACGCTCATCACGAAGGACTTCGAGAAGTCCTTCGAGCAGGTCGACGTGATCGTCTCCCCGACGACCCCGACCACCGCCTTCCCGATCGGTGAGCGCACCGACGACCCGCTGGCGATGTACCTCGCGGACCTGTGCACCATCCCGACCAACCTGGCAGGCAACTCCGCCATGTCGCTCCCCTGCGGCCTGGCCCCCGAGGACGGCCTCCCGGTCGGGCTGCAGATCATCGCCCCGGCGATGAAGGACGACCGGCTCTACAAGGTCGGCGCGGCCGTCGAGGCCGCCTTCACCGCGCGCTGGGGTCACCCGCTGCTTGAGGAGGCACCGTCGCTGTGAGCACCAGTGCACTGTCCAAGGCCAAGGGCTTCAAGAAGTCCAAGACCGGCACCTACCTGTCGATCGGCACCACCGCCTTCGGCGCCATCAGCGTGATCAAGCAGGTCAAGAAGGCCCGCAGCGAGAACGACGTGCTGAAGCTGGTCGACGCCGCCGTGTCCGCCGCCGCCATCGTCACCGGCCTCGCGATCCTGTACCGCGAGCTGAAGCGCCTGGGCGACGACGACGTCCTGCTGGGCTGAGAGGGAAAAGTTTCACCGTGAGCACCTACACCGAACTGATGTCGTACGAGGACGCTCTCGCCTCGTTCGACCCCGTCATGGGCCTTGAGGTCCATGTCGAGCTCGGCACCAAGACCAAGATGTTCTGCGGCTGTTCCACCGAGCTGGGCGCCGAGCCCAACTCGCAGACCTGCCCCACCTGCCTCGGTCTGCCCGGCTCCCTGCCGGTCGTCAACGCGATCGGCGTCGAGTCCGCCATCAAGATCGGCCTCGCGCTGAACTGCGAGATCGCCGAGTGGTGCCGCTTCGCCCGGAAGAACTACTTCTATCCGGACATGCCGAAGAACTTCCAGACCTCCCAGTACGACGAGCCCATCGCCTTCAACGGCTACCTGGACGTCCAGCTGGAGGACGGCGAGATCTTCCGCGTGGAGATCGAGCGCGCCCACATGGAGGAGGACACCGGCAAGTCGCTGCACGTCGGCGGTGCCACCGGCCGTATCCACGGTGCGTCCCACTCCCTGCTGGACTACAACCGCGCCGGCATCCCGCTCATCGAGATCGTCACCAAGCCGATCGAGGGCGCGGGCGTACGGGCCCCCGAGGTCGCCAAGGCGTACGTCGCCGAGCTGCGCGAGGTCATCAAGGCGCTCGGCGTCTCCGAGGCCCGCATGGACAAGGGCCAGATGCGCTGCGACGTGAACCTGTCGCTGCGCCCGACCCCCGAGTCCGAGTTCGGCACCCGCAGCGAGACGAAGAACGTCAACTCGCTGCGCTCCGTGGAGCGCGCGGCCCGCTTCGAGATCCAGCGCCACGCGGCCGTGCTGAGCGGCGGCGGCTCGATCGTGCAGGAGACCCGGCACTTCCACGAGGAGGACGGCTCCACCACGGCCGGCCGCATCAAGGACAACGCCGAGGACTACCGGTACTTCCCGGAGCCCGACCTGGTCCCCGTGGCCCCGGCCCGCGAGTGGGTCGAGGAGCTGCGCGCCGGCCTGCCCGAGATGCCGCGCGTGCGCCGCAACCGGCTCCGCGAGGACTGGGGCGTCAGCGAGCACGACATGCAGTCGATCCTCAACGCGGGCGCGGTGGACTCCATCGTCGCCACGATCGAGGCGGGTGCCGACTCGGCCGCCGCGCGCAAGTGGTGGATGGGCGAGCTGGCCCGCAACGCCAACGAGCAGGGCGTCGTCGTCGACGAGCTGCCGATCACCCCGGCGCAGGTCGCCCGGGTCGCGGCACTGGTCGCCGCGGGCGAGCTGAACGACAAGCTGGCCCGCCAGGTCCTCGAAGGCGTCCTCGCCGGCGAGGGCACCCCGGACGAGGTCGTCGAGAAGCGCGGGCTGAAGGTCGTCTCGGACGAGGGCGCGCTCGGCGCGGCCGTGGACGAGGCCATCGCGGGCAACGCGGCCATCGCCGACAAGATCCGCGGCGGCAAGGTCGCGGCCGTCGGCGCCCTGGTCGGCGCGGTCATGAAGACCACCCGCGGCCAGGCCGACGCGGCGCGCGTCAAGGAGCTCATCCTGGAGCGCCTGGGCGTGTCCGAGTAGTCGAGCAGGTGCCGCGCAGGCAGTGCGTCGGCGGCCCCGCACCGGAGTTCCGGTGCGGGGCCGCCCCTTTTTCCCGGCGTGCGCGGGGTTCAGCGCGTCAGCTGCGGGGCGGCGATGACCACCTTGCCCATGTCGCACCCCGCGTCCACCTTGATGCGCAGGCGCAGGGCGCCGGTCACCTCCACCCTCTTGGTGACCGGCTTGCCGAGCCCGACGAGTTCGGAGAAGGCGGCCGGCTGGCCGTCGAGCGAGATGCTGACCCGCCCGTTCTCCCGGCTGGAGCCGTCGTCGACTCCGGCCGTGAAGTCCAGGTACTTCCACTCGCGGTTGAGATCGAACTCCGCGATCGCATCGCCGTTGCAGCCCAGCTCGGCGATGAACGCGGCACCGTACTGCTTGGTGTTGATCTTCGCTGCTCCGACGGTGAACTCGCCCAGCCCGTCCACGGGGTGCATGACGGTCAGATCGGCGGCGTTGACGTCGGGTGCGGTGCCGTTGGCGGGCTTCGACGCGGTCGTGGTGGGCTCCACCACGGCGTCATCGGTGGCCGACGACGAGGTGTCGGGCGTCGGGGTCGGCGTCGGTGTCGGGGTCGCGGGCCGGCCGGACGCAGCGGCCGCCGGCCCGTCCGCACCCGACGCCTGCCCGGCTCCCCGGTCCTTGCCCTTCAGGAGCTGTACGCCGAGCGCGGCGAGGGCCGCCAGCACCACGACGGAGGCCACCGCGCCCAGGACCAGGCCGGTCCGCCGCTTCTTCGGACGGGGCGGCTCCGGGGCGGGCGCCGGGCCCGGGCCGTACGCGGGCCCGTACCCGGCGGGAACCGCGGGCTCGGGAGCCGGAGCTGTGGGAAGCGGTTCGGCCGCCACCGGTTCCGTCCGCACGGGTTCCGTCGGCGCGGGTTCCGTCCGCGCGGGTTCCGTCGAGACGTGGACCGCGGGCGCGGCGACGGGCTGCGGCGGGACGACGGGCTGCGGCGGTACGGCCGGCTTCGGCGGCGTGTCCTGGACCGCGCGCTGAGAGGCGGAGGTGGTCGTGGACACCACCGCGTGCCGGACGTCCTTCATCCAGCCGGCCAGGCTCACCGGGCGCTTCCCCGGATCGGCCGCGTAGATCGAGGTGATCCGCGCCCGCTGCTCCGCGTCCAGTACGGCGATCTGCGGCAGCGCGGCCAGCGCCTGGGCCAGCTGCTCGGGCGTGGCGGGCGGCGACTGGCCGCTCAGCAGGAAGTACGCGATCGCCCCGAAGGCGTACCGGTCCGTGCCCGGTGTCCGCTTGCCGTCGAAGACCTCGGGCGCCGCGTAGCCCGGGGTGAACCAGACCTCCGCCGTCTGGTGGTCGGCGGTCAGCTTGCTGAGGCCGAAGTCCACCAGCGTGGCCTGGCCGTGCGCGTCGACCATCACATTGCCGGGCGAGAGGTCGCCGTGGATCACCTGGCGCCCGGACGGGGTGGCCTTCCCCGAGTGCAGCCAGTCCAGTACGTCGGCCAGCTGCTCCAGCGTGCGCATCACCTCCCGCCGCTCGGCGGCGGTGGCGAGCGTCCGCTCCGCCCGCCAGTCCCGCAGGTCGAGCCCGTCGACGTGGTTCATGACGAGGACGAGGGCCCGCCCGGTCAGGGTCGACGACTCCCCGGGCCGGTGGATCGGCGGGCCCTCGAAGTGCTCCCGTACGCCCACCACTCCGGGCCGGTGGACGAAGCGCAGCAGCTCCGCCTGCTCGTTCCACTTCTGGCTGATGCGGTCGAAGATGTCGGGCGTGATGGTCGTCTTGGAGTCGAGCACCTTGACGACGACGGGTTCGGACCCGCCGGCGAGCTCGATCTCCGCGAGATAGAGCACGGCCTCCCCGCCGCGCCCGATGGACCGGAGCAGCCGATAGCGGTCTGCCGCCGTGTCCGGCCCGATGTGCAGGTTCTGGCTGGTCAATTTCCCCCCAGCGCCAATGATGTGAGTGGGGATCAGCTTCGAGCCGTCGGGCGCGCGGGGTCAATGGGAATGGCCGTCCCGTTCGGGTGACGATCCGTTCGCGGCGGGGCCGGCCGGGAGGCGCGTCAGCGGCTGTCCGGCAGCGGCGCCGGTGCGCCGAGGAAGGCAAGGCGGGCCGCCTTGGCGGGGAGGTAGACCTCGGGCAGGTCGATCTCCGGGAGTTCGACCTCCGGGCCGAGCACGAAGCCGGACCGCTCCAGCAGGGCGATCGCCTTGGTGTTGCGCGCGTCGGGCTCGGCGACGATCCGGCGGGCGGCGGGGTCGGAGAACAGGTAGGCCGTGAAGGTCCCCACCAGCGCGGCGGTGAAACCGCGCCGGGTCGCGCCCTGGCTCGGGCCGATCATCAGGTGCACGCCGACGTCCCCGGCCTGCACCTCGTAGCACTCGGCGACCCGGTCCTCGGCGCAGTCGTACGTCTGGAAGAGCGCGACCCGCTCCCCGTCGCGGGCCACCATGAACGCGTGGTGGGTGGTGCGGCGGTCGACGTCCTCGTAGATCTCCTGGACCAGTTCGCGGCTGGCCTCGCCCATGCCCCAGAAGCGCGCCCGCTCCTCGGTGACCCAGCTGTGGATCAGCGCCGAGTCGGCGGCGGGGTCGACGGGGGTGATCGTGACCGTGCCGAAGCCCTCCACGAGCCGGCTGTACACGGGCTGTCTGGTCGAGATCATGCGGATTCCTTGGTGAGGCGGGCCCAGTCGGTGACGACGGGGACGAGTTCGCAGCGTGCCCACAGGGGGAGCTGATCGCGGTGGTGGGGTGCGCCGGTGACGCCGTCCGCGCCGAGCGGGACCGCCCAGAGGCTGTCCTCGCGGCGGGCGAGGTCCCAGACGTAACGGGCCGCCGAAGCGCGGGCGGTGAGGTCGGTGAAGCCGGGGACGGAGGAGGTGGCGTTCACGCAGTCGTGGTCGCCGCCGAGGCCGGGCCACTGGGCCTCCGGGTCCGGCAGCGCCGACCAGGGGGCGAGGCGGTGGACCTCCGCCCAGGGCCTGTCGGGGGCGCCTGCCGCGGCCGTCTCCTCGAGGGCGGCCCGGACGTGCGCGGCGCGGTCGAGGCCGGGGAGGAGGGAGGTGGTGAGCAGCCCTTCGAGGGCGTAGCCGACCCGGGGGACCAGGTAGAGCCACGGGTGGAACACCTCCGGGCCGGTGGGGGCGCCCGCCAGCTCCGCGAAGACGGCATCGGCGGCGAGGCGGCGTACGGTCGCGGTCCGGAAGGCCGAGAAGACGGTGGCGTCGGTGCTGTCGGCCGCCATGTGCCGGTCCCAGGCCAGCAGCCGGGCGCGCAGGGCCGCCGCGGCGGGGGACAGCCCGTCGAGCGCGGGCAGCAGGGCGAGCAGCGGCCCGGCGGAGGCCAGGTGCGTGTCTGCGTGTACGTCGGCCATCGCCTTCGGCGACCAGTCGGCGGAGCCGCTGAGCAGCTCGCGGATGCGGTTGGCGCGGTGCGGGGGCGCGAACTCCACGCCGAGCGGGGAGGCGATGCCGCGGGCGTTGGCCATGACGGCGAAGCCCTGTACGGGCTCGGCGGGGGTCGCGGCCCAGCCCTGCCAGTCGTGGCGCCGGTCCCACGCCGGTACGGGGCGCAGCCGGTTGGCGCTGTCGCGCAGCGGCACGGCGCCCGCGACGCGGTGCAGCAGGCCGCCCGCGGAGTCGGCGGCGTGGACGACGTTGACGGGCTCCGCCCAGCCGTCGAGGGCGCGGTCGATGTCGGCGACGGTGCGGGCGCGCAGCAGGGCGGGGAGGGCGGCGAAGCCCAGGTCCTCGCGGACGCGCGGCGGGTAGCGGAGGGAGAGCGCCTCGGCGGCCGGACCGGTGTCGGGGGCCGTCACGGCGTCGGGGACGGTCCCGGCGTCGGCGGTGGTCCCCGCGTCGGCGTCCCTGCGGACGATCACCGGACCCCGGGCGGTCTCCATGACCTCCACCTCGACCTCCTCGCCGCCGGCCACGGCGATGGTCTCGACGTGGCGGTGCACCGGCTCCCACCGGCCGTCCGGCCCCAGCGCTTCCACGGTGGAGCCGGACCCGCGCAGCTGCTCGGTGTACAGGTCCTGGTAGTCGGCCATCGCGTTGGTGATGGCCCAGGCGGCGGTGCCGGTGTGCCCGAAGTGGGCGAGGCCGGGGACGCCGGGGACGGCCAGGCCGAGGACGTCGTACTCCGGGCAGGACAGGCGCATCTGCTGGTAGACGCCCGGGTCCTCGATGAACCGGTGCGGGTCGCCGGCGATGATCGCCGCGCCGCTGGTGGTGCGGTCGCCCGGCACCAGCCAGCCGTTGCTGCCGGCGGTGCCGGGCCCGTCGGTGGCGAAGAGGGTGACCGCGTCCTCGCCCAGGGCGCGGGCCACGCGCTCGCGCCACAGCTTGGTGGCGAAGCCGGCGAACAGGATGTGCGCGGCGGTCCAGATCGCCATCGGAACCCAGGGTTCCCAGGGGGCGGGCACCAGTCCGGTGCGCGCGAAGCGCTCGTCGCGGGCGGCGCCGGCGGTGAGCCCGTCGTTGACGCCGTCGACGTACGCGCGGACCCAGGCGGCGGTCTCGGGATCGCCGGCGTCCAGGGCCTCGTAGCAGCGGCGGGCGGTGTCGGCGATGCGGC
The DNA here is from genome assembly GCF_052871255.1 of Streptomyces sp. LARHCF249. NCBI lineage: Bacteria > Bacillati > Actinomycetota > Actinomycetes > Kitasatosporales > Streptomycetaceae > Streptomyces > Streptomyces sp. LARHCF249. Next base: position 494,854 of record NZ_JBIXJQ010000007.1, read on the forward strand.
TCTGGCGGGCGAACCGGTCCCAGGCCACGCAGTCCGCGCCGAGGAAGGAGGCGCTGGAGCCCTGGGCGCGGTGCCGTTCGACCTCCAGCTGCCAGGCGCGGTCGAGGGCGGTGACGCGGCCCTGGGCGTAGGCGAGGCCGAGGGCGTCGGCGGCGCGGAGGTGGGGGATGCCCCAGCTGTCCCGGTAGAGCTCGAAGGCGTCCGCGTCGGTCACAAGGCTCACACTCGTCCCCCAGTCGTTAGGTTAGGCTGCCCTAACTATAGGGGGGTGTGTGACCGGACTCCGTCAGGCCCCGGTGGTGCCGTCGATGGCCTCGCGGAGGAAGTCGGCGTGACCGTTGTGCCGGGCGTACTCGTGGATCAGGTGGAGCATGACCAAGCGCAGCGACGCCTCCTCCTTCCAGCTGGCCACGTAGGCCGTCACCTCGAGGGACTCGGCGGCCGCCTCGATCCGGCGGGCGTGCCCGACCTCGGCCTCCCAGGCCGCGAACGCCTCCTCGCGGGTGGCGCCGCTGGAGTCGTAGGCGGCCTGGAAGTCGTGGGTGTCGGACCAGAGGTGGGGCAGCCGCTCCCCGTTCAGGGTGCGGCGGAACCAGTGGCGCTCGACCTCGGCCATGTGCCGGACCAGGCCGAGGAGGGTGAGGGTGGACGGCGGCATGGAAGCGCGGCGCAGTTCCTCGTCGGTGAGGCCCTCGCACTTCCAGGCGAGGGTGGCCCGGTGGTAGTCGAGGTAGGCGCGCAGCGTGTCGCGCTCGTTGCCGGTCAGGGGCGGTCCGGTGCGCTCGACGCGTTCCGGGCGTTCCGGGTGTTCCGGGCGTTCCGCGCGTCCCGTGCTCTCCGTGCTTTCCGTTCGTTCCATGAGGGCGATCCTGCCCCCTGGTCCCGTGCGGGGGGAAGCCGCCGGCTCAGGCCGCCGTCCACACGTACGGCGTCGTCACCCCGAGCACCCCGAAGCCCAGCCGCTCCAGGATCGGGCGGCTGTCCGCCGACGCGTCCACCTGGAGGTACGGGATGCCCAGTTCCGCTGCCCGGCGGGCCCGGTGGGCCACCAGCAGGCGGTAGATGCCGCGCCCGCGCCACCGGGGGTCCGTACCGCCGCCCCAGAGTCCGGCGAACGGGGCACCCTGCGGCATCTCCATACGGGCCGCGCTGACCGGGGTGTCGCCCGCCATCGCCACGACCGCCGCGATGGTGTCCGGTGCCTCCCGCAGCAGGCTCAGCATCTGCTCCCGGATCTGCGGCCGCTCGGTGCCGAAGGCCCGCGCGTGGACCTCCATCATCAGGTCCACCCCCGCCTCGTCGGTCACGACCCGCAGGGTGATGCCCTCCGGCGGCTCCACGGGCAGTGCGGCGAGCTCCGCCGCCTTGCCCACCATCAGCGTCTCGGGCGGCTCCGGTGCGAAACCCGCCGCCCGGAGCCGTGTGCCCAGGTCCGCGGGGCGGTCGTGGTCGTAGAGCTTCCACTCGAACTCCGGCGTCCCCAGTCCCGCGAAGTGCGCGACCTGCGCCGCGATCTCCGCGTCCGCCGTCTCCTCGTCGAGGTCCGACCAGAGCACGCCGTTCCAGCCGAGGCCGGGCACGGTCTGGCGGACGACCGCGCCCGCCCGCTCCACGCGGGCCTGCGCCGCGTCCGGGTGGGCGTCCCGGCGCATCCGGGCGTCGTAGGCGGCCCGCACCTTCAGGAGTTCATCGTGATCCATGGTCATCGGCCCAGCTGACCAGTGTCCGCCCGGGCCGCACAACTGCATTAGCCTCACCCCCGTGAACGACGACTCCACCATCTACACCGGTAAGGCCACCCCCGACGCGGCAGCCGACCGCGGCTGGCTCCTCGGCCACTTCAAGGACCCCTCCGACCCCCGTCACAGCGAAGACGTGGAGATCAAGTGGGGCGTGCACCCGAAGGGCGACGAGCGGGAGCGCTGGGCCACCGCGGAGAAGCGCACCGCGCTGCTGGTGCTGATCAGCGGCCGCTTCCGGCTGGAGTTCCCGGGGCGGACCGTCGTCCTCGCCGAGCAGGGCGACTACGTGCTCTGGGGGCGTGGCGTCGACCACTCCTGGTACGCGGAGGAGGACGCCGTCGTCCTCACCGTCCGATGGCCCTCGATCCCGGGCTACCGGGTCGACGAGCCCGACGACCGGGACCACCTTCACAGCCGCCGCGAGCCCTCCGGCCAGACCTCACGGTGACCAAGGTCCCGCACCTCCCGCCCCGCCTGTGACAATGCACACGAATGGGGCCAACGATCACGAATCGCTGAGATCGTTGAGGTGTAGACCATCACGGCCAGGACTTCCGGGGCGATCCTCCGGACCTCCGGCCAGGCCTTCACGAGTTCACGCGTTCTTTGCGACGGGCTGTCTCCCGGTAAAGACCCGAACCATCAGGGAGCACGTCCGTTGGCAGCGATCGCACGGTGGTGCATGCGGCACCGACTCCTCACCGTACTGATCTGGCTGCTCGCCCTCGGGGGGACCGCGGCGGCCGCAGCAACCGCCGGATCGGCGTTCTCCAACGACTACGAGGTCCCCGGCACCGAGTCCGGCAAGGCGCACGACCTGCTCCGCAAGGGTTTCCAGGGCCAAGGCGGAGACACCGACACCATCGTGTGGCGGGCCCCCGAGCACCAGAGCGTCCGCAGCCCCGGCGTCGAGCAGCGCATGACCCGCGCGCTCGACGCCGTCGCCGCGCTCCCCGGCGTCGGCTCGGTCGCCGGCCCCTACGGCCCGGGCCCCGAGGGCGCCGCCCGGATCAGCCCCGACGGCCGCACCGCCTACGCCGTGGTGACCTTCGACCGGCCGGCCGACTCCGTACCCAAGGCCCAGGCCAAGGCGGTCGTCCACGCGGCGAAGAACCCGGCCACCGAGACCGACGGCCTCCAGGTCGAACTCGGCGGCCGCGCCATAGCCCTGACCGAGGCCCCCACCGCCCACGTCGCCGAGGTCATCGGCGTCGCCGTCGCGGCCCTCGTCCTCTTCCTGGCCTTCGGCTCGCTCGCCGCGAGCCTGCTGCCCATCGCGACCGCCCTGGTCAGCGTGGGCACCGCCTATTTCGGCATCACCCTGCTCGGCCACGCGATGCCGGTCGCCGACTTCGCCCCGATGCTCGGCACCCTCGTCGGGCTCGGCGTCGGCATCGACTACGCGCTGTTCATCGTCACCCGGCACCGCAAGGGCCTCGCCCGCGGACTGCCCGTCGAAGAGGCCGCCGAGAACGCCGTCGCCACCACCGGCCGGGCCGTCGTCTTCGCCGGGGCCACCGTCTGCATCGCGCTGCTCGGCATGCTGGTGCTGCGCCTCAACTTCCTCAACGGCGTCGCGATAGCGGCCTCCGTGACGGTGATCCTGACGGTGGCCGCCTCGGTCACGCTGCTGCCGGCCCTCCTCTCCTGCATCGGCATGCGCGCCCTGTCGCGGCGCGAACGCCGCAGGCTCGCCGCCGAGGGCCCGCGGCCCGACCACACCACCGGCTTCGCCGCCCGCTGGTCCGCCTTCGTGGAGCGCCGCCCCAAGCTGCTCGGCGTCGTCGCCACCGCGGTCATGCTGGTGCTGGCCCTGCCCACGCTCTCCCTCCACCTCGGCACCTCCGACCAGGGCAACAACCCGGCCGGCTCCACCACCCGCCAGGCCTACGACCTGCTGGCGGAAGGGTTCGGGCCCGGTACGAACGGCCCGCTCACCGTCGTCGCCCGCCTGGACGGCGCGGGCGACCGGCTCGCCGTGGACCAGCTGGCCGAGGCACTCCGCACCACCGAGGGCGTCGCCTCCACCGGCCCGGCGGTCCTCAACCGGAGCGGGGACACCGCCGTCCTCACCGTCGTACCCGACTCCGCCCCCCAGTCCCGGGCCACGAGCGACCTCGTCGACACGCTCCGCGAGGAGGTCATCCCGCGCGCCGGGCACGGCAACTCCATGGAGGTCCACGTCGGCGGCGTGACGGCCGGCTACGACGACTTCGCCGAGGTCATCATCGGCAAGCTCCCGCTCTTCGTCGCCGTGGTCATCGCCCTGGGCTGCGTGCTCCTGCTGCTGGCCTTCCGGTCCATCGGCATCCCGGTCAAGGCGGCGGCCATGAACGTCGCCGCCGTCGCCTCCTCGTTCGGTGTCATCGTGGCGATCTTCCAATGGGGCTGGGGAAGCGAACTGCTGGGCCTGGGCAGCGCCGGCCCCATCGAACCCTTCCTGCCGGTGATCATGGTGTCCGTCCTGTTCGGACTGTCGATGGACTACCAGGTCTTCCTCGTCAGCCGGATGTACGAGGAGTGGCTGGAGACCGGCGACAACCGGCGGGCCGTCCGCGTGGGCCTCGCCGAGACCAGCCGGGTCATCAACTCGGCCGCCGTCATCATGATCTCCGTCTTCCTGGCCTTCGTCCTCAGCGGCGACCGGATCATCGCGATGTTCGGCATCGCCCTCGCCGCGGCCGTCGCCCTCGACGCCTTCGTACTGCGCACCCTGCTCGTCCCGGCCCTCATGCACATGCTCGGCGGCGCCAACTGGTGGCTGCCGGCCTGGCTCGACCGGCGGCTGCCCCGGATCAGCATCGAGCCCCCGGACCGCGGCCCGCGTGCGAAACTTCCGGCACAGCGGCCGAGCGAAGACAGCGCGGAGCCGGCTGACTCCGTACCCGTGTCCCGCTGACCAGCCGTAAGGACTCCACGCATGTTCGCGATAGACCTGGCCGAAAACGCCCAGCTGAGGCCGCTGGAGGTGTGGCACGCCGAGGAGTTCCTCGCCCACATGGACCGGGGCCGCGAGTTCATCGGCCAGTTCGTCGGTTTCCCCGACCGTGCCACCGACCTGGACTCGGCGCGCGAGCTGCTCCGTTCGAACGCCGAGAAGGCCGCGCACGACGGCACCCGCTTCTTCGGCATCTGGGTCGACGGCACGCTCGTCGGAGGAGTGCTCTACCCGGCCTTCGACGCCGCCGCAGGCAACTGCGAGGTCGGCTGCTGGCTGGAGCCCGCCGCCGCCGGACGCGGGCTGGTCACCGCCGCCTGCCGGGTGCTCATCGACTGGGCGTTCAACGGGCGCGGCATGCACCGCGTGGAGTGGCACGTCGCCACCGGGAACAAGAAGAGCATCGCGGTCGCCGAGCGCCTCGGACTGACCCGTGAGGGCGTCATGCGCGAGAACCACCTGCACCGGGGCGTGCGCCAGAGCACCGAGATCTGGGCCGTCCTCGCCCACGAGTGGTCCGCGGACCGACCCGCCTGAGACCGGCCCGGGCCCCCGCCGCGGCGGGGCCCGCCGCATTTCTCATGAGACTCTCAGACGGGCCGCCTACGGTGCCCCGCATGGACACCACCAAGACCCCCGCCACGAACGCCTCCGAGGCGGACACCACCCCGGCCGACCTGACCAAGGCCGAGACCCCCCAGGCCGCCGAGGCCGAGGCCGACGCCGTGCTCACCGACGGGGAGCCGGACGACGACAGCTTCGACGAGGACCAGGCCGAGGACGCGCAGCCGAGCCACGTCGGAGCCGCCGCCTCCGCGATCGTCGCCGCGGGTCTCTCCGTCGTCGCCCTCAGCGGCAGCTGGGTCGCCGGCATCGTGTCCGAGCGCAAGAGCATCACCGGCCGCCTTGAGCTCTCCCAGGCCGCCGACGCCAACGCGCAGATCGCCGCCCAGTTCGTCGGCCCGTGGCACACCACCGCCCTGGTGAACGGCATCTTCTCCACCCTCGCCCTGATCATCGCCGTCTTCGTGCTGGCCCTGCCCGCCTTCGGCACCCCCGAGCGCACCCTTCCCGCCTGGGTGCGGTCCGTCTCCTGGGCGGGCATCGCCCTGGGCGCCCTGGGCATCCTGCTCTTCGTCCTCATGTACTTCGACCTCCTCCTCGCCATCCCGAAGGCAGCCGGCGCAGCCGGCTAGGACCGCTCCTAGGCACTGCCTTAGGTCTCCTGAGTCCGCCAGGGCGACCTTCCGCCCTGGACTAAGGCCCCCTGCCCCCGGCAGATGCGGCATGCGACCGATGTGCCGGTACCCCCTGGGACGCGAAGCTTGGACCACACCGAACGAGGTGCCCGAGCAGCGCAACCAGGGAGTACGAGATGTTCGAGTACGAGATCGCAACCGCCCGCACCGCCGACCTCATCCGCGAGGCCGACGAGTACCGCCTGGTACGGGAGGCCAAGAAGGCACGCCGCGCCTCGGCACGGAGCCAGGAACCCGAAGCGGCGGTGAGAGGACACCGCGGCCGCTTCGCCCGCGCCGCGTAACCCGCGCCGCGACACGCGTGAACTGACACGTGATGAGAAGCGCAGCGATAACGAGTGCCGCCGAGCAGGACGTCTGTGCGATGCTCGGCGACGTGGAGACCAGATCTGTCAGCCCGGTGTTCGTCGGCCGAGCCGACGAACTGGCCCTGCTCACCGACGCACTGACCCGCGCCGCAGGCCGGGAGCCCCAGGCGATGCTCATCGGGGGAGAGGCCGGGGTCGGCAAGACCCGCCTCACCGAGGAGTTCCTCGGGGAAGCGGCCCGCCGCGGCGCCGTGGTCGCCGTCGGAGGCTGTGTGGAGATCGGGGCGGAGGGACTTCCCTTCGCCCCGTTTTCGACGGCCCTGCGCAGCCTGCACCGGCAGCTCCCCGAGGAGCTCGCCGCCGCTGCCGCCGGCCAGGAGGGCGAACTCGCCCGGATCCTCCCCGAACTCGGCGACACCCCCCGTGGCCCGCACGACGAGGAGAGCACCGCCCGGCTGTTCGAACTGACGGCCCGGATGCTGGAACGCCTCGCCGCCGAACGCCTCGTCGTCCTCGTCCTGGAGGACCTCCACTGGGCGGACACCTCCACACGGCACCTGCTCTCCTACCTCTTCCGCACCCTCGGCAGCGGCCGGCTCGTCGTCGTCGCCACCTACCGCGCGGACGACGTCCACCGCCGCCACCCGCTGCGCCCGCTCCTTGCCGAACTGGACCGGCTCCGCACCGTCCAGCGCATCGAGCTGCCCCGCTTCAACCGGGCCGAGGTACGCCGCCAGCTCGCCGGAATCCTCGCCTCGCAGCCCGACGAGGCCTTCGTGGACTCCGTCTTCGAGCGCTCCGACGGCAACGCCTTCTTCGTCGAGGAACTCGTCGCCTCCAAGGCGAGCGGCTGCCGCGCCGGACTCACCGAATCCCTGCGCGACCTGCTCCTCGTCCGCGTCGAGGTGCTCCCGGACGAGGCCCAGCGCGTGGTCCGCATCGTCGCCGAGGGCGGCTCCACCGTCGAGTACCCGCTCCTGCGCGCCGTCGCCGGGCTCACCGAGGACGAGCTCATCGAGGCCCTGCGGGCCGCCGTGGGCGCCAACATCCTGCTCGCCACCCCCGACGGCGACGGCTACCGCTTCCGCCACTCGCTGGTCCGCGAGGCCGTCAGCGACGACCTGCTGCCCGGTGAGCGCTCCCGCCTCAACCGCCACTACGCCGAAGCGCTGGAGGCCGACGACTCCCTGATCCGCGCCGAGGAGCGGGTCATCCGGCTGGCGAACTACTGGTACCGGGCGAACGACCCGGCCAAGGCGCTGCCCGCCGTGCTCGCCGCCTCCGTGGCCGCCCGCCGCCGGCACGCCTACTCCGAGCAGCTGCGCCTGCTGGAACGGGCCATGGACCTGTGGGACAGCACCCCGGAGGAGGTCCGCGAGGCGCTGCGCCCGGCGGACGACACCGACGTGTACCCGCCGTGCGGCTGCGATCCGGCCACCACCCCGCTGCAGCGGCTCGACCTGCTGGCGGAGGCGACGGTCGCGGCCCGCTACGGCGGGGAGCGGGAACGCGCCCTGAAGATCACCAAGACGGCACTGAGGACGCTGGAGGACGGCCACGACCCGCTGCGGGCCGCCTGGTTCTGGACCGAGCGCTCCCGCCTGGTCGCCGGCCTCGGCCGCAGCGACGGCTGGGAGGAGATCGCCAAGGCGCAGGAGCTCGTCCAGGGGCTGCCCCCGTCCCAGGTGCACGCCGAGGTCCTCGTCCGGGCCGCGGGCTGGGGCATGCTCCACAACCCGGGTCCCGGCAACCTCGACGCCGCCCAGCGCGCCGTCGCCTACGCGCGGATGGTCGGCGCGGAGGAAGTGGAACTCAACGCCCGGATCACGGTCGGCTGTCTCCTCACCGACGCCGGCACCGGCGAGACCGGCCTCGCCGAGCTGCGCGCGGTCAAGGACCGGGCCACCGAACTCGGGCTCACGATGCTTGCGGGACGTGCACATATCAACCTCACCTCTCAGCTGGAAAGCATGGGACGGTCACGGGAAGCGGTGGAGCTGGCCGAAGAGGGAGCGGAACTCGTCGGCAGGGCACGGCTGCTGGACACCGAGGCATGGGTGCGCGGCAACATGGCGGAGAGCCTCTACAGCCTCGGCCGCTGGGACGAGGCCACCGCCGCGGCCCGGCGCACCCTGCTCGTCGGCCAGAGCGCCGCCCCGCGCGGATCCGCCTCCGCACGGCTGGCCTACCTCGCCCTGGCCCGGGGAGAGCTGACCGAGGCGGCCCACCAACTCGCCGCCGCACACACCCACTTCGGTACCCACGACACCCAGCCACAGCACCGGATACCGCTCTTCCGCCTCGCGGTCGGGATCGCCGCGGGCGAGGGCCGGATCGCCGACGTCCGCTCCGAGGTCGCCGCCGCCGTCGCATACGGGTTCCCGCTCGGCCAGCACCGGTACGCCTGGCCGCTGCTCCTCGCGGCCGCCACGGCCGAGGCCGACTCCCGGGGCCTTCCCGCCGCCGACGCCGGCCGCGCCGCCGCACTGGACGTGCTGCGCACCGCCGCCCGCACCCTCGCCACCCCGGTTCCGGTGTGGACCGCCCACGCCGAGTACCTGCGCGCCGAGCTGCTGCGGGCACAGGACCGGGACACCGTCGCCGACTGGACCGCCGTCGAAGCGGCCGTCCGCCCGCTGGAGCGCCCGTACCTGCAGGCCCGGGCCCGCCACCGGCTCGCGGAGGCCCTGCTGGCCGCCGGCGGCGACCGGGACTCCGCGGCAGCCCTGCTCCGCGACGCCCACGCCACCGCCGACCGGCTCGGCTCACGCCGGCTGCGTGAGGACCTGGCCCTGCTCGCCCAGCGCGCCCGGCTCCCGCTGACCCCCGCCGACACACCCCCGGCCCTGCCCGCACCGGAGGCGGACCCGGTGGAGGCGCTCGGCCTGACCAGCCGAGAGCGGGACGTCCTGCGCCTGGTGGCTGCCGGCAGCACCAATCGCAAGATCGCCGAGGAGCTGTTCATCTCCCCGAAGACGGCGAGCGTCCACGTCTCGAACATCCTGGCCAAGCTGGGGGTCGCAGGCCGTGGCGAGGCGGCCGCCCTCGCCCACCGGCTGCGGCTCTTCGCCCCGCCAGGGTCGGTCAGTCCCCGGCGGGAGGCCGCTCACCGAGGCGTATGAGCACCTGACCGGAGTCCAGGTCTATCGGCCCCCGTCCCGGGTCCCCGTCATCGGCGTCGACCCGGGACAGCTCCAGCCGCTTCTTCTCCTCGTCCGTGTGCTTGCGTCCCGGGTTGAAGAGCTCCTCGATCATGTTGAACACCGAATCCACCACCCTTTTCGGACCCCGGCGGGGTCAAGCCGGTCACCGCACCGTCAGTGTCAGGATCCTGTCGTCGCCCGCTTCCGGCGACCCGCGCCCGTCCGTCTCGCTCGTCACCAGCAGCAAGCGGTCCCCGCCCAGGGACACCACCGAGCGCAGCCGCCCGTACTTCCCCTCCAGGAAGGCCTCCGGCTCGGCCACCGGCTCCGCCCCGGCCAGCGGGATCCGCCACAGCCGGTTCCCCTTGAGCCCGGCCATCCACACCGAGCCCTCGGCCCACGCGATCCCGCTCGGCGAGGCGTCGTCGGTCTTCCACACGGCCACCGGATCCCGCAGGCCGGGCCTGCCCGCCTTCCCCTCGGCCTCCGGCCAGCCGTAGTTCGCACCGGGCTCGATCAGGTTCAGCTCGTCCCAGGCCTTCTGGCCGAACTCGGCCGCCCACAGGCGTTTGTCCTTGTCCCACGCGAGCCCCTGCACATTGCGGTGCCCGTAGGAGTAGACGACCGAATCCGGCTCCGGATTGCCGTGCACCGGATCCCCGTCCGGGGTCATCCGCAGGATCTTGCCGCCCAGCGACTTCTTGTCCTGCGCGAGCCCGGTCTCACCGGTCTCGCCCGTCCCCGCGTAGAGCATCTTGTCGGGGCCGAAGGCGATCCGGCCGCCGTTGTGGATCAGACCCTTGGGAATGCCCCGGAGCACCGTGTCCGGCGCGCCCAGCTGCTGCCCGGCGGGCCGCTGCTCGTCATAGCGCATCCGGGCGATGCGGTTGTCGGACTCCGTCGTGAAGTACACGTACACCAGCCGGTCCGAGGCGAAGGAAGGCGACAGCGCCAGACCCAGCAGCCCGCCCTCCCCGCCCGGTGCCACCCCCGGCACCTCGCCGATCTGCGTCACCGCGCCCGAGCCCACCGCGACCCTGCTGACCGTCCCCTTGTCCCGCGAGGCCACCAGCAGGTCCCCACCGGGCAGCGGGGCCACGCCCCACGGCGACTCCAGGCCCTTGGCGACCTCGCCGGTCACCGTCACCGCGCCCTTCGCAGGCGGGCCGGACGCCGACGGCGAGGCGGACGCACTACCCGACGGGCCGGCCGGCCCCGAGCCCGCTGCCGTGCCCGGTGGAGAACTCCCCGGCTCCGCTCTCGGCCCCGCGCCCGGGCCTCCCGACGGCGAACATCCCGCCGCCAGGAGGGCGCCGCAGCCGGCCAGCGCCACCGCCGCCAGCACGCCCCGGCGCCGCGTGCCCAAGGCCCCGTACCCCACCTGCCGCCCGCGAGGACTTCCGTATCGCATCGCCCTGCTCCCTTCCGGTCGTCCGATCCTGCCCTTCCACAGACTCAACAGCCGCGGCGGTTCCCGAAGTTCCATCACTCGTACACCCGATCGAGTGGTTGTGCGTCCCGGGCCCGGTCAGTCCCAGGCTCCCACCGCGACCGGCAGGGCCGCGATCTCGGCCAGGTCCCCGGCCGTCAGCCGGACCTCGGCCGCCCGCGCGTTCTCCGCCGCCCACCGCGCCCGGTCGGCCCCCGGCACCGGAACCACCTGCGGCCCCTGCGCCAGCACCCACGCCAGCGCCACCTGCGCGACCGTGACCCCGGACCCGTGCCGCCCCGCCACCCGCCGCAGACCCGCCACCAGCGCCTGGTTCGACGCCATCGCGTGCGCCGTGAACCGCGGATGCCTGGCCCGCACGTCCTCCGACTCGAAGCCCTCACCCGGAGTGAGCGTCCCCGTCAGGAACCCGCTGCCCAGCGGCATCGCCGCCAGGAACCCCACGCCGCGCGCCGCACACCACGGCAGGAGCTGCCAGGCCGCCTCCGGCGACCACACCGACAGCTCCGCCTGCACCGCGCTCACCGGGAACACCTGCTGCGCCCGCTCCAGGTGCCGCACGGTCGTCCCGTACGCCCGGTCCCCGCGCCGCCCGGCCCCCGGCCCGGCCCCGGCCCCCAGCGCGCAGAACCCGAGGGCCCGCACCTTCCCCGCGCCCACCAGCTCCGCCATCGCGCCCCAGGTCTCCTCCACCGGCACGTCCGGATCGACCCGGTGCAGCTGGTAGAGGTCTATGACATCGGTCCGCAGCCGCCGCAGCGTGGCGTCGCAGGCCCGCCGCAGATAGCCGGGCCGCCCGTCGGCCACCACGTGCTGGTCGCCGGCGCGCAACCCGACCTTGGCCGAGACGAACGCCTCCGACCGCCGCTCCGCCAGCACCCGCCCCAGCAGCAGCTCATTGGTGAACGGCCCGTACAGATCGGCCGTGTCCAGCAGGTTCGACCCCAGGTCCAGCGCCGTGTGCACCGCTGCCAGCGACTCCTGACCCCGCCGCCGCGAAGGCGCGTACGCCCAGCTCATCGGCATACAGCCGAGCCCGACGGCGCCCACCGCCAGCGCCCCCGCCCCGATCGACCTGCGCTCCACCCGTGCGTCCCCCTCCCGGTCCGGCACACAACCTAACCAACGGCTTGATCCGAACGCTTGGCATAGCCTCGTGATCATGACTGTAAAGACACGCGACGTCTGGCTCCCGTTCCCCGCCGAGGAGATCGGCGGACTGCCCGGCACCTTCACGTACCGCCACTGGGACGGGGAGGACGACTTCCCGGCCGATCCCGCCGACTGCGTCTTCTACGTCACCCCGTACATGAAGTCCCCTGCGGTCACGGTGCGTCCGCTGGCCGCCATGCCCGCCCTCCAGGTAGTCCAGACCCTCACGGCGGGCACGGACCACATCCTCGGCGGCCTCGGCGACCTGCGCCCCGGCGTGCGTCTGTGCAACGCGGCCGGGGTGCACACGGCGAGCACCGCCGAGCTCGCCCTCGCGCTGACCCTCGCCTCCCTGCGCGGCATCCCCGGCATGGTCCGCGGCCAGGACCGCGAGGAATGGCGGTTCGGCGTCTACGACGCCCTCGCCGACAAGTCCGTACTGATCATCGGCTACGGGTCGATCGGCTCGGCCGTCGAGGACCGGCTCGTGCCCTTCGAGTGCGAGCGGATCACACGCGTCGCCCGCTCGGCGCGCACCGCACCGCGCGGACCCGTCCACGCCCTGGCCGATCTGCCCGAACTCCTGCCGGGCGCCGACGTGGTGATCCTCACGACCCCGCTGGACGACACCACCCGCGGGCTGGCCGGGGCCGAGTTCCTGGGCCGCATGAAGGACGGCGCCCTGCTGGTCAACGTCGCCCGCGGCCCCGTCGTCGACACCAAGTCCCTGCTGGCCGAGGTCGAGTCGGGCCGGCTGCGCGCGGCGCTCGACGTGACCGACCCGGAACCGCTGCCCGCCGGCCACCCGCTCTGGCACGCCCCGAACGTCCTGATCACGCCCCATGTCGGCGGCAGCAGCACGGCGTTCGAGCCGCGGGCCAAGCGCATGCTGGCGCGCCAGCTCACCCGGTTCGCCGCCGGAGAGCCCGTGGAGCACACGGTACTGATCACCACATGACACGCGGTACACACGCTCCGCAGTCACCCGAATGCACTCAGTGGACCACAACTCCCCGCGTGGTAACGGAGCGTAGATAAAGTATGTCCCTGAGTGACGAAAGTGGTGTATCGTCCGGAAGAAGGGGCTGCGCCACGAACGTCTGGCGCTGGGGAGTGATCGGACACTTTGGGGGGCGACGGGCGATGCACGGCCAATGGACGAAGGATCCGACGCGGCACAGCCGCCGGAGGCGACGGTGCCGGGACTGGGCTGCGCCGGAACCAGCCGGCGAGGGGGACCGGTGAGCGCCCCGGGGGCGGCGCTCCTGAACCGTCCGTCCCTCTCCGGCGGAGGCAGGGGCCTGGCCATGCAGCTGCTCCTCGCGTTGGTCAGCGGGGGATACGCCGTCGGCGCCGCCCTCAACTGGGGCTCAGAGGAAGTCGCCGAGATCATGGGTGACTTCGGGCTCAGCGCGGCCGGCCTGCTCGCCGCGGTCTCCTGCTACTCCTACGCGCGGGCGATCGACAGCCGCGAGCGCCCCGCCTGGGTGCTCTTCGCCTTCTCCTCCCTCATGGGCGCCTCCGGCAACGCGGTCTGGGGCTGGTACGAGGTGGTCCTCGGCCAGGCCGTGCCGAAGCCCTCGGTGGCCGACTTCGCCTTCCTGTGCTTCGCCCCGCCGGCCATCGTGGGCCTCCTCGTCCTGGCCAAACGCCCGGTCACCCGCGCCGGGTGGGTCTGCCTCGGGCTCGACTCCTGGCTCATCGGCGGCTCCCTGCTCACCCTCTCCTGGAGCCTGGCGCTGGCCCACGCGGCGCAGACCGCGCAGTCCGGCGCCCCCGGCAGCGTCCCGCGCGCCGCCCTCTCCCTGGCCTATCCGCTCCTGGACATCGCGCTGGTCTCGATGGTCCTCGTCCTGCACTTCCGGCGGTCCGAGACCAACCGCTCCGCCGTCAACACCGCCATCGCCGCGCTCGCCCTGACCGTGCTCAGCGATGCCCTCTTCACCTCGCCGCTGCTCAGCGCGGAGTACCAGTCCGGCCAGCTGCTCGACGCCGGCTGGTTCGCGGGCTCGCTGCTGCTCGCGTACGCCCCCTGGGGCGCCCGGCGCGTCCACCCGGGGCCGGAACCCGTGGGACCCCGGCGCGTCGAGAGGCCGCACAGCCGCCCCATCACCGGGTCGCTGCCCGCCCTCACTCCGTACCTCGCGGCCGCCGTGTGCACCCTGGGCATCCTCTACAACGTCGTGGACGGCCGGAAGGTCGACCGCGTGGTCGTCTTCACCGGCTGCACCGTCGTGCTCGCCCTCGTCATCCGCCAGGGCATCATGCTCCTCGACAACATCGCGCTGACCCAGGAACTTGCGCAGAAGGAGAACCACTTCCGCTCCCTGGTGCAGGGATCCAGCGACGTCATCATGATCGCCGCACCCACCGGGACCCTGCGGTACGTGAGCCCCGCCGCCGCCGGGGTCTACGGCCGCGAGGCGGAGGAGCTGGTCGGCACCGAGCTCGCCACCCTGATCCACCCCGACGACCTCGGCAGAGTGGTCCACGAGGTACGCCGCTTCCTCGCCGCCCCGCCGGCCGAGGAGCCCACCACCCGGATCGAATGCCGCTTCAAATCAGGCGGCGGCGAGTGGCTCAACGTGGAGTCCACGGTCAACCGCCACCAGGGCGGGCTCATCCTCAACAGCCGGGACGTCACCGAACGGGTCCGCCTCCAGGCCCAGCTCCAGCACAGCGCCGAACACGACCCGCTGACCGACCTGCCCAACCGGGCCCTGTTCACGCGCCGCGTCCGCCAGGCCCTGACCGGCCGGCGCACGGGCGACCACAGCTCCGCCGTGCTCTTCATCGACCTCGACGGCTTCAAGGCGGTGAACGACACCATCGGCCACCAGGCCGGCGACGAGCTGCTCATCGAGGCCGCCCGCAGGCTCCAGGACTCGGTCCGCGCCGGGGACACCGCGGCCCGCCTCGGCGGCGACGAGTTCGCCGCACTGATCCTCGGCGACGGCAGCCGGGACCGCAGCGCCCGCGAGTACCAGGTGCGCGAGATCGCCGACCGGCTGCGCACCACGCTCTCCCAGCCGTACCGGATCGCCGGCAGCGAGGTCCGGGTCGCGGCCAGCATCGGCGTGGCCTTCGCCGACCCCGGCATCACCCCTTCGGACCTGATGCGCAACGCGGATCTCGCGATGTACCGGGCCAAGGCGGGCGGCAAGGACCGCGTCGAGCTGTACGCCCCGCAGATGCAGGCCGAGGTCGTACGGAAGGCCGAGCTGGCGGGGCGGCTGAGGACCGCGCTCCACGAGGGGGAGTTCGCCCTGCTGCACCAGCCCGTGGTCTCGCTGGCCACCGGCGAGGTCTCGGCCGTGGCGGCGCAGGCCCGCTGGCGCTCGGCCCAGGGGATCCTCTTCACCCCGGCGGAGTTCCTCCGGGTGGCCGAATACAGCGAGGGCGCCGCCGCGGGACCGGACACCCCTCCCGGCTTCCCCAGGGGGATCAGCACCCGCAGCGCCGAGCTGGGGCGCTGGCTGCTGGAGCAGGCCGTGGAGCAGGCCGCCGACCGGCACCGGGCCGGGCACGACGTACCCGTGGCCGTCCGCATGACCGCCCAGCGGCTGCTCGACCGGGCCGTGCCCCTGGGCTCCGTGGAGGCGCTGCTGGCCCGGCACGGGCTGCCCTCCGGGGCCCTGGTCCTGGAGCTCGCCGTTTCCGACCCCAGAGTGCCCTTCGACGATCTGGAGCGCCGCCTCACGGCTCTGCACCGGCTCGGGGTGGGCATCGCCCTGGACGGCTTCGGCAGCGGCTATGCCGCGATCAGCGCCCTGCGCCGGCTGCCGGTGGACATGCTGAAGCTGGATCGAGGCCTGGTGGAGGGCGTCGTGGAATCGGCCCGCCTCCACAAGATCACCGCGGGATTGTTGCGGATCGCAAACGACCTGGGCATGCAATCGGTGGCCGACGGGGTGGATCTCCCCGAGCAGGTCATGGCACTGCGCGCCATGGGGTGCACGCACGGCCAGGGGATGGCCTTCTCCGGGCCACTCGATGAATACAGGCTGCGGCGCGCGCTGGTGCGCGGTACTTTCCCAGTACCGGGCGGAACGGCCCAGCCGGCTCTGGCCGGCGGTTCCCCCGGGGGATCGATGGCCATCCGCAGAGGCTCACATAATGAGACGCCCGTCCCACCTACTTGACATCACCCTCCCGCCGGAGGGAGGGTCAGTGTCATGCGCACCCGAATTCTCGTACTTGGAAAGCGCGTCGGCTGAAGCTGGGACCAGCATGTCCCCGCTCAACGCACCCGACGCGCTCCCCTCGCTTGCCTCCCGGCACGAGGGGTTTTTTGTTGCACTGGCACAGAGTCGAATCCTCGTAAAACCCTCAGCTTCGAGAAGAGAATGCCGATGACCGAGCAGGCCACCGGGGCCCACCATCCGCAGCCGCGGCCCCGTTCCGGCGGACAGCAGTCCGCCGCAGTTGAGCACGTCACGGGCGCGCAGTCCCTCATCCGCTCTCTCGAAGAGGTGGGGTGCGACACCGTCTTCGGCATTCCGGGCGGCGCCATCCTCCCCGCGTACGACCCGATGATGGACTCGAAGAAGGTCCGTCACATCCTGGTCCGCCACGAGCAGGGGGCCGGCCACGCCGCCACCGGCTACGCGCAGGCCACCGGCAAGGTCGGCGTCTGTATGGCCACCTCCGGCCCGGGTGCCACGAACCTGGTCACCCCGATCGCCGACGCGCACATGGACTCCGTCCCGCTCGTCGCCATCACCGGCCAGGTCTCCTCCAAGGCGATCGGCACCGACGCCTTCCAGGAGGCGGACATCGTCGGCATCACCATGCCGATCACCAAGCACAACTTCCTGGTCACCAAGGCCGAGGACATCCCGCGGACGATCGCCGAGGCCTTCCACATCGCCTCCACCGGCCGTCCCGGCCCGGTCCTGGTCGACATCGCCAAGGACGCCCTGCAGGCGAAGACCACCTTCACCTGGCCGCCCGCCCAGGACCTCCCCGGTTACCGGCCGGTCACCAAGCCGCACGCCAAGCAGATCCGCGAGGCCGCCAAGCTCATCTGCCAGGCCAAGCGCCCGGTGCTGTACGTCGGCGGCGGCGTCATGAAGTCCGGCGCGACCGCCGAGCTGAAGGTCCTCGCCGAGCTGACCGGCCTCCCGGTCTGCACCACGCTGATGGCGCTCGGCTCCTTCCCCGACAGCCACCCGCTGCACGTCGGCATGCCCGGCATGCACGGCGCGGTCACCGCCGTCACCGCGCTGCAGAAGTCGGACCTGCTGATCGCGCTCGGCACCCGCTTCGACGACCGCGTCACCGGCAAGCTCGACAGCTTCGCCCCGTTCGCCAAGATCATCCACGCGGACATCGACCCGGCCGAGATCGGCAAGAACCGCGCGGTCGACGTCCCGATCGTCGGTGACGCCCGCGAGGTCATCGCCGACCTGATCCAGGCCGTCCAGGCCGAGCACACCGAGGGCAACGCCGGTGACTACAGCGCCTGGTGGAAGGACCTCAGCCGCTGGCGCGACACGTACCCGCTGGGCTACGACCTGCCCGAGGACGGCAGCCTCTCGCCGCAGCAGGTCATCGAGCGCATCGGCGCGCTCGCGCCGAAGGGCACGGTCTTCGCGGCCGGTGTCGGCCAGCACCAGATGTGGGCCTCGCACTTCGTCAAGTACGAGGAGCCCCGCACCTGGCTGAACTCCGGCGGCGCCGGAACCATGGGCTACGCGGTCCCGGCCGCCATGGGCGCCAAGGTCGGCATGCCCGAGCGCACGGTCTGGGCGATCGACGGCGACGGCTGCTTCCAGATGACCAACCAGGAACTGGTCACCTGCGCGCTGAACAACATCCCGATCAAGGTCGCGATCATCAACAACGGTGCGCTGGGCATGGTCCGCCAGTGGCAGACGCTGTTCTACAACCAGCGCTACTCGAACACCGTGCTGCACGCGGACGAGACCGGCCACGACACCGTCGGCTCGCAGCTCGGCGAGTCCGTCGCCCCCCGCAAGGGCACCCGCGTCCCGGACTTCGTCAAGCTGTCCGAGGCCATGGGCTGCGTCGCCCTGCGCTGCGAGGACCCGGCCGACCTCGACAAGGTCATCGCCGAGGCCAACGCGATCAACGACCGTACGGTCGTCATCGACTTCATCGTCCACGAGGACGCCATGGTGTGGCCGATGGTCGCCGCCGGCACCTCCAACGACGAGGTCATGGCAGCCCGGGGCGTCCGTCCCGACTTCGGCGACAACGAAGACGACTGAGCCGAGAGAGCCGAGAGAGAGAACGCCTCACATGTCCAAGCACACGCTCTCCGTCCTGGTCGAGAACACGCCCGGCATCCTCGCCCGGATCGCCGCGCTGTTCTCCCGCCGCGGGTTCAACATCGACTCCCTCGCGGTCGGTGTCACCGAGCACCCCGACATCTCCCGCATCACCATCGTCGTGAACGTCGAGGACCTCCCGCTGGAGCAGGTGACCAAGCAGCTCAACAAGCTGGTCAACGTGCTCAAGATCGTCGAGCTGGAGTCGCACAACGCGATCGAGCGCGAACTCGTCCTGGTGAAGGTCCGCGCCGACAACGAGACCCGCTCGCAGATCGTCGAGATCGTCCAGCTGTTCCGCGCCAAGACGGTCGACGTCTCCCCGGAGGCCGTCACCATCGAGGCCACCGGCGGCAGCGACAAGCTCGGCGCGATGCTCAAGATGCTGGAGCCCTTCGGCATCAAGGAGCTCGTGCAGTCCGGCACGATCGCCATAGGGCGTGGCGGACGGTCCATCACGGACCGCAGCCTGCGCGCGCTCGACCGCAGCGCCTGACGTGCCGCCCGTGCCCGACGTGAGCGAGGCGGCCGGTACAACGGACACGCAAGACACGTCGGACACGCTCACGTTCGCATAGCGAGACCGAGAAACTCAGATTCCGTTCCCCGCCGTACGGTGGGAGCAACACCAGCGCACCAAGGAGATATCCCAGTGGCCGAGCTGTTCTACGAGAACGACGCCGACCTGTCCATCATCCAGGGCCGCAAGGTCGCGGTCATCGGTTACGGCAGCCAGGGCCACGCCCACGCGCTGTCGCTCCGTGACTCCGGCGTCGACGTCGTCGTCGGCCTGAAGGAGGGCTCGAAGTCCAAGGCCAAGGCCGAGGAGCAGGGCCTGAAGGTCCTCCCGGTGGCCGAGGCCGCCGCGTGGGCGAACGTCATCATGATCCTGACGCCGGACCCGCTCCAGGCCGAGATCTACGAGGAGTCCATCAAGGACCACCTCAAGGAGGGTGACGCGCTCTTCTTCGGCCACGGCTTCAACGTCCGCTACGGCTTCATCAAGCCCCCGGCCAACGTGGACGTCGCCCTGGTCGCGCCGAAGGGCCCGGGCCACCTGGTCCGCCGCCAGTACGAGGAGGGCCGCGGCGTTCCGTGTATCGCGGCCGTCGAGCAGGACCACTCGGGCAACGCCTTCGCCCTCGCGCTCTCGTACGCGGCCGGCATCGGCGGCACCCGCGCCGGCGTCATCAAGACCACCTTCACCGAGGAGACCGAGACCGACCTGTTCGGTGAGCAGGCCGTCCTGTGCGGTGGCGCCTCCGCGCTGGTCAAGGCCGGTTTCGAGACCCTGACCGAGGCCGGCTACCAGCCGGAGATCGCGTACTTCGAGTGCCTGCACGAGCTGAAGCTCATCGTGGACCTCATGTACGAGGGCGGCCTGGAGAAGATGCGCTGGTCGGTTTCCGAGACCGCCGAGTGGGGCGACTACATCACCGGCCCGCGGATCATCACCGACGCCACCAAGGCCGAGATGAAGCAGGTCCTCGCGGAGATCCAGAGCGGCGAGTTCGCCAACACCTGGATGGCCGAGTACAAGGCCGGTCTGCCGAAGTACAACGAGTACAAGAAGGCCGACGAGGCGCACCTGCTCGAGACCACCGGCAAGAAGCTGCGCAAGCTGATGAGCTGGGTCGACAGCAGCGAGAGCTGATCGGGTGAACGGCGGGGCCGGGACGGTGTGTCCCGGCCCCGCGGCACATGGCCGGACGGCCGCGGGACACCCCGGCTTGTCCAAGGCGGCCAACCACGGACGGGTGATCCTTCCGTACAGGCGGAAATTCGGTCCGCCGCCGCCACTACACTGCTCAACACATACGCGTCAGGCCCACAGTGTCGTGCGTCTTCCACGCGGCTACCCCCTCCACCGCCTGCGGCCGTCGGGACGGCCGTCCGCACTGGACCTGTGAGGACCCACGTGAGCTCGAAACCTGTCGTACTCATCGCCGAAGAGCTGTCGCCCGCCACCGTGGAGGCGCTCGGCCCGGACTTCGAGATCCGGCACTGCAACGGCGCCGACCGCGCCGAGCTGCTGCCCGCGATCGTCGACGTCGACGCGATCCTCGTCCGCTCCGCGACCAAGGTCGACGCCGAGGCCATCGCCGCCGCCAGGAAGCTGCGGGTCGTCGCCCGCGCCGGCGTGGGCCTGGACAACGTCGACGTCTCCGCCGCCACCAAGGCCGGCGTGATGGTCGTCAACGCGCCGACCTCCAACATCGTGACCGCCGCCGAGCTCGCCTGCGGCCTGCTCGTCGCCACCGCCCGCAACATCCCGCAGGCCAACACCGCCCTGAAGAACGGCGAGTGGAAACGGAACAAGTACACGGGTGTCGAGCTCAGCGAGAAGACCCTCGGCGTCGTCGGCCTCGGCCGCATCGGCGTCCTGGTCGCGCAGCGCATGTCGGCCTTCGGCATGAAGGTCGTCGCGTACGACCCCTACGTACAGCCCGCGCGCGCCGCCCAGATGGGCGTCAAGATGCTGACGCTGGACGAGCTCCTCGAGGTTGCCGACTTCATCACCGTGCACCTGCCCAAGACCCCCGAGACCCTCGGTCTCATCGGGAACGAGGCCCTGCACAAGGTGAAGCCGTCCGTCCGCATCGTCAACGCCGCGCGCGGCGGGATCGTGGACGAGGCCGCGCTGTACTCGGCCATCAAGGAGGGCCGCGTCGCCGGCGCCGGCCTCGACGTGTACGCGAAGGAGCCCTGCACGGACTCCCCGCTCTTCGAGCTCGACCAGGTGGTCTGCACCCCGCACCTCGGCGCGTCCACGGACGAGGCCCAGGAGAAGGCCGGTGTCTCGGTCGCCAAGTCGGTGCGCCTCGCGCTCGCAGGCGAGCTCGTGCCGGACGCGGTCAACGTCCAGGGCGGTGTCATCGCCGAGGACGTCCGCCCGGGCCTGCCGCTCGCCGAGAAGCTCGGCCGGATCTTCACCGCCCTCGCGGGCGAGGTCGCGGTCCGCCTCGACGTCGAGGTCTGCGGCGAGATCACCCAGCACGACGTGAAGGTGCTCGAACTCTCCGCGCTCAAGGGTGTCTTCGAGGACGTCGTCGACGAGACGGTCTCGTACGTCAACGCCCCGCTGTTCGCTCAGGAGCGCGGTGTCGAGGTGCGCCTGACCACGAGCTCGGAGTCCCCCGACCACCGCAACGTGGTGACCGTCCGCGGCACCCTCTCGGACGGCCAGGAGGTTTCGGTCTCCGGCACGCTCGCGGGTCCGAAGCACCTGCAGAAGATCGTCGGCGTCGGCGAGTACGACGTGGACCTGGCGCTCGCCGACTTCATGGTCGTGCTGCGCTACACCGACCGCCCCGGCGTGGTCGGCAAGGTCGGCCAGCTGCTCGGCGAGGCCGGCCTGAACATCGCGGGCATGCAGGTCGCCCGCGCCGAGGAGCACGGCGAGGCGCTCGCGGTCCTCACCGTCGACGCCGAGGTCCCGGCGAACGTCCTCACGGACATCGCCGCCGAGATCGGCGCCGTCTCGGCGCGTACGGTCAGCCTCGGCTGATCCGCAGGACCGACGGGGAAGGGCCCGGGGGAGCACCCCCGGGCCCTTTCGCGTCCTACGGCTCCCGCGCCGTGGTCGGTTCCCCGATCAGTTGTACGTCGGCTCCTGCACGCCGTCTCCGGGAACCGGGGCCTGCTCCGCCGCGGCCGGGGCAGGGGCTTCGATCCCGCGCATCAGAGCCGCGGCGAGCACGGCCGCCGCGAGCAGCAGCGCCGTACCGCCCCAGGCCGCGTACTGCATGCCGTGGACGAAGGCCTCGCGGGCCAGGGCCAGCACCTGCTCGCCCGCGGCTCCGCCGAGCTGCTGGGCGGTGGCCACCGCGCCGCCCAGGGTCTCCCGGACCGCGGGCTCGGAGTCCGCGAGGTCGGCGCGGTAGACCGCGGTGGCGAGGCTGCCCAGCAGGGCCATGCCGAGGGCGCCGCCGAACTCCTGGCCCGTCTCCAGCAGGGAGGCGGCCGAGCCGGCCTTCTCCGCGGGGGCGGAACCCAGCGCCATGGCCGACACCAGCGACATCACGGTGACGAGGCCGGAGGCGAGCACGCCGGCGCCCGTCAGCAGCAGCCACAGCGAGTCTTCGCCGACCAGGCCGATCAGGGCGAATCCGGTCGCGGCCAGCACGAACCCGCCCGCGATGACGTAGGCCGGCTCCACCTTCTGGGCCAGGGCCGCGGAGGCCGGGGCGGCGGCGCCGATGACGACGGACGGGGCGAGGCTCCACAGGGCGGCCTCGAGGGTGCCCATCCCCAGCACCGACTGGAGGTACTGGGTGGTGAAGTAGGCCGAGCCCATCATGGCGAAGGCGGCGACGGTGTTGAGGCCGACGCCCGCGCCGAAACCGCGGCCCTGGAAGAGTGCCCGGCTGACCATCGCGTCGTCACGGGTGCGCTGGCGGCGGACGAAGACGTACGCGAAGGCCAGGCCGACGGCCACGCTGCCCAGGTAGAGGGGCTCGAAGCCCTCGGCGGCGATCTCCTTCAGGCCGTAGACGACGGGCAGGACGGCCGCCATGGACAGCGGCACGCTCAGCAGGTCGAAGCGGCCGGGGGCGGGATCCTTGAACTCCGGGACCAGCACCGGGACCAGGGCCAGCAGGAGCACCATCGCGGGGACGTTGATCAGGAAGACCGAACCCCACCAGAAGTGGTTCAGCATCAGTCCGCTGAGGACCGAACCGAGGGCGATGCCGCCGGTCATGACCCCGGACCAGATCGCGATCGCCTGGCCGCGCTGCTTGGCGTCCTGGAAGAGGTTCCGTACGAGCGCCAGCGTGGAGGGCATCAGGGTGGCCCCGCCGATGCCGAGCAGGACCCGGGCCGCGATCAGCATCTCCGCGCTGGTGGCGTAGGCGGCGGCGACCGAGGCGAGGCCGAAGGCGCCCGCGCCGATCAGGAGCAGCCGGCGCCGGCCGATCCGGTCTCCCAGCGAGCCCATCGTCATCAGCAGGCCGGAGAGGGCGAAGGCGTAGCTGTCGAAGATCCAGAGCTGCTGGGTGGCGCTGGGGTCCAGCTCGCGGGTGATGGCGGGGATGGCGAAGTAGAGGACGGAGACGTCCATCGAGACCAGGAGCAGCGGCAGCACGAGGACGGTGAAGGCGGTCCATTCGCGGCGGCCGGCGAGGCGCGCTGTGGCAGCGGGGTTCGTCATGAGCAGTAATGTACAGACGTCATAAACGTTTGTCTATGACGTTTGTATGGGACGGCTGTCTTGAACTTCCGTCTGTGACGGCTGTCTTGCTACGGTGGCGGCATGGGACATCGTGAAGATCTGCTCGAAGGCGCCAAGAAGTGCCTGGTCGAGAAGGGTTTCGTGCGCACCACGGCGCGAGACGTCGTGAAGGCCTCGGGCGCGAACCTGGCCTCGATCGGCTATCACTACGGTTCGAAGGACGCCCTGCTGACCGAGGCCTTCATCGCCTTGATGCAGGAGCTGGGCGCGGTCTTCCAGGACGGCGTGGAAGGCGAGGGCGGCTCGCTGGAACGGTTCCGCGCGGTCTGGGACGGCTTCCTCGCCCACCGGGACGACGCGGGTCCGGTCTGGGCGGCCAGCCTGGAGGTCGCGCTGGCCCGCGACCGGATGCCGGATCTTCGGGCGCTGCTCGCGGCCTCGCAGGCCGAGGGGCGCCGGGGTCTGATCGCGATGCTCGCCGGGACCCCGGAGGAGGAGATCACCGAACGGGAGGAGCGGACGCTGGGCGCGTTCTACCAGGCGCTGCTGAACGGCCTGATGATCCAGTGGCTGTTCGACCCGAAGTCGGCGGCGAGCGCGGAGGAGCTCACCGAGGGCATGCGGGCGGCCGCGGCGGCGGCGATGGGGCGCCCGCAGCCGCAGTCGGCGCCGGAGCGGGTCGCGGACCCGCAATAGGCGCCAAGGCCTTGGCGGTCTGAACGGGGAACGCACCCAGGCCGCCTGACGGACTGTTGACCAAGACCCGCTGCTTCAGGGCGACCACGTCCTGAAGGGCGCATGCGTAGGGCATCGGGGAACCCCCCTGGGAAGCCGGGGAGTTCAGGGCTCAGGCCAGGCGGGCGGCCTTGAGGGCCATGTGCAGCAGCAGCCGGTCCTCGCCCTCGTCCAGGTCCAGGCCGGTCAGCTGCTCCACCTTGGCGAGCCGGTAGTACAGCGTCTGCCGGTGGATGCCCAGGGCCGCCGCCGCGCGGCCCGCCTGGCCGGCGCAGTCCAGGAACACCTCCGCGGTACGGGCGAGTTCGCGGTGGGCCGGGGTCAGCAGGGTGCGCGTCGCGGGGTCGTCCACGCGGCCGGCTGCCACGGCTGCCAGCAGCCGGTACGGGCCGATCGCCGACCAGCGGGCGACGGGGCCGAGCCGGGGCTGGGCCGCGGCCGCCCGGGCCGCGGCCACCGCCTGTTCCCAGGCGGCGGGCAGCTCCGCGAGCGCCCGGACGGGGTCGGCCACTCCGGCCGTCACCGGCCGCGACCGCGCGTCACCCGCGCCGGCCCGCGGCAGGAGCCGTTCCGTCGCCGTGACGGCCGCGGCGACGGCGTCGGTCGAGCGCAGCCTCAGCAGCACGGCCAGGGCCGGGGCGCGGCCGGACGGCGTACGGCCGCCGTGCGCGCCCCCGGAGCCGTCCGCTCCGCCGGGCCCGGCCCCGCCCGGAACCACGCACACCGCCGCCGCGCCCGGCACCGAAGCCGGAGCCTCCCCGGTCCACGGCGCCACGCACACCGCTGCGTGCAGCCCCTCCGCGGCCGGGCCCAGGGCGACCCGCAGCGCGGCCACCGCCATCTCCTGCTGCCAGCCCGGGCCGGCCGTGAGCACCGCCAGGAACTCCCGCGACAGGTCCGCCCCCGCCTTCGCCTCCTGGTCGAGCAGGACCCCGATGCGCTGGGCCACCTCCATGGCCGCGGCCAGCTCCGCCGGCCCCGGGCCGGGTTCCTGGTCGAGGAGCCACACGTAGCCCTGCACGATGCCCCGGCACCGCACCGGCAGGCAGGTCCGCCCCCGGAAGACCCCGGCCTCGGGCGCCGCCGGGATGTGCACCGGTCCGGTGGCGCGGGCGATGCCGAAGCCCTCGAACCAGGACCGGACGGCCGCCGTCGACTGCCGGGTCAGGATCGAGCGGGTGCGTACCGGGTCCATGGCCTGGTCGTCGTCGCTGTCGTGCGCGCCGAAGGCGATCAGCCGGAAGTCCCGGTTCTCCAGCGTCGCCGGCGCGCCCAGCAGCGCCGAGATCTCGTCCACCAGGTCTTGGTAATCGCCCTTCACCCGGACATTCTCCCACCCCCGCCCGCCCGCTTCAGACAGATGTATGAGATCCGGGACACGGATGCGTGACAGCTGTCGATGGCAGAGGATCAAACCGATCCTTAGGTTTCACGGTGGTTTTACTTGCGCTTTTCTTCTGCCACCCGCTGGAGGTGCACCCGTGCTGGGTCCCGTGATCCTCGCCGCTTCGCGCAGCGACAAAATGCGTCGTATCGTCTCGGCCGCCCCGGTGACCAAGCCCGTGGTGAACCGGTTCATCCCCGGTGAAACCGTCGACCAGGTGATCCCGATCGTCGAGGACCTCACGCGCAGCGGCCTCGAGGTCACCCTCGACGTCGTGGGCGAGGACATCACGGAGGTGGCGCAGTCGCACGCCGCACGCGACGCCTACCTCGAGCTCATCGGGCGCCTCGCGGAGCTCGGCCTCGGCGAAACCGTCGAGATGTCCGTCAAGCTGTCGATGTTCGGCCAGGCGCTGGACGGCGGCCACGAGCTCGCGCTCGCCAACGTCCGCCCGGTCGTCGAGGCCGCCGCCGCCATCGGCACCACCGTGACGCTGGATGCCGAGGACCACACCACCCTCGACTCGATGTTCGCGATCCACGAGGAGCTGCGCCGGGACTTCCCGCAGACCGGCTGCGTCATCCAGGCCTACCTCTTCCGCACGGAGGCCGACGCCCGCCGGCTGGCCGAGTCCGGCAGCCGCGTCCGGATCGTGAAGGGCGCCTACAAGGAGCCCGCCGAGGTCGCCTACCAGGACAAGGCCGAGATCGACAAGGCGTACGTCCGGATCATGAAGATCCTGATGGACGGCGAGGGCTACCCGATGATCGGGTCCCACGACCCGCGGCTGATCGCCATCGGCCAGGAGCTGGCCCGGCAGGCCGGGCGCAAACTGGACGAGTACGAGTTCCAGATGCTGTACGGCATCCGCAGCGAGGAGCACCTGCGGCTCGCCGCCGAGGGCCACCGGATGCGGGTCTACACCGCGTACGGGACGGACTGGTACGGCTACTTCATGCGCCGCCTCGCGGAAAAGCCGGCCAACCTGCTCTTCTTCCTCCGCTCGATGATCACCAAGAACTAGCCAAGAACTAGGTCAAGGAGTTACCAGCCCCATGGATGCTGTGACCCAGGTCCCCGCTCCGGTCAACGAGCCGGTCCACTCGTACGCCCCCGGCACCCCGGAGCGCGCGCGGCTCGAAGCGCAGCTCAAGCAGCTGTCCGAGAACCCGATCGACCTCCCGATGACGATCAACGGCGTCAAGCGGATGGGCGGCGGCGAGCGTTTCGACGTGGTCCAGCCGCACGACCGCAAGTCGGTGCTCGGCACCTACGCCAACGCCACCCAGGCCGACGCGCAGGAGGCCGTCGACGCCGCCCTCGCCGCCGCCCCGGCCTGGCGCTCGATGTCCTTCGACGACCGCGCCGCGATCATCCTGCGCGCCGCCGAGCTGCTGTCCGGCCCGTGGCGCGAGAAGCTCGCCGCCTCGACCATGCTGGGCCAGTCGAAGACCGCGCAGCAGGCCGAGATCGACACCCCGTGCGAGCTCGTCGACTTCTGGCGCTTCAATGTCCACTTCGCCCGCCAGATCCTGGCCGAGCAGCCGGTCGCGAACTCCGCCGGCGTGTGGAACCGCAGCGACCACCGCCCGCTCGAGGGCTTCGTCTACGCGATCACGCCGTTCAACTTCACGGCCATCGCCGGCAACCTGCCGACCGCCCCCGCCCTGATGGGCAACGTGGTCCTGTGGAAGCCGTCCCCGACGCAGACCCACTCCGCGGTCCTGCTGATGGAGCTCCTGGAGGAGGCCGGCCTGCCCAAGGGCGTCATCAACCTGGTGACGGGCGACGGCATCGCCGTGTCCGAGGTGGCCCTGAACCACCCCGAGCTGGCCGGCATCCACTTCACCGGCTCGACCAAGACCTTCCAGTACCTGTGGAAGACGGTCGGCAACAACATCGAGAAGTACAAGTCCTACCCGCGCCTGGTCGGCGAGACCGGCGGCAAGGACTTCGTCGTCGCGCACCCGTCCGCGGACCGCGCGATCCTGAAGACCGCGCTGACCCGCGGCTCCTTCGAGTTCCAGGGCCAGAAGTGCTCGGCGTCCTCGCGCGCCTACATCCCGGCCTCCATCTGGAACGACGGCTTCAAGGAGGCCTTCGCGGCCGAGGTCGACGGCATCGCCATGGGCGACGTCCGCGACCTGACCAACTTCATCGGCGCCGTCATCGACGAGCGGTCCTTCGCGAAGAACAAGGCCGCGATCGACCGGGCGAAGGCCGACCCGACCTGCGAGATCATCGCCGGTGGCACGTACGACGACTCGGAGGGCTACTTCGTCCGCCCGACCGTCATCGCGTGCACCGACCCGGAGAACGAGGTCTTCACGACCGAGTACTTCGGTCCGATCCTCGCCGTGCACGTCTACCAGGACGCCGACTTCCACGCGATGCTGGCCCAGATGGAGTCCGTCTCGGCGTACGCCCTGACCGGCTCGATCATCGCGGCGGACCGGTACGCGGCCGCGGACGCGATGGAGAAGCTCCGCTTCGCGGCGGGCAACTTCTACATCAACGACAAGTCGACCGGCGCCGTCGTCGGCCAGCAGCCCTTCGGCGGCGGCCGCGCCTCGGGCACCAACGACAAGGCGGGCGCGGCGACCAACCTGATGCGCTGGACCTCGACCCGCTCCATCAAGGAGACCCTGGTCGCGCCGACCGAGTACGGCTATCCCCACATGGGCTGACCTCCCCGCCCAGCCGAACCCCGCCCCCGCTCCGGTACCCCCAAGTCCGGAGCGGGGGCGGTTTCCATGTCCGGGACCGCCCGGATCAGACCTCGACGATGACCTGGTCCAGGGACTTGCGGACCAGGTCCGGGACCTCGCAGTCGTCCGCGGGGTAGCCGACCGGGATGACCGCGAAGGCCTTCTCGTTCTCCGGGCGGTCCAGGACGTGGGCGAGGAAGCGCATCGGGCTCGGCGTGTGGATCAGGGCCGCCAGGCCCGACAGGTGGAGCGCGGTCAGGAGCATGCCGACCGCGATGCCGACCGACTCGTCGACGTAGTAGTGCTTGCGCTTCGTGCCGTCCGGGCCGAGCCAGTAGCGCTGCTGGAAGACGACGATCAGGGCCGGGGCGTCCGTCAGGTGGGTCTTCACGGCGTCCGTGCCGAGCGGGCGCAGGGCCTCGAGCCACTCGTCGCCGAGCCGGCCGTCGTACGAGAGCACCTCCTCCTGCTCGGCGGCGTCACGGATCTGCCGCCGCACCGCCGGGTCCTTGACGAGGACGAAGGTCCAGGGCTGCTGGTGCGCCCCGGAGGGAGCGGTCGCGGCGCACGCGACGGCGTCCCGGACGACCTGCTCGGGCACCGGATCGGGCGAGAAGTGGCGCACGGTCCGCCGCTCGTCCATGCGGGCGCGCAACTCGGCGGCCCGCGCGAGGGATTCCTGACTCGGCATCCGTACGGGCCGGTAGGCGGCGGGGCGGTAGGGGTGGCCGTGGGTGGGGGTCCATTGCTGGGTGCTGGGCGACATGACCCGAGTCTGCCGACGCCGGAACCGGCCTGACCAGTGCGACGTCATGACCCACTGTCCGTTGTGTACTGACAAGGGGGCTATGGCGATGGCGATCACCGGTCGATTCCTGGACTGGGAAGGCTGCTTCAACGTCCGCGAGCTGGGTGGGCTCGGCGGTGTCGCGCCGGGGGCGGTGGTCCGGTCCGACGCCCTCGACGGGCTGACCGCACGGGGCTGGACCACACTGGCCGACCACGGCATACGGACCGTCGTCGACCTGCGCAACGACGGTGAGGCCGAAGCAGACCGCGCGGCCCGCCCGGCCGGGCTGACGACCCTGCGGATCCCGCTCGACGGGATCGAGGACCGGGACTTCTGGGACGTGTGGTGGGGGACTCCGGGTTTCGGAACCCCCGCGTATTTCCGGCCTTTCCTGGCGCGCTTCCCGCAGCGCGTGGCCTCGGTCGCCCGAGCGGTCGCCGACGCGCCGCCCGGCGGGGTCGTCTTCCACTGCGGGCTCGGCCGGGACCGTACCGGGATCATCGCGATGGTGCTGCTGCGGCTGATGGGGGCGAGCGCCGAGGAGATCGCCGACGACCACGCGCTGAGCGAGCCCCGGGTCCGCGCGCGGTACGCCGCACAGGGCCGGCCGTACGACGCCGCGGAGATCGAGGAGTACGTTGCCGGGCTCGGCACCACCGCGCATCGGCTGGCCCGGGACACCGCCCGGTGGCTGGAGCCGGAGCCCTACCTGCGCGCGGCGGGCATGAGCGCCCGCGAACTCGCCCGGCTCCGGGCGAGACTGGAGACATGAGCGGGAAGCGGCTGCGCAGCGCGCACACCTCGGAGCTGACCGGGGAGGAACTCGGCGACATCAGGGTGCTGCTCGACCTCGCCTTCGACGGTGACTTCGGCGAGGACGACTTCGAGCACGCGCTCGGGGGGATGCACGTGCTCCTCCGCGAGGACGGGCGGCTCGTCGCCCACGGGAGCGTCGTGCAGCGCCGGGTCCTGCACGGCGGGCGGGCGCTGCGGGCCGGTTACGTCGAGGCGGTGGCCGTGCGGGCCGGCCACCGGCGGCGGGGGCTCGGCGGGCGGGTCATGGCCGAGCTGGAGCGGATCATCGCGGGGGCGTACGTGTTCGGGGCGCTGTCGGCGTCCGAGGA
Source organism: Streptomyces sp. LARHCF249 (assembly GCF_052871255.1). NCBI lineage: Bacteria > Bacillati > Actinomycetota > Actinomycetes > Kitasatosporales > Streptomycetaceae > Streptomyces > Streptomyces sp. LARHCF249. The sequence goes on from NZ_JBIXJQ010000007.1 coordinate 525,053, forward strand.
CGGGGCCGCACTGTACGAGGGCCGGGGCTGGCAGGTGTGGGGCGGGCAGGTCGGGGTGCTCGGGCCGCGGGGGCCCGAGCGGCTCCCGGACGAGGAGGGGTCCACCTACGTGTGGGTGCCGCCCGGCGGGGTCCGGCTGGACCGCGCCGGGCGGCTCGACTTCGACTGGCGCGACGGGGACGTGCTGTAGCGGCTACCCGGAGATGCTCGGGGCGCCCGACTCGATGTGGCCCGTGTAGCGGCGCGACCAGGTGCCGTCGGAGCCGGCCAGGATCGTGAAGTCGTACCAGCCGCCGCTGTACGCCACCGCGTTGAAGTAGTCCTCGCGCGAGGAGTTCGCCGGGACCGCGTACGTCCACGGGCCGTCGGTGCGGTACGCGTTGGAGCGGATCGTGAAGGTGACCGCGGCGGCCGAGGCGTTGGTCATCTTGAAGTAGACCGCCGTCTTGCCCGTGCCCGGCTCGAGCGCGAAGCGGGCGGCGACCTCCAGGTCCTTGCCCGGCTTCGTGGCGTCGCCGAGGAAGCGCCGCAGGAAGCGGTTCGGGCCGTACATCGAGAGGTCGTACTTGCCCGAGCCGTGCCCGAGGCCGATGTTGAAGTAGTCGGAGGCCGAGGCGCCCGCGTCCACCGTGTACTGCCAGGCGGCCGTGTCCCGGTACTGGTGCGGGTGGATCGAGAAGTGCGCCGCCTGCTTCGCCTCCGCGCCCTGGTTGGCCATCGAGAACCAGGCCAGGATCTTGCCGGCCGCGCCGAACTCGAGCCGGTCCAGGTTGCCGTTGACCTGGTACGGGAGCGCCCGCGCCGGGCGGGTCCCGGGTTCCTGCGCCGGCAGGGCGTTGTCCTGCGGCACCGGGTTGGGCAGCGGGCCGCAGGTCGACTGGCCGATCACCTTGGCGGTGGACGGCAGGCCCGCCGGGACCCCGTAGACCGGATGCGCGAAGTCGAAGACGCCGGTCAGGTCACCGGTCACCTTGCGGCGCCAGGCGCTGATGTTCGGACAGGCGGCGGGGGTGCCGAGGGCGGCCGTCCACTTCTCCATGAACCGCAGCACCGAGGTGTGGTCGAAGACCTCCGAGCTCACCCAGCCGCCCCGGGTCCACGGGGACATCACGATCATCGGGACGCGGAAGCCCAGGCCGATCGGGACGCCGTCCAGGTACTCGCCGGGCGTGCCGGGCGGGGCGACCGGCGGCGGGACGTGGTCGAAGAAGCCGTCGTTCTCGTCGTAGTTGAGGAAGAGGACGGTGGAGTCGAAGACCTCGGGGTCCGCGGCGAGCGCCCGGTAGACCAGGTCGACGAAGTGCGCGCCGTCGCCGGGCGGGGCGTACGGGTGTTCGGAGAAGGCCTCGTTCGCCACGACCCAGGAGACCTGGGGGAGGGTGCCGGAGACGACGTCGGCGCGGATGGCGGCCGCGATGTCGTCCGGAGTGGAGCCGGTCACCTTCGGGACCGAGCCCATGCCGCGGTCCCACAGCGGGTCGCCGGGCCGGGCGTCGGTGAACTTCTTGAAGTAGGCGAGCCCGTTGTCGCCGTAGTTGTCCTGGGCGTTCTGGTAGACCTTCCAGCTCATGCCGGCGCGCTGCAGGGCCTCCGCGTACGTCTCCCAGGTCAGTCCGGACTCGTCGCCGCCGTCCTTGCTGGAGGCGTCGATCCTGCCGCTCCACAGGAAGGTGCGGTTCGGGCCGGTCGCGCTGAGCGTGGAGCAGAAGTAGGCGTCGCAGACGGTGTAGTGGTCGGCGAGGCCGTAGTGGAAGGGTATGGAACCGCGGTCCAGGTAGCCGAGCGTGTGGGTCTTGCCGACGGCGGCGACCCAGTTGTCCATCCGGCCCTTGTTCCAGGCCGCGTGCTGCGAGGTCCAGCTGTGCGGGAGGTCGCCGGTGCACTGGGCCAGGGTCTCGCCGTCGGCGCCGCCGGCGGCCGGGGTGGCGGAGAGCTTCCACGGGTACTGGCGGCCGCCCCAGTTCGGCTGGTTGAACGCGCCCCAGCCGCCCGGGATGTTTCCGGCGGCGCGGTCGCCGAAGCCGCGGACCCCCTTCAGCTTTCCGAAGTAGTGGTCGAAACTGCGGTTCTCCTGCATCAGGATCACCACGTGCTTCACGTCGCTGATCGTGCCGGTCGCGGCGGCCGCGGCTGCCGACGTCGGCGTGATCGCGGGCAGGGCGGCACCCGCCATCAGCCCGGCGCCGATTCCCACGAACCCTCTGCGGCTGATCGCTGTCACTGCCTGCCCGCCTCCAACTCCAGTGCCCCGTCGGCACATTGACCGCAAGAGTGACGGGCCCCGCGCCAAAGGTCTACATGCGTGCGGTAAGAAATCGGTGAACATCCGGGTGGCTGGGATCAGCCGTCGAGCCGGACGAGCATCTTGCCCAGGTTGTCCCCGCGGAACAGGCCCAGGAAGGCCTCCACGGTCTGGTCGAACCCCTGCACAACGGTGGAATCGGTACCGATCCGGCCACTGCGCAGATGGGGGACGAGGAAGTCCTCCAGCTCGTCCTGCAGATTGGTGTGGTTCCGAACCAATACCCCTTCCAGGCGCAGCGATTTGTGTACGACCTCGAAGAGGTTGCGGGGCGCGGCGGGGGAGCGGTCGCCGTTGTACGTCGAGAGGGCGCCGACCCAGGCGATCCGCCCGTACTCGCGCAGCACGTCGATGGCGCCCTCCAGGTGGTCGCCGCCGACGTTGTCCACGTAGACGTCGATCCCGTCGGGCGCCGCCTTCGCGAGCTGCTGGCCGACCGGGCCGTCGTGGTAGTCGAAGGCCGCGTCGAAACCGAGGTGGTCCGTGAGGTGGCGGACCTTGGCCGCCGACCCCGCGCTGCCGATGATCCGGCGGGCGCCGAGCAGCCGGGCGATGCGGCCGGTCGCGGTGCCGACCCCGCCCGCGGCGGCGGAGACGAAGAGGTCCTCGCCCTCCCGCAGCACCGCGGTCCGGGTCAGGGCGGCGTACGCGGTGAGACCGGTGCCGCCGAGGATGGACAGGTACGCCTCCAGCGGGATGCCCTCGTGGCCGCGCAGCTTGCGGGTTCCGGCCGCCCCGAGGGTGACGAGGGCGTGCGTGCGCCAGCCCTCGCGGTGGAAGACCAGGTCGCCCTCGGCCAGCCCCGGGTCGCGGGAGGCGATCACGCGGCCGACCGAGCGGCCCTCCAGAGGGGCGTTCAGCTCGAAGCCGCCTTCACCGCCGTCCATCAGCCCGCGGTGGTACGGGTCCACCGAGAGCAGGAGGTTCTCCACCAGGGCGGTCCCCGGGCCCGGTTCCGGGACGGGGAAGGCGGCGTACGCGAAATCGGCGGCGGTGGGGAAACCGGTGGGGCGGGCGATCTGGTGGACGGCGCAAGCGGTGTTCGTGGTCATGACGCAGACGCTAGGAAGGAATCTCCCGGCCGGGCAGGGGGTTGCGCTCATGGAAGCCGCACATGCATGAATGACGCTCATGGAACGAGGTGGGGGCCGGTGTCCGAGCTCCTCCCGCAGGAACTGCGGGTCCTGGTCGCCGTCGCCGAGTCCGGCGGGTTCTCCGCCGCGGCCGCCGCGCTCGGACTCACCCAGTCGGCCGTATCGCACTCCGTGCGCGGCAGCGAGGCCAAGATCGGTGCGGTGCTCTTCGAGCGCGGGCGGACCGGGGCCTCGCCCACCCCGGCGGGCGAGCGGGCCGTCGGCCACGCACGCAGGATCCTGCGGCTGTACGAGGTCATGGGCGCGGAGGTGCGCGGCGCGGGCCGCGCCGGGCCGGACGGCGGCGCCCTCGCGGGCGTGCTCCGGATCGCCGCGTTCCGCAGCGCGGCCCTGCACCTGCTGCCGCCCGCCCTGGAGCGGCTCACGGCCCGGCACCCGGGGATCCGCCCCGAGGTGCGGGTGGTGCGCGAACTCGGCGCGGGCACGGCAGGGGAGGTGGCCGCCGGCCGCGCCGACCTGGGGATCGCCACCCTGGGCGGGTCGGACGCGATGCCGCCGGGCCTGCTGACCGGGGTGCTCGCGCAGGAGGCGTACGCGCTGGTCCACCCGGCCGGACACCCGGACCCGAAGGCGCTGCCCCTGCTGGACTGGGACGAGAACTGCGGTTCCTACACGCGGGCCTGGTGGCGGGAGCAGGACTGGATCCCGCGGGCCACCGTCAAGGCCGAGGACGACGGCATGGTGCTGACCATGGTCGGCCGCGGGCTCGGCATGGCGATCCTGCCCGAGCTGTCGCTCCGCGAGGCCGGCGAGGCGGTGCAGATCACCGATCTGGGGCCGCGGAGGCCGGTGAGGCAGGTGGGATACGTCACCACGCCGGAATCCGCCGCCACCCTCACCGTACGGGCGCTGATCAGGGAACTTCGCTCCGAGAAAGGCTGAACCGGACCCTCGGACGGGAGCCTTCCGAGGGGTTCGGCGTCTCAGATAGTAGGAAGTCCGAGTAATTGCCGAGACATACAGCGGGACCTGCCCTAGCTTTGTAGAAGCCGAACGTCTCGCCGATCAGGCGAATGGTGGTCGAGAGCGCGCGCCCCCGGCAGGCAACCCCTGCGGCGCACTGCTCCCCGCCTCTTCCGGCGCCTTGAAGGAACCCCTCATCCGTGGCTTCGCCACGCCGTGATCTCAAGGAGTCGATCCACATGACCCACACCACCGCCGCAGTCCGCCGCGTCCGCCGCTCCTCCACGGCCGACGCCGACCGCCGGAATGCCGCCGCAGCGCTCCAGCGGGCCCTCGACCGCCGTGACAACGGCGGGTCGACCGGCCACTGAGCACGGCCGGACACCCGTCCGGCCGCACGAGCCCCCGGACGTGTTGCGTCCATTGGTCCAGATGCTGGACGCAATATGTCTGAGGGCTGATACACGGAGTACGGTTTCGCCATGTCGACCAGCATCAATCTCGCAGTGATCCCCGGTGATGGCATCGGCCAGGAAGTCGTGGCTCAGGGCCTCAAGGTCCTTACCGCGGTCCTGCCCCAGGATGTGAAGCTGGAGACCAGGCAGTACGACCTCGGCGCCCAGCGCTGGCACCGCACCGGCGAGACCCTCCCGGACGCGGAGCTCGAGGCCCTCAAGCACCACGACGCGATCCTGCTGGGCGCCATCGGCGACCCGTCGGTCCCGTCCGGCGTACTGGAGCGCGGGCTGCTGCTCAAGCTCCGCTTCGCCTTCGACCACTTCATCAACCTGCGCCCGTCGAAGCTGTTCCCGACCGCGCTCAATCCCTCCGGGGCCACCCCGCTGGCCGGCGATCACGACATCGACTTCATCGTGGTCCGCGAGGGCACCGAAGGCCCGTACACCGGCAACGGCGGCAGCCTGCGCACCGGCACCCCCGCCGAGGTGGCCACCGAGGTCAGCGTCAACACCGCCTACGGCGTCGAGCGCGTCGTCCGCGACGCGTACGAGCGGGCCAACGCCCGCCCCCGCAAGAAGCTGACGCTGGTGCACAAGAACAACGTCCTCGTGTACGCCGGCACCATGTGGAAGAACATCTTCGACAAGGTCGGCCAGGAGTACCCCGAGGTCACCACCGACTACCTGCACGTCGACGCCGCGACGATCTTCTTCGTCACGCAGCCCGAGCGCTTCGACGTCATCGTCACGGACAACCTCTTCGGTGACATCCTCACCGACCTGGCCGCCGCCGTGACCGGCGGAATCGGCCTGGCCGCCTCCGGGAACATCAACCCGACCGGCGCCTTCCCGTCCATGTTCGAGCCCGTCCACGGCTCGGCCCCGGACATCGCCGGCACCGGCAAGGCCGACCCGACCGCGACGATCCTCTCGGTCGCGCTCCTGCTGCGCCACCTGGGCTACGAGGCCCAGGCCGTCCGGATCGAGGACGCGGTGTCCGCCGATCTCGCGGAGCGGGACGGCACCTTCCGCTCCACCGACGCGATCGGCGACGCCCTGGCCGCGCGCGTAGCCGGCTGACCCGGCAGCACCACTCCAGGAAGCCGTCGGGTCAGATAGGGGACCCGGCGGCTTTTCCTGTGCGGCCCCGGGTGCCACCATCTCCCCTGGGCCGCTACCCCGCTTCTCCGAAGCCACCGTCCGCGCGATAATCGAACGCGAGGCCGCGGAATGCGGGGAAGCTCGGACGTCCTAGTACGCCGTGAGCGCGGTCCGCCATACACAACCGGTGAAGGACAAGCACTCATGACGACGCCCACGATCGAGCTCAAGCCCTCCTCGAACCCGCTGTCCGACGCGGAGCGCGAGGCGATCCTGGCCAGCCCCGGCTTCGGCCGCCACTTCACCGACCACATGGTGACGATCAAGTGGACCGAGGGCCGCGGCTGGCACGATGCCGAGCTGGTCCCGTACGCGCCCCTGTCGATCGACCCGGCGAACATGACGCTGCACTACGCGCAGACGATCTTCGAGGGCCTCAAGGCCTACCGCCAGCCCGACGGCACCGTCGCCACCTTCCGCCCGCAGGCCAACGCCGAGCGCTTCCAGTCCTCCGCCCGCCGCATGGCCATGCCGGAGCTGCCGACGGAGCTGTTCATCGAGGCCTGCGACGCCCTCATCCAGCAGGACCGCGCCTGGGTTCCGGACTCCGGCGAGGCCTCCCTGTACCTGCGGCCGTTCATGTTCGCCTCCGAGGTCGGCCTGGGCGTCCGCCCGGCGAACGAGTTCCTCTTCATCGTCATCGCCTCGCCCGCCGGCGCGTACTTCCCCGGCGGCGTCAAGCCCGTCTCCGTCTGGCTCTCCGAGGAGTACGTGCGCGCCGTCAAGGGCGGCACCGGCGCGGCCAAGACCGGCGGCAACTACGCGGCTTCGCTGGTCGCCCAGGCCCAGGCCGCCTCGCACGGCTGCGACCAGGTGGTCTGGCTCGACGCCGTCGAGCACCGCTGGATCGAGGAGATGGGCGGGATGAACCTGTACTTCGTGTACGGCGACCGCATCGTCACCCCCGAGCTCACGGGCTCCCTGCTTCCCGGCATCACCCGCGACTCCCTCCTCACGATCGCCCGCGACCTCGGCTACACCGCCGAGGAGGGCCGGATCACCACCGAGGACTGGCAGCGCGACAACGCGAACGGCACCCTCACCGAGGTGTTCGCCTGCGGCACCGCCGCCGTCATCACCCCGGTCGGCTCGGTCAAGTCCGAGCGCGCCGACTGGACCCAGGCCGACGGGCAGCCCGGCCCGGTCACCATGCGCCTGCGCAAGGCCCTGCTGGAACTCCAGACCGGCCACGCCGCCGACACCCACGGCTGGATGCACCCGCTCGGCTGACCGAGAGCCCCGCGCCGTACGTACGAAGGCCCGCGCTCCCCGTTCCGGGGGCGCGGGCCTTCGTGCGTACGGGCCTACCGGCGGCTCAGGCGGCCGCCGGCTCCTCGGCAGGGGCGGGCGCCGTGGAGGTCCGCGCGGTCAGGGCCGTGTAGAGGAGTCCGCCGGCCAGTCCGGAGAGGATGAAGGAGCAGTCCACGCCGCCGGTCAGGGCGAGCAGCGGGCCCTCGTAGAACGGGGTGGTCACGGCGAGCAGCCCGACTCCCGCGCCGAGGGCCCAGGAGGCGGTGGCGGCCGGGTTCCACCCGCCGCGGTACCAGTAGACCCCGCCCACCGAGCGGCGGTTGAAGACCTGGAGGGCGTCGGCGTCGTACCGGCCCTTGCAGCGCACGTGGCCGATGAGGGTGATCACGGCCCACGGGGTGCCGATCGCGGTCAGCAGCAGCACGAAGGAGGTCATCGCCGCCTGCACGTCCCACTCGAAGGAGCCGACGAAGACGAAGGCGGTGGCGACGACCGCGGCGATCACGGTGGCCGTGGTGCGGGTGGCCTTGGGGACGATCGCGTCGAGGTCCAGGCCCATGGAGTAGAGCATCAGCCCGGCGTTGCCCACGGAACCGGCGGCCGCCGCGGCGAGCAGCGGGAGCAGGTACCAGAACGGCGCGGCCTCGACCAGCGGCCCGGCGTAGTCGGCTCCGGCCCGGGCGGCGAGCGCGGTGTAGGTGCCGAAGAGCTGCGGTACCAGAAGGCCGACGAGCAGGCCGGCGCCCGTGGCCCACAGGACCTTGCGCGAGCCGTGCCGGCGCGGGGAGATGTAGCGCGTGTAGTCGCCGAGCAGGGTGATGAAGGCGACGGGGCCGCTGAGCCCGGCCGCGACGGCGGCGAGCAGCCAGGTCGGCCAGAAGGAGCCGAGCAGGTAAGCGGTGTCCGGAGGCGCGGCGGTGGTGAAGTCCGGGGCGTAGGCGAAGACGCCGACGGCGAGCAGGACCACCATGCCGATGGACAGCACCTTGCTCATGCGCAGCAGCAGCCGGTAGCCGAAGACGGCGGCGACGACGGTACAGGCGGCCAGTGCGCCGTACATCGCGCCCCGCGAGACTCCGCTGTCCGGCAGCCCGGTGAGCCGCGACAGGACGCCGACCATCACGTCGCCGCCGATCCACAGGGTGAGCGCGGTGTAGCCCAGCGACAGCAGCAGGCCGACGACCGAGCCGACGAGGCGGCCGCGGACGCCGAACTGGGCTCCGCTGGAGGTGGAGAGGTTGGTGGCGGTCCGCAGGGAGACCAGTGCCAGCGGCGCGGTGAAGGCGATGCCGACCAGGGTGCCGACGACGATGGCGGTGACGGACGGCCACAGACCCAGCCCGAAGGACGGGGGAAGCCAGCCGAACACGATCACGCCGAGGCAGAGATTGGAGCCGAGCAGGATCGAGATCAGGTCACGTGGGCCGCTCGTGCGCTCCTCCTCGGGGATGGTGTCGACTCCGCGCTGTTCGATGGGCATGGGGGGACTCCCTTGGCAGGGCGGGGGGTGGTTCCGCTTTTCTTTGAGCGACACTCAATGTGACCTAAGGCCTGGTCCCAGGTCAATGCTTCATGGATGGGAAACGAAGAGTTAGAGTGATGCTCTAACCCATCGACTCAAGAGGTGGTGGATCGGCGTGCGGCTGACCCCTACGGAGCGCGACCGGCTGCTGCTCCGCAGCGCTGCGGAACTGGCCAGGGCCCGACGAGCCCGCGGGCTGAAACTCAACGTCCCGGAGGCCGCCGCGCTGATCGCGGACACGGTCTGCGAGGCCGCGCGCGACGGCAAGCGGCTTGCGGAGGCCATCGAGGAGGCCCGCGGAGTGCTGGGCCCGGACGACGTCCTGCCCGGCGTGGCCGACGTGGTCACCGAGGTGCACGTGGAGGCCGTCTTCGACGACGGGTCCCGGCTCGCGGTGGTCTCGTCCCCCATCCGGGGCGCGGCGCCGCTCGGCGACGACGCCCCCGGGGCGGTCGTGCCCGGCCCCGGCGTCCCCCAGCCCGAGCCGGTGCTGCACCTGCGGGTGCGCAACACCGCCGCCGTACCGGTGAGCGTCACCTCGCACTTCCACTTCTTCGAGGCCAATCCCCGTCTCGACTTCGACCGTGCCGCGGCCTACGGAATGCGGCTGTGCGTGCCCGCGGGCTCGTCCGTGCGGTTCGACCCGCACGGCGAGGGCGAGGTCGGGCTCGTCCCGATCGGCGGCGACCGCATCGCGATCGGCTTCGCCGGACTGGTCGACGGCCCCCTCGACGCTCCCGGCGCCAAGGCGCTCGCGCTGACCAGGGCGGCGGCGTGCGGATACCTGGGCGCGGAGGCGCACGGGCAGCCCGCACCCGCACACACCGAGCACGCGGACGGAGACCAGGCGTGAGCAAGAAGACCCCCCACAGCGACCACTGCGCGCCGGGCAGCCGGCACATCGACCCGCACGAGTACGCCTCCGTCTTCGGCCCCCGGGCCGGGGACCGGGTGCGGCTCGGCGACTCCGGACTCACCGTCCGGGTCGAGTCCGACGCCCAGAAGCCCGGCGACGAGTTCCTGGCCGGCTTCGGCAAGACCGCCCGCGACGGCCTGCACCTGAAGGCCGCAGCCGTCCGCGACACCTGCGACGTCGTCATCAGCAACGTCCTGGTGATCGACGCCGTCCTCGGTATCCGCAAGGTCTCCATCGGCATCCGCGAGGGCCGCATCCACGCCATCGGCCGGGCCGGCAACCCCGACACCCTCGACGGGGTCGACGTGGTCGTCGGCACGGGCACGTCCATCGTGTCCGGCGAGGGCCTGATCGCCACCGCCGGAGCCGTCGACACCCACGTCCACCTCCTCTCCCCGCGGATCATGGAGGCCTCGCTCGCCGCGGGCGTCACCACGGTCATCGGCCAGGAGTTCGGCCCGGTCTGGGGCGTCGGCGTCAACTCCCCGTGGGCGCTGAAGCACGCCTTCAACGCCTTCGACGCCTGGCCCGTCAACATCGGATTCCTCGCCCGCGGCTCCTCCTCGGACTCCGCCCCGCTCGTCGAGGCCCTGGCCGAGGGCGGCGCCTGCGGCTTCAAGGTCCACGAGGACATGGGCGCCCACACCCGCGCCCTGGACACCGCCCTGCGCGTGGCCGAGGAGTACGACGTGCAGGTCGCCCTGCACAGTGACGGCCTCAACGAGTGCCTCTCCGTCGAGGACACCCTGCGGGTGCTGGACGGCCGGACCATCCACGCCTTCCACATCGAGGGCTGCGGCGGCGGACACGTCCCCAACGTGCTCAAGATGGCGGGCGTGCCCAACGTCATCGGCTCCTCCACCAACCCCACCCTGCCCTTCGGCCGGGACGCGGTCGCCGAGCACTACGGGATGATCGTCTCCGTCCACGACCTCAAGCCGGACCTGCCGGGCGACGCCGCCATGGCCCGCGACCGGATCCGCGCGGGCACCATGGGGGCCGAGGACGTCCTGCACGACCTGGGCGCGATCGGCATCACCTCCTCCGACGCCCAGGGCATGGGCCGCGCGGGCGAGACCATCCGCCGCACCTTCGCCATGGCAGCCAAGATGAAGGGCGAGCTGGGCCCCCTGGCCGGCGACGGCGAGGGCGACGACAACGCCCGCGTCCTGCGCTACATGGCCAAGCTCACCATCAACCCCGCCATCGCCCACGGCCTGGCCCACGAGATCGGCTCCATCGAGGTCGGCAAGCTCGCCGACATCGTGCTGTGGCGCCCGCAGTTCTTCGGCGCCAAGCCGCAGCTGGTCCTCAAGTCCGGCTTCCCGGCGTACGGGGTCACCGGCGACCCCAACGCGGCCACCGACACCTGCGAACCGCTGGTCCTCGGCCCGCAGTTCGGCTCGTACGGGGCCACCGCCGCCGACATCTCCGTCGCCTTCGTCTCGGCCGCCGCGGCCGCCCTGGGCAGCGACGAGATGCCGACCCGCCGACGCCGGGTCGCCGTCCGCGGCACCCGCGGCATCGGCCCAGGGGACCTGCTCCTCAACTCCCGGGTGGGCGCGGTCGATGTGGACGCGCGCAGCGGCCTCGTCTCCCTCGACGGGGAACCGCTGCGCTCCGAAGCCGCCGAGTCGGTCTCCCTCAACCGCCTGTACTTCCTTTAAACCAGCACAGCCTTTAAGCCAGCACGGCTTGCAAGCCCGTAAGGACCCCTCATGACTGCACAGCCCGCCAAGCCCGCGGACGACGGATTCCGGATGCCCGCCGAGTGGACCCCCCACGAGCGCACCTGGATGGCCTGGCCCAGCCCCAACCCCACCTTCACCACCGGACAGGAGCTCGCCGAGGCCCGCGAGGCCTGGGGCGCCGTGGCCCGCGCGGTGCGTGCGTACGAGCCCGTGACCCTGGTCGTCTCGCCCGGCGACGCCGAGAGCGCCCGCAGGATCGTCGGCGACGACGTGGAGCTGGTCGAGCAGGAGCTCGACGACGCCTGGATGCGCGACATCGGCCCGACCTTCGTCACCAACGACACCGGCGAGCTGGCGGCCGTCGACTGGACCTTCAACGGCTGGGGCGCCCAGGAGTGGGCCCGCTGGGAGCACGACTCGAAGATCGCCCGGCACGTCTCGGACGTGGTCGGCACCCGCACGTACAGCACCCCGCTCGTCAACGAGGGCGGCGCCGTCCACGTCGACGGCGAGGGCACCGTGCTCCTCACCGACACCGTGCAGCTCGGCGAGGGCCGCAACCCCGGCTGGTCCCGCCAGCAGGTCGAGGCCGAGGTCCACGCCCACCTCGGCACCACCAAGGCGATCTGGCTCCCGTACGGCCTGGCCGGCGACTACGGCACCTACGGCACCCAGGGCCACGTGGACATCGTCGCCGCCTTCGCCCGCCCCGGCGTGGTCATGGTGCACACCCAGCCCGACCCGGCCCACCCGGACCACGAGCGCTGCAAGACCATCGCCGCCATCCTGCGGGCGTCCACCGACGCGCAGGGCCGGCAGCTCCAGGTCGTGGAGATCCCGGCGCCGACCGTGCTGGAGGAGGACGGGGAGTGGGTGGACTACTCCTACATCAACCACTACCTGTGCAACGGCGGCGTCGTGCTGTGCTCCTTCGACGACCCGCGCGACGAGGAGGCCGCCGAGATCTTCCGCGGACTGTTCCCCGAGCGGACCGTGACCCTCGTTGACGCACGTACGATTTTCGCCGGGGGTGGCGGAATCCACTGCATCACCCAGCAGCAGCCGAAGGTCTGACGACCGGGACCGGCATCGGATCGACAAGGAGTGGGCCATGGCGGCGGGTGGAGTACCGGTACGGGCGGCGCGCAAGAACGCGCCCCCGCGCGAGGACGTACTCGTCGCCGCCATGGCCACGATCGCCGAACGCGGACTGGAAGGCCTGACCATGGCCGGCCTCGGCCGCGAGGTCGGCATGAGCAGCGGCCACCTCCTCTACTACTTCCGCAGCAAGGACGAGCTCCTGCTGCAGACCCTGGAGTGGAGCGAGGCGGAACTGGGCACCGCGCGCCGGGCACTGCTCGCCCGGCGCGGCCCGGTGGCCGAGCGGCTGCGGGCGTACGTCGACCTCTACGTGCCCACGCAGGCCCGCGACCCGCACTGGACGCTGTGGCTGGAGGTCTGGAACCGCTCCCAGAACGCCGGCCCCCAGGAACGCGACCGCCAGGCCGCCATCGAGGGCGCCTGGCACCGCGACCTGGTGGCGCTGCTCGCGGAGGGCATCTCGCGCGGCGAGTTCCGCCCGGTGGACCCCGACCGGGTGGCGGCCCGCATCCGGGCCCTGCTGGACGGATTCAGCATCCAGCTGGCGGTCGGACTGCCGACGGTGGACCGCGCGGAGATCCTGGACCACGTCCGAGAGTTCCTCACGGAGTCCCTCACCCCCGGGCCGTAGTCCCGGCCGGCGTGCCGCTGACCGCATGGTGAGATTGCTGTCCATCCACGGCGAGCGTTGTGGCACACTGCGAGCGTGCCTGCTCAGCTCATGATTATCGCCAGCAGCGCGCCGGTCCCCAGTGGCCGCTGAACCGCGGAAGAACTTCGCGGAAGCGGCCACCGTGCCTCGGACCCGCGCGCAGACCTCTCGCTACCCGCGAGGGGTCTTTTCGTTTCCCGGCCCACCCTGCCGGGGCCGGACCGCGCGCGATGATGGGGGCAGTGACGGCGGCCTGCCCCTTCGGCAGGCATCCGGAACCACTCATCCGACAGGAGTCAGATCAGCATGACGACGACACCAGAGGCGGCAGCAGCGGTCCTCGACGACAGCTTCCATGTCTTCGACACCACGCTGCGCGACGGCGCCCAGCGCGAAGGCATCAACCTCACGGTCGCCGACAAGCTCACGATCGCCCGGCACCTGGACGACTTCGGAGTGGGCTTCATCGAGGGCGGCTGGCCCGGCGCCAACCCCCGCGACACCGAGTTCTTCGCCCGCGCCCGCGCCGAGATCGACTTCAAGAACGCCCAGCTCGTCGCCTTCGGCGCAACCCGGCGGGCGGGCGGGGCGGCCGCCACGGACCCGCAGGTGCGGGCCCTGCTGGAGTCCGGCGCCCCGGTGATCACGCTCGTCGCCAAGTCCCATGACCGCCACGTCGAACTCGCCCTGCGCACCACCCTGGACGAGAACCTCGAGATGGTCCGGGACACGGTCTCCCACCTGGTGGCCCAGGGCCGCCGCGTCTTCGTCGACTGCGAGCACTTCTTCGACGGCTACCGGGCCAACGCCGAGTACGCGAAGTCCGTCGTACGCACCGCCCACGAGGCCGGCGCCGATGTCGTCATCCTGTGCGACACCAACGGCGGGATGCTGCCCGCCCAGATCAGCGCGACCGTCTCGACCGTCCTCGCCGACACCGGCGCCCGCCTGGGCATCCACGCCCAGGACGACACCGGCTGCGCCGTCGCCAACACCCTCGCCGCCGTGGACGCGGGCGCCACCCACGTGCAGTGCACGGCCAACGGCTACGGCGAGCGCGTCGGGAACGCGAACCTGTTCCCCGTCGTGGCCGCCCTGGAGATCAAGTACGGCCGCACGGTGCTCCCCGAGGGCGCCCTCGCCGAGATGACCCGGATCTCGCACGCCATCGCCGAGGTCGTCAACCTCACGCCGTCCACGCATCAGCCGTACGTGGGCGTCTCCGCCTTCGCGCACAAGGCGGGCCTGCACGCGTCGGCCATCAAGGTCGACCCGGACCTCTACCAGCACATCGACCCCGAGCGGGTCGGCAACACCATGCGGATGCTGGTCTCCGACATGGCCGGCCGCGCCTCGATCGAGCTCAAGGGCAAGGAACTCGGCGTCGACCTCGGCGGGGACCGGGCGCTGATCTCCCGGGTCGTGGAGCGGGTCAAGGAGCGGGAGCTCAAGGGCTACACGTACGAGGCCGCCGACGCCTCCTTCGAGCTGCTGCTGCGCGCCGAGGCCGAGGGCCGGGCCCGCAAGTACTTCCGGATCGAGTCCTGGCGGGCCATCGTCGAGGACCGCCCGGACGGGACCCACGCCAACGAGGCCACGGTCAAGCTGTGGGCCAAGGGCGAGCGGATCGTCGCGACGGCGGAGGGCAACGGCCCCGTCAACGCCCTGGACCGCGCCCTGCGCGTCGCCCTCGAACGCTTCTACCCCCAGCTGGCCAAGTTCGAGCTGGTCGACTACAAGGTCCGCATCCTGGAGGGCACGCACGGCACGGAGTCCACGACCCGCGTGCTGATCGCCACGACGGACGGCGTCCGCGAGTGGTCCACGGTCGGCGTGGCCCCGAACGTGATCGCGGCCTCCTGGCAGGCCCTGGAGGACGCCTTCACGTACGGCCTCCTCCACGCGGGCGTGGAGCCGGCGGAGTAGTCCCGCCGCCGGTCGGCACGGGTCACGGGTCCGCGACCGGCGCGCGGCGCGCGCTGGACGTCCGGACGGGCTTATGTCCTGCTCACACAGGAAATGACCGGTTCGGGTAGCGTCGTGGGTATGAGGACCAGGCTGATATCCGTACGCGTGGGATCGCTGTTCGCCGGTCTGCTGCTGGGCCTGTCGGGAGCCGTGCTCGCGGCCGCGCCGCAGGCTTCGGCGGCCACCGGGGTGGACGCCGTGGCGGAGGCCCTCAAGAAGGGGCCCGTCTACGTCGATCCCCGGGCCGGGGCGCAACTGTCCGAGGCCGAGGCCGACGCGCTCGCGCAGAAGATCAAGGACGCCGGGAAGCCGGTGTTCGTCGCCGTGCTGCCCGCCACCGGCGAGTTCCCGCAGGACAAGGTGCTCGGCGCCGTCCGCGCCGAGACCGGGATCACCGGGCTCTACGCGGTCCGGCTCGGCGACGGCTTCAATGCGGGCGCGGACCGCGCGGTCATGCCGGCCAACGCCGTGCGCAACCTGACCGAGGCCGTGAAGACCGGCACCCCGGTGGACGCCGGCACCCAGCTCAACAACTTCGTGGACCAGGCCCTGACCCAGGTCCAGGGCGGCGCCCCGGCCTCCTGGGGCAGCGTCGGCGAGGACAGCGGGGCCCCGGTCGCCGGCCTGATCACCCTCGGCGCGGTGGCCGCGGTCGGCGGCGGCGGCGCGTACGCGCTGGTCCGCCGCAACCGCAAGAAGAAGGAAGAGGCCCGGCGCGAGGCCATCGAGCGCCTGAGCGTGGTCGTGGACGAGGACATCACGGCCTTCGGCGAGGAACTCGAGCGCCTCGACTTCCACCCCGCCGAGCCCGGTGCGGACGACGCCATGCGCAGGGACTACGAGCAGGGCCTCGACTCGTACGAGAAGGCCAAGGGGATCATGGCCTCCGTGCGGTACCCGGAAGAGGTCACGGGCGTCACCCAGGCCCTGGAGGACGGCCGCTTCGCGCTGGCCACCCTCGACGCGCGCCGTCAGGGCAGGCCGCTGCCCGAGCGCCGCTCGCCCTGCTTCTTCGACCCGAGGCACGGTCCCAGTACCGAGGACGCCTCCTGGGCTCCGGCCGGCGGGGCCGTCCGTACCGTGCCGGTCTGCGCGGCGGACGCCGTACGGCTGCGCGACGGCCTGGACCCGGCGGTCCGCACGGTCGACACGGAGCGCGGCCCGCGCCCCTACTACGACGCGGGCCCGGCCTACGGCCCCTGGGCCGGCGGCTACTTCGGCGGCGGCATGCTGCCCGGCCTGCTCATGGGCACGATGCTGGGCTCGATGATGTCCAGCCCGGCCTACGCCTCCGACTTCGGCGGCGGCATGGGCGGCGGTTACGAGGGCGGGGACGTCTCCGGGGCCGACTTCAACCCGTCCGACTTCGGCGGCGGGGACTTCGGCGGCGGTGGCGGATTCGACGGCGGGGGCGGCTGGTAGCCGCCCCCGGAGCATCCGCTGGTGCGCCGGTCGCAGGTCAGGCCTGCTTGATGGCCGAGATGTCGAAGCCCAGCTTCACCTTGTCGCTGACCATCACACCGCCGGCCTCCAGCGCGGCGTTCCAGGTCAGGCCCCAGTCGGAGCGCAGGATCTCGGCGGAGCCCTCGAAGCCGACGCGCTCGTTGCCGTAGACGTCCGTGGCGGATCCGGTGAACTCCAGGTCGATGGAGAGCGGCCGCGTGACGTCCTTGATCGTCAGCTCGCCGGTGATGCGGTACGCGTCGCCGCCGAGCTGCGCCGCCCGGGTGGAGCGGAAGGTCATCAGCGGGAAGAGCTCGGCGTCGAAGAAGTCGCTGCCCAGCAGGTGGGCGTCGCGGTCGGCGATGCCGGTGTTGACCGAGCCGATCGTCACGTCGATGGACGCGGTGGAGCGGGCCGGGTCGCTTCCGTCCAGGTGCAGGCTGCCCTCGAACGTGTCGAAGCTGCCGCGGACGTTGGTGACCATGGCGTGGCGGACGGTGAAGCCGACGCTGCTGTGGGCGGCGTCGATGGCGTAGTCGCCGGTGAGGGCGGCAAGGGCCGGGTCCACCGCGAGAGCGGCGGTGGCGGTGGCGGCGGTGTCCTGGCTGCGGCGGCTGAACAGTCCCATGGTGTGCTCCTCGGTAGCTCTTCGAGATTCTGTTGAATCTTCAACGACTTCAACGGGAACGACGCTAGACCTATTCCGTTCAAATTTCAACATCTAGGCGGAGTGTCAGGCGTTTTTGTCGGGGAGCCACAAAGGACGAAGGTCTCCTCTGGCGGAGTCCTTGGTTCCTCCGGCTGTACTGTGCGGGCCGGACAGCGGAAGACTCCCGAGACTGTGCGGAATGAACGGAGGTTTTTCCTCGCGATCTTCGTAAGGTCGGTACATGACCGTTGTGGACCAGACCCCGAGCGAGCCGACGGACGCCCGTGGGCGCGTGGCCGAGCTGCACTCCCTGCGCGAGCAGGCACGGCGCGGCCCCAGTGACCGCGCGACCGAGACCCAGCACGCCAAGGGCAAGCTGACCGCCCGCGAGCGCATCGCGCTGCTCCTCGACGAAGGTTCCTTCAAGGAGGTCGAGCAGCTGCGCCGCCACCGCGCGACCGGCTTCGGCCTGGAGGGCAAGAAGCCCTACACCGACGGTGTCATCACCGGCTGGGGCACGGTCGAGGGCCGCACGGTCTTCGTCTACGCCCACGACTTCCGCATCTTCGGCGGCGCCCTGGGCGAGGCCCACGCCACGAAGATCCACAAGATCATGGACATGGCCATCGCGGCCGGCGCCCCGCTGGTCTCCCTGAACGACGGCGCCGGCGCCCGCATCCAGGAGGGCGTCTCCGCCCTCGCCGGCTACGGCGGCATCTTCCAGCGCAACACCAAGGCCTCGGGCGTCATCCCGCAGATCTCGGTCATGCTGGGCCCCTGTGCCGGTGGCGCCGCCTACTCCCCGGCCCTCACGGACTTCGTGTTCATGGTCCGGGAGACCTCGCAGATGTTCATCACCGGCCCGGACGTGGTCCGCGCGGTGACCGGCGAGGAGATCACCCAGAACGGCCTCGGCGGCGCCGACGTGCACGCCGAGACCTCGGGCGTCGCGCACTTCGCGTACGACGACGAGGAGACCTGCATTTCCGAGGTCCGCTACCTGATCTCGATGCTGCCCTCCAACAACCGCGAGAACCCGCCCGTCCACGAGACGAGCGACCCGGCGGACCGCCGCTCAGAGGTCCTCCTCGACCTGGTGCCCGCCGACGGCAACCGCCCGTACGACATGCTCAAGGTCATCGAGGAGCTCGTCGACGAGGGCGACGTCCTGGAGATCCACGAGCGCTGGGCCCGCAACATCATCTGCGCCCTGGCCCGGATGGACGGACAGGTCGTCGGCATCGTCGCCAACCAGCCCGGCCACCTCGCCGGCGTCCTCGACATCGAGGCCTCCGAGAAGGCCGCGCGTTTCGTCCAGATGTGCGACGCCTTCAACATCCCGATCATCACGCTGCTGGACGTCCCCGGCTTCCTGCCGGGCGTCGACCAGGAGCACGGCGGCATCATCCGCCACGGCGCCAAGCTGCTGTACGCGTACTGCAACGCCACCGTCCCGCGGATCTCGCTGATCCTGCGCAAGGCCTACGGCGGCGCGTACATCGTCATGGACTCCCAGTCCATCGGCGCCGACATCACCTACGCCTGGCCCACCAACGAGATCGCCGTGATGGGCGCCGAAGGTGCCGCCAACGTCATCTTCCGCAAGCAGATCGCGGACGCCGAGGACCCCGAGGCCATGCGCGTCCGCATGGTCAAGGAGTACAAGGCCGAGCTGATGCACCCGTACTACGCGGCCGAGCGCGGCCTCGTCGACGACGTCATCGACCCCGCCGAGACCCGCGAGACCCTCGTGGCCGCCCTCGCGATGCTCCGCAACAAGCACGCCGACCTGCCGTCCCGCAAGCACGGCAACCCGCCGCAGTAAGAGGAGACAAGCCACCGATGAGCACCGACACCCTGCTGCGCGTCGAAAAGGGCAACGCCGAGCCCGAGGAGCTGGCCGCGATCACCGCGATCCTGCTCGCCCGCGCCGCCGCCACCCCCGAGACGGTCCCCAGCCCCCGCTCCCAGGCCGGCTGGCGCCGCCTGGAGCGCACCCCGGGCTTCCGCGCCCCGCACAGCTGGCAGGGCTGAGACCCGAAGCCGAGAAGGCCCCGCACCCTCCCCGGGAGGTGCGGGGCCTTCTGCGTACCCGCGTACCCGCGTACGCAATCCACGGCGAAGGCCCCCGTGTTCAGGGACACGGGGGCCTTCGGGGTACGGGCGGGGCGGGCCGCTACCGCAGGCGGGCCATCAGGGCGTGCTCGACCAGAGTGATCAGCGCGCTCTTGGCGTCCGCGCGGTGGCGGGCGTCGGTGGTGATGATGGGGGCGTCCGGACCGATCTGCAGGGCCTCGCGGACTTCCTCCGGGGTGTACGGCTGGTGTCCGTCGAAGCCGTTGAGGGCGATGACGAACGGCAGGCCGCTGTTCTCGAAGTAGTCGACGGCGGGGAAGCAGTCGGCGAGGCGGCGCGTGTCCACCAGCACGACGGCGCCGATGGCTCCGCGGACGAGGTCGTCCCACATGAACCAGAAGCGGTCCTGGCCCGGCGTACCGAAGAGGTACAGGATCAGGTCCTGGTCCAGAGTGATGCGGCCGAAGTCCATCGCGACCGTGGTGGTCGTCTTGTCACCGGTGTGGGTGAGGTCGTCGATGCCGGCGGAGGCACTGGTCATGACGGCTTCGGTGCGCAGCGGGTTGATCTCGGAGACCGCGCCCACGAACGTGGTCTTGCCCACGCCGAAGCCGCCCGCCACCACGATCTTCGCGGAGGTGGTGGAGCGGGCGGGAGCCGCTCCGCCGTTAGAGCTTGCGAAGTCCACTGAGCACCCTTTCGAGCAGTGTCACATCTGGCTGGCCGCCGGCAGACTCGTCGCCGCCGGGCTGGTGAATGGCGACAAGGCCCGCCTCCGCCAGGTCGGCGACGAGGATCCGGGCGACACCAAGAGGAATGGAGAGAAGTGCCGAGATCTCCGCGACGGATTTGATCTCCTGGCACAGACGGCAGATGCGCTGGTGCTCGGGCAACTGCCCTTGCAGCCGCGCGGGGTCGGCCGTGGTACTGACCAGCGCCTCGATGGCGAGCTGGTAGCGCGGCCGCGTACGGCCGCCGGTCATCGCGTACGGGCGCACCAGCGGGTTGTGGGCCTTCGGAGCCGGCTGCCGCGCGGCGCGCGGAGGCTGCTGCTGAGGCATCTGGGGCTGCTGGGGCTGGCCGTACGGCTGCTGCTGGTACGGGTTGTGCTCCGGCACGGGCCGGCTGGGAGCAGAGGGAAAGTTGAAGCGGTTCTGGTCGTGCTGCCCACCCTGCGGCTGCTGAGCGCCGCCATAAGGATGACCTCCGGGTGTTGTCACGTTTCCTCCTCCGACTCCAAGAACGCAGTACTCCCTGTGGAACCGCGCCACCGCACCCTATGGTGCGATGGCGCGAAACGCACTGCCTGTCTGCTAGTTGAGAAGACTTCCCTGCAGCTCGGCGCGCAGGTCCGGGGTGAGGACACTGCCCGCGCGATCCACCAGAAGGGCCATCTCGTAGCCGACGAGGCCGATGTCGCACTCGGGGTGCGCGAGCACCGCGAGCGAGGATCCGTCGGAGACGGACATGAGGAAGAGGAATCCCCGGTCCATCTCGACCACGGTCTGGTTGACGGCGCCGCCCTCGAAGATGCGGGAGGCTCCGGCGGTCAGCGAGGTCAGTCCGGAGGCCACGGCCGCCAGCTGATCGGCGCGGTCGCGCGGAAACCCGTCGGACATCGCCAGAAGGAGTCCGTCGGCGGAGACCACCACGGTGTGGGACACCCCAGGGGTGTTGTCCACGAAGTTGGTGATCAACCAGTTCAGGTTCTGTGCCGCCTGGCTCATCGGGCTCACACTAACGCTCCTGGTCATAGCTGTTACTTGACTGCTCAGAACCCGCGCTGCGTCCCTGCTGGACACCGCGCCGCAGGTTGCTCAACCTGCCGCGGACGTCCTCCGGAGCGCGGGAGACCTGGGGGCCGCCCTGCGGGGTCGTCTCCGCCGCGCCCTCGACCAGGTTGGCCTTGGGCACCCGCCGAGGGAGACCGGACGGGGTGACCCCGCCCGCCTTCGGCTCGCGGAGTTTGGCGGCCTGCTCCCAGCGCTCGTCGTTGCCCGAGCGCCAGGCGGTGCTGCCTTCCTTCACCTGCTCCGGGGCCGCGGGCTGCTGCTGACGCTGCGGCCGCTGCTCGAAGAGGGATCCGGTGGACTCCGCTTCCTGCTGTGCCGGCTGCCACTGCTGCTGGCTGCCGCGTCGCGGCAGGCCCGCTCCGGTCATCTTGTGACCGGTGTCGGCAGCGGCGCCCGGACGGTCGAAGCCTACGCGCTCCGGGGCCCGTTCGGGGACGGCGGGGGATTCCGATTCGGTCCCGTAATCCTGCTGGTAGGCAGCCGGATACGTGTTCTGCTCGGGCCACTCGGCCTGCTGCGACCGGGAGTCGTAGCCCCCGTCGTAGTCCGGGGCGGCCGCCTGCCGGTTCTCGTACCCGGCTTCCGGATAGCCGTACCCCTGCTGCGGGTAGTCCTCGTACTCCTGCTGGGCCTGCTGCGCCTGCGGTGCCTCGTACGAGCCGTCGTAGCCCTGCTCGGACTGCTGCTCGTAACCCTGGTACGGCTGGTAGCCGTGTTCAGGCTGAGGTTCCGGATAACCCTGCGGGGCCTGGTCGTACTGCTGGTCCTGGCCCTGCGGGTAGCCGACCTGGGCCTCCAGCGCGGCACGCCGCTCCTCGCGTACGAGGGACCGCCCGACCGGGTCCAGATCGCGGACGTCGCCGCCCTGCTGGTCGTAGCGGGAGTCGTCGAACCCGAGCTCGGCGGCCGTGCGCAGCGGAGCGGCCTGCTGGGCCTGCTGCTGCGGGATCATCTGGGAGACCGTGAAGTCGTCGTCCGGGATGCCCTCGCCACCGCCACCGTGGGTGATGGCGTCGGGGAGCATGATCAGCGACGTCGTGCCGGCCGCCTCGCCCGAGGGGCGCAGCTGGACGCGGATGCTGTGGCGGTCCGCCAGCCGGCCGACCACGAACAGACCCATGCGCTGCGAGATCGCGGCGTCCACGGTCGGCGGGTTGGCCAGCTTGTGGTTGATGTCCGCGAAGTCCTCGGCGGTCAGGCCGATGCCCTTGTCGTGGATCTCGACCATCACGCGGCCGTCGGGCAGACGCGTGGCGTTGACGCGGACCTTGGTCTGCGGGGAGGAGAACGTGGTGGCGTTCTCCAGCAGCTCGGCGAGCAGGTGCACGAGGTCGGTCACGGCCTGGCCGTGGATCTCGGCGTCGGAGACGCCGGAGAGCTCGATGCGCTCGTACTGCTCCACCTCGGAGGAGGCGGCGCGCAGCACGTCGACGAGGGGGACCGGCTGGTCCCAGCGGCGGCCCGGGTTCTCACCCGCGAGGATGAGGAGGTTCTCGCCGTTGCGGCGCATACGGGTGGCCAGGTGGTCCAGGCGGAAGAGGTTCTCCAGCTGGTCCGGGTCCGCCTCGTTGTTCTCCAGGTCGGTGATGAGGGTCAGCTGGCCCTCGATCAGCGACTGGTTGCGCATGGAGAGGTTGGTGAAGATCGCGTTGACGTTCCCTCGCAGGAGCGCCTGCTCGGCCGCGAGCCGGACCGCTTCCCGGTGGACCTGGTCGAAGGCCCGGGCGACCTCGCCGATCTCGTCCTGGGAGTCGATCGGGATCGGGTGGACACGGGTGTCCACCTTGCCCGGGTCGGTGCGCGAGAGCTGGTCGACGAGCATCGGCAGGCGCTGCTCGGCGATGTCGAAGGCGGCCGTGCGCAGGCGGCGCATCGCGCGGCCCATCTGGCGGGCCATGAGACCGGCCATGATGAAGGCGGCGAGCAGGGCCACGACCACGATGGCGCCGTTGACGATGGCGTCGGTACGGGCCTCGTCGGAAACCGCGACGGCGTCGTTGACGGCCTTGTCGAGGAGGTCCTTCTCGATCTCGTCGTAGCCGTCGAACTTCGCGGTGGCGGCGGCCTGCCAGGCCATCGGCGTGGTGCCGCCGGCCGCCAGCTTGGTCTTGTTCTCGCCGCTGGCTATCGCCTCGGTCATGCCGGTGAGCGGCGACTTGTTGGCTCCGGCCACGGGCGGGGGCACGAAGCGGATGCCGGCCTGCTCGGCCTTGGCCTTGGCCTCGGCGAGCTTGGCGGCGCCCTCGTCGGACTTCCTCTGCATGACCTGCTTGAGGTTGTTCACGTCCTCCTCGGTACCCGCCGCGACGTACTCGCCGATGGCGATTTCTTCGAGGTAGGCGTACGAGGAGAAGGCGACGAGCTGGCTCTTGCGGATGTCCTCGTTCGTGCTCGGACGGACCAGCAGGTGGGTGCCGACGGAGCGCTGCAGCGAGTTCGCCGCCTTGGCCAGCTGGATCGCGTAGACCATGCGGCCGTACGAGGTCACGTTGCCGGTGCCGAGGCCGAGCTCGTTGGCGAACTGCATGAGGTAGTGCTGGACCAGCACGTAGCCCTCTTCGGTCGGGATCGGGCCCGCCGCGCTGGGGAGGTTCTTCTTCGGGGTCTCGGCCCCGACGGCGTACGCCGTCTCGCGGACCTTCTTGAGCTCGGGCTCCGCCCCGCGGAAGAGGTCCAGCCGTCGCTCCATGCCCAGGTTCTTCGGCATGTCCTGGACGGACTGGTCGAACTTCACCTTGGCCGCGTCGGTCGCGTTGCGGGCCTTGGTGACGATCTCGCTGTTCGGGTTGCCGCTCAGCAGCGGCTCGGCCGTGAGGTCGCGCTCGTTGAGCAGGGCCTGGCTGTATTCCGAAGAGGCCTGGACGACCCTGGCTATCTTCTCGGCGTCCTTGGCCTCGTTCCAGGTGTCGACGGAGCCCTTCACCTGGAAGCCGCCCATGACCAGGCCGACGAGGGCCGGCACGAGCAGGATCGCGTTCAGACGGGTCGGCACGCGCCAGTTGCGGGGCGAGAACCTGCTGGTGCTCCCACCGCTCACCGGTGGTTCCACGGGCACGTCGACGGGCGACGCGGCCGCTCGCGGCGGCGGGGTGAAGTTGCCACGCGCGGGTTCATCCGCGGGGCTCGTGATGCTTCGCCTCACTCGACCAACAACCTCTCGGCGGTGCTACTAGCTAGTTCGTTGAATTCCAGCACGGTTAACGGTCCTGTTCCAAACAGTTGAAACCGGCCATTCCCAGAACCTTATGCCCCGCATAAAACGGACATAAAGAGCTTCCTGCGGCAAAAATAGGGGCAGTTGTGCGCGTAGCGGCACCAGCCGAATGCGCGCCGTGGCCAACTGGCGGCAATTGTCTGTCGAAACGTTATGAACGAGAAGGGCGGGCCGTGTCGTATGACACAGCCCGCCCTTCTCCTCGTTGTGAAGAACCCGTGTTGCTTGCGTGGTGCCACTTGAGCCGCGAGACCGAAGTCGTGTTACTTGAGTCGGGCCATGAGGGCGTGCTCGACGAGCGTGATGAGTGCGCTCTTGGCGTCCGCGCGGTGGCGGGCGTCGGTGGTGATGATGGGGGCGTCCGGACCGATCTGCAGCGCCTCGCGGACTTCCTCCGGGGTGTACGGCTGGTACCCCTCGAAGCCGTTGAGCGCGACGACGAACGGCAGGCCGCTGTTCTCGAAGTAGTCGACGGCGGGGAAGCAGTCGGCGAGGCGGCGCGTGTCGACCAGGACGATCGCCCCGATGGCTCCGCGGACGAGGTCGTCCCACATGAACCAGAAGCGGTCCTGGCCCGGCGTACCGAAGAGGTACAGGATCAGGTCCTGGTCCAGGGTGATGCGGCCGAAGTCCATCGCGACGGTCGTCGTCGTCTTGTCACCGGTGTGGGTGAGGTCGTCGATGCCCGCCGAGGCGGAGGTCATGACGGCTTCGGTGCGCAGCGGGTTGATCTCGGAAACGGCTCCGACGAACGTGGTCTTGCCCACGCCGAAACCGCCTGCCACCACGATCTTCGCGGAGGTGGTGGAGCGAGGAGCCGCTCCGCCGTTAGAGCTTGCGAAGTCCACTGAGCACCCTTTCGAGCAGCGTGACGTCCGGCGTGCCGCCGGCCTCTCCATTGCCCGGCTGGTGGATGGCCACCATTCCGGCCTCCGCCAGGTCGGCGACGAGGATCCGGGCGACACCGAGCGGCATCGACAGCAGTGCGGAGACCTCCGCGACCGACTTGACCTCGCGGCACAGCGTGCAGATGCGCTGGTGCTCCGGGAGCAGGCCGGACAGGTGCATCGGATCGGCCGTGGTGCTGACCAGGGCTTCGATCGCGAGCTGGTAGCGGGGCCGGGTCCGGCCGCCGGTCATCGCGTACGGACGCACCAGCGGCTGGTCGCCATCCGAGTACGAATCTCCGTACGCATCGGGATAGGCGGGGGGCGGGGTCATTGATCCTCCGGGCTGGACAGCAGTGGTCAGCGTGCCGTCTGACGGGGCGGCCGGTGGGGGGACGGTATGACGGCCTGCGGTGGTACTGGGTTCCGGGGCGGGTGCCCGGTCCCCCGGCCGTTAGTACCGTCCGACCGGGGGAGGGGGAGTCAGGTGAGCAGGCTTCCCTGCAGTTCCGCGCGCAGGTCCGGGGTGAGGACACTGCCGGCGCGGTCCACGAGGAGGGCCATCTCGTAGCCGACGAGGCCGATGTCGCACTCGGGGTGCGCCAGTACGGCCAGGGACGAACCGTCCGAGACGGACATGAGGAAGAGGAATCCCCGGTCCATCTCGACCACGGTCTGGTTGACGGCGCCGCCCTCGAAGATGCGGGAGGCTCCGGCGGTCAGCGAGGTCAGTCCGGAGGCCACGGCCGCCAGCTGATCGGCGCGGTCGCGGGGGAATCCTTCGGACATCGCCAGAAGGAGTCCGTCGGCGGAGACCACCACGGTGTGGGACACCCCAGGGGTGTTGTCCACGAAGTTGGTGATCAACCAGTTCAGGTTCTGTGCCGCCTGGCTCATCGAACTCAACTATCGCTCCTGCTGGTAAGTGGGGTCGATGTGGTAACTGCCGGTTGCCGGACCGCTGTTGCCGGCCTGACGGCCCTGCTGGATACCGCGCCTGAGATTGGTCAGACGGCCACGGACGTCGTCCGGTGCCCGCGAGACCTGCGGACCGGCCTGCGCCTCGGCCTGCTGCTGCGCCGTGCCGGCCACGAGGTTCGCCCGCGGGACCCGGCGGGGCAGCCCCGAGGTGGTGATGCCGCCGGCGGCGGGCTGGCGCACGCGCTCGGCCTGCCGCATCAGCTCGTCGTTCGGCGAGGACCGCCAGCTGACCGTCGGCGTGGCGCCGGTGGCCGCGGTGGCGGACTCGGCCGGTGCCTGTCCGCGCTGCGGCAGCTGCGGAGCAGGGGCCGCAGGGCCGGACTGCTGCGGCTGCTGGGGCAGCGCTGCGGACGGTGCCTGCGCGGCGGGCTGCTGCCCTTCCTCGCGGAACCAGTTCGACTCCAGGGTGTCGAAGATCGGGCTGCGGGCCTCGCCGGAGTTCTGCGCCGGGGGCAGCGCCTGCGGCTGCTGGTACTGCTGCTGAGGCTGCTGAGGCTGCTG
>NZ_JBIXJQ010000008.1:0-34000 GCF_052871255.1 Streptomyces sp. LARHCF249
GTGGCCTGTGACGTGTCCGACCGCGGCCAGGTCGAGGCCCTGCTGGCGTCGGTCCCGGCCGAGCACCCCCTGACCGGTGTCGTGCACACCGCCGGTGTGCTGGACGACGGCGTGATCGCGGCCCAGACCCCGGAGCGGCTGGCGAAGGTGTTCGCTCCGAAGGTGGACGCGGTACGGCACCTCGACGAGCTGACCCGCGGCCTCGACCTCGACGCGTTCGTCGTGTTCTCGTCCGCCTCGGGCGTGTTCGGATCCGCCGGCCAGGGCAACTACGGCGCCGCGAACGCCTTCCTCGACGGTCTGATGGCCGTCCGCCGGGCGGCCGGCCTGCCCGGCCAGTCGCTGGCCTGGGGTCTGTGGGAGCAGGCCACCGGCATGACCGCCCACCTGGGCGGAGCCGACCAGGCGCGTGCGAGCCGCGGTGGCGTGCTGGCGATGACGGCGGCGGAGGGCATGGAACTGTTCGACGCCGCCGCCGAATCCGGGCAGACGCTGCTGGTGCCGGTCAACCTGGACCTGCGGACGCTGCGCACCCAGGCCGCGGCCGGTGCGGGAGTCCCGCACCTGATGAGGGGCCTGGTACGGGCGGGCCGGCAGGTTGCCCGCGCGGCGTCCGCCGCGGACGGCGGGCTGGCCGACCGCCTGGCCGGGCTCGGTGCGGCAGAACAGGAAAAACTGCTTCTCGATCTGGTGCGTGCTCAGGTCGCGGTCGTGCTCGGGCACGCCGGGGCGGAAAGCGTCCGGGCGGACATGGCGTTCAAGGACGCCGGGTTCGACTCGCTCACCTCGGTGGAACTGCGCAACCGGCTGCGGGAGGCGACCGGTCTGAAGCTTCCGGCCACGCTGGTCTTCGACTACCCGACCCCGCTGACCATCGCCCGCTACCTCCGCGACGAGCTCGGGACCAGCGACGATGTGCTTTCCCGCGTGACCGCGAAGATCGAGGACGTCGAGGCGCTGATCACTGGTCTGCCCCTCGACCAGAAATCTAGTATCGCCCTTCGCCTTCAGGGTTTGGTGGCTAGGTGCAACGGAGTGCTCGAGGCGACGGACGCCTCCACGGTGGCGGAGCAACTGGAATCCGCGTCCGCCGATGAAATCTTCGACTTCATCGACGGTGAATTCGGGCTCATCTGAAACCAGTTCAATGCTTTGCGGTTCCATCAAACCTTCGTAAGGACTAAAGAATGGCCACGGACGAAAAACTCCTCAAGTACCTCAAGCGCGTCACCACCGAGTTGCACACCCTGCGTCAGCAGGGCTCGCGCCACGCTGACGAGCCGATCGCGATCGTCGGCATGGCGTGCCGGTTCCCGGGCGGCGTGACGGGGCCGGAGGACTTGTGGCGCTTGGTGTCCGAGGGCCGGGACGCGATGTCGTCCTTCCCCGAAGACCGCGGCTGGGACCTGGAGGGGCTGTTCGACCCGGACCCCGACCACGCGGGTACGTCCTACACCGATCAGGGCGGATTCCTTCAGGGGGCGGGGCTCTTCGACGCGGGGTTCTTCGGGATCTCGCCGCGTGAAGCGGTGGTGATGGATCCGCAGCAGCGGCTGCTGCTGGAAACCTCCTGGGAGGCGCTGGAGGGCGCCGGCATCGACCCGGTCTCGCTGAAGGGCACCGATGTCGGCGTGTTCTCCGGGGTGTTCACCCAGGGTTACGGGGCCGGTGTCGGTGCGATTCCGCCGGAGTTGGAGGGCTTCGCCGGCACGGGCGGCGCGTCGAGCGTGGCCTCGGGCCGGGTGTCGTACGTGCTGGGCCTCGAGGGCCCGGCGGTCACCGTCGACACCGCCTGTTCGTCCTCGCTGGTGACGATGCACCTGGCCGCGCAGGCGCTGCGGCAGGGCGAGTGCTCGATGGCACTCGCCGGCGGCGCGACGGTGATGGCGACGCCCGGCACCTTCGTGGCCTTCTCCCGGCAGCGGGTGCTGGCCGGCGACGGACGGTGCAGGGCGTTCGCGGACGGCGCGGACGGCACCGGCTGGGCCGAAGGCGTGGGCGTGGTCGTGCTGGAGCGGCTGTCCGTGGCGCGCGAGCGCGGGCACCAGGTGCTGGCGGTGCTGCGCAGCAGCGCCGTGAACCAGGACGGCGCGTCGAACGGCCTGACGGCGCCGAACGGTCCTTCGCAGCAGCGGGTGATCCGCAAGGCGCTGGCCAACGCCGGACTGGTGCCGGCGGACGTGGACGTGGTCGAGGCCCACGGAACCGGAACGGCCCTGGGCGACCCGATCGAGGCGCAGGCGCTGCTGGCGACCTACGGCCAGGGCCGCGAGCCGGAGCAGCCGCTGTGGCTGGGCTCCCTGAAGTCGAACATCGGTCACACCCAGGCTGCCGCGGGCGTGGCCGGCGTGATCAAGATGGTGCAGGCGATCCGGCACGGCGTCATGCCCCCCACGCTGCACGTGGACAAGCCCACCACGCAGGTGGACTGGTCCGAGGGCGCGGTGGAGCTGCTGACCGAGGCGCGGGAGTGGCCGCAGAACGGCCGTCCGCGTCGGGCCGGTGTGTCCTCGTTCGGCGTCAGCGGGACGAACGCGCACGTGATCCTGGAGGAAGCGCCGGCGGACGAGTCGGAGCCCGCCGCCGAAGAGCAGGCGCCTGCGGGTGTCGTGCCGTTGGTGGTGTCGGCGCGCAGCGCCGGCTCGCTCGCGGGTCAGGCCGGGCGCCTGGCCTCGTACGTGGAGTCCGCGGCCGGCGCGGTGTCGCCGGCGGGACTGGGCGGGGCGCTGCTGTCGGGCCGTGCGCTGCTGGGTGAGCGCGCCGTGGTGCTCGCGGGTTCGAACGAAGAGGCGCTGGCCGGGCTGCAGGCGCTGGCGCGCGGCGAGAACGCGCCCGGTGTGGTGTCCGGCAGCGCGGCCGGCTCGAGTGCGCCGGGCAAGGTCGTGTGGGTGTTCCCGGGGCAGGGCTCGCAGCGCGTGGGCATGGGCCAGGAGCTGTACGACCGGTACCCGGTGTTCGCGACGGCGTTCGACGAGGCGTGTGAGCAGCTCGACGCGCGTCTGGCCGGCTGGATCGACCACCCGGTACGGGATGTGGTCCTGGGCAAGGTGAACGGCAGCGCCGAACTCCTCAACCAGACCGTGTTCACGCAGGCCGGGCTCTTCGCCGTGGAGAGCGCCCTGTTCCGGCTGGTCGAGTCCTGGGGCGTGCGCCCCGACGTCGTGATCGGGCACTCGATCGGCGAGATCACCGCCGCGTACGCGGCGGGTGCGCTGTCGCTGCAGGACGCGGCGCGCGTGGTCGCGGCCCGCGGCCGGCTGATGCAGGCGCTGCCGCCGGGCGGGGCGATGGTCGCGGTGGCGGCCACCGAGGAAGAGGTCGCCGGGCTGCTCGGTGAGGGCGTGGAGATCGCGGCGGTCAACGGCCCGTCCTCGGTCGTGCTCTCCGGTGAGGAGGAGGTGGTCCTCGCCGCAGCCGACCGGATGCGGGAGCGGGGACACAAGACGAAGCGGCTGGCGGTCTCGCACGCGTTCCATTCCCTGCGGATGGAGCCGATGCTGGCCGAGTTCGCCGCCGAGCTGACCGACATCGCATGGCAGACGCCGGTCATTCCGGTGGTCTCGAACGTGACGGGGCGACTGGCCGAGCCCGGTGAGCTCGCCGACCCGCAGTACTGGGCCGGGCACGTGCGCCGGCCGGTGCGGTTCGCCGAGGGGATCGCGGCCGCGGTCGAGTACGGCGGCACGCTGTTCGTGGAGATGGGCCCGGGCGCGGCCCTGACCGGCCTCGTGGAGGAGACGGCCGGCGCCGCTGACGCCGAGGTCACCTGCATCGCGGCCCTGCGCGACGGCCGCCCGGCGGAGCAGACGCTGCTCACCTCGGTGGCCGAGCTGTTCGTCCGCGGTGTGGCCGTGGACTGGAGCGGCGTGCTGCCGCAGACGGCGGGACCCGCGTGGGCGGACCTGCCGACCTATGCCTTCGACCACCAGCACTACTGGCTCGAGCCGGCCGCGCAGGCCACGGACGCCGCGTCGTTGGGGCAGGCGACGGCCGATCACCCGCTGCTGGGTGCGGTCGTTCGCCTGCCGCAGTCGGACGGGCTGGTGTTCACGTCGCGGCTGTCGCTGCGGACGCACCCCTGGCTGGCCGACCACAGGGTCGGCGGCGTGGTGCTCGTCGCGGGCACCGGGCTGGTGGAACTGGCCGTGCGCGCCGGTGACGAGGTCGGGTGCGGTGTGCTGGAAGAGCTGGTGATCGAGGCGCCGCTGGTGGTGCCCGAGCAGGGCGGCGTACGGGTACTGGTCGCGGTCGGCGGCGCGGGTGCGAACGGCTCGCGCACGGTGGACGTGTACTCCCAGCGCGAGGACGTCGCCGGCGAGGTCGGCGAGGACGTGTGGGCGCGGCATGCCACCGGCATGCTGGCCGCCACGGGTCAGCCCGGTGGCGGCGCGGCCGGGTTCGACTTCGCCTCCTGGCCCCCGCCGGGCGCGCAGCCGGTCGAGGTCGGGGACTTCTATGCCGGCCTGGTCGAGAGCGGTTACGGCTACGGCCCGGTCTTCCAGGGCCTGCGGGCGGTGTGGCGGCGCGGCGAGGAGCTCTTCGCCGAGGCCGCCCTGCCCGAGGAGCAGCGCAAGGAGGCCGCCAGGTACGGCCTCCACCCGGCGCTGCTGGACGCGGCCCTGCACACCGGTATGTTCGGCACCGCGACGGCCACGGCGGCCGAGGATGCCGGGAAGCCGGTCCTGCCGTTCGCGTGGAACGGGCTGGAGCTGCACGCCGCGGGTGCCACGGCCCTGCGGGTGCGCATGGCCCCCGGCGGACCCGGCGCCGTCTCGCTGGTGGCGGCGGACGAGGCCGGCGGCCTGGTCGTGACGCTGGACTCGCTGGTGTCCCGGCCGGTGTCCACCGAGCAGCTGGAGACGGCGGCGGACACCGCGACCGCCAACTCGCTGTTCCAGGTGGAGTGGATCGAGCCGTCCGCGGCGCAGGGCGTGGAGCCTTCGCCGTCGTGGGTGACGGTGTCCACCGCCGGCGACGTGGAGGCTCTCTCCGAGAGCGCGGAAGCCCCGGCGGTGGCGCTGCTGGAAGCGGTCGGCGGCGACGGTGAGGACGCCGTACTGGCGCTGACCTCCCGGGTGCTGGAGGTCGTCCAGGCGTGGCTGGCAGGGTCCGGGCCGGAGGAGTCGCGGCTGGTCGTGGTGACCCGTGGCGCGGTTCCCGCCGGTGACGGCGCGGTGAGCGACCCGGCCGGTTCGGCGGTGTGGGGTCTGGTGCGTGCCGCGCAGGCCGAGAACCCCGAGCGGATCGTCCTGGTCGACGCCGACCCGGCCTCCGGCGACGGAGTGGAATCGGTTCTGGGTGCGGTGCTGGCCTGCGGCGAGCCGCAGATAGCGGTCCGCGGAACGACCCTCACCGTCCCGCGGCTCGCCCGCACGGCCGCTCAGGTCCCGGACTTCCCTGCGGTGTTCGGGCCCGACGGCACGGTCCTGGTCACGGGTGCCGGCTCGCTGGGCGCGCTCGTGGCCCGGCACCTGGTCTCGCGGCACGGCGTACGGAGTCTGGTGCTGGCCAGCCGTCGCGGTGCGGACGCCGAGGGCATGGAGAACCTGGTCGCCGAGCTGACCGGGCAGGGTGCCGCGGTGTCGGTGGTGGCCTGTGACGTGTCCGACCGCGGCCAGGTCGAGGCCCTGCTGGCGTCGGTCCCGGCCGAGCACCCCCTGACCGGTGTCGTGCACACCGCCGGTGTGCTGGACGACGGCGTGATCGCGGCCCAGACCCCGGAGCGGCTGGCGAAGGTGTTCGCTCCGAAGGTGGACGCGGTACGGCACCTCGACGAGCTGACCCGCGGCCTCGACCTCGACGCGTTCGTCGTGTTCTCGTCCGCCTCGGGCGTGTTCGGATCCGCCGGCCAGGGCAACTACGGCGCCGCGAACGCCTTCCTCGACGGGTTGGTGGCCGGCCGCCGGGCGGCGGGCCTGCCGGGTCTCTCGCTCGCGTGGGGCCTGTGGGAGCAGATCAACGGCATGACCGCCCACCTCAGCGGAGCCGACCAGGCGCGTATGAGCCGCGGTGGTGTGCAGGCGATCTCCGCCACGGAGGGCATGGACCTGTTCGATGCCGCTGTGGCGTCCGGCCAGGCGCTGGTGGTGCCGGTCAAGCTGGACCTGCGCAGTGTACGAGCCGACGCGGCGGCCGGTGCCGGAGTACCGCCCCTGATGCGGGGCCTGGTACGAGCGGGCCGACAGCAGGCGCGGGCGGCGTCCGCCGGGGACGGCGGGCTGGTCCGCCGCCTGGCCGGGCTCGACGCGGCAGAGCAGGAGGCACTGCTCCTCGATCTGGTGCGCGCCCAGGTCGCCCTCGTGCTCGGGCACACCGGGCCCGGGGGTGTCGGGGCGGAGACGGCGTTCAAGGACGCCGGGTTCGACTCGCTCATCTCGGTGGAACTGCGCAACCGGCTCCGTGAGGAGACCGGTCTCAAGCTTCCCGCCACGCTCGTCTTCGACTACCCGACCCCGCTGGCGCTCGCCCGCTACCTGCGCGACGAGCTCGGTGACACGGTCGCGAGCACCCCTGCCCCGGCTGTGGCCGTCGCCGCGGATCCCGACGAACCGATCGCGATCGTCGGAATGGCGTGCCGCCTGCCGGGCGGTGTGACGGATCCCGAGGATCTGTGGCAGCTGGTGTTCGAGGGCCGTGAGGGCATGTCGTCCTTCCCCGACGACCGCGGCTGGGACCTGGAGGGTCTGTTCGACGCGGACCCCGACAGCACGGGTACCTCGTACACCAGTCAGGGTGGCTTCCTGCGCGGAGCGGGGCTCTTCGACCCGGCGTTCTTCGGGATCTCGCCGCGCGAGGCCCTCGCCATGGACCCCCAGCAGCGTGTGCTGCTGGAGGCTTCCTGGGAGGCCATGGAGCAGGCCGGGATCGACCCGGCCTCGATGAAGGGAACGGACGTCGGGGTCTTCTCCGGCGTGTCCAGCCAGGGCTACGGGGCCGGCGCCGGAGAGGCGCCGGAGCTCGAGGGCTTCGCGGCCACGGCGTCGGCGGCGAGTGTGGCGTCCGGCCGGGTGTCGTACGTGTTCGGTTTCGAGGGCCCGGCGGTCACCATCGACACCGCCTGTTCCTCCTCGCTCGTGGCGATGCACCTGGCCGCACAGGCGCTGCGGCAGGGCGAGTGCTCGATGGCACTCGCCGGCGGCGCGACGGTGATGGCGTCCCCCGGCACCTTCGTGGAGTTCTCCCGCCAGCGCGGCCTGGCCCGCGACGGGCGCTGCAAGTCCTACGCCGACGGCGCCGACGGCACCGGCTGGGCCGAGGGCGTCGGTGTGGTGGCGCTGGAGCGGCTGTCGGTGGCGCGTGAGCGCGGGCACCGGGTGCTGGCGGTGCTGCGCGGCAGCGCGGTGAACCAGGACGGTGCGTCGAACGGTCTGACGGCGCCGAACGGTCCTTCGCAGCAGCGGGTGATCCGCAGGGCGCTGGACAGCGCGGGCCTCACCCCGTCCGATGTGGACGTGGTGGAAGGCCACGGCACGGGTACGGCTCTGGGCGACCCGATCGAGGCGCAGGCCCTGCTCGCCACCTACGGGCGGGACCGGGACCCGGAGCAGCCGCTGTGGCTCGGCTCCCTGAAGTCGAACATCGGTCACTCGCAGGCCGCGGCCGGTGTGGCCAGTGTGATCAAGATGGTGCAGGCACTGCGACACGGCGTCATGCCCCCGACGCTGCACGTGGACGAGCCCACGAGCCAGGTGGACTGGTCGGCGGGTGCCGTGGAGCTGCTGACCGAGGCGCGGGAGTGGCCGCAGAACGGCCGTCCGCGTCGGGCCGGTGTGTCCTCGTTCGGCATCAGCGGGACGAACGCGCACCTGATCCTGGAGGAGGCGCCCGCCGAGGCGACGGAGCCCGTCTCCGAGGAGCAGGCGCCTGCGGGTGTCGTGCCGCTGGTGGTGTCGGCGCGCAATGCCGCTTCCCTGGCGCGTCAGGCCGAGCGGCTGGCCGCGTTCGTCGAGAACACCGACGGGGTGTCGCTGGCGGACGTGGCCGGGGCACTGGTGTCGGGCCGCGCGGTCTTCGGTGAGCGCGCGGTCATCCTGGCCGACTCGGACCAGGAGGCCCTCTCCGGGCTGGAGGCGCTGGCCCGGGGCGAGAGCGCGGCCGGCGTCGTGACCGGCGCCGCCGGTTCGGGTACGCCGGGCAAGGTCGTGTGGGTGTTCCCGGGTCAGGGCTCGCAGTGGGCGGGCATGGGCCGCGAACTCCTCGACTCCTCCCCGGTCTTCGCCGAGCGGATCGCGGAGTGCGCGGCTGCGCTCGAGCCGTGGGTCGACTGGTCGCTGATCGACGTATTGCGCGGTGAGACCGAGCCCGAGCTGATGGAGCGGGTCGACGTACTCCAGCCGGCGAGCTTCGCCGTGATGGTCGGTCTAGCTGCCGTCTGGGCCTCGGTCGGTGTCAAGCCGGACGCGGTGCTCGGTCACTCGCAGGGTGAGATCGCCGCCGCGTGCGTCTCGGGTGCGCTGTCCCTGGAGGACGCGGCGCGGGTGGTGGCGCTGCGCAGCCAGGCGATTGCCAAGGACCTGGCCGGGCGTGGCGGTATGGCGTCGGTCGCGCTGAGCGAGGCCGAGGCGGTCGCGCGGATCCAGCCGTGGGCGGACCGTGTGGAGGTCGCCGCGGTCAACGGCCCGTCGTCGGTGGTGATCGCCGGTGACGCCGAGGCGCTGGACGAGGCCCTGGAGGCCCTGTCCGGCGAAGGCGTCCGGGTCCGGCGGGTCGCGGTGGACTACGCCTCGCACACCCGGCACGTCGAGGACATCCGAGACGCCCTCGCCGAGACGCTCGCCGGAATCGGCGCGCAGGCCCCGAAGGTGCCGTTCTACTCCACCGTCACCGGCAGCTGGGTCGAGGACGCCGACGCACTCGACGGCGATTACTGGTACCGGAACCTGCGTGCGCAGGTGGGCTTCGGCCCGGCCGTTGCCGCTCTCCTGGGCCAGGGCCACAGGGTGTTCGTCGAGGTCAGTGCCCACCCGGTGCTGGTCCAGCCGATCACCGAGACCGTCGACAGCACCGACGCCGATGTCGTGGTGACGGGCTCGCTGCGGCGCGAGGACGGCGGTCCGCGCCGACTCCTCGCCTCGATGGCCGAGCTGTTCGTGCGGGGTGTGGCCGTGGACTGGAGCGGCGTCCTGCCGCAGCCGGCCCCGTCCCGGCGCGTGGAGCTGCCGACGTACGCCTTCGACCACCAGCACTACTGGCTCCGGCCGGCCGCACAGCCGACCGACGCGACCTCGCTGGGACTGGCCGGGGCCGATCACCCGATGCTGGGCGCGGTGGTGCAGCTGCCGCACTCCGACGGATTCATCTTCACCTCGCGCCTGGCACTGCGGACGCACCCGTGGCTGGCCGATCACCGCGTCCGCGGTGTGGTGCTGGTCCCGGGTACCGGGCTGGTGGAGCTCGCGGTGCGGGCCGGTGACGAGGCCGGGTGCGGCGTGCTGGAAGAGCTGGTGATCGAGGCGCCGCTGGTGGTGCCCGAGCAGGGCGGCGTACGGGTACAGGTCGTGGTGGGCGGCCCGGGTGAGACCGGCTCGCGCACGGTGGACGTGTACTCCCAGCGGGAGGACGCCAGTGGCGACGGCGGCGCGGATGCGTGGACCCGGCACGCCACCGGCATGCTGGCCGTCACGGTCCGGGCGAACGGCAGCGGCGCCGGCTTCGACTTCGCCGCCTGGCCCCCGGCCGACGCGCGGCAGGTGGACATCAGCAGCGGCTACGGCCGGCTCGCCGAGGTGGGATACGGGTACGGACCCGCGTTCAAGGGCGTGCAGGCCGTATGGCGCCGGGGCGAGGAACTCTTCGCCGAGGTCGCCCTGCCCGAGGAGCACCGCAAGGAGGCCGACAGGTTCGGCATCCACCCCGCCCTGCTGGACGCGGCCCTGCACTCGGCCATGCTGACCGCCGCCGCGGCGGCCGCCGATGGCAACGTCGACGGTGAGGAAGACGACCAGGAGCTGCAGCTGCCGTTCGCGTGGAACGGGCTGGAGCTGCACGCGGCCGGTGCCTCGGTGCTGCGCGTGCGCATCGCACGCAACGAGGACGACGCGATGTCGTTCCAGGCGGCGGACGAGGCCGGCGGCCTGGTCGTGACGATGGACTCGCTCGTGGGCCGCGTGGTGTCCACCGAGCAGCTGGAGACGGCCGCGGCCACGGCGGGCGCCGACGCGTTGTTCCAGGTGAAGTGGAACGAACTGCCCCTGACCCAGCGGGCGGAGCCTTCGCCGTCGTGGGTGGCGGTGGCCACCGCGGAACAGGTGGCGACGCTGGCCGACGACGTGGAAATGGGCGCGGCGGCCCCGGCGGTGGCCGTCATGGAGGCCGTCGGCGGCAGCACCGGGGGTGAGGACGCGGTACTGGGCCTCGCCTGCCAGGTGCTCGACGTGGTGCAGTGCTGGCTGGCCGGAACCGGGCTGGAGGAGTCGCGGCTGGTGGTCGCGACCCGGGGCGCGGTGCCCGCCGGTGACGGCGCGGTCAGCGACCCGGCCGGTTCGGCGGTGTGGGGTCTGGTCCGTGCCGCGCAGGCGGAGAACCCCGACCGGATCATCCTGCTGGACACCGACCCCGCTGCCGAAGGCGATGTGGAACAGGTGCTGGCAGCGGTGCTGGCCAGCGGCGAGCCGCAGATCGCGGTGCGCGGAACGACCCTGTCCGTACCCCGGCTCGGCCGGGTGGCCGACCAAGTCCCGGACGTTCCGGCGGTGTTCGGGCCGGAGGGCACCGTCCTCGTCTCGGGCGCCGGTTCGCTGGGCGGCCTGGTCGCGCGCCATCTGGTCGCGCGGCACGGCGTACGGCACCTGATGCTGGCCAGCCGCCGCGGTCCGGACGCCGAGGGCATGGCGGAACTCGTCGCCGAACTCACCGAACAGGGCGCTGCCGTGTCGGCGGTGGCCTGTGACGTGTCCGACCGCGGCCAGGTCGAGGCCCTGCTGGCATCCGTGCCGGCCGAGCACCGCCTGACCGGTGTCGTGCACACCGCGGGTGTGACGGATGACGGCGTGATCGGGACGCTGACCCCGGAGCGCCTGGCGAGGGTCTTCGCGCCGAAGGTGGACGCGGTACGGCACCTCGACGAGCTGACCCGCGGCCTCGACCTCGACGCCTTCATCGTCTACTCGTCCGTCTCGGCCGTCTTCATGGGCGCCGGCAGCGGCAGCTACGCGGCGGCGAACGCCTTCCTGGACGGGCTGATGGCCGACCGCCGGGCCGCCGGCCTGCCGGGACTCTCGCTGGCCTGGGGCCTGTGGGAGCAGAGCAACGGCATGGCGGAACACATCGACGACCTCACCAGGAACCGGATGAACCGGCGCGGCGGTCTGCTGCCCATCACTCCGGCGGAGGGCATGGAGCTGTTCGACGCCGCCGCCGGTTCGAGTCACGCACAACTGGTCCCGGTCAAGCTGGACCTGCGCACGCTGCGCACCCAGGCCGGGGCCGGCGGGGGAGTCCCGCACCTGCTGCGCGGCCTGGTACGGGCCGGCCGGCAGCTGGTGCAGGCGGCGGGCACCGGCGAGGATCCTCGCCGGCTGTCCGAACGGCTCGCCGGACTGTCCGCCCCCGAGCAGGCGCAGGTCCTGCTCGACCTGGTGCGGGCCCAGGTGGCCGCTGTCCTGGGCTACAGCCCGACGTACCACTTCGACGCGGACCAGGGGCTCTTCGAGATCGGCTTCGACTCCCTGACCGCCATCGAGCTCCGCAACCGGCTCCGCAACATCACCGAGACGAAGCTCTCCCCCAACCTCGTCTTCGACTACCCGACGCCAGGACTGCTCGCCGGGTACCTGCACGAGCTGATGTGCGGCGACCAGGCCGCGCACCCCGTAGCGATCTCCGTCTGAAAGAGGGTGATGACATGTTCGACGTGAACAGGTACCTGCAGCGAATCGGCTGTGACGGAGAAACCGGTGTGGACATCGCGACGTTGCGGAAGCTGCACAAGAGCCACCTCATGGCGCTTCCGTACAACAGCTTTGCCTACGACCTCAGCGACGGAATAGACATCGTCGACCTCGACGAGGACGCGATGTTCGAGAAGACCATCATCGACGGGCAGGGCGGCGCGTGTTACCACCTGAACCGGATGTTCTTCAGGCTTCTCCGCGAGCTGGGCTACGACGTCACGCTGATAGCGGGCAGCACCGCCCTGGGCTGGGACACCTTCGGCATCGGCGTGGAGCACATGTTCAACCGCGTCTCCCTGGACGGCGACGAATGGCTCGTGGACGTCGGCTACCCGGGCCCCTCCTACATGGAGCCGCTGCTGGTCACCGACGCGGTGCAGGCCCAGTACGGCAGCCAGTTCCGGCTGGTCGACCAGGGATCCGAGATCGCTCTGCAGCGCCGCGGAGCGGTCACCCGGTGGAGCGTCGTCTACACCTTCACGTTGAAATCCCGGGAATGGGACGACTGGAAGGAACTGGAGGACAGCTTCCGGGGGATCCTGTCGGATCCCGAAAAGCACGACGACAAAGAAGTCCTGTGCGGTCGAACCTTCGAGAACGGTCAGGTCGTCATGAAACAGCGACGGTACCTGACGGTCCGCGACGGCCGTGAACAGGTACGCACGATCATGGACGACGATGAGCACCGGACGCTGATCGCCAACATTCTGTCCGGTCCGCTCAGCTGAACACCTGCACTCCCACCCCCCACGCGTACCACCGCTCATCCCGAAGCACATTCGAACGAGTCGGAACACGAAAGGGAGAACAATGGAAAGAGCAACGGCTGACGTAGTTGTGATCGGTGGAGGACCTGCCGGCGCGGTGAGTGCCCTGGTGCTCGCCCGGCAAGGACACTCCGTGGTGCTGCTCGAGAAGGACGAGTTCCCCCGCTTCCACATAGGCGAGTCCCTGCTGCCGTACATGATGGGCCTGTTCGACCAGATAGGCCTGCGCGAGGCAGTGGAGTCCCAGGGTTACGTCCCCAAGTTCGGCGGCGAGTTCATCGACCCGACCGAGACGAAGTTCTTCGAGGGCGTCTTCCGCGCGGACTTCACCAAGCAGGGTGAGGGGCGGCACCAAAGTGCATTCCAGGTCGAACGCGCCAAGTTCGACAAGATGCTCACCGAGCAAGCTGCGTCAGCCGGGGCGAAGGTGCTCTTCGGGGCGAACGTGACCGAGCTGCTCATGGACGGTGACCGGATGGTCGGCGTCCGCTACGAGCGCGAAGGTCAGGTCCACGAGCTGCGTTCGGCCTACGTGGTCGACGCGAGCGGCCGGGCGGGCCGGATCGCCAACCGCTTCGGGCTGCGCAAAACCCTCGAGAAGCTCCGTATGGTGGCGGTGTTCCGGCACTACGAAGGGCTCGACGAGAGCCACAACCTCGGTGTCGAGGGCGACATCCAGGTCGGCGCCCACGACGACGGCTGGGTCTGGGCGATCCCGCTGTCCAAGGACGCCATCAGCGTCGGCACGGTCATGCACCGCGACGTGCTGCGCGGGACGACGTCCGAGAAGGCGTTCGAGGAGCACCTGGCCAGGATCCCGCGGATCACCGCGCGCCTGACGGGTACCCGCCCCACCACGGACCTCAAGGTCGAGACCGACTACTGCTACCACTCGGACACGGTCACCGGGCCCGGCTGGGCCATGGTCGGAGACGCCGGCTGTTTCGGTGACCCGATGTTCTCCGGCGGCGTGCTGGTGGCCACCGCCACCGCCGTCCGTGCGGCCGAGACGATCGGGGCGGCGCTGGCCGACCCCGCGTCGGAGGGCCGCCTGTTCGAAACGTATTCCAACTACTTCAAGACCGGTTACGACACGTACATCCGGCTCATCCACGCCTACTACGAGGGCGAGCTGGTGTCGGTGGCAGCCGACGCCGCACGCTCGACGGCGCGGGAAGCCCTGGAGAAGTACGTGATCCGTC
Organism: Streptomyces sp. LARHCF249; assembly: GCF_052871255.1. Taxonomy (NCBI): domain Bacteria; kingdom Bacillati; phylum Actinomycetota; class Actinomycetes; order Kitasatosporales; family Streptomycetaceae; genus Streptomyces; species Streptomyces sp. LARHCF249. Next base: position 13,861 of record NZ_JBIXJQ010000008.1, read on the forward strand.
TGATCGGCGGCGACTTCTGGAGTGAGCACAACCCCATGGCACAAGAGATGCGGAGGCGGACGGAGTGGGACACGTTCGCGCCGTTCAAGCGGGTGTACGGCTGCCCGGCCTATCCCCAGCTGGACGAATTCGACCGTAAGGAGCGGGCCGCGGCGCGCGTGTACAGGGCGACGGCAGGTCGGTAGAACGTGATGGCTTCCATTCCTCTGCGGCTCAGAGATCATTCGTACGACGTGCTCATCGGCCCGGGGGTGCGTACGTCGCTCGCCGAGACCATCCAACGGCTGGGCGCCAGGCGGGCCGTCGTCGTGTCGGCCCGCCCGGAGGAATGGGTGCCCGAGACCGGTGTGGAGACGCTGCTGCTGCCGGCCCGGGACGGCGAGCAGGACAAGACCCTCGCCACGGTGGAGGCGCTGTGCGGTGAGTTCGTACGGTTCGGGCTCACCCGGTCCGACGTCGTCGTCTCTTGCGGCGGGGGCACGACCACCGACGTGGTCGGGCTGGCGGCAGCGCTCTACCACCGGGGCGTCCCCGTGGTCCACCTGCCCACGACGCTGCTCGCGCAGGTGGACGCCAGCGTCGGCGGGAAGACCGCGGTGAACCTGCCGGCCGGCAAGAACCTGGTCGGCACGTACTGGCAGCCCAGCGCGGTGCTGTGCGACACCGACTACCTGTCGACCCTGCCGCGCCGGGAGATGCTCAACGGACTCGGCGAGATCGCCCGCTGCCACTTCATCGGCGCGGCGGACCTGCGCGGACTGTCGCTGGAGGAGCAGATCACCGCCAGCGTGACCCTCAAGGCCGGCATCGTGGAGAAGGACGAGCGGGACACCGGACTGCGACACCTGCTCAACTACGGCCACACGCTGGGCCATGCGCTGGAGAAGGCCACCGACTTCGCGCTGCGCCACGGCGAGGCGGTGGCCATCGGGACGGTCTTCGCGGGCCGGCTCGCCGGCGCCCTGGGCCGTATCGACGAGGCGCGGGTGGAGGAGCACCTGGACATCGTCCGGCACTACGGCCTCCCCACCGCCCTGCCCCTCGAGGCCGAGCCCGCCGCCCTCATCGATCTGATGCGGCACGACAAGAAGGCCATGACCGGACTCGGATTCGTTCTGGACGGCCCGAAGGGCGCGGAACTGGTGAGCGACGTACCCGCGCAGGTGGTCGCGCGGGTCCTTGACCGGATGCCCCGAGCACGGACGGCCGACCTCGTCGGCGACGCCGTGCCCGGAGCCTCCACGACCGATGTGGTTCAGAAATGACGCGTGTAACGCAGTGGCCGGCCGATCTCGACGGATCGGCCGCCGCCGCCCTCCCGGCGGACCGCCTGCTGTTCGGCAGGCTGGAGGAAGCGCTGGCCAGGCCGGCCGCGCAGCAACCGGCCTGGCCGGACCCCGGGCGGGCAAGGGACGCGGTGGAATCGCTGAGCCGGGCCGAGCCGATCGTGGCGCCGGCCGAGACGGCACGGCTGAGCGGCCGGCTCGCCGCGGTCGCGCGCGGCGAGGCCTTCCTGCTCCAGGGCGGCGACTGCGCCGAGACCTTCGCCGGAAACACCGAAGCCCATCTGCGGGCCAATCTGCGCACGCTCGTGGACATGGCCGCAGTACTCGCCCGCGGCACCGGACTGCCCGTCGTCAAGATCGCCCGGATGGCCGGCCAGTACGCGAAGCCCCGCTCCCAGGCGGTCGACGCACAGGGGCTGCCCGTCTACCGCGGCGACATGGTCAACTCCGTCGAGCCCACGCTCGCTGCCCGGACGCCCGATCCCCACCGGATGCTGCGGGCCTACGCCGGCGCCGCGGATGCCATGGCGCTGGTCCGTTCGTTCGACGAGGTCTACGTCAGTCACGAGGCGCTCCTCCTCGACTACGAGAAGTCCTTGCTGCGGGTGGACGCCAGGGGGCCGGAACGCCGGCTGTCCAGCGGGCTGGGGCATTTCCTGTGGATCGGCGAGCGCACCCGTCAGCTCGACGGCGCGCACATCGCGTTCGCGGAACTGCTCTCCAACCCGATCGGCCTCAAGATCGGTCCGAGCACCAGCCCGGAGACGGCTGCCGCATACGTGCGACGGCTCGACCCGCACCATGAACCCGGCCGGCTGACCCTGGTCAGCCGCATGGGGCACACGCAGGTCCGTGATGTCCTGCCGGCGATCGTGGAGAAGGTCGCCGCGACCGGTCACCAGGTGATCTGGCAGTGCGATCCGATGCACGGCAATACCTTCACCTCGGCGAACGGATACAAGACGCGCGACGTCCGGCACATAGCCGACGAGATCGCCGGATTCTTCGAAGTCCACCGGCGGCTGGGCACCCACCCCGGCGGCATCCACGTCGAAGTGACGGGCGATGACGTCACGGAGTGCCTCGGAGGCACGTCGGGAGGAGTGACCGAGGCCGACCTGCCGGCCCGCTACCGCACGGCCTGCGATCCCCGCCTCAACGCGGAGCAGTCGAGGGAACTCGCCTTCCGCGTCGCGGAGATGGCCGGGGCCCGTGTCACCGGCATCGCGGCGGACATCGAGGCGGACGCCAAGGCAGTGCTGCGATGACCGGACGTCCTGCCGGTACCCCCATTACGGGCACCACCCGGCTGTACGCCGTCCTGGGGGACCCCATCGCCCAGGTGCAGGCCCCCACGCTGATGAACCCGGTCTTCGCGCGCCTGCAGATCGACGCGGTGGTCGTTCCGGTGCACGCCCGGCCGCAGAACCTCGAGCACGTCGTGCGCGGGCTGCAGCGGGTGGAGAACCTCGACGGCATGTTCATCACCGTGCCCCACAAGGTCGCCGTCCGCCGGCTGGCCGACCGCTGCGGCCCGACCGTGGACATCGTCGGAAGTGCGAACGTGCTGCGCCGGGAGGCCGACGGCAGCTGGCTCGCCGAGAACTTCGACGGTTCGGGCTTCGTGTCGGGTCTCGTCGGGGCCGGACACGACCCCCGCGGCCGCCGCGCGGCGCTCGTCGGCGCGGGCGGCGCGGGCAGTGCCATCGCCGCCGCACTCCTGGCGGCCGGTGTCGACCGGTTGGCGGTGTACGACTGCGACACCGCGAAGCTCGGCGCGCTGGTCGCGCGCCTCGAGGCGCGCTGGCCGGGCCGGGTGTGCGCCTTGGACGAACCGCGCCTGCGCGACGTCGACATCGCCGTGAACGCCACACCGCTCGGAATGCACGGGGGAGATCCGTTTCCGTTCCCCCTGGACTCGCTGCCGCCGGGCAGCGTGGTGGCCGACATCGTCATGAAACCCCGTGAGACGCGGCTCCTCCGTGCAGCAGCCGCACTGGGACATCCGGTCCATCACGGCATTCACATGCTCGAGGGGCAACTGAATTCCTATCGAGTTTTCTTCGACCTGCACTGAATTATCGGTGCGACTACCGAATCCAGGGATGCGGGGTCGCGGGTAGAACCTCTACATTGGACCCGTAATTCAGCTCTTTCTGACTGCACATGACGCTGCACGGGGCGGAGTGTGCGCCTCTTCCGCGATCTCGACGGCAAGTGCTCGTGCGCGCGCGTATTTCTCTGTGACACGCTGCCCCGCCCGCTTCGCACCTCGCGTCGAGTCAGATCCATTCTTTGGAGAAACATGAACGTGCGACAGGCGCCGGAATTCCCCCAGTGGCCTCAGTATGACGAGAGCGAGCGCGAAGGGCTCGTCCGCGCACTCGAGCAGGGCCAGTGGTGGCGGATGGGCGGAACCGAAGTCGACTCCTTCGAGCAGGAGTTCGCCGAGCACCACGGTGCCGCCCACGCCCTCGCGGTCACGAACGGGACCCACGCACTGGAACTCGCCCTCCAGGTCATGGGCGTCGGTCCGGGCTCCGAGGTCATCGTCCCGGCCTTCACCTTCATCTCGTCCTCGCAGGCGGCCCAGCGACTCGGCGCCGTCGCGGTCCCGGTGGACGTCGACCCGGACACCTACTCCATCGACGTGGCGGCGGCCGCCGCCGCGGTGACCTCCCGCACCCGGGCGATCATGCCGGTGCACATGGCGGGCTTCCTGGCGGACATGGACGCACTGGCCAAGCTCTCCGCCGACACGGGCGTCCCGCTGCTCCAGGACGCCGCGCACGCCCACGGCGCACGCTGGCAGGGCAAGCGGGTCGGCGAGCTCGGTTCGGTCGCCGCGTTCAGTTTCCAGAACGGCAAGCTGATGACCGCCGGCGAGGGCGGCGCCGTCCTGTTCCCGGACTCGGAGATGTACGAGAACGCCTTCCTGCGGCACAGCTGCGGACGGCCGCGCACCGACCGCCGGTACCGCCACGCGATCGCCGGCTCCAACCTGCGGCTGAACGAGTTCTCGGCCTCGGTGCTGCGGGCGCAGCTGCGCCGCCTGGACGGCCAGATAGCGGTCCGCCACGAGCGCTGGGCCCTGCTCTCCAAGCTCCTCGAGTCGATCGACGGAGTCGTCCCGCAGCGGGGTGACGAGCGCACCGACGTCCCCTCCCACTACATGGCGATGTTCCGTCTCCCCGGCATGGCGGAGGACGACCGCAACGCCCTGGTCGACCGTCTCGTGGAGGCCGGCCTGCCGGCGTTCGCAGGGTTCCGCGCGATCTACCGCACCGACGCCTTCTGGGAGATCGGCGCACCCGACGCGACCCCGGACGAGCTCGCCGAGCGCTGCCCCCACTCGGAGGCCATCAGCCAGGACTGCATCTGGCTGCACCACCGCACGCTGCTCGCGAGCGAGGAAGACATGCACCGGACCGCCGAGATCATCGCCGACGCGGTGAGCACCGCATGAGCGTGCGGGTGGCCATCGTCGGCCTCGGCTGGGCGGGACGGGAGCTGTGGCTCCCCCTGCTGCGCGAGCACGCCGACTTCGACGTGGTGGCCGTCACCGACACCGAACCGGCCGCACGCGCGGCGTTCGACCGGACGCTGGGCATCCCCGTCCACCCGACGGTGGACGCCCTCACCCCCCGGTCGGTCGACCTCGCCGTCGTCGCCGTACCGAACTTCCTGCACGCCGAGGTGGCCGCGGCCCTGCTCGGCAAGGGCATCTCCGTGTTCCTCGAGAAGCCGGTGTGCCTGACCTCCGACGAGGCCGACACCCTGGCGGCCGCGGAACGCACCGGCGGCGCCATGCTGCTGGCAGGCAGCGCCGCCCCCTACCGCAGCGATGTGGGAGCCCTGGCGCACCTGGTGCCGGACCTCGGCCACATCCGCCACGTCGACCTGTCCTGGGTCAGGGCGCGCGGCATCCCCAAGGCCGGCGGCTGGTTCACCCAGCGCAGCAAGGCCGGCGGCGGTGTGCTGTTCGACCTCGGATGGCACCTGCTCGACACGCTCGCCTCGCTGCTCGGCCCGTCCCGCTTCACGCAGGTCGTCGGCGTCACGGCGAACGACTTCGTGAACATCGGCTCCTGGAACGCGGCATGGCGGCAGGACCAGCCCGCCGCCGACGCCGGCGGCGACGTCGAGGACACCGCCCGGGGCTTCTTCGTCCGCGAAGACGGCGTCTCCGTCGCCCTGCACGCCAGCTGGGCGTCGCACGAGGCGCGGGACGTGTCCACGATCCAGGTGGTGGGCAGCGCCGGCACCGCCGAGCTCAGGTGCACCTTCGGCTTCAGCCCCAACCGCCAGCCGCAGTCGGAGCTGACGCTGACCCGCGAGGGCACCACCACGTCCATCCCGGTGCCCGACGAGCCGATCGGCAACGAGTACCGGCGGCAGCTGGACGGCCTCGCCGGAATCCTGACCGATCCCCTCAACCGGGGCCGGTCCATCCGCGAGGCCCGTACGACGGTCCGCGTCATCGAGGACTTCTACGCGTCGGCCCGCTCCGTGCGCGCCCGCAGCGTTGTGCCCGCCTAGTGCTGTGACCGGGGAGGTTCACCGGGCCGCGGCACGAGCCGCGGACGACAGGGAAAGCCGGTGCGAGCACCGGCTCCATGAGAACGAGCAGACGTACGGAATGGGCATCACATGACAGTCACAACGGTAGGGCGATCGCGGGCGGAGACACTGGCTCCGGTCAGGCGCGCCGTGATCTTCGACCTGGACGGGGTCATCGTCGACAGCTTCGCGGTGATGGAGGAGGCATTCGCCATCGCCTACAAGGAGGTCGTCGGTGACGGCCCGGCGCCGTTCGAGGAGTACCGGCGCCACCAGGGCCGCTACTTCCCGGACATCATGCGGATCATGGACCTCCCGCTCGAGATGGAGGAGCCCTTCGTCCGCGAGAGCTACCGGCTCGCGCCGCAGGTTCCGGTCTTCGAGGGCATCACCGAGCTGCTGCTCACCCTGCGCGTGCGGGGCTACAAGCTCGCGGTGGCCACCGGCAAGAGCGGGCCGCGGGCCCGCTCCCTGCTCGAAACGCTGGGCCTGCTGCCCTTCTTCGACCACGTGATCGGCTCGGACGAGGTCGCCAACCCGAAGCCGGCGCCGGACATCGTGGAGCACGCGCTCCACCTGCTGGGGCTGCCGGCCGAGGCGGCCGTCATGGTCGGCGACGCACCGACCGACCTGGCCAGTGCGAAGGGCGCCGGTGTGGCCTCGGCCGCCGCGCTGTGGGCCGAGGTGGACGACGAGGAGGAACTCCTGGCCGCCCAGCCGGGCGCCGTCCTGCACCGCCCGGCCGACCTGCTGGCACTGTGCCCGTCCGTGCCCCGCGGCTGAGGCCGTCCGAGACCATGGAGAAGGCACATCACCTCGGTGTCGACATCGGGGGCACCAAGGTCGCCTTCCGGGTGGAGGCCGGCGCCGAGTGTGTCGACGAGTCCTCGTTCCGCTGGGACCCGCGGCGCAGCGCAGCCCACGACCTGGCGCAACTCGCCCACCACGTGGACGAGTTGCGCACCAGGCTCGCAGCGCCCCTGCGGGCGGTGGGCGTCGCGATGCCCGGAACGGTCGGACCCGACGGCCGGATCACCGCCTGGCCCAGCCGGCCGGAGTGGAACGGCCTCGCCCTGGACGGGTCACTGCGTGCGCTGTTCCCCGAAGCGGCCGTGGCCTGGGCCGACGACGGTGACCTCGGCGCGCTCGCGGAGGCCCGGGCATCCGGCTGCGACGATCTGCTCTACCTCGGGGTCGGCACCGGCATCGGCGGCGGCCTCGTCCTGCAGGGGGCCCTCTGCCCCGGGCTCGGGCGCGGCTCCTTCGAGATCGGACACGTGATCGTCGACATGGGCGGTGCGACGTGCGTCTGCGGCCGCCGGGGATGCCTCCAGGCGATCGCCTCCGGACCGGCCACCCTGCGCCGCGCGGCCCGGCTGCGCGGCGCGCCCGCCACCTTCGAGGATTTGCGGCGGGCGCTGGGCGACGCCGAGCCCTGGGCCGTCACCGCGCTCGACCGGACCAGCCGGGCCCTGGCCGCCGCGGTCTCCGGGGTCCAGGAACTGGTCCACCCCCGGCTCGTCCTGATCGGCGGCGGCTTCGCGGCCGGTATCCCCGGACTCGTCGCCATGGTGTCAGACCGCCTCGCCGAGCTGGCCCGCCCCGGCCAGCCCCCGCTGCCGGTGGAACCGGCAGCGCTGGGCGGCCTGTCGTCGCTGCGCGGGGCGGTGTCGCTCGCCCGACTGGTCGCGTCCTGACCGTCAGCCCCGTCAGCCCCGTCAGCCGGCCCGGTGCGGTGCACCGGCCGGCACCGCGGCGCGCAACCGGTCCCGCAGGTCGTCGACCAGCGCTCCGGCGCCGCCCGGGCCGCTCGCGGCACCGAAGACGTGGTAGTCCGGGCGGACGAGCACGCAAGTCGCCGCGTACCGGGCCAGATACGGCAGGTAGACGTCGTCCAGGTCCACCACGCTGACGACACCCGACCGGCCGTGGTCGTCCGGCTCCTGCCCGCGCGGCAGCAGCCGCACCACATGGGCCCCCAGGCCGGCGAGGAGGGAAAGCCGCTCCTCGCCGAGCACGGTGTGCGGATCATCGGTGGTCAGCAGGACGAAGCCACGGCCCACCACCTCGTCGAAGAGCCCGCTGCCGCCCGGGCCGCTCACGCGTCCCTGCGGTACGACGGCACCCGCGGGCGGCTCGGCCGCCTCCGCTCCCGCCGGCCGGTGCAACAGCCCGTCCGAGAGCGGCTTCGCCGGCTCCGGCCGGCCCGCCGGCCGGCCGCGCCGGTTGGCGAGCACCGTGGCATCCCGCTCGGCGGCGGCCACCGGGTCCGTCACGCAGATCACCCGGCCCAGCTGGACCGAGGCCAGGATCGCCTCCTTGGCCTGCGCGCGGCGTTCCTCGGTGTAGCTGTCCAGCAGGGACTCGTCCGCGAGGCCGCGCAGCGTCAGGTCCAGCTTCCACGCCAGGTTGACGACGTCCCGGATGCCGGAGCACATGCCCTGCCCGGCGAAGGGCGGCATGAGGTGGGCCGCGTCGCCCGCCAGCAGGACGTGCCCGACGCGCCACTGGTCCGCCCAGCGGGCCTGGAATATGTACGTGGTGCTGCGCAGCAGGGTGGCCGTCTCGGGGGTGACGCCGAAGGGCGCCAGCAGCCGCCATGCCGTGTCGTCCCGGTTGAGCTCGGCGGCGCTCTCGCCCGGCAGGCGCATGAACTCCCAGCGCCGGCGCCCGGGTCCGCTGGCCACCACGGTCGTGGGCCTGGCCGGATCGCAGATCTGCACGTTGCTGGGGGTGAACTCGCGCGGCTCGTGCAGTTCGACGTCGCACAGCAGCCACTCGTAGGAGAACCCGAGGTCCGTGACGGAGACGTCGAGGTGGTCGCGCACGAAGCTGTTGGCGCCGTCGCAGCCCACGACCCACCGCGTGGAGAAGACGCGGGTGGATTCGTCGTCGGTGGCCGCCGTCACCTCCACCCGGTCCGGGCCGTCGGCTATCCCCACGACCTCGTGCCCGCGCAGCACCGTGATGCCGGGAAGCGCCGCGACCCGGGCCGCGATCAGGTCCTCCAGCGCGGGCTGGTGCATCGTGTTGGCGTCCGGCCAGCCGTAGGGACCGGCCGTGGTGAACCCGATGTCCAGCAGCACCGCTCCCGCCGCGGTCTGCCACTGGTAGCCGTTGGCCGGCTCGGTGACCCCGCCGAGGTCCGGGCCGATCCCGGTGCCGGCCAGCAGCCGCGCGGTCTCCCCGTCGAAACTGGTCGCCCGGGGAAGCCGGTACGGCCGGGGGCGGCGTTCGAGCACCGTCACCCGCCAGCCGCGCTGGGCGAGCAGCACCGAGAGCGCGGCACCGATCGGCCCGTTGCCCACGATGACGACGTCCGTGTCCGTGGGATTCGAGTACGTGTCGTTCGTTCGCATGACGGGCATCGTATTCCGCCACGCTGGATAATTGCCAGAATAGTATTCCGACGGTTCCGGTGTTCGGGGCGCGGCAAGGGGCGGGAATTACTACCAGGTTGAGGGATGCTCGGCCGTCCCTCCATGCTCTAAGGGCCTGCCGAATTCGGGTACGGCCTATCAGGTCGAGGGATGTCCGGCCGGTGGTGCCGGTCCTACCGTGTGGAAGGACAATGCAAGGCGCGCGGGCCACCGCTGCCGGGCTGACCATTCTCGTTGAAACAATTCGCTGGAGGCTCGTGTGACCGGAAATCAGGTTTCCGTGGAAAATCTCGACCTGGACGCCTTTTACGAGAGCTACAAGGGAGAAACCCGCGTCGGCCCCCCGGCGCCGTGGGACATCGGCGGTCCGCAGCCGGTCCTGATCGCGCTCGAGGACGCGGGCGAGATCAGCGGTGACGTCCTCGACATCGGCTGTGGTCTCGGCGGCAACTCCATCTTCCTCGCCTCGCGCGGTCACAAGGTCACCGGTATCGACGCGGCGAAGACCGCCGTCCAGGAGGCCTCGAAGCGCGCCAAGGCCCAGGGAGTCGAGGTCGACTTCACCGTCGCCGACGCCACCAAGCTGGACGGCTTCGAGGGCCGCTTCGACACCGTCGTGGACAGCGCGCTGTACCACTGCCTGAACGAGCAGGGCCAGCGCGACTACATCGCCGCGCTGCACCGTGCCACCAAGCCCGGCGCGAAGCTGCACCTGTGGGTCTTCGCCGCGGAGGCGCACGCGCCGTTCCCGACCGTGCAGCGCGTCACCGAGCAGAACCTGCGTGACAACGTCGGTGAGAAGTTCGAGATCACCTCGCTGCACCTGGCCGAGTACGACACCACCCTCACCCACGAGGGCATCCGGGAGATGCTGGGCGTGAAGCCGGCCGAGGGCGCCCCCGACGCGCCCGTCGCCTTCGACCCGGCCTTCAAGTGGCCCGAGGAGCAGCTGGAGGGCGAGATCAAGGCTCCCGTCTGGCAGCTCACGGCCGTCCGCGCCGGCTAGCAGCAGCCGCTGCAAGGCCACCGGCCCGTCCAGCGCGCGGGCTTCCACGCGGCCGGCTGCTCTTCAGCAGCCGGCCGCGCGGCCGTCCCCGGCCCAGCTCCGTCTTCGACCCGAAGGGGTAGACCCATGACCGCCACTGCCGAGAACCCGGCCGCCACGGTCGACCTGTTCTCGCCGGATCTGATCGCCGATCCGTTCGCCTCCTACGCGCGGATGCGCGAGCAGGCGCCGGTACTGACCGGCTCGATGATGGGCGGGCCGCCGATGTGGCTGGTCACCCGCTACGACGACGTGCGCCGGGTCCTCACCGACCCGCTGTTCCTCAACAACCCGGCCTCCGTGCCGGGCGCGGGCAGCCGGTTCACGGTCATGAAGAACGTCTCCTCCGACGTGGTCGAGTACCTCTCCGGCAAGCTGATCGAAATCGACGGCGCCGACCACTTGCGGCTGCGCAGGCTGGTCTCCAAGGCCTTCACCGCGCGCCGGGTGGCCGCGCTGCGTCCGCGGATCGAGGAGATCACCGGGACGCTGCTCGACCGGATGGCCGAGGAGGGGCGCGACGGCACCCCGGTGGACCTCGTGGAGTCGTTCTGCTTCGTGCTGCCGGCGACCGTGATCTGCGAACTGGTCGGGATCGACGAGGCCGACCGCGCGGACTGGTACGGGTGGGGGCGCGCCCTGATGGCGCCCGCCGAGCACGCCGACCGCCTCCCGACCGTCTTCCGCGAGTGCGCCGACCACCTGTTCGGCGTGATCGCGAGCCGCCGCGCCGAGCCGCGCGACGACCTGATCACCGCACTCGTGGAGGCCCAGGAGGACGACGGCGACCGCCTCACCGACCGCGAGATGGTCAAGCTGGTCTTCACCCTGGTGATCGCCGGGCACGAGACGACGATGAACCTGATCGGCAACTCGGTGCTGGCCCTGCTCGAACACCCGGACCAGCTGGCCCTGCTGCGCGAGGACCCGTCCCGGTGGCCGCAGGCGGTGCTGGAGCTCATGCGCCTGGGCCCGACCCAGTTCGGCAACCCCCGGTACCCGGCCGAGGACGTCGAGCTGGGCGGCGTGCGGATCCCGGCCGGGGCGCCGGTCCTGCCGCTGATCCTGTCCGCGAACACCGACCCGCGCCAGTTCGGCGCTCCCGAGCGGCTGGACATCGGCCGGCAGACCGGGACGGGCCACCTCGGGTTCGGGCAGGGGGCCCACTACTGCCTCGGCGCGCCGCTGGCCCTCCAGGAGGCCGAGGTGGCGCTGCGCGCGCTGTTCACCCGGTTCCCGGACCTGTCCCTCGCCGTGGGGCGCGAGGAGATCCCGTGGGTGCTGCGGACCGGGTTCACCGCGGTCGCCGAACTCCCGCTGCGACTCGGCTGAGCAGGCTCATTCGGCCAGCGACAGGGCGCGGCTCGGGCAGAGGTAGACGGCCTCACGGGCCTTCTGCGCCAGGAGTTCGCCGACGGGCTCGGCATTCAGCACGACGACCCTGCCGTCGGCCTCGCTCTGGTCGAACAGGTCCGGCTCGGTGAAAAGGCACTGGCCCGCACCGATGCACTTGTCGGTATCGGCGGTGATCCTCATGGTGGTTGCCTCCTAGGGCGAGGGCGCCCGAGCGGTTCGGGCGACCTATCAGATCGGGGGATGTCCGGCCCGCAGCGCCTGTCCTACGCTCCTGAAAGGACATCAGAAGTATCGGGGTCGGCGCGGACCCCGCCATCGATTCTTGCTCGACCCGCGGTGGAGCAGTAGCGCGCCAAGGGCGATTCCCGAAAGGAATGACTGGCCGTGCCTCAAGCAGCGGAGCCATTCGAAAAATGGGTGCGCCGATCCCACCCGGCACCGAACAGCAGAGTCCGCCTGGTGTGCCTGCCGCATGCCGGCGGATCGGCGAGTTTCTACTTCCCGATGTCCAAGGCGCTCGCCCCCGCGGTGGAGGTGCTGGCGATCCAGTACCCCGGGCGGCAGGACCGGCGCCACGAGCCGAACATCCCCAGCCTCCCCGACCTGGCCGACCGGATATTCGAGGCCGTGCGCCGGCTCGACGACCGGCCCCTGGCGCTGTTCGGACACAGCATGGGAGCCGTCCTCGCCTACGAGGTCGCGCTGCGCATGCAGGACGCCGGCCTCCCCTCGCCCGTACGCCTCTTCACCTCCGGCCGGCGGGCCCCCTCCTGCGAGCGCGAGGAGCGGATCCACATGGAGTCGGACGACCAGATGGTCGCCGAGCTCCGGAAGCTGAGCGGCACCGACTCGGCCATGCTGACCGATCCCGAACTGCTGGAAATGATCATGCCGGCGATCCGCAGCGACTACCGGGCGGTCGAGACCTACCGGTACGAACCCGGCCGGAAGCTGGACTGCCCGGTGACGGTGATCACCGGAGACGCCGACCCCCGGGTCTCGATCGGCGAAGCGGCGGCCTGGGAGGACCACACCACCGGTCCGACGGACCTCCACGTACTTCCGGGAGGCCACTTCTACCTCGTCGACCAGAGCGCACGCGTGGCCGAACTGCTGGCGGAGCGGCTGGACCGGCAGGTCGCCGACGCGCATGCGGGAAGCGGTCCGAGGGGTGTCGTGGGATGAGCTCCGTGCCCGTACCGACGATCGCCCACCATTCGCTGCTGGTGCTCCTCCTCCAGCTGGCGCTCCTCCTGCTCCTGGCTCTGGCCCTGGGGCGGCTGGCCGCCCGGTTCAAGATGCCCGCCATCGTCGGGGAGTTGTTCGCGGGGGTGCTGGTCGGTCCCTCGGTGCTCAGCCACGCGCTGCCCGGTTTCGCCGACTGGCTGCTGCCCAAGCAGGCCGACCAGATGCACCTCCTCGACGCGGTGGGCCAGCTGGGTGTGCTGCTGCTCGTCGGCATCACCGGAATGGAGCTGAAGTTCGGCCTCGTCAAACGGCGCGGGGCCACCGCGGTCCGGGTGAGCCTCGCCGGTCTGCTGCTGCCCCTGGGACTCGGCGTCGCCGTGGGCTACCTGCTGCCCACCTCGCTGCTGCCGGGCGGCACCGACCCGACGGTGTTCGCCCTGTTCCTCGGCGTGGCGCTGTGCGTCAGCGCGATCCCGGTGATCGCCAAAACGCTGATGGACATGAACCTCCTCCACCGCGAGGTCGGGCAGCTGACCCTCGCCTCGGGCGTGATCGACGACATCATCGGCTGGTTCCTGCTCTCCATCGTCTCGGCGATGGCGACGGCCGGGCTGACCACCGGGAAGATCGCCGCTTCCCTGCTGTACCCCGTCGGCGTGGTGGTGTTCGCCCTGCTGGTGGGCCGCCCCCTGGTGAGGAGCGCGCTCAGGGCGGCCAACCGGTCCCCGGAGGCGGGGCCGACCGTCGCGGTGGCGGCGCTGACCGTCCTGCTCGGCTCGGCGGCGACCCACGCGCTGGGACTGGAGGCGGTCTTCGGCGCCTTCGTGTGCGGTGTGCTGATCAGCACCAGCGGGGAACTGGACCCGGAGAAGCTGGCCCCGCTGCGGACCACGGTGCTGGCCGTTCTCGCCCCGATCTACTTCGCCACGGCCGGGCTCCGGATGGACCTGACCGCGCTGACCAGGCCCGCCGTGCTGGCCGCGGCGTGCGCGGTGCTCGCCGTGGCCATCTTCGGGAAGTTCGCGGGTGCCTACATCGGCGCGAAGCTCAGCGGGCTGAACCGCTGGGAGGCCCTCGCGCTCGGCGCCGGCATGAACTCGCGCGGGGTGATCGAGGTGATCGTGGCGATGGTGGGGCTGCGGCTCGGCATCCTCGGACCCGAGACGTACACCATCATCATCCTCGTCGCGATCGTGACCTCGCTCATGGCACCGCCCGTTCTCCGTGCCGCCATGACCCGGATCGAGGAGAATGCCGAGACGGAAATGGGCATGGGCGGAGGCAAGCCGCGCGACCTGACGCCCTCACCGCCCGCCTCGGTCTGAGAACTTGTCGTCGCCCTCGAGCGGAGGGCTCAGCTGGCACTCGACGAGTGCCAGGAGGAGAGATGTATGACTTCCAGTCCGCCGCGACGCGTGAGCACTGAAGGGCGCGGGCGATGACCGGGACCTCCGGCGGTGCCGGACGGCTGCTGGCCATCAGCGACCTGCACCTCAACTACGCCGAGAACCGCGCCCTGGTCGAGCGGCTGGCACCCGGGTCGGACGACGACTGGCTGCTCGTGGCCGGGGACGTGGCGGAGACCGTGGCCGACGTCCGCTGGTGCCTGAAGACCCTCGCGAGCCGTTTCCGCAAGGTCGTCTGGGTCCCCGGCAACCACGAGCTGTGGACCCACCCGAGCGACACCGTCACCCTGCGCGGCGTCGCACGCTACGAGCACCTGGTCGAGCTGTGCCGCGAACTGGGCGTCACGACCCCCGAGGACCCCTATCCGATCTGGGAGGGGCCGGGCGGCCCCGTGGCAGTGGCGCCGCTCTTCCTGCTGTACGACTACTCCTTCCTGCCGGACGGCTGCACCACCAAGGAGGAGGGACTGGCCTACGCGCACAGCACCGGAGTCGTCTGCCAGGACGAGTACGTGCTGCACCCCGACCCCTACCCGACCCGCGAGGCCTGGTGCCGGGCCAGGGTCGCCGAGACCGAGCGCAGGCTCTCCGAACTCCCCGACGACATGCCCACCGTCCTCGTCAACCACTACCCGCTCGACCGGCACCCGACGGATGTCCTGTGGTACCCCGAGTTCGCCATGTGGTGCGGGACCCGGCTGACCGCCGACTGGCACCGCAGGTTCCGCGTGGCCGCCATGGTCTACGGCCACCTCCACATCCCGCGGACCACGTACCACGAGGGCGTCCGCTTCGAGGAGGTGTCCGTCGGATATCCCCGCGAGTGGCGCAAGCGCCCCGGATCCCCGGGAAAGCTGCGCCGGATCCTGCCGGTGGACGCCCCGTGACCGAGGCGCCGCGCCACGACGAAGCCGGCCGGACCCCGCAGGAGGTCCAGCCGGCGGCATGACGAGCTAACCCATGGATGCGGGCTCGGCGGCCGCATCCGAGAGACGGCTCCACGCGCGCGTCAGTTCGACACGCGAAGCCACGTTCAGCTTGCGGAAGATCTTCTTCAGGTGGAACGCCACGGTGTGACCGGAGATGAACAGATGTTCGCCGACCTGGGAGTTGGTGAACCCGTGGCTCACCAACTCGGCCACGGCGGCCTCGGTCTCGGTGAGCGAGCCGGTGTTCACACCGTCCTGGCCGGCGTAGCGCGGATAGCGGCCGCGCCGCACCCCGAGCGACCGGAGTTTGCTCACGACCCTGCGGGCATCGCGCGGAGCCCCCGCACTCGTGTACCCGTCCACCGCCCGTTCGAGGACCTCGACCGCCCGATCGCGTTCCTGGCCCAGGGCGGAGAGGAGCTTCCCGGCGTCTTCGCAGGCGGACGCGCCGGCCCACGGGTCCAGGTGTGATGCGGCCGCGGTGACGAGTCGTTCGGGATCGTCCGCGAGCAACCCGCCGGCGTGGATCGCCGCCGCCTCGACGGAGCGGAGCCCGCGGTTGCGCGCGGCGAGGCCGGAAGCCTCGGACGCCACCCGCTGGGCGAGCGACGCGTCGCCCAGCTCCCGGGTGGCCCGGACGAGCCAGGCGGCCGCGGCCGGCTGCGAGGCCAGGAGCTCCAGGAGGAGCTGGTCGTCCGTGACGATGCCCACGATGAAATGCGCAGCGCTCTTCGCGCCGCCCTGTACCTCCAGGAGTTGGGCCGCGGCCCAGGCGTACTGGCTGGGCCGGTCGGTCGTCCGGCCGAGCAGGGCGTCGTCCCGCAGCTGGTCCACGAATTCCAGGCTCACGCCCATGTTGCCCTGCCTGAGGGCACTGAGCGCCATCACCGTGTGCGCGTCGGGAAGCAGGCAGTGCAGGCCGGCCTGCTGCGCCTTGTGAATGCCCCTGCCCACGGAATCGACGGCGGAGCTGACGTCTCCCTGGGCCAGGGCGAGATCTCCCGCGCATATCAGCGAAGCCGCCACCAGTCCGCCGGCGTCCTCGACGCCGACCGTCAGCTCCTCGATGCGGGCGAGCGTACGCGCCCCGGACACGAGCTCGCGGATTCCGACCAGAAGGGAGGAATACCAGACCGTTGCCGGTCCTCTGCAGGTGCCGCCGCATTCAGGATTTCCCTGGGCGGCGGCGTCCGCCAGGCGCAGTGCCTCCGTGAGTTCGCCGCGAGACCAGGCAGAAGAGGAGAGCGCAGAGAGTCTGACAGCCTCGCAAGCGGTGCTGTCACAAGCCCTCATGGTGGAAAAGGCGAGCGGCAGCTCCAAGCGGAACAGGGAATCGAGCATCACATCTCCTGTCAGGGGATCATCATTCACGCCGCGTCGTTCCTGTGGTGGTACCGGCAGAGTTCTCGGGGAGCCTAGGTGGCGGGTGCTCAGGAACCCCTCGAGAGGTGATCGGGATCGGCCGACTGGAGTGCCGTTCCCGGCGGTTCGCGGGATGCGGGCCGACTCCTGCGGACTCCTCCGCGCCCCCACGGCGCTTGCCGGATCCACTGCGAAAGGCGCGGACGGGGCGCGGTAGACGATCTCCATTGCGGCGCGAGCCGGTTTCGAGCGGGCGTGCAGCAGTTCTCCGAAAACACCGCTGGAACTATCAATTCTGGTGATGGCGCATCACCGGCCCCGTCGGCACCATGGACCGGTCCGGAGTTCGCCGGCGGTGTGCAGAGCGAGGTGTCCCCTTGAGTGTCGTACTTCTCTTGAACGGTCCCAATCTGGGAATTCTGGGGCGACGCGAGCCGGAGATATACGGCACGGACACGCTGTCCGACATAGAGAAGGCGGTCGCCGAGGAGGTGAGCGTCAAGGGGTGGGACGTCCGCTCCATCCAGCACGACTCGGAAGGGGACCTCGTCCGCGCGATTCACGAGCACCACGACACCACGGTCGGCGCGATCGTCAATCCCGGTGCGCTGATGATTGCCGGATGGAGTCTGCGCGACGCCCTGGCAAGCTATTCACCGCCCTGGGTCGAGGTGCACCTCAGCAATGTCTGGGCCCGCGAACAATTCCGGCACGAGTCGGTCATCGCCCCGCTGGCCAGCGGTGTGGTCGTCGGTCTCGGAGCCTTCGGCTACCGACTGGCCGCCCAGGCGCTGATGCACCTGTCGACGGCCCAGCCCCGCAAACCCCTTTCGTAGCAGAGGAGTTCGACTCCCTATGATGCGGTGATCATCATCGCCATGGGGGACGACGCCGTGAGTTCACACCGACCCGCGCCCGGATACCGGCCCGCGCACCCGCCCGGCCCCGCGCCGGTCCGCAGCCCCGGCTGGGTCCGGGTGGTCCGCGCACCTTTCGACCTCGCGGCCCGCATCCACCGGCCCGGCCGCCCCGACCGGATCGTGGACGAGGGCATCCGGCGCGCGCAGATCGCCCGGACCGCCATCGGCCTGCTCGCCGGATTCTGGCTGGTGCTGTCCTACCCGCTGCGTGAGGGCGCGGGCGGCGTCGTCGAGGACAAGTTCGCCGAAGTGCTCATCAGCGCCGGGCTGCTGCTCGTCCTCGGGCCGCTCGCACTCGCCGCGTTCGTACTGTCCGCGCGGCCGCCGGGTCCCGCCTTCTACCGCGCCCGCCTGCGCGGACCGGCCACCGCCATCGGCGCGCTCCTCGCCACCGTCCTGGTGATGTCCTACGGGCTGCTGCCGTACGTGGGCACCTTCGCGTTCGGCCTCGGAGCGATCGCCGGGCTCTTCTTCATCCCCTTCGCGCTCGCCTCCGCGGTGCTCTGCGTCCACCACGCCTTCCGGACCGCCGACGTCCACGAGGTGCTGCCGCCGCTGCTCTCGCCCCTGCTGGTCTGGTCGCTGTTCTTCGTGCAGCTCTTCGAGGACGCGCCCGTGAGCGCGCCGCTGGCCGTGCGCCTGCTCTTCCTGCTGGCGCCGCCGCTCTCGGTGACCGCGCTCTCGCTGTGGGAGCTGCGCCGGCTGCGCGTCCGCCACGGCGTCACGATCCGCCTCGCCCTCGGGCGCCAGAGCTAGGCCGGGTCGGCCGGCGTGCGCGACCGTACGAGCGCGAAGACCGCGCCCTCGGGGTCCGCCACCGTGGCCACCCGCCCGGTGAGCCCCTCGCGGGGCGGTTCCAGGATCCGGCCGCCCAGGTCGCGCACCCGGGCGGCGGCCGCGTCGGTGTCCTCCACCTCGAAGTACGCCATCCAGTGCGGGCCCCGGTCGTGCGGCAGCGAGCGGCCGACGCCGTGCACGGCGGCCACCGGGCGGCCCTCCAGGAGCAGGGTCACGTAGTCGAAATCGTCCGAGGCGGTGGAGTGCGTCTGCGGCTCGTGGCCGAAGACGTGCTCGTAGAACTTGCCGACCGTCGAGGTGTCCTGGGTGACCAGCTCGTTCCAGACCGGAGTGCCGGGGGCGCCGTGCAGCCGGGTGCCCATGTGGCTCTGCGCCTGCCACAGCCCGAAGATCGCACCCAGCGGGTCGGAGCAGATCGCCACCCGGCCCGCGATGCCCGCGTCCAGCGGGCCCACCGCGACCGTGCCGCCGCACGAGCGGATCGCCTCGGCCGTGGCGTCGGCGTCGTCCGTGGCCAGGTACGTGGTCCAGGCGACCGGAAGATGGCGGTCCGGCGGCATCTCGCCGATGCCGGCCACCTCGCGCCCGTCCAACAGGGCCCGGACGTACGGGCCGAGCTGCTCGGGGCCCGGTACGTACTCCCAGCCGAAGAGGTCGGCGTAGAAGTCCTCGGTGGTGCCGAGACCGTGCACCATGAGGCTCACCCAGCACGGGGTGCCGGGCGTGCGCCGCGTTGCTTCCGCTGCCTCGGTCATGTAGCCGTCTCCTCCGTCGTGCCGCTGCCGCTGCTGATGCTTCCACTCCGGGGGCCTCGGCGCGCCCCGACCGGGCCGCACTTTCGGGGCCCGGGAGGAGATGACCGGATCGGTGCGTCCGGCCGGTGACGGGCTTGCCACGCCGGTGCCGGGCGGGGAGGAAGATGGCCCGTATGACTGCGACAACAACGATCCTCTCCGCCGCCGAACTCATGAGCGAGCTGGCCGGTTCCCGGCCTCCCGTGCTGCTGGACATCCGCTGGCAGCTGGGCGGCCCCGACCAGCGTCCCGCGTACGAGGCCGGACACCTGCCCGGCGCGGTGTACGTCGACCTCGACCGCGAACTGGCAGGTCCGGCGGGGTCGGGCGGGCGCCACCCGCTGCCGGACCCGGAGGCCTTCGGGGCGGTGATGCGGCGGGCCGGGGTCTCGGCGGACGTGCCGGTGGTCGTGTACGACGGCGGCCAGGGATGGGCCGCCGCCCGGGCGTGGTGGCTGTTGCGCTGGACCGGGCACGAGGACGTACGGGTACTGGACGGCGGCCTGGCCGCATGGACGTCAGCGGGGGGTGACGTGTCGGCTGACCGGGTGATTACCGCGGAGGGCGATTTCAAGCCAACTCCGGGAGCGGTCGGGCTGCTCGACGCGGACGGCGCGGCCGCCCGGGCGCGTGCGGGGGTGCTCCTGGACGCGCGTGCGGGAGAGCGGTACCGCGGGGAGGTCGAGCCGATCGATCCGGTCGGCGGCCACATCCCCGGCGCGCTCTCGGCCCCGACCACGGAGAACGTGGGTCCCGACGGCCGTTTCCTGCCGGCCGAGGCCTTGCGGGCCCGCTTCGGCGCGCTCGGCGCCTCGGGCGACACCCCGGTCGGCGTGTACTGCGGCTCGGGTGTTTCCGGCGCCCATGAGGTGCTGGCACTGGAGGTGGCGGGCATCCCGTCCGACCTCTACGCGGGCAGCTGGTCGGAGTGGTCCTCCGACCCGAACCGCCCGGTGGCCACGGGTCCGCTGCCGCAGTAGCGGCCGGATCCGGTCGAGCCGGGAGCTCCCGGCCGGGGCTCCCAGTCCCCGCGCTGTCGCCGGGGGGCCGGCGCCCCCCCCCCCCCCCCCGGCCCCGGCAACGCGGGAAGTCGGGCGGGGGCGGACAACAACAACT
>NZ_JBIXJQ010000008.1:34010-385560 GCF_052871255.1 Streptomyces sp. LARHCF249
GGGTGGCGCGGGGTGCCCCCGGCCGGGGCTCCCAGTCCCCGCGCTGTCGCCGGTGGCCGTGCTCCGCACGGCCACCGGCGGCGCGCTACTCCTGCTTCTTGCGGCGGGTGCCGAAGACGATCTCGTCCCAGCTGGGCACCGCCGCACGGCGACCCGGACGGACCCCGTCCGCCTCGGCCTGCCGGTCGGTGGTGCCCGTCAGCCGGTCGCGGTGGCCGGCCACGGTACGGGGCATCAGGACGTCGGCGTACGCGGAGCCCGCGCCCGCCGAGGCGGCCGGAGCCGGCGGTTCCTCCGCCTCGGTCTCCTCCGCCGGGGGTTCGGTCCGGTCCGGGACCACCATGTCGCCGCGGAAGCTCGGAACCGCCTCCAGCAGGCTGGTCAGGGTGTCCCGCTCCTCCTCCGGATCCGGCTGGGGAGCGGCCGGCCGCTCCAGCTGGCGGTCGAGGGCGCGGTCCAGCGGCCGGTCGCGCGGCAGCCGCGCGATCCTCGGCACGAAGGGGAAGCTGGGTTCCGGCGTGGCGGGCAGGTCGTCGGCCTCGCCGATCAGCGAGCGCGCCTCGTCGTCCACGGCCACGACCAGCCGGCGCGGCGGGTCGTACGTCCAGCTCGCCGAGTGCGGCTCACCCGCGACCCGGTAGACGAGGAGGACCTCCCACGTGCCGTCGTCGCGGCGCCAGGAGTCCCACTGCACGGATTCCTTCTCGGCCCCGCGCAGGGTGAGCCGCTCCTGCACGGCCTCGCCGAGCTGGGGTCCGGTGTTCTCGCCGGGGCGGCGCACGGGGGTCTTGCGGGCACGCTCGGCCATGAACGCGCGCTCGGCGAGCACCGGACCCTCGAAGCGGCGTACGCGGTCGACGGGGATGCCGGCGAGTTGAGCGACCTCCTCCGCGGAGGCACCGGCCCGTATGCGGGCCTGGATGTCGCGGGGGCGGAGGTGGCTCTCCACCTCGATCTCGATCTGGTTCAGGCGCGCGCGGTCGTTGCGCACGGCAGCCCGCAGCCGTTCGTCGATCGGAAGCGTGTACTCCGTGCTGTCCCCAGCCTTGAGCACCAGTCGTGTGCCGTCATTTGAGACGGCCACGACACGCAGTTCGGGCATGGGGACCTCCCGGGTGGTGCCTGCCGACGTCACGTGCGTCGCTGCTTCCGCTAGTCGAGTGTGGCCTGCCCGGGTGCAGCCTGCCACAACCTTGCCGAGTTAAACCGGCGTGTCGGGCATGCGCCCTTGATCGCCGTTATGGCACGGTTACCTGTTGGGCACGCACAGTGACCGAACGATTACTGTGCGCAGCAGGAACCCGTGCGATACCGCGGCATCACCGGTCTTTGAGTGCCGTTCTCCATCAATCGGCCCCCTCTCCCGAGTCCGGACATCCGTAAGGAAGGACGACCCCAGGGCTCGTCACAGTACTCCATTCGGGCCACCTGGGTGGACCGCCGCGCCGCCGAACTTCTCCCGGACGGCGGGAGTTGGCGCGCCCTCCGGAGGGCTCCACCTGCACCCGTGTCCGTTTCCGGGTGTCTTGCTTCACACAATCCACAGAAACGGAACTAATCGTTTCGCCCGGGTGTCCGTAACTCCTGAAGGCTTCCGGCGCGGGAGAGGCAGGACACACAGGGGATGGCGATGGGTCAGAAGACGGCGCATGACGTCGAACCGGAGAAGAAGAAGCTCGACCTGAGCGCCGCTCAGGTGGCCGGCAGCTCGCTCGCCACCGTCGCGGCGGCCCTGCTCGCCTCGAAGATGGGGGGTCTACGGGACCATCCTGGGCGCCGGTGTGGTCAGCGTCGTCGCCACCGCCGGCGGCCCCGTCATCCAGCACTTCTTCCGGCGCACCGGCGACCAGCTGCGCGGGACCGCCCGCCCCGGGGCCCGCCGGGAACCGCTGCCCGGCGACACCGCGCCCTGCGAGGAGTTCGGCGAGGCCACCGTGCACGGCACCCGGGTACGGGGCTGGAAGCGCACGGCGGTGGCCGCCGGTGCGGCCTTCGCCATCGCCCTGGGCGCCCTCGGGGGCTACGAGGCGATCGCCGGCACCTCGGTCAGCGCGGACGGCGGCACCATCCTCTCCGGAGGCACCCGCAAGGCGCCCGACCACCGCCCCTCCCGGCCCCAGGAGGGGCCGGGCACCGGGGAGAAGGACGGCAGGACCCCGGGGTCCGGGACCACCCCGGACCCCTCGGGCTCGCACGGGGGCGGGAGCCGCAGCCCGAGCCCCGGTCCGAGCCCCTCGGACTCCGGGGACCCGACGTCCAGCCCGACCCCTCCGAAGCCCACCCCGACGCCGACCCCCACCCCCACACCGACTCCGACCCCGACGCCGAGCCCGGATGCCTCGACGCCGTCCGGGCAGCCGGCAGAGCGTTCCGCGGTGCCGTGACCGGGATCAGTCGCCCAGGACCCGCCGCAGGTAGTCGTTGCCGAACACACGGTCCGGGTCCAGCCGGTCGCGCAGGGCCGTGAACTCGGCGAAGCGCGGGTAGACCCCGGCCAAGTACTCCGCGTCCCGCGTGTGCACCTTGCCCCAGTGCGGCCGGCCGCCGTGCGCGGTGAAGATGCGCTCGGCCGCCGTGAAGTAGGCCTGGTACGGCGTGCCCCGGTACATGTGCACCGCGATGTACGCCGTCTCGCGGCCCGAGGCGGTGGACAGCGTGATGTCGTCCGCCGGAGCCGTGCGCACCTCCACCGGGAAGCTGACGCGCAGCCCCGAGCGGTCGATCATCGCCCGGAGCTCCCGCAGCGCCTCGACCACCTGCTCGCGCGGGAGTGCGTACTCCATCTCCACGAACCGGACCCGGCGCGGACTGGTGAACACCTTGTACGGGATGTCCGTGTAGGTGCGCGCCGACAGGGCGCGGCTGGCCACGCGGGCGATGGCGGGGATGGTGGCCGGGACCGCGCGGCCCAGCGAGTTGACCGCCTGGAAGACGCCGTTGGACAGCAGCTCGTCCTCGATCCACGCGCTCACCGGCCCGGGCGGGGCCGCGGGGCCCTGGCTGCGGTTGTTCCGCTTGGTGTTGCAGTTGCCGGTGTGCGGGAACCAGTAGAACTCGAAGTGCTCGTTCTCCGCGACGTGCTGGTCGAACTCGGCCGTCACCCGGTCGAAGCCCATGGGCTCCTCACGGGCGGTCAGGAAGAACAGCGGCTCCACGGCGAAGGTGAGCGAGGTGACGATGCCGAGGGCCCCGATGCCGAGCCGGGCCGCCGCGAAGACCGCGCGTTCCTCGTCGTCTCCCTCCGCCGAGCAGGTCAGCAGCCGCCCGTCGGCGGTGACCAGCTCCAGGCCGCGGATCTGGGTGGCGAGGGAGGCCGATTCGCGGCCGGTGCCGTGGGTGCCCGTGCTGGTGGCGCCGGAGACCGTCTGCTCCATGATGTCGCCCATGTTCGTGAGCGACAGGCCTTCCCGGGCCAGGGCCGTGTTCAGGTCCTTGAGGACCGTGCCCGCCGCCACCGTGACGGTGCCGGCGGCGCGGTCGATCGAACGGATCCCGGCCAGCGCCTGGGGGCGTACGAGCACCCCGTCGGTCGCCGCGGCCGCGGTGAAGGAGTGGCCGGTGCCGACCGCCTTCACCCGCAGGCCCTGTTCGGCGGCCCGGCGGACCGCCTCCTGGAGCTCCCCGACCGAGGCCGGGGTCACCGTCCGCGCGGGCGTGGCGGAGACGTTGCCCGCCCAGTTACGCCACGCGGTCTGGCTTTTCTGCCCTGCTGTCGCCGTGCCCATCGGTGGCTGGCTCCTCCCCTTGCGCCGGCTTCGTCAGCCGGCGGTATCCCGCGAACGCCACCGCCGCCGCGGCCACCCCCGACGCGACGGAGACGACGAACCCGCGCTGTGCGCCGGCCGCGTCGATGACCAGACCGGTCGCCGACGAGCCGATCGCGATGCCGACCGCGAGGCCGGTGCTGATCCAGGTCATGCCCTCGGTCAGCTTCGCGCGTGGTACGTGCGCCTCGATCAGGGCCATCGTGGTGATCATCGTGGGAGCGATGGCGAGGCCCGAGACGAAGAGCGCCACGGCCAGAAACGGAAGGTTCCCGGCCAGTAGGAGGGGGATCATACTCACGGCCATCGCACAAATGCCCAGTACCCAGCGGAGTTCGGTCCGGCCCTTGAGATGGAGCAGGCCGAAGACGATTCCGGCGATACAGGACCCCGCCGCCCAGACGGCCAGGATGAAACTGGCCCAGGACTTGTGCCCCTGCTCCTCGGCGAAGGCCAGCGTGGACACGTCGATGGACCCGAAGATCGCGCCGGTCGCCACGAAGGTGAGCGTCAGGACCTGCAGGCCGGGGGAGCGCAGGGCCGAGGTGCGGTCCCCGTGCTCGCTGCGCGGGTGGGGCGGGGGCTCGGTGGCGCGCTGCGCGGTGAGCAGCCAGACGCCTGCCATCAGGCAGAGGGCGGCGATCAGCGGACCGGCCTCGGGGAACCAGGTGGTGGACAGGCCGATGGCGAGGATCGGGCCGAAGATGAAGCAGACCTCGTCGACCACGGACTCGAAGGAGTACGCCGTGTGCAGCTCGCGCGGCGAGTCCTGGTAGATCACGGTCCACCGCGCGCGGACCATCGAGCCGACGCTCGGCACGCAGCCGGCGATCGCCGCGAACACGAAGAGGGTCCAGTCGGGCCACCCGTTCGCGGCGGCGATCAGCAGCCCGGCGACCGAGGCCACGGAGACCAGGGTGGCCGGGCGCAGCACCCGCCGCTGGCCGTACTGGTCGACCAGCCGCGAGACCTGCGGGCCGATCACGGCGGCGGCCAGGGCGAGGGTGCCGGTGAGCGCGCTCGCCATCGCGTAGCGGCCGGTGATCTCGGAGATCATCGTGAGGATGCCGACCCCGACCATGGATATCGGCAGCCTGCCTATGAGGCCGGCAGCGCTGAACCCCTTGGTGCCGGGGACCGCGAAGATGGCGCGATAGGGACTGGGCAAGGGCCCTCCGTAAGGGACGTCATCGGCCCATACAGGTTATGACCGCCGCTGTGGCGCCCGCACGGGGAACGCTCCCGACGTGGGAACTTAGGGTTACCTTACCTTTGATGGGGGCGGGTCCCCGGCCGGGCCGATTCCCGCGCGCGGAAGCCGGGTGGCAGGATTCGAGGCATGTCAGACCAGCTCCGCGCCGCCGCCCAGCCCCGGGCCGAAGGCATCGCCGCCCCGTACGACGCCCTCCTGCTGCTCTCCTTCGGGGGGCCCGAGGGACCCGACGACGTCGTGCCGTTCCTGGAGAACGTCACGCGCGGGCGCGGGATCCCGCGCGAGCGGCTCAAGGAGGTCGGCCGGCACTACTTCGGCTTCGGCGGGGTCAGCCCGATCAACGCGCAGAACCGCGCGCTGCTGGACGCGCTGCGCAAGGACTTCGCCGAGCACGGACTGGACCTCCCGGTCTACTGGGGCAACCGGAACTGGGCCCCGTACCTGACCGACGTGATGCGCGAGATGGTCGCCGACGGCCGCCGCCGGATCGCCGTGCTCGCGACCAGCGCGTACGCCTCGTACTCGGGCTGCCGCCAGTACCGCGAGAACCTCGCCGACGCGCTGGCCGCGCTGGAGGCCGAGGGGCTGGAACTGCCGCGCGTGGACAAGCTGCGGCACTACTTCAACCACCCCGGCTTCCTCGAGCCCATGATCGAAGGGGTGATCGCCGCCCTGGACGCGCTGCCCGCGGAGACCCGGGCGGGCGCCCATCTGGCCTTCACCACCCACTCCATCCCGACGTCCGCCGCCGACACCTCCGGACCCGTCGAGGACCACACCGGGGGCGGCGAGGGCGGCGCGTACGTCAAGCAGCACCTCGACGTCGCCGCGGTGATCGCGGACGAGGTGGCCGTGCGGACCGGCGACGCCCACCCCTGGCAGCTCGTCTACCAGTCCCGCAGCGGCGCCCCGCACGTCCCGTGGCTGGAGCCGGACATCTGCGACCACCTGGAGGCCCTGCACGAGGCGGGCGCACCGGCCGCGGTCATGGTGCCCATCGGCTTCGTCTCCGACCACATGGAGGTCCTCTACGACCTCGACACCGAGGCCACCGCCAAGGCCGCCGAACTGGGCCTGCCGGCCGCCCGCTCCGCGACCGTCGGCGCGGACCCGCGGTTCGCCGGGGCCGTACGGGAACTCGTGCTGGAGCGGGCCGCCAGGGAACGCGGCGAATCCCCCGACGAGTGCTGGGTCGGCATGCTGGGCCAGAGCCATGACCTGTGCGCCGTGGGCTGCTGCCCGGGGCGGACGCCCCGGCCCGCGGCCGCGGGCGCCGACAGTCCGTACGCGTAGGGAAGAGGGACCTTGATCTCCGAAGACCTGAAGGCCGAACTGCTGGACGTGGGCCTGGAGGCCGCCCGGCAGGCCGGAGCCCTGCTGCGCGACGGCAGGCCGGCCGATCTGGCGGTGGCCGCGACGAAGAGCAGCCCGATCGACGTGGTGACCGAGATGGACATCGCGGCCGAGAAGCTGATCACCGACATCCTCGCCGAACGGCGGCCCGAGGACGGACTGCTGGGCGAGGAAGGCGCGGACACCCCGGGGACGAGCGGGGTGCGGTGGGTCGTCGACCCGCTGGACGGGACCGTGAACTACCTCTACGGGCTGCCGAGCTGGGGCGTGTCCATCGCGGCCGAGTACGGGGGCGAGACCGTGGTCGGCGTCGTCGCGGCGCCGATGCGCGGGGAGACGTACCACGCGGTGCTCGGCGGCGGCGCCTGGCTGGGCGAGGTGCGCCTCGCCTGCCGTCCGGCGGCGCCGCTGGACCAGGCGCTGCTGGGGACCGGCTTCGCGTACGTGCAGGCACGGCGGGCCCACCAGGCCGAGGTCGTGGCAGGGATCATTCCGGTGGTGCGGGACATCCGGCGGGGCGGCTCGGCGGCGCTGGACCTGTGCGACGTGGCCGCCGGGCGGCTCGACGGGTACTACGAGCGCGGGCTGAACCCCTGGGACCTGGCGGCGGGCGACCTGATCGCCCGGGAGGCCGGGGCCCTCACGGGCGGTCGGCCGGGGGAGCCGGCTTCGGGGGAGCTGGTGCTGGCGGCCACCCCCGCGGTGTTCGCCTCCCTGCAGCCCCTGCTGGACGAGGCGGGGGCCTGGCACGACTGACGGGTGCCGGCGGCGCACGAGTGAACCCCGGCCGCCCGAGAGGGCGGCCGGGGTTCAGGTCTTGCGGAGCAGGAAGGTCAGGAGGCAGGCACGGAGACCGAGACCGGAACACCGTGCTCGGCGGCGAGGCGCTGGAGATCCTCCAGCTCCGCCTGTTCCACTTCCGCGAGGAAGTCGTCGCCCGCCTCGCGGGCCTGCCTGAGGTCCGACTGCGTGGCCCTGATGCGCTGCAGGAGACCCGCGGTGAATGCGTCCATGGTGGGTTCGCCCCCTCTTCGTGGGTCGGCGGCGGCACGTGGCAGTCCGCCGTCAGGGAGTGGATGGGGTGTGCTGACGTCCTCCCCGGCACCCTGGGCCCAGAAACCTCGTAGGACGAGGGAATCCTCACCTCCGCCCCGGCCGCACCCCCGCTGCAGCCTGCGAGCGGCGTCTTACAGCCGGTTTACGGCCGAAACGGGCAGGATGGACGACGCAACACACGTGTGCCCTGCTGGGCTCGGAGGAAGGAAATCGACGTGCGCGTACTCGTCGTCGAGGACGAGCAGCTGCTCGCCGATGCGGTGGCCACCGGACTGCGCCGGGAGGCCATGGCCGTGGACGTCGTGTACGACGGCGCCGCCGCCCTGGAGCGTGTCGGCGTGAACGACTACGACGTGGTCGTGCTCGACCGGGACCTCCCGCTCGTGCACGGTGACGACGTCTGCCGGAAGATCGTCGAGCTCGGCATGCCCACGCGCGTCCTGATGCTGACCGCCTCCGGCGATGTCAGCGACCGCGTGGAGGGGCTGGAGCTCGGGGCGGACGACTACCTGCCCAAGCCCTTCGCCTTCACCGAGCTGACCGCCCGCGTGCGGGCCCTCGGACGGCGCACCACCGTCGCGCTGCCGCCCGTGCTGGAGCGGGCCGGGATCAAGCTGGACCCGAACCGGCGCGAGGTGTTCCGCGAGGGCAAGGAGGTGCAGCTGGCGCCCAAGGAGTTCGCGGTGCTGGAGGTCCTCATGCGCAGCGAGGGGACCGTCGTCTCCGCCGAGCAGCTGCTGGAGAAGGCGTGGGACGAGAACACCGACCCGTTCACGAACGTCGTCCGGGTGACCGTGATGACCCTGCGGCGCAAGCTGGGCGAGCCGCCGGTCATCGTGACCGTGCCGGGCTCCGGATACCGGATCTGACGCGCGTGCCAGCCCATCCGGCGCCACCGGCCGCGCCACCCAAACCGACCTGGGACCCCGGCCCGCCCGAGGGTCCTTTCCCTTGGCTGCGGCCGACCATCCGCATACGCCTCACGCTGCTGTACGGCGGGATGTTCCTGATCGCGGGGATCCTGCTGCTGTCGATCATCTACCTGCTGGCGGCCCAGGCCCTGCGCGAGGGCAACGCCCTCCCGTTCCAGATCGTCGGCGGCCAGGTGAAGCTCACCAGCAGCACCTGCCCGGGCGTGGTGGGCGAGCTGACGCGCGAGCAGTTCAACGACGCGATCGGCCAGTGCATCCTCGAACAGCGCCGGCACGCCCTGGACGACCTGCTGAGCCGGTCGCTGATGGCCCTGCTGGGGCTGAGCATCATCGCCTTCGCCTTCGGCTACGCGATGGCCGGCCGGGTGCTCTCCCCGCTCGGCAAGATCACCCGGACCGCCCGCCGGGTCGTGGGCTCCGACCTGACCCGGCGGATCGAGCTGGACGGACCGGACGACGAGCTCAAGGAGCTCGCCGACACCTTCGACGACATGCTCGACCGGCTGGAGCGGGCCTTCACGGCCCAGCAGCGGTTCGTCGCGAACGCCTCGCACGAGCTGCGGACCCCGCTCGCGATCAACCGGACCCTGCTGGAGGTGCACCTCTCCGACCCGGGGGCGCCGCTCGAGCTCCAGCAGCTCGGCAAGACCCTGCTCGCCACCAACGAGCGCAGCGAGCAGCTGGTCGAGGGCCTGCTGCTGCTGGCCCGCAGCGAGAACCAGATCGTCGAGCGCAAGCCCGTGGACCTGGCGGAGGTCGCCTCCCGCGCCCTCGACCAGACGCGCGGGGAGGCCGAGGCGAAGGGCGTGGAGGTCCGCGGCGAGTGCGCGCCGGCCGTCGTCCAGGGCAACGGCGTGCTCCTGGAGCGGATCGCCCTCAACCTGGTGCAGAACGCCGTCCGGTACAACGTGCCGGAGGGCGGCTGGGTCGAGGTCACCACCGAGGTCCAGCACGGCTTGGCGGTCCTCGTGGTGTCGAACACGGGTCCCGTGGTTCCCGCCTACGAGGTGGACAACCTCTTCGAGCCCTTCAGGCGGCTGCGTACGGAGCGAACGGGCAGCGACAAGGGTGTCGGGCTCGGCCTCTCGATCGCGCGCTCCGTGGCCCGCGCACACGGCGGACGGATCCAGGCGGTCCCCCGGGAAGGCGGTGGCCTCGTGATGCGTGTCACTCTTCCCTTGTGAGCCCACCACCCCGTGTTCGCTTTTGGCTGAATACCTGCCGTGTGAAGACAGTCGGGTTTGTGTGATCGATCACATGCCCGAGTGTCGGACCATGTGCGTTCTGTGACCCCGTAGCGGCCGGAACGCCCGGGAAGTCCGGGTTTCCGGCCCCCCGAATGGCGGGAAATACACGGGGTGGCGTTTGTGCAAGACGACCCCCGGACCGTGTACGGTCCCGGTCGTCATCCCAGCTGATTGCTCCTTCAGGCAGGCGGCTGGGTGTCGATTGAGTAACAGACCTTGATGTGAGGCAAAATCTCCGCCTCAGGTCGGGCACAAGTCCGGCCTCTCGCGCGTTACGTGCGCTGAGACACCGCTAACACCCAGAGGGGGAGAGCGAACAATGGCAACGGACTACGACACCCCACGCAAGACCGACGACGACGTCGACAACGACAGCATTGAAGAGCTGAAGGCCCGGCGTAACGAGAAGTCGACCTCGTCCGCGGACATGGACGAATTCGACTCGGTCGAGAGCATGGAGCTTCCCGGCGCGGACCTCTCCAACGAGGAGCTGGCCGTCCGGGTCCTGCCGAAGCAGGCCGACGAGTTCACCTGCATGAGCTGCTTCCTGGTGCACCACCGCAGCCAGCTGGCACGTGAGAAGAACGGTCAGCCGATCTGCCGCGACTGCGACTGAGAGGCGTCGGCCGTGGCTGGCTCGACACCCTTTTTTCGGAAGCACGGTCGGAAGCGCCGCTTCCGGAAATCTGGTGATCCGGCGGAGACGCAGGCGGGAACCACGGACCCGGCAACGAGTCCTGGAACCTCCGGCGGCTCCGCCATGGGGACCGCCATCGTGCCGTCCGACACCGCCCCGGCGGTGCCGTCGGCCACAGGCGTCGACGAGGAGGCCCGGCACCGGTCCGGGGCTCGTCGGCTGCAAGCCGTCAAGAACGGTGTACGCAAGGGCGGCGAAAGCGTCAGGGGCGCCGCCCTGTACATCGCCGACAGGATCATCGAGAACGCACCGCGCGTTCCGGTTCGGGACCTCGCGACCCTGCGCGGGCAATTCCCGGGCCTCGGCCCTGATCAGCTTGCCGACAAGCTGATCTCCGGCGCCGCCAACGCCACCTCCACCGTCGGCGCCGGCATCGGAGCGGCGGCCATGCTGCCCGTGCCGCCCGCCATGCCGGCGGAGCTGGCCGCGGAGATCACCGGCGTCGCCGCGATCGAACTCAAGCTCATCGCCGAGCTCCACGAGGTCTACGGCCTGCGACCGCCCGGCGCGCTCAAGGAGCGCAGCCTCGCCTACCTCACCGCGTGGACCGAGGAGCGCGGCGTGGACCTGACCAAGCCGACGACGCTGAACGCGGCGCTCGGCGGCCAGATGAAGCGCGAACTGCGCCAGCAGATCACGAAGCGGATGTTCCGCAACCTGCCCAACCTCATGCCGTTCATGGTCGGTGCGGCCGTGGGCGCGGTCATGAACCGCCGGGACACCCGAAAACTCGCCGAGAAGGTCCGTGGTGACCTGCGGAGCCGCGCCGTGGCCTGGGACGCCCTGCCGCAGCTCCCGCCCCTGGAACAGCCCTCCCAGCCCCTTCCCGAGGCCGTCAGGGACGCACTCGAAGCCCCCGGACGGCAGGACGGCGGGGCCTGAGGGGCCGGACGGCCCCGGATCAGCCCTTCGCCGCGAGGATGGCCGCCCGCAGGGCCTCCGGCTCGCGGGTCGAGACGTACACGTACGGGGTCGGATCCGCCGGATCGGTCACCTCGACGCGCACCGCGGTCGGCACGTAGCTGCGCAGCAGCATGAAGGCGCGGGTGTCGGCCTTGTACGTGCGCCAGGCGCGCGACTCCTCGGCGTCCAGGATCTCGGGATCACCCAGGGCCGTCACCGGGATCCGGGAGTCCCCCGCAGCCAGCGCGCCGTTCACCACGCGCACGCGCGCCGAACCGTACGAACTCACCAGCAGCCCGGCCAGCCCGGTGCCCCCGACCAGTCCGGCCAGCAGCGGCAGCGTGCCCAGCGGCAGCAGCATCAGCGCGCACGCGAGGCCGGTCAGTACGGCGATGCCCCACCAGGAGCGGGGGGCGGTCAGACGTTCGTCGTGGTGCGCGGAGGAGAGCTGCATGCCGTCAAGCCTGCCACGAGGCGACCGGCGGGTAGCCGCGCGGGTAAGGTCTGCGGCTGTGAGTGGACGAAACACAGCCCTGACGCCTCCGGCCGATGCCGCCGCGCCCGTCAGGCACCCCGATGCGCCCGCACCCGGCGAGCTCCTCGGCGCGCACTACGAGCACTGCTTCGGCTGCGGCGGGGGCCAGCCGCACGGACTCCACCTGGAGGCCCGCGCGGGTGAGGGCGTGCGCATCACCGCCGAGTTCACCGTCAAGCCCGCGCACCAGGGTGCCCCCGGTCTCGCCCACGGCGGCGTGCTGGCCACCGCCCTCGACGAGACGCTGGGCTCGCTGAACTGGCTGCTGCGCGTCATCGCCGTGACCGGGCGGCTGGAGACCGACTTCGTACGGCCCGTGCCGGTGGACACCGTGCTGTACCTGGAGGCCGAGGTCACCGCCGTGGCCGGGCGCAAGATCTACTGCAGCGCGGTGGGCCGGATAGGCGGGCCCGAGGGCCCCGTCGCCGTCCGTGCCGACGCGCTGTTCATCGAGGTGAAGGTCGACCACTTCATCGACAACGGTCGGCCCGAGGAGATCCAGGCGGCGATGGCCGACCCGGACCAGGTCAGGCGCGCCCGCGCCTTCGAGGTGAACCCCTGATGTCCCTGAACGACCATGGACCCCGTCACGACGTGGACGTGCTGATCCGCCGCGTCGACCCGGAGGTACCCCTCCCCGCCTACAGCCACCCCGGTGACGCCGGCTGCGACCTGGTGACCACCCGGGCCGCCGAGCTGGAGCCGGGCGAGCGGGCCGTCCTCCCCACCGGGGTGTCCATCGCCCTGCCCGACGGGTATGCCGCCTTCGTGCACCCGCGGTCCGGCCTGGCCGCCCGCTGCGGGCTCGCGCTCGTGAATGCCCCGGGGACGGTGGATGCCGGGTACCGTGGGGAGATCAAGGTGATCGTGGTCAATCTCGACCCTCGCGAGAGCGTCCGGTTCGAGCGTTTCGACCGCATTGCCCAGCTGGTTGTCCAGCGGGTCGAGAAGGTGCGCTTCCACGAGGTGGCGGAACTTCCCGGCTCGGCCCGGGCCGAGGGGGGTTTCGGCTCCACCGGCGGTCATCCGGCCGTGGCCGGATCCGGCACTGGTCAGCAGGGTGGGAATGGCTACGCTTCGGTCGTAACCGACCGGGAAGGACAGTGACGTGTTCGGACGTCGCAAGAAGAACGACTCCGCCAAGGACGGCGGCGCGGCCGAGCAGGTCGATGGCCGTGTGTCCGGCCTGGACGCCGGCGAGCAGGACGGCGCCGACGAGCTCGACGCGGCCCAGCCGCGCCGTGTGAACCTGCCTCCGGCCCCGCGGCCCGACGGCCCCTGGGACGTGTCCGAGGTGCTCGGCGACCCGGCCGACGGCCGGGTGGACCTGGGCGGCGTCTTCGTCCCCGGGGTCGAGGGCATGGAGCTGCGGGTCGAGGTCGCCGGTGACGCGATCGTCGCCGCGACCGTCGTCCTGGGCGACAGCGCCGTACAGCTGCAGGCCTTCGCCGCACCGCGCAAGGAAGGCATCTGGGGCGAGGTCCGCGAGGAGATCGCCGCGGGCATCACCCAGCAGGGCGGCATCATCGACGAGGTCGAGGGTCCGCTGGGCTGGGAGCTGCGCGCGCAGGTCCCCGTACCGCTGCCGGACGGGCAGACCGGCGCGCAGCTGGTCCGCTTCGTCGGCGTCGACGGTCCGCGCTGGTTCCTGCGCGGTGTCATCTCCGGCCAGGGCGCGGTGCGTCCCGAGTCGGCGGGTGTCCTCGAGCAGATCTTCCGCGACACCGTCGTGGTCCGCGGTGACGGCCCGATGGCTCCGCGTGACCCGATCGTCCTGAAGCTGCCGAACGACGCCCAGATGGTGCCGGACGGCGTGCAGACGGAGGAGCAGGAAGGCTCCCGCTTCGGCGGCGGCATGGGCCAGCTCGAGCGCGGCCCGGAGATCACCGAGGTCCGCTGACCCCGGTGCCGCCCCCTGGGGGCACCAGCATGTCCCGGGCCGGTGGGCCCCACCCCGACGGGTGGGGCCCACCGGCTTGTGGCGCGACCGCCTTCGGCCGCGCCGGGGATCCGTCCGCGTCAGGGATGCGTCAGAGATGCGCGTCCGGCCTCCCACCGGTGCGTGGACGGTGCGGGCGTCCCCGAGAATGAGCGCATGGGACGCGGCAAGCTCAGGATCTATCTCGGCGCGGCACCCGGTGTGGGCAAGACCTACGCGATGCTCTCCGAGGCCCACCGCAGGGTGGAGCGGGGGGCCGACTGCGTCGTCGGGTTCGTCGAGCACCACGGGCGGCCGCGTACGGAGGTCATGCTGCACGGCCTGGAGCAGGTGGCGCGCACGGAGCTGGCCTACCGCGGGGCGGCCTTCACCGAGATGGACGTGGACGCCGTCCTCGCCCGGCGGCCCGCCGTGGCGCTGGTGGACGAGCTCGCGCACACCAACGTGCCCGGATCGCGCAACGCCAAGCGCTGGCAGGACGTGGAGGAGCTGCTGCGGGCCGGCATCGACGTGGTGTCGACCGTCAACATCCAGCACCTGGAGTCCCTCGGGGACGTGGTCGAGTCGATCACCGGGGTCCGGCAGCGGGAGACCGTGCCGGACGACGTGGTGCGGCGGGCCGACCAGATCGAGCTCGTCGACATGTCCCCCCAGGCGCTGCGCCGGCGGATGGCGCACGGGAACATCTACCAGCCGGACAAGGTCGACGCGGCCCTGTCCAACTACTTCCGCCCCGGCAACCTGACCGCGCTGCGCGAGCTCGCGCTGCTGTGGGTCGCCGACCGGGCCGACGAGTACCTCCAGCAGTACCGCGGCGAGCACGGCATCCGCTCCACCTGGCAGGCGCGGGAGCGGATCGTCGTGGGGCTCACCGGCGGGCCGGAGGGGCGCACGCTCATCCGGCGCGCCTCCCGGATCGCCGCCAAGGGCTCGGGCAGCGAGATCCTCGCCGTCTACATCGCCCGCAGCGACGGGCTGACCGCGGCCTCGCCGAAGGAGCTCGCCGTCCAGCGGACGCTGGTGGAAGACCTCGGCGGAACGTTTCACCATGTGATCGGCGACAACGTCCCCGAGGCGCTCCTCGCCTTCGCCCGCGGAGTCAACGCCACCCAGATCGTGCTCGGCTCCAGCCGCCGCAAGTCCTGGCAGTACGTCCTCGGCCCGGGCGTCGGCGCCACCGTGGCCCGCGACTCGGGGCCCGACCTCGACGTCCACATCGTCACGCACGAGGCGGTGGCCCGGGGGCGCGGACTGCCGGTGGTCCGCTCGGCGGCCCGCCTGGGGCGGCCCCGGATCGCGGCCGGCTGGGTGGTGGGCGCGGCCCTCCCCGTGCTGCTCTGCCTGCTGCTCACGCACATCGAGGCGGACCTCGGGCTCGCCAACGACATGCTGCTCTTCCTGTCGCTGACGGTGGCGGCCGCGCTGCTGGGCGGCCTCTGGCCGGCCCTGGCCTCCGCCGCCGTCGGATCGCTGCTGCTGAACTACTTCTTCGCCCCGCCCCTGCACCGGTTCACGGTCTCCGACCCCAGGAACATCGTCGCCATCACCGTCTTCTTCGGGGTCGCCGTCTCCGTGGCCTCCGTGGTCGACCTGGCCGCCCGGCGCACGCACCAGGCGGCGCGGCTGCGCGCCGAGTCCGAGATCCTCTCCTTCCTCGCCGGCAGCGTGCTACGCGGGGAGGCCGGCCTGGACGCCCTGCTGGTGCGGGTGCGCGAGACCTTCGGCATGGAATCCGTGGCCCTGCTGGAGCGCGCCGGCGGCGTCGAGCCGTGGAAGCGGGCCGGCAGCGTCGGCCCCGGCCCGGTGGACCGGCCCGAGGACGCCGACGTCGACATGCCGATCGGCGACCACATGGCGCTGGCCCTGTCGGGGCGGGTGCTGCCCGCCGAGGACCGCCGGGTGCTCGGCGCCTTCGCCGCCCAGGCCGCCGTGGTCCTGGACCGGCAGCGCCTCGTCGGGGAGGCCGAGGAGGCCCGCCGGATGGCCGAGGGCAACCGGATCCGGACCGCGCTGCTGGCCGCCGTCAGCCATGACCTCCGTACGCCGCTGGCCTCCATCAAGGCGTCCGTGACCTCCCTGCGCTCCGACGACGTCGACTGGTCCGAGGAGGACCGGGCCGAGCTCCTCGCGGGCATCGAGGACGGCGCCGACCGGCTCGACCACCTCGTGGGCAACCTGCTGGACATGTCCCGGCTGCAGACCGGCACCGTCACCCCGCTGATCAGGGAGATCGACCTCGACGAGGTGGTCCCGATGGCGCTGGGCGGCGTACCGGAGGGCAGCGTGCTGCTCGACGTGCCCGAGACGCTGCCGATGGTGGCGGTGGACCCGGGGCTGCTGGAGCGGACCGTGGCCAACGTGGTCGAGAACGCCGTCAAGTACAGCCCGCCGGGGGAGCGGGTGCTGGTGGCGGCCAGCGCCCTCGGCGACCGGGTCGAGGTACGGGTCGTCGACCGGGGGCCCGGCGTGCCCGACGAGGCCAAGGACAAGATCTTCGCCCCGTTCCAGCGGCACGGGGACGCGCCGCGCGGAGCCGGGGTGGGCCTCGGGCTCGCCGTCGCCCGGGGCTTCGCCGAGGCGATGGACGGCGCCCTCACGGCCGAGGACACCCCCGGAGGCGGGCTGACCATGGTGCTGACCCTGCGGGCGGCTGCGCGGGACGGAACGGACATAGTGGAACGTGATCACGACCGTGATCGGATGATGCGACAGAAGGCAGGACCGCAATGACCCGGGTGCTCGTGGTGGAAGACGAGCCGCAGATCGTCCGAGCCCTCGTGATCAATCTGAAGGCGCGCAAGTACGAGGTCGACGCGGCCGCCGACGGGGCGAGCGCCCTGGAGCTCGCGGCGGCCCGCCACCCCGACGTGGTCCTCCTCGACCTCGGCCTGCCCGACATGGACGGCATCGAGGTGATCAAGGGGCTGCGCGGCTGGACCCGGGTGCCGATCCTGGTGCTCTCCGCCCGCCACACCTCCGACGAGAAGGTCGAGGCACTGGACGCGGGCGCCGACGACTACGTCACCAAGCCCTTCGGCATGGACGAGCTGCTGGCCCGGCTGCGCGCCGCCGTCCGCCGGGCCGAGCCGGCCGCCGGCTCCGGCGAGGACGAGGTCGTCGTGGAGACCGACGGCTTCACGGTGGACCTGGCCGCGAAGAAGGCCGTACGGGAGGGGCGCGACATACGGCTCACGCCCACCGAGTGGCACCTGCTGGAGGTCCTGGTCCGCAACAGCGGGAAGCTGGTGAGCCAGAAGCAGCTGCTGCAGGAGGTCTGGGGCCCCTCGTACGGCACGGAGACGAACTACCTGCGGGTCTACATGGCGCAACTGCGCCGCAAACTGGAGGCCGACCCCTCGCATCCGCGGCACTTCATCACCGAACCGGGCATGGGATACCGCTTCGAGAGGTAGTGGGCACGCCGGTACGCTTCCTGTTATGAGTGCTGAACCGCGTCCCGAGAAGCCCGTGAAGCCGGCCAGGCCGGCGGGCCGGTTCCGCCGGATGATTGAGCGGCTGTCCACCTCCCAGGAGGAGCTGCATTCGGCGGAGCTGCAAGAGGACGCAGAAGCCGCGGGGTGCACGCGGATCTGCGACTGCCACGACCGGCAGATAGTCAAGGTGACCGGAACCCTGCGTACGGTCACTCTGCGGCCCCGCGCCGGCGTCCCCGCCCTGGAGGCGGAGCTGTTCGACGGTTCGGCCGCGCTGGACGTGGTGTGGCTCGGGCGTCGCTCGATCGTGGGAATCGAGCCCGGCCGGCGCATGATCGCCTCCGGACGGATCTCCATGAGCCACGGCCGCCGGGTGCTCTTCAACCCGAAGTACGAACTCCGACCGCTCGGACAGGAGCACTGACCGGTGACGTCATTCGACAAACCGACCACCCCGGAACCCGCCGCGGTCTCCGGCCCACCCGCCGATGACCAGGGCGCGGTGACGCAGGCGGCGCTGTTCGACGCCTTCGGAGGCATCCGGGGCACCGTGGAGACGATGCTCCCCGGGCTGCTCTTCGTCATGATCTACACGATCAACCGGGACGTGAAGCTCTCCGCGATCGCGGCGGGCGCGGTCGCGGTCCTGCTGGTGATCGTGCGGCTGCTGCGCAAGGACACGGTGAAGCATGCCTTCAGCGGGGTCTTCGGCGTGGGCGTGGGCGTGGCCTTCGCCCTGTTCACGGGCAGCGCGAAGGGCTTCTACCTGCCGGGCATGATCTACGGCGCCGGGCTGGGCGTGGCCTTCACGGTCTCGGCCCTGGCGGGCTTCCCGCTGCTGGGCGTGATCCTCGGGCCGGTGTTCAAGGAGAACCTGTCCTGGCGCACCCGCAACCCCGGCCGCAAGAAGGCCTACACCAAGGCCAGCCTGGCCTGGGGGATCATCTTCCTCGCCAAGTACGCGATCCTCTTCCCGCTGTACTGGTGGGGCGACGCGACGCAGCTGGGCTGGGTCCTGATCGCGCTGAAGCTTCCGCCGATGGTGCTCGCGGTGTACTTCACCTGGGTCTTCCTCGCGAAGGCCCCGCCGCCCATCGACGTGATCGCGGAGTGGGAAGCCAAGGAGGCCGCCGAAGCCGCCGCCCGCGAGAACCGGGCCTGAGCCGGCCCGGCCGCACGAAGGGGGCGGGGCGACCGGTCCGGTCGCCCCGCCCCCTTCGTCGTCCAGAGCCTGCCCGCTGGGCTACCGGCGGGCCTGGAGGAGCTCCTCCAGCTGCTCCTCCCGGGCCTGCGCGGCCACGAAGAGGAGCTCGTCACCCGGCTCCAGGGTCTCCTCCCCGTGCGGGGTGAGCACCCGGTTGCCCCGGATGATGGTGACCAGCGAGGTGTCCTCGGGCCAGGAGATCTCGCTGATCTGGGTCCCCGCGACCGAGGAATCCGGCGGCAGGGTCAGCTCGACGAGGTTCGCGTCGCCGTGGCTGAAGCGCAGCAGCCGCACCAGGTCGCCGACGCTGACGGCCTCCTCGACCAGGGCCGACATCAGGCGCGGCGTGGACACCGCGACGTCGACGCCCCAGGACTCGTTGAAGAGCCACTCGTTCTTCGGGTTGTTGACGCGGGCCACGACACGCGGCACCCCGTACTCGGTCTTGGCGAGCAGCGAGACGACGAGGTTGACCTTGTCGTCGCCGGTCGCCGCGATGACCACGTTGCAGCGCTGCAGCGCCGCCTCGTCCAGCGAGGTGATCTCGCAGGCGTCGGCCAGCAGCCACTCGGCCTGCGGCACCCGTTCCACCGAGATGGCGGTCGGGGCCTTGTCGACCAGGAGCACCTCGTGGCCGTTCTCCAGCAGCTCGCCCGCGATGGAACGGCCCACCGCGCCTGCCCCGGCGATCGCGACTCTCATGCGTGTGCCTCCTCGGGCCCCTCGGCGAAGGCCGCCTCGACCTTTTCGATCTCGTCCGTGCGCATCATCACGTGGACGAGGTCGCCCTCCTGGAGGACGGTCGCCGACGTGGGCAGCATCGCTTCACCCAGGCGGGTGAGGAAGGCGACGCGGACGCCCGTCTCCTCCTGGAGCTTGCTGACCTTGTGCCCGATCCAGGCGGGCGAGGCGTGCACCTCGGCGAGCTGCACACCGCCGCTCGGGTCGCGCCACAGCGGCTCGGCGCCCGAGGGCAGCAGCCGGCGCAGCATCTGGTCGGCGGTCCACCGTACGGTGGCCACGGTGGGGATGCCGAGGCGCTGGTAGACCTCGGCGCGCTTGGGGTCGTAGATGCGGGCGGCGACGTTCTCCACGCCGAACATCTCGCGGGCCACGCGGGCGGCGATGATGTTGGAATTGTCACCACTGCTGACGGCGGCGAAAGCGCCCGCCTCCTCGATTCCGGCCTCCCGCAGGGTGTCCTGGTCGAAGCCGACCCCGGTGACGCGGCGGCCGCCGAATCCGGCCCCCAGCCGGCGGAATGCGGTGGGGTCCTGGTCGACGACGGCGACCGTATGCCCCTGCTGTTCCAGGGTCTGCGCGAGGGCGGAACCCACTCTTCCGCAACCCATGATGACGATGTGCACGGCCGTCCTTCCGGCTGTCAGCGGCTCGCTGGTTTCCAGCCTCATTGCATGCTCTGGTTTAACAGGGTCTCAGACCATGGCCCAAGCTACACACGGGCGGTCACGAGTGTGACCTCTTGCCGTGCAGTCGGTGTGCACTGCGGGTGTACACGAGGAGGAATTGCGACGGGATTGCAGGGAGAAGGGGTGGGGGGTTCGTCAGTCCGATTTCCAACGCTTACGATCCTCTGCGTGTCCAAACTGACCGACGTGCCCAAACGGATCCTGATCGGCCGGGCGCTACGCAGCGACCGCCTCGGAGAAACACTCCTTCCCAAGCGGATCGCCCTACCCGTCTTCGCCTCCGACCCGCTCTCCTCCGTGGCATATGCCCCGGGCGAGGTCCTGCTGGTCCTGTCGATCGCGGGCGTGTCGGCGTACCAGTTCAGCCCGTGGATCGCCGCCGCGGTCGTGGTGCTGATGTTCACGGTGGTCGCGTCCTACCGGCAGAACGTGCACGCCTACCCGAGCGGCGGCGGTGACTACGAGGTCGCCAACACCAATCTCGGGCCCCGGGCAGGTCTCACAGTGGCGAGCGCCCTGCTCGTCGACTACGTCCTGACCGTCGCCGTTTCCATCTCCTCCGGAGTCGAGAATCTCGGCTCCGCCG
This sequence comes from Streptomyces sp. LARHCF249, assembly GCF_052871255.1. NCBI lineage: Bacteria > Bacillati > Actinomycetota > Actinomycetes > Kitasatosporales > Streptomycetaceae > Streptomyces > Streptomyces sp. LARHCF249. The sequence continues at coordinate 54,304 of NZ_JBIXJQ010000008.1, forward strand.
TCGATTTCGTCATCGAGCACAAGGTGCTCTCGGCGATCGTCATGATTCTTCTGCTCACGCTGATGAATCTGCGGGGCGTGAAGGAGTCCGGAAGTCTCTTCGCCATCCCGACCTACGTGTTCGTCGGGGCCGTTTTCGTCATGATCGCCTGGGGCGCCTGGCGGGGCATCGTCGTCGGCGACACCATGAAGGCCCCCACCGCGGACCTCGAGATCAAGGCCGAGCACCAGGGCCTGGCCGGCTTCGCGCTGGTCTTCCTCCTGCTGCGGGCGTTCTCCTCCGGCTGCGCCGCCCTCACGGGCGTCGAGGCCATCAGCAACGGCGTCCCCGCCTTCCGCAAGCCCAAGAGCAAGAACGCGGCCACCACCCTGCTGCTGATGGGCGGCCTGGCCGTCACCATGTTCTGCGGGATCATCGGCCTGGCCATGGCCACGAACGTGCGGATGGCCGAGAAGCCCGCCCAGGACCTGCTCAGCAACGGCGTCCCCGTCGGTGACGGATACATCCAGAACCCGGTGATCTCCCAGGTGGCCGAGGCCGTCTTCGGCAAGGGCAGCCTCCTGTTCATCGTGCTCGCCGCGGCCACCGCGCTGGTCCTGTTCCTGGCCGCCAACACCGCGTACAACGGCTTCCCGCTGCTCGGCTCGATCCTCGCCCAGGACCGCTACCTGCCGCGCCAGCTGCACACCCGCGGCGACCGGCTCGCCTTCTCCAACGGCATCGTGCTGCTGGCGGGCGCCGCCATGCTGCTCGTGTGGCTCTACGACGCCGACTCGACCAAGCTGATCCAGCTCTACATCGTCGGCGTCTTCGTCTCGTTCACGCTGAGCCAGATCGGCATGGTCCGGCACTGGAACCGCCACCTGAAGTCCGAGCGCGACCCGGCCGCCCGGCGCCGGATGCACCGCTCCCGGGCCATCAACACCTTCGGCGCCTTCTTCACCGGCATGGTGCTGGTCGTCGTCCTCGCCACCAAGTTCACCCACGGCGCCTGGGTCGCCCTGCTCGGCATGGTGATCTTCTACGCCACGATGAGCGCGATCCGGAAGCACTACGACCGGGTCTCCGCCGAGATCGCCGCCGCCGAGGGGCCGAGCGACGACAGCGTGCGGCCCTCCCGGGTCCACTCGATCGTCCTGGTCTCCAAGGTCCACAAGCCCACGCTGCGCGCCCTGGCCTTCGCCAAGCTGACCCGCTCGGACACCCTGGAGGCGCTCAGCATCAGCGTGGACCAGGCCGAGACCAAGGCGCTGCGCGAGGAGTGGGACCGGCGCGGGATCAACGTCCCGCTCAAGATCCTCGACTCGCCGTACCGGGAGATCACCCGCCCGGTGGTGGAGTACGTGAAGGGCCTGCGCAGCGAGAACCCGCGCGACGCGGTCAGCGTGTACATCCCGGAGTACGTCGTCGGGCGCTGGTACGAGCACCTGCTGCACAACCAGAGCGCGCTGCGGCTCAAGGGCCGGCTGCTGTTCACGCCCGGTGTGATGGTCACCTCGGTGCCCTACCAGCTGGAGTCCTCGGAGCTCGCCAAGAAGCGGGCCAAGAAGCGCCAGGAGTGGAACGCCCCGGGCGCGGTGCGCCGCGGTCCGGTGGACACCCCGCGCCCTCCCAGGGAGCCGTCCGCGAAGGGCTGAGCAGGTTGGTGAACGGCCGGACGAGATCCACGTAAACTGGTGGGTCGGTCGTCCGGCCGTTCCTTTTTGATCCACTTCCTTGGAGTCTCCCCACCATGACCGAGCAGAACGAGAAGCAGTCACTGGTCGGGGAGGAGTACGAGGTCGAGGTCGGCCCCGTCGCACACGGCGGGCACTGCATCGCCCGGACCGAGGACGGCCGCGTCCTGTTCGTGCGCCACACGCTGCCCGGCGAGAAGGTCGTCGCGAAGGTCACGGAGGGCGAGGCCGACTCCCGCTTCCTGCGCGCGGACGCGATCACGGTCCTGGAGGCCTCCAAGGACCGCGTGCCGGCCCCCTGCCCGTACGCCGGCCCCGGCAAGTGCGGCGGCTGCGACTGGCAGCACGCCAAGCCGGGCGCCCAGCGCCGGCTCAAGGGCGAGGTCGTCGCCGAGCAGCTGAAGCGGCTCGCCGGGCTCACCCCGGAGGAGGCCGGCTGGGACGGCACGGTCATGCCCGCGGAAGGCGACAAGCTGCCGGCGGGCCAGGTCCCCCAGTGGCGCACCCGGGTCCAGTTCGCCATCGACGAGGACGGCAACGCGGGCCTGCGCAAGCACCGTTCGCACGACATCGAACTGATCGACCACTGCATGATCGCGGCGCCGGGCGTCACCGAGCTCGGCATCGAGAAGCAGGACTGGCCCCAGATGGCCTCCGTCGAGGCCATCGCCGCCTCGGGCTCCCACGACCGCCAGGTGGTCCTCACCCCGCGCCCCGGCGGCCGCCTCCCCCTGGTCGAGCTGGACAAGCCGGTCTCGGTCCTCCGGGTCGAGGAGAAGGACGGCGGGGTCCACCGCGTCCACGGCCGCCCCTTCGTCCGCGAGCGCGCCGACGGCCGCACCTACCGGGTCGGCATGGGCGGCTTCTGGCAGGTCCACCCGCAGGCCGCCGACACCCTGATCAAGGCCGTCATGCAGGGCCTGATGCCGCGCAAGGGCGAGATGGCCCTCGACCTCTACTGCGGCGTCGGCATCTTCGCGGGCGCCCTCGCGGAACGCCTCGGTGAGACGGGCGCGGTACTCGGCATCGAGTCGACGAAGCGCGCCGTCGAGGACGCCCGCCACAACCTGGCGGACTTCCCCCGCGTCCGGATCGAGCAGGGCAAGGTCGAGCAGATCCTCCCGAAGACCGGCATCACCGAGTGCGACCTGGTCGTCCTCGACCCCCCGCGCGCCGGCGCCGGCAAGCAGACGGTCCGCCACATCGCGGGCCTCTCCGCCCGCCGCATCGCCTACGTGGCCTGCGACCCGGCCGCCCTGGCCCGCGACCTGGGCTACTTCAAGGAAAACGGCTACAAGGTCCGCACCCTCCGCGTCTTCGACCTCTTCCCGATGACCCACCACATGGAGTGCGTGGCCATCCTGGAGCCCATCGCCAAGACCGCCTGACCTGCGCCCGTGCGGAGGACCTGGGGCGCCCGCTGACCTTCACATCGGCCGGCCGCGTCAGCGCGTACGACTGGGCCGGCATTCCCGTACTCGCCGGAGGGGCCCGCTTTCGGGTACTCGCTCAATGCCTGTGGTTGGCGCTATCTCGGGGCTGTGGAGAGTGAGTGAACCGGCCCGCTCCGCGTCGGGTGACAGAGTGTGTACGACGTCAACACAACCGTCACTCACGCGGCTGTGTATCGACGGTATACGGTGTTCGTATGGCAGACAGTGGCACCGCACCATCGACATCTTTGGTATCAGGTTCTGAAATCGCCCGCCTGGCGGGGGTCACACGCGCTGCTGTGTCCAACTGGCGACGTCGCTACGAGGACTTCCCTCGGCCGGCGGGCGGTGGGGCCGGCAGCCCTTTGTACGCACTCGTGGAAGTGCAGTCGTGGCTGGAGAAGCAGCACAAGGGGCAGGACGTCACAGGTGAGGTCAGGCTCTGGCAGGCACTTCGGGTCGCCTACGGGGAAGAGATGATCAGCGGCCTTGCGGACATCGCGCGCCATGTGGCGGGCGCCCAGCCCACAAGGGTGCTCGCTCGGGACGTCGTGCAGCTGGTGGATGCCCTTGTCGCTGCGGACTCCGCAAGCGAGGTGATGGCCGGGCTTGTGGGTCGGTTCGTCGACTCCAGACGCCGATCCGGTTCGGATCAGGTCACCTCTGAGCGGATCGTTCGGGCCGTATGCCATTTTGCCGGGCCTCTCGAGACAGGTTCCACGGTGTTCGATCCTGCTTGCGGCATCGGCACTCTGCTGCTTGCTGTCGGACCCGCCCAGGGGCTGACACGAATCGGTCAGGACATCGATCCCCACAGCGCTACCCTGGCGCAGCTCCGTGCCGAACTGGGCGGCCGCACAGACGTCACTGCTGTAGACGGTGACTCATTGCGCGCCGACCGATGGCCGAAGCTCAAGGCCGACCTCGTCGTGTGCGATCCCCCTGTGGGCGTCACCGACTGGGGGCGCGAGAGGCTGCTCCTCGACGCTCGCTGGGAGCTGGGCACGCCGCCTCGGGCCGAAGGCGAACTGGCCTGGCTGCAGCACGCGTATGCGCACACCAAGCCTGGCGGGCGTGTCCTCATGGTTATGCCGGCCTCAGTCGCCTACCGGAAAGCGGGCCGCCGTATCCGCGCGGAGCTGATCCGGCGCGGACTCCTCACTCAGATCGTTGCCCTGCCGGCCGGAGTCGCCTCCTCGCACGCCCTGCCCGTCCAACTGTGGCAGCTCACTCGCCCGCGCACGCCGCAGGAGGCGTTCTCCGCGGTACGGATGGTCGACCTCTCCGGCAACGGTATGGACGGGTCGCTGGAACCCGAACCGGCTCAGGTCGTCGACGTGCCGTTGATCGAGTTGCTGGACGACGCCGTCGACCTCACCCCGGGGCGGTACGCCGCGGCATCGCACCGCGACTACTCAGCCGAGTATGCGGCGCTCCGCGAGCAACTGGAGGTGCAGATGGGCCTGCTGAGCACGCTCCTGCCCGATCTCACCCCCGGCCAGGGGGCCGGATCCCTGGACGGGCCGATGGTCAGCGTCGCCGAGCTGGCCAGAGCGGGTCTCGTCGAGTACTCAAACGCAGAGCCGGTATCGGCCAGCGAGCAGCTGGACACCAATTACCTGCGCGGGTTTCTGCGCAGTGCGGCGAACGTCCGCCGTTCGACCAGCGCCAGCGGGACTTACCGAGCGGACGGCCGGGGAGCCCGCATTCCACAACTGGACATCGAGGAACAGCGCCGGTACGGAAAGGCCTTCAAGGCGCTCCAGGAGTTCGAAGAGCGGTTGCGAGCGGTGGCGGAACTGAGCCGGCAGGCGGCCGACCTCGCCCGCGACGGCCTGGGCAACGGGGCTCTCTCACCGACGCCGGAGGGGACCTCCTGATCCCGCTGCGCCGGGCGAGTGCTCAGCGGCCGACGGCCTCGGGAACGAACGCACTCGGCCGCCCACTCCAGGACACTTGCAGGGCCTCACGTGCCCGGGTGCACGCGACGAACAGCAGGCAGCGCTCACGCAGCAGGTCGGAGTCGTGCTGGAGGGCGTCCACCTCGGCCGGTGTGACCTCGCGGCTGAAGGGCAGGGCGCTTGCCGTCACCCCGAGGACGGCCACACACCGGAACTCCAGGCCCTTCATGGAGTGCATGGTGGCCAACCGCACGCCGGCGGTGTTCGGACCCGGGTTGTCCCGAACCCGTACCACCGGGATTCCGGCCGCGAGCAGCCTGTCGTACGCCTTGTCGAGAAGGATGTTGAAGCGGGCGCAGACCCCGATCTCGGAGGGGCGTACGCCCTGCGCGATCCACTCCTCCACCCGCTCGACGAGAGCCGAAATCTCGGCCTGCTCACTCTGGTGGCTCCGCACACTCGGCCTGCGGCCGTGCAGCAGGGAGTGGTAGCCGGTCAGGCTGTCCGTGCCCTCACCACCGAGATCGCCGACCGGGATCTGCGACAAGATACCGGTCGACCAGGCCAGAATCTCCTCTGTGCTGCGGTAGTTGATGCGCAGTCGGCTGGCGCGTCCGGTCACCGAGATTCCCAGCGAACCGAGGGAGACCTTCGAGTCGTAGATCCGCTGGTGCGGGTCGCCGGTGAGGAACAGGTCGTCGCTGCCGGCCGTGACCGCGGCGCGCAGCACCCGCCACTGGGCCGGGTGGAGGTCCTGTGCCTCGTCGACCACGACATGGTCGTATCCAGGGCCGGCTTCCGTCAGGAGCCGGGCGGCACGCGCGCAGATTTGTAGGTGGGTGGACTTCGACGATTCCCGGAGCAAGGACTCGAACAGCTCGAGTGTGGGCCACAGCCGCTTCCGCTGAGCCGTGGACAGGGCACTGCCGCGACCCCTGCGAGACGCCGCGAGATAGTCGTCCAGGCCGCGGATGTCCTGAGCCAGGACCACGTGTCGGTACTCCTGCGAGAGGAACTGCTCCGTCCACGGCACGCCGCACTTCTTGATGGCCTGCTGCCACAGGGCCAGCTCCTCCCGGTCGCCGAGGAGGGAGGGCGCCGCACCGGCGAGATCCCCGACGATGCGGTGGGCGAATGCGTTGACCGTGGTCACATCGACGCGGGCGAGCAGAGCCTCGTCACCGTCCAGCAACAGGGACAGGCTCTCGCGCAGCGAGGCGGCCAACGCGTTGGTGTAGGTGGTGAGCAGGATTCGGGTGCCGGGCGAGCGGGACAGCAGGTGCTTGACGCGGTGCAGCGCCACCACCGTCTTGCCGGTCCCCGGGCCGCCTGTGACCTGAACCGGGCCGCTGTACGACATCCGGTAGGCGACCCGGCGCTGCGACGGGTGCAGGAACACCCGCCAGGCCGCGAACGGCTTCTCCAGGATGTCGGTCAGTTCGTCCGGGCCGGTGACCAGAGTGATACGGCTGGTGGTGTTGGCGATCACGACGGCGAGGGACTCGTCCGGGTCGGGGCCGGCGTCCGAGGGGCGGCGCACGGCGACGACGTCCCGGTACACCTCGTCCGGGGTGAACCCCTCGGCCAGGTACTGCAGTGCCTCGAACTGGTCCTCCGGCAGCAGCGTCCCGAACGCCTCCAGCTGCGGCTTGTCGATGACGGTGCGCACCGCCCGCAGGACCTGCTCGTCGATTCCCAGATCGCGCAGTACGGTGTCCGAGTACCCCGCGAACAGCAGGGACGGTGCGTCGGCGGCGGCCTTCTCCAGCGCCGGGGTCAGCTGCTCGATGGCGACGACGTTGCGTACCTCGAGGCTCCGGGTCGCGGTGTTCGTCGTGTAGAGCCGCTTCGCGGCCCAGGTATAGGCGTCGTCGTGCGGAACCACATTGACGAGCAGGAACACCTCACTGCCGTCATCCGGCGCGAGGACGACCCCACGCCAGAAGTCGTTGATGCGGATGGTGCGCATCCGGCGGTCACGGGCCTTGTCCACGGATTCAAGGTGGAGGCCCTTGTCGGCATAGAGCTCTGCGACCGTCAGCTGCTGGAACTTGCTCATCGCCTTGCGCACGCCGGCTCGGACCGGCTTCTCGAGGACCTCGAAGCTCTCCCAGAAACTGCTGGCGAACGCGAGCTGCGGCACGATGTGTACTCCCCACCCTGGACGGACACTCCGGAGTCGATCATAGGGTGGGGGAGGTGCTGCGCATCTGTCGAGTTACGGCCGCTACATCTGCGAGCAGACCGGTGGGATCCTGGTCGAGGTCCAGAGCATGCTGGTGGATGACGGTCCCCGCATGACGGACACGGTGGGCGGTGTGCGGGGCATTGCCCTTGGCGTAGACGAGGTGACCCTCGGGCAGTCCGAGCGCGGTGCAGTAGGCCAGCATCTGGTAGAGATCCGCATCCGGATAACCGTCCCGTTTCTGCGCCTTGTACTTGGCGTCGGCCACCGCCATGGGGAGGCCGTCGGGTCCGTAGGCCACGAAGTCGGGACGCATGCGGATCTCGGCGGCCTCGTCGAGGTGGTGGGGGTCCTGGAGGCGTCCGGTCAGCCCGCTACCGCTCAGCGCCTCGCGCATCGCGACCGTCACGAAGTCCTCGAACAGTCTGTTCATGTCGAACAGGAAGCCGTCCACGTGCAGGGATCCCGCCGTGTGCTCCGCGGACGAGCCGTCCAGCACGACCCGGGCCAGCCGGAGTGCCGGGTGGTAGCGGGCGTTCAGCCGGTTCGGGAACCAGGCCGGCACCAGATGCCCCCGTACCACGGGGGTGACATCGGCAAGACGGCGGCGCTGGTGATGCAGCCTGCGGCGTACCTCGTGAGGCACGGCGGGCAGCCGCAGCAGCCGCTCCACGGCCGCGCGCAGGATCCGGTTCTCCGCGATGTCCGTGGTGAACTCGTCGTACGCCACCTCGACGGGCAGCGCCGCACCGAAGCGGCGCCGTATCTGCTCGGCCTCGCGGATCCGGCCCCGTACGACGAGGGAACTCTCCTCGGTCGTCCGGTATCCCTGCAACAGCCCTCGGCGCAGTGCCCGGTCGATCTGCCGTTCCACCGCGTGCGCGAGCGCCGGCAGCAGATCGCGGTGTTCCGCCACCTCGACCTGCCCGTCCCGCCAGGTGCCAGCCGGATTGAGGCTGTAGCCCAATAGGAAGAAGAGCCGGGGGATGGGCACCTTGGGTGTGACACGGAGGACGATCGAACCGCCTCCGGGCGCCGTGACGGCCACCGCGCCCACCTTGCTGCCGGCGCGCAGCAGCCAGTGGCCCGGGGTGTGCGGATCCGGCGCGGCGTCCACGATCCGGGAGGCTGCGAGGGCCCGGCCCATGGCGTCCGGCAGGGTGTGGCTGGTCGCGGGGGCGTGTTCGACCAGCTCGATGGTCTGGCTCACGCCGACGGCTCCGGCAGCGGACCCGGAAGGGAAGCCCGCAGTGCCGTGATCCCGTACCGCTTCTCGATGTCCACGTCCTCGCCGTAGTGGTGTTCCTCCAGCAGCGGAAGGATCTTCGTCCGCCAGGTGCGCTCCAGACCGCCGTCCCGGTAGACACCCTTCTTCATCAGGTACGAGGGGCCGATCCTGAAGTCCGGGTCCTCGATCCGGGAGTTCAGTACCTCCAGGAGATCCGCGGGCTCGCTGTCCCTGCCCTGCGAGGTCAGCCACCGTCGCAGCAGCCCACTGGTCGGCTGGGTCCGGGGGGACAGCTCCACGAAAGCGAACCTGCGCCGCATCGCCGCATCCACCAGTGCGATGGACCGGTCGGCCGTGTTCATCGTGCCGATCACGAACAGGTTCGGCGGCAGCGCGAAGTCGTCGCCGGAGTAGGTCAAGCGGACCGACTTGTTGCGGTACTCGAGGAGGAAGTACAGCTCGCCGAAGACCTTGGCCAGGTTGGCCCGGTTGATCTCGTCGATGATCAGGAAGTGTGGGATGTGCCGGTTACCCTCGCGCGAGGCGAGATCGGCCAGTTCGCGCAGCGGGCCGGCCGTCAGACGGAAAGCGACCTCCCGGGACTCGGGGTCCTCCTGCGGTCGGAACCCCTCGAAGAAGTCCTCGTACGCGTAGGAGGGGTGGAACTGGACCAGTTTCACCTGCTCGGGGCCGCCGCCGAAGAACTCCGCGAGCTGGAGAGCGAGATATGTCTTCCCCGTTCCAGGAGGTCCGTAGAAGACCAACTGGCGGTCGTCCCAGAGGAGATCACGAACCTCGCGCAACCACTCCGTCTCGTGTACGAGAAGCTCTGCCGCCAGCTCGTCCGTCGGCGCGGGCAGTTCCAGCTCGCGCCGGACGGTGATGGCCGGAATCTCCATGCTGGGATCCCGCTCTATGGCCTCGGCCTCCTCCGCCAGCTCCTCGTTCGTGAGTCCCAGACCGTCGATGACGGCCTGCACGGCGGTCAGCTCCACGACATCGTGCTGGATGGACAGCTTTTGCTGAAGCTCTTCCGGCAGCTCGTCGTAGGCATATCCCGTCGGCTGCCATTCCACCGGCCTCCGTAGATTCGACCGTCCGCCCTCGGACTCCGTCTGCTCTGCCTCTCCGGTGATCTGGCCGGCGTACAACCGGCCGCCTGAGATGGTGCACACGGTGTCCCCGGGCTTCATCCGGGACAGGAAGGCGTGCACGCTCTCGACGAGTTGCTGTCTTTGGCTGTACGTGGCCGTGGACTCGTAGTCCTCTTGGACGAGAGTGCGCAGATCTTCCTTGCTGATGCCCTGCTGGACGCCTTGCCGCAGCCGGGAGGCAGCCAGCGTGACGCAGCCGTCCGACAGCCAGAGACGCTGAACGAGATCGAGACCGGTCACGTTCGAGCCGCGCACCAGCCAGCAACGATTCGGGCCGTCCGCTGCCTGGCCGAGGTAGGCGGCGAGTGACTGACCATCAGCGGACTTCCACACTCCCCACCCGTTGACACTGCAGCCCATGAGGACTTCGGCGGCCGCCGACGGGGAGGAGAACTCGATGTCCCGCACTGTTTCCAGCCATCCCGGGCGTCGGCTGGACTCCCGGATGGCGCCCTCGGCGATCAGTTGCTGTCGAGTGCGGTGCGAGGGCGGTTTGCGTACCGCGAAAGACTGCACCACCTCGGCGCGGACCGGAGATCCCGCCGCCACGATGAACTTCCGGCTCCCCCTCGCGCCCTTCTCAGCCAGCAGCCTTCCCAAGGCTTCCGGCCCGCCGTTCGGCAGGCGTAGCCGAAACTCCGGGTATGCGTCGCTCATGAAACTCCCCCTGCCACCCGCGGGTCTGGTCGTGCGTGAAGCGTACGGGGAGTCACTGACGGGTGGGCGGCCGTACAGAGATCGCCCAGCTTCCTAGGATGTGCCCTGGAACGAGGAGGGGGCACATGACAGACAGAGGCACGGACGGGCCGACGGAGCGGGACTTTCAGCGGGCGCGAGCGGAGTGGCTGGAGGCCAGAGTCGGGCACCTGGCCACCGTGATGGAGGATGCCGGGCCCCGGCTGTACAAGCTGCTTCCCACCGATCTCGGTGATGGGCGGCTGGTCGCGGCGGTGGCGGTCGCGAGGTTAGCGGCGGACGAGGCGCGGGCGCAGCCCGTGGCCGAGAGCGCCGGCTGGCTGGAGCGGCTGATTCCCGGTGGGCATCTTCACGACCTCGAGGGAGGGGTACGGGAACTCCGGTCCCGTATTGCGTGGTGCGGCGAACCGGCTCTCTGGTCCTGGAATGCCAGGGGCTGGGAGGAGATGCTGCTGTGGTGGTGGCGCAGGAAACAGCCCCGTACGGGGGATCAGGCCAGGGACTTCGCGGGATGGCGGGCGCGGTGGTCGGCGGACATTCCATGGAACGGTGAGATCGACCGTCCCGAGCACGCGCCGCACGCGCACGGCCGGGGGCTCGTGACGCCCGCGGAGTTCTTCGCCGGCGAGCCGGAGCCGCTGAGACTCCTGGCGCAGGCTGTTCTCAACGGGTCGGACACCACCGCCGCGGTGCAGGACTCCGTGCTGCTGCGCGAGGAGCACCTCCAGGGCGCAGGACACCTGGAGTGGCTGGCCGAGCAGCAAGCCCGAGTCGAACAGCTCGAAGCATGGCGCCGCAGGCAGCAGGAAGGAGGGACCGAGGCCACCCGGGCTTTCCTCGCCGAGCTGTCCGAGGCCGGCAAGCGCTACATGTCGCTCGTGCTCCAGCCGGTGATCGATGCGCTCTCTGCGTGTGAGCGGTCCCTGCTGGCCGACAGCAGGCACGGTGCCCGCCGATCGGCCGCCGACTACCTGGAAGCGTTTCTCGACTCACAGGAGCAGCCAGGTGAGGAGGACTGGGACGACAGGCGGCTGAGTGCGGACGTTCAGCGGCAAGCACGGGAACACAGTCGGCAGGGCGAAGTGACGTGGCACGACACGTCCGGCACGGTCCCGGTCTGGTACCACATCGTCACCTCCCGAGAGGAGAGGGCGGCGGCGCTGGCCTACTCGGGGAGGCCCACCCCCTCTGTCGTCCGGGTCGTGACGGGTGAGGAGACCCCGATCGATGCCTTCGACCTCTTCGACGACCCCTGGGCCGAGAACGAGGAGTGGTACCCCGAGCCCGGAATCGAAGTCCGCTACGGTCCGGACAGTGCGTCGGACCTTTGCGCACTGCTTGCGCTCTGCCAACTGGGGCAGGCGCGGCTCGAGTTCCTCATGCCGCAGGCCGATGGGGATTTTCGACAGCTCCGTTCCCTGCGCGCACACATCCGCTCGGATGACGCGGTCGCCTGGCGCCGCTGGGCGCTGGGCCGTCTGGCCGAATTGGTCCCGGAGCCGGAGGACCTCGCGGAGGCGCTTGCCGAGGAGCAGGGCGGCGGCGACGGGGAAGACCGGGATGACTGGGACATGGGAGTCCCGCGTCCGCGACCGGACGGTGGCCCCGCACCCGAGCCGCCCGCCTCTGCACGGCGAATGTCGGACCGGGGACTTCCCGAGGCCCTGCTGGAAAAGGTCAGGGCACTTCTGCGCAAGGCCGAGAGCCCGGCTGCGGGCGAAGAGGAGGCCCGCGCCTACATGGCCAAGGCCACTGAGCTCATGGCCAAGTACGGCATCGAACAGGCGATGATCGACGATGCGGCCGACCAGGCCGGACCCGTGGACCGGATCATCGAAGTGTGCCCTCCCTACGTCAAGGAGGTGCGGCGCCTGCTCAGCTGGATCAGCCACGAAATGCGGTGCCGGTCCGTCTACCCGGGCGGCAAGGCGAACAAGCACCGCGTGCACCTGTTCGGCTTCGAGGCCGACATCCAGGCGGCCGAGGTGCTCTTCGCCAGCCTGCGTCTGCAGATGCTGGACGGCGCGGACCGCGCGGATCGCCTGCACCGTCCTGCCGGAGAGGACGCGCGGGCCTACAAGAGGTCCTGGATGCTCGGCTTCATCCGCGAGGTGGCAGCACGGGTTGGCGCCGTCCAGCAGGCCGCCAAGACGGACGCCGAGCGGGAAGCCGAACCGGGCGCCGGGCAGGGGGCCGACGCGCGCAGCGTGGCTCTGGTCCTCGCGGACAGGACGCACGTGGTCGAGTCGCGCCTCGCCACCAAGTACCCGAGGCTGAAGAAGCAGAACCCGACCAAGTTCAAGGGCACCGGCTACCGGCAGGGAGTCGCCGACGGGCGGTACGCGGACATCGGCAGTCCGGCCTTCGGCGAGGGAGACTGGTTCGCGTAATTCAGGCAGGGGGCCCGGTCGACGACCGGGCCAGGGTGCTGTGGGCCGGGGGAGACCTCGGCCCACACGGTTTTACCGCCGGGCGGATACGGCTCGCAGCCCCAGCGGTCGGCGAGCGCGGCGACCAGGAGCAAGCCCCGGCCGGATGCCTCATCGGGGGTGTGCCGGGGTGTGGGTGGGCGGTCGCCGCGTGCGTCGGTGACCTCGATGCGGAGCGGGCCGGCGGGGAAGTCCAGGCTGAGAGTCAGCCGGAAGGAGCGGCCGCGGACGTGTCCGTGGAGAACGGCGTTGGCGGCGAGCTCAGCGGTGATCTGCGTGGCGCGTTCCGCGACGTGGGGTGGAAGGTCCCAGCCTTGGAGCTCGGCGGTCGCGAGCAGCCGGGCGAGACGGGCGCCGCGGCGGGTGGAGGACAGGAGCTGGGTGAACCCACGCTCAGTGCAGTCGGGTTGCGGCCATGAGGGGTGCATGGCTGCCACGTTGGCGGGTGCGGGGGCTGGTTCACCAGCGGCGTACCCCGTACGCGGCGTCAGCGTACGGGCACAGCGGGTGGACAGTACGTGGCTGCGGCGTCACGCTTGGTGAGGCGGGCGTGGGATAGGCGGGGCGTGGGATCCGGAGGGTACGGCGGATGACGATCGACGACGTCGAGACGGCGGCGGGCGACTGGGAGCGGGAACCGGACCCTTCGGACGGTCTCCGGACCTTCGGGGCGGTCGTCCAGGCCCTGCGCGAGCACGCGGGCCTGAGCCGGGCCGAGTTCGCGCTCCTGGTGCGGTTCTCGAAGCACACGGTGGAGTCGGTGGAGCTCGGGCGGCGGATGCCGGACGAGGAGTTCGTGGAACGGGCGGAGGCGGCGCTGGGCAACACGGGCGCGCTGCGGAAGGCGGCCCGGCACCTGACGCGGGGCGAGCCAGGGCTGGCGGCGTGGTTCCGGCGGTGGGCGCGGCTGGAGCGGGTGGCGGTGAGTCTGTCCACGTATGAGTGCAGGCTGGTGCCGGGGCTGTTGCAGTCCGAGGGGTATGCGCGGGCCCTCTGTGAGAACGACATTCCGCCGCTCAGCAACGAGCAGCTGGAAGCTACTGTGGGCGCGCGAATGGAGCGACAGAGGCTGCTGCGCGAGAAGCCCAACAGCACGTTCGACTTCGTCATCGAGGAGGCGGTTCTCATGCTCTGCCTCGGGGGAGTTGAGGTGACGCGTGAACTACTCGATCACATAGTCGAGCTGAGCGCCTTGCGTAACACGACGCTTCAGATCATGCCTGCAGACAGTGAGCAACATGCTTGCCTTGCCGGTCCCGTGCGGTTGTTGGAAACTCCGGACGGGCGGAGGTATGCGTACTCGGAGGGGCAGGAGAGTGGTCGTTTGATCACCGACGCGAAGGAGGTCAGCAGGATCCAGATGCGCTATGCGAGACTGCGCGCGCAGGCTCTCTCTCCGAAGGACTCCACGGGCCTGCTGGAGCGGATGCGAGGAGCGCTATGAGCGGCACCGAACTGATGTGGTTCACGTCCAGTTACAGCAGCGCCCAGGGTGGCGATTGCATCGAGGTCGCCGCCACAGGGCGGGCCGTACGAGTGCGGGACTCCAAGGACGTGGAGCGCCCGCACTTCGCCGTTGGCCGCGAGGGCTGGGCGCAGTTCGTGAGGTACGCCGCGCGCGGCTGAGCCTGCGCTCAGCCGCGTGCCGGCGGTACGTCAGCCGGCCTCGGGTCGGGCCGGATGGCGCGGGCCGTGGCCCGGCGGCGGGGTGAGGGTGGACGTGTAGTTCTCGCCGTCCACGAGAGGTTTCTCCATGCTCAGGCCTGCCGCTGCCATGCGGTCGTACTCGGTGAGGACGAGGTGCTTGGTGCGGTATTCGCCGTAGCGGGCGATCTCGTTGTTCTTGAGGCCGCCGTTCTCGGTCTGGAAGGACTCCAGGATGTACTCGGTGTCCTCGCGGGAGACGCCGTAGAGGTGGAAGAAGTAGGCGTCCAGCTCGGCGCGGATCAGTGCGCGGCGCTCCGGATTCCAGATGAAGGGAGGACCGGCGTCGCCGAGGTCGCGGGCCAGGGGTTCCAGCTCTGATGAGGAGTAGATCAACTCCAAGGCTCGACTGGTGATGAACGAGGTGTGAGGGGCCAGATGCTTCGGCGTTGGTACCGGGAGCTGCTTCCACGTCATCAAGGCCATGTGGATGCCGCCGACCTTCTGGCGAGCCACAAAGTCGAACACGAGGGAGCTCTGAGCGGAGACCATGGCGGCGACATGCGAAGCGGGGCCGTCGACGAACATGAGAGGGAAAGTGTGACCAACTGCCACCTTTGGCAGGAACGCGGGAATGGCAGTTCGCTCATCCGTTGTACGTGCAACATCGCGCCACCCGAGTAGCCAGTCCCGCTCCCATGTCAACTCTTCAAGGCGCAGATCGACGCCTGCGATGGTCATCTTCTTGCCTCGGCGGACGGTAGGAATGCGGCCTGATTCCTGGATCCAATGGCGAGGAAGTGTGACGCCTGCTACGTCTTCCTTTACTTCAAGTGGGACACGTTCGTATTCATCGTTTCCAAGTCCGTAGTACTGATTCCAGCGATGATCGAAGAGGTGTGCCATCTTGCCCTCGTATAGGGGCAGCATCCGCTTTCCATCCCGTGTGAAGACGTTCCCTTCCAACTCCCATTCCGCCGCCTCGAGGGTCTTCCGATCACTGAACAGGTCATAGTCATCGGTCATGTTGAAGAAGTTTTTGAACGTGATGCGCCAGGGGTTGCCCTCTGGATTGTTCTCCTCGACCAGGACGGGCACATGGCGTTGAATGGAGGCTGTCAGATCGGCGTCCCGACGGGTACGGAACACAGGAAGCGTCCCGGTGTTCGGGTTAATGAGCGCAATCTCTTCGGGTGAAAGTGCGAAAACAGCTCTCCCATCAGAGAGCTCGTCCGGGTGCCCAAGGAAGAACGCAAAACGGGCGGCCGACTCTGTCAGGTCGCGGCCGGTGAGCGAGATAAGTGCGAACTGATAGCTGGAGTGTACAGCCGGGAACAATCTTTCCCGTCTGCCGTTCTCGAAGTCGTACAGATGCTTTACCACGCCCCGCCGCGTCAGATCCTGGAACAGGAACTGAGCCCCCGCTCCGGTGGCGATCTGGGTAGGAACCACCATTCCGCAGCGGCCCCTGGGTGCCGTGACGGATACGAACCGCTCGGTGAACAGCTGATCCGTCTGGAGTGAGTTGACGCCCTTCACAGACAGTCCCCGTCGGAGCTGTGGATACGCCCCTGACGACCCGAGGAACAGGAAGGACGACTTCACCCGGCGTCGCGCCGAGTGATAGCGGGCGCCTTCCTCAGGGTTCTCGGCAGCCCACTTCGCGATCTCAGCGCGGCGAGTCGTACCGGCGACCGCCGCGAGCCTCGGCTCGACGACACTGAAATACTTCTTGTCCTCGAAATCGACCTTGTCCCACGGCGGATTCCCCAGGACGCAGTCGAACCCCCCCGCCCACCCCGTGACCGGGTCCACGTCCGCTGCCGCAGCCGGGTCGTCCGGGACCGTGAAGACCTCGGGGTACTCCAGGTGCCAGTGGAAGAAGCGGTATTCCTCCGCCAGACGGTAGATCTCCTTATGGGTCTCCCGACGGGCCCCCGTGCCGTCGGACGAGCCCTCCGAGTCCCGCAGTGCGAGGAATACTCGCTGGGTCACCGGCGGCGGTGCCGTGTCCGTCTTCTCCCACATGAAGGCCGCGCACCACGCGTCCGCCGTGTGCAGGGCGTCGCGGTAGGCGCTGCTTTCGCCCCATGCCTGGTAGCGGCGGGCCAGGGCGCGGACCTGGGCGAGTTCGTCGGTCGGGGCCTTGTCCACCACGGCGCGCAGCTCGATGGCGAACGCCGTATTGGTGACGCTTACCGACTCTTCGAGCTCGGCGTCGAGCATGTAGACGCCCTCGCGCTGTTCCTGGTTCTCCTTTTGCCAGCGCGAGGCGACCGTCGTGTCGTCACCCTCGACCGGCTTGAACGCTTCCTTCGGGATACCACCCCGCAGCAGGGCCGGCGTTGCCCCGATCAGGCCGTTGCCGTGCTTGATGTGGCCGTCGAGGAAGCCCAGGGCCTTGCCTGGCTCCAGGGCCTCCATCCACAGCGATACCTTGGCCAGCTCCACGGCCATCGGGTTGAGGTCGACGCCGTACATACACCGGGCGACGACCTCGTGCAGGGCGTGCCGGACGCCGTCAGCGCTCGGCTCCGGCGTGGACTCGCGCACCGAAGCCACCCGCTTCGCGATCCGGCGGGCTGCGGCGACCAGGAAGTGGCCGGAGCCGCAGGCCGGGTCGCAGACGGTGAGGGAGAGGAGCTCCTCGACCACCGTCTCCACCGGGTTCAGGCGGCCGTCGGCAGCCACCCGGTCCTCGCCGCGTTCCTGCGCCGCGCCTATCACCGGGTCGAGGGTTGAGTCGAGCAGAACCTCGACCAGCGAGCTGGGGGTGTAGTACGAGCCGGTCTTCTTGCGCTCGTTGCCCAGCCGGTCCACCAGCTCGAACTTGCGCTCGCTCGCGCTGTGCTGCGGGACGAGCGAGAGGAGGGACTCGTAGATCGCACCCAGCTCCTCGGCGTCCAGAGTGCGGTAATCGACCTTGCGCCAGCGCTTCGCCTCGGTGTCCCGGACCACCGATAGATGGCGGACTGCGGCGAGGAGGTGCTTGTTGGAGAGGGAGAGCTCGTCGAGCGGGGCGTCCGCGGGGAGCTTGTCGAAGAGGCCGCCGAGCGCCGGCAGGCCCAGTTCGGGGCGGCCTTCGAGGTCGCCGAGGGCGTCGAGGACGATGCGCAGGGCCTGGTAGCGGTCCGAGTGCGAGGTGCCGTGGCGGCGGCGGGCCTGGGCGCGGAGCTGGGTCGTGGAGAAGTAGGCCGCGTAGCGTTCGCGGGATTCCGCGCTTGCCGTCGGCGGGTGGAGGGCCTGGCGGTCCTCGGCGACGAAGACGAACAGCATGCGGTAGACGAGGCGGAGCAGCGCCGCGTGGTAGGCCGTGACATCAAGCTTCTCGCGCAGCGCGGTGTTGTCGGGGTGCTGGAGGAAGCCGGTACCGAGCTCCTTGATGGCCATCCGTACGCCCTCGCCGATGTCGTCGAGGAAGCGCGCGCCGAAGCGGATCGCCGCGTCCCGCCAGACCTCCAGCCAGCATCCGACCTGGGTGCCGCCCTCGGGGCCTTCGAAGCGGGAGGCGTGCAGGAGCCGGTACAGGAGGACGAAGTCGCTGAACAGTTCGCCGTCGAAGATCGCTTCCAGGTCGAATTCGACGTACGAGACGGTGGTCAGCGCGTTGGAGTCGCGCACCAGCCGGATCTGCCGGCCGTTGCTGAGCAAGGCCCACAGGTGTTCCGGGCCGGTGCGGTTGAGGGCCTCCTGGAGGAGGGACTGCGGCGCAGGGGAGCCGGGACCGCCGCGCTTGTCGAGGGTGACGTTCCAGGCCGTGAGGTGAATCAGGGTGTGGTCGCGGCGGTGGCTGACCGGGAAGCTCTTGGTGCCGTCGGCCGACGCGATCCCGTCGGCCCCGACCGTGGTGAGCCGGCCGAAGCCGAGTGCCTCGAAGAGGGGCTCCACCCAGTTGGCGCGGGCATAGCCGGTGCTGTCGGCTCGTACGGCGGCCTCCGGTGCGGCAGGCAGCCGGTCGCGGACTTCGCTCCAGAGCGATTTGAGGTAGTCCCAGTGCCGCTCGGCCTCGTCGCGTACGGACCGAGTGCCCGGGATGCGGTAGTCGGCCGGGGCGAGGCCGCGGAGCTCCTTGGTGGCCGTGCCCTGGGAGACGCGGACCAGCATGTCGGCGGGCAGCAGGGCGCCGACCGTCTGAACCGCGGTGAACACCTGGTGGCGGGTGGTGGCAGACATCAGGCGGACACTCCGGCAGAGGCGACAGCGGGCGTGGCGGGGAGATAGACGTACGCGCCGAGGACATCGGCCGGCTTCTGCGCGGTGACGGTCAGGCCGCGGACGAACTCGCCGGTGACGGCGCGGACCCGGCGGTGCGAGGCGTCCAGCTCGGCGGCCAGCTCATCGCCGTACGCGGAGAGGTGGTCCGACACGTCGGGGAGCTGACCGAGGATGCGGGTCATGGTCCGCTCGCCGTAGTGGAAGTCGGTGTTCTCGGAGGCCGAGGCGTCCAGCAGGGCCACGGCCTCCTGCTGCGACAGCCACACCGCGTTCCTCGGGGCGCCCTGGAACGCCAGCAGCCGGGCGTCCTCCGCGACCATCTGCTTTTCACCGCTGCGGGAGGGGAGGGTCAGATGGAAGCGGTAGCGGACCAGTAGCAAGGTCGTGCGGGTGGTGACGGCGTCCGTGGTGACGACGCCACACCTGCGTGCCGGACGGGCTCCCTCGGCCTCACGGTCGAGGGCGGCGTTCAGGACGTGCGCCGCGAGCGCGCCGACGACCGGGTCGGTGCGCACGAGGGCCGCTTCGCCGCGGGTCACCGCCGGGTCGGAGCGGAAGGGGATCGGCCGGTCCTTCTCGATGATCTCCGGTCCGACGACCGGGGCGAGCGCGTCCCGCAGGCCGGCCGGGGTACCGCCGACCTGGGCAGTGAAGTCCTCCCCGTCCGGGCGGACCACCGAACCGAGCGCGCTGAGCGATTCCCGTACGAAGGTGTCGATCTCACCGGCGCTGCCCAGCGCCTGGCGGATCGTGGCGACCTCGCGCGCCACATCCTGCGGATGAATGGAACGTTGGGCGAACCGGGAACGGGATGCCTTCTCCCGCTCGGCCGCCGAATTCCAGTCGCTGTCCAGCTTCTCCGCGCTCACCTTGAAGGCATCAGCGCTGAACAAGGCGTCCTGATCGTTCCGGCCGCGCATCAGCAACCACTCCACGATCGCGTCCGTCACGCCGGTGGACAGTTCGTCCGGGACGGAGACGGAGATACCGAGATCCTTCTTGATCTGCCGGTGCTTCTTGATGAGGACTTCGAGGACCTTGCCGTCGATGCCGTTGTCGGCGCCGTACAAGGTGATGACGCGCACCTCGTCGCGCTTCTGGCCGTAGCGGTCCACACGGCCTTCGCGCTGATCGTGGCGGGTCGGGTTCCAGGCCAGGTCGTAGTGGACAACCGCGTCGAAGTAGTGCTGGAGGTTGACGCCCTCGGAGAGGCAGTCCGTCGCCACCAGGACCCTGCGGGCGGCCGGATCCGTGCCGGCCTCTTCCGCGAGCTCCTCGATCCGCTCGATGCGCTGCTGGGGGGAGAGGGTTCCGGTGACCGCGGCCACCGTGGCCTTCACGCCTCCCTTGGCCTTCAGCTTCTCCGCCACGTACTCGGCCGTCGGGATGTAGCGGCAGAAGACGATCGGGTGGTACCCGTCGGCGAGCAGGCCCTTCAGGTGCTTGATAAGGGCCTTGAGCTTCAGATCCTGCTCCGTACCCTCCAAGTCGGCCGCCCGCTGGGCGAGTTCGGCGAGGCGTGCGCCCGCCTCCTCGGTCTCTGCGCCGGGAGCCACGTCCATGCCCTCCAGCGTGTCGCTGTCGGCGGCATCGCTGTTGAGGGGAGCGCCCAGCCGGTCGGCCTCCTCGGCCGATGCTGCGATCGCCGCCGCCGAGCGGGTCACCAACGTCTTCGCCGCCGCACGTGGCGAGGACACCAGCGAGCGCAGGAGGGCGATCGCCGACCACCAGGCGATGCGGGCCTCGCGCCCGCCCTGGGCGCCGGCGGCTTCCACCCGATCGCTCGCGTAGGCGATGGCGTCGTCGAGCAGGGCCCGGTAGGCCGGGGACAGCTTGTACGTCTCGTCCTTGAAGTAGCGATCGGAGGGGAAGGCGGTCCGCTGGGCGAGGCTGTCGTCGTCGAGGCCGTCCTCCTTGGTGAGGTACGTACGGACGTCCGCCCGCTTGCGGGCCACGAAGTGCTGGGCCAGCAGCTTGCGGCCGGCCTCCGAATCCAAGTCGACCGATGCCAGCCCGGGCTTGACCAGACCCAGGAGGTTGCGGAAAGCCGACTCCTTGCCGCTGTGCGGCGTGGCCGTCACCAGGATGAGGTGGCGCTGCTCGTCCTCCGAGACGCGGCGCAGCAACTCGTAGCGGAGCTGGTTCTGGGCGCCGGCTGTCGTGTCGTCGGCTGCCACGCAGGTGTGCGCCTCGTCCACGATGACCAGATCGGGGCAGTGGCGGACGAAGTCGTCCCGGTGACGGGTCGACTTGATGAAGTCCGTCGAGACGATCACCTGCGGGTGCTTGTCGAAGAGGGACTGGCCGAGGTCCAGGTCGCGTTCCAGCCTGGAGACCGTGGAGGACAGCACCAGCTCCGCGTCGATCCCGAACTTGGAACGCAGTTCCTCCTGCCACTGCTCGGCGAGGGCCGGGGAGCAGAGCACTGCCAGCCCGGACGCCTCGCCCTGGGCGAGGAGTTCGCTCGCGATCAAGCCCGCCTCAACCGTCTTGCCGATGCCGACGTCGTCGGAGATGAGCATCCGAACGGTCTGCTGGCGCAGGGACATGAGCAGCGGCACCAGCTGGTACGCGCGCGGCTCCACCGCGATCCCGGCGAGGGAGCGGAACGGGCCGGCACCGGAGCGGAAACCGATCCGCAGCGCCGTGCGCAGCAGCCCCGCCGCGCGCTGGTCACCCAGGTCGGACGGCTCTGGCGGTGCGAACTCGGCATCCTCCACCGTCTCGAAGGCGGGGAACACTGCGGCGATGTCGTCGTCCGATCCGCCGAGGGGGCGCAGGACGAGCAGATCGGGCTTGCTCTCCGGGAGTACCACCCATTCCCGGCCGCGGGCCGTCACCAGAGATCCGGCGGAGTACGTGAGTGCCATGTGAGTCGTCAAGTCCTCGGTTGCGGGCTCAGCGGGTGGAAGGGGTGCCGAAGTACCGGGCGTGCGGTGCGACGATCTCGTCCCATACGGCGTCGTGCGGGAAGCGGACGAAATCCCAACGGGCGTCGAGGAGGCGTTCCTCGGCGTCCTCGTCGCGCAGCGCAGTCGCTTCGGTGTCGGGCAGGTCGACGAACACGGCGAGGTTGACGCCGGGCAGGCGGTACACGAAATCCGCCAGGACGTTGGCCTCGGTGATCAGCGTCTCGCCGTCGTCCGGGAGTCGCAGCCCCCGGCCCTTCAGCCAGGTGAGCAGATCGTCCTGTGCGATGGTCTCGGCGACCTCGGTCTCCAGCCGAGTGGGCTCTGTGGAGCTTTGGTCGAGCAGCCGCCGGAACTGCTCCGACCGGGACTCGCCACGTTCCTCCCGCCGCGCCGACGCCGACGCGAACCTCACCAGTAGGTCCCGTGCTGAGTGCCGGTTGATCAGTGTGTGGTTCAGCTGGTTGCCGTAGGTGAGGAGGCACTCGTAGCAGCCGAGCGCGCACGGCCGATCGGGGTGCGGCCCGCCCAGGTCCTCCCCGTCCGTGTCGAAGTGGCAGATGGCCAGCGCCTGGCGCGCCGCCTTGGCCAGCGCGTCCGGTTCGGCCTGGAGCCGGCGCAGTACCCCGGCACCACCCTCGGCGGCCTCCGTGAACAGCATGCGGCGCCGAGGGCCGTCGGCGGGCGGCAGCAGCTCGCTGGAGAGCTCTGAGTCCTCCAGCTCGAACGCCGCCTCGATGCCACGCTCCAGTGCGTACATCAGCGACAGGGCGACCGGTTCGGGCAGCGCCTCGTCGAGGGTGACGACCAGGATGTTGCGGCGGTCCTCGACGTAGGGGATGACCCGCTTCTTGCGCCGCTGCTCGTTGCCGTCGGCGTCGATCACCGGCAGTTCACTGGAGTCCCCGGAAGCCGCCGAGGCGTCCCGGTCGTTCATCCAGCGGCCGTCGGCAAGGTCCAGCCAGTAGCCGTCCGGTTCATCGGTACGGGAGCGGACCCGACCGGTGTTGGTGATCCTTACGGTCGCCGAGTCGCCGTACGCCACGTCGGCCACTGGTGCGCCGGAGGCGTCGGTGACAGCTGCGTTCAGACGCCCCTCGCGGGCGCCGTGGTCGTGGAAGCGGTACGAGGTCTCCAGTTTGAAGCCCGCGCGACGCCGCTCCTCTTCGTCGGAGGAGATCCGCTCACGGCGGGTCGTGTACACGGTGTGCAGCTGGAGCAGGCCGTAGGTCGCCGATCCCAGGGGCTCACGGCACATGTCGCAGACATCGGCACGCAGCTCGGGATCGTGGTGGTAGCCGCAGTGGGAACACCGACGGGCTGCCGACGTCGATACGTCACCTGAGGTGTCCGGCGGCAGCTGGATGCGGGTCACCTGGTAGCGGGAGCCCTCGTGGTAGATGAGGGCTCCGGGGCCGAACTCGCGGATCGCGAGGAAGCGGGGGCGCTGCAGGTAGTCGCCCTCGTTGCGGCGCGGGCCGACCTTGGGAATGTACGCGGCCAGGGGTAGGCGCGGGAAGCTGTAGCCGGGGAGGAAGCCCTCGGAGGCGAGGTAGCGGTAGGGGTTGAAGTCGGAGAGCACGGACTTGCTGTCCACGCTTTCGTTCATCAGCAGATGCAGCTGCGTCTCGGCCTCGAGGCGACGGTAGCTCGCACGCCTGCGATCGCCCTCGGTCAGGCCGAAGTTCAGGCGCCGCTGGTTTTGGATGAACTGGTCGTCGAGGGCTGCCCGGAACAGATCCCTCCAGCGGTCGAAGGCATCGTCGAAGCGCTCCGCCACCGTTCGCACGCGGTCCGCGATCCACTCGTCGTACCACCAGGTGGTCTCGGCGAAGTCGGGCAACAGCGGGCCGAAGATCCGCTGGGCCGACTCGACCGTACGCCTGCGGGCGTCGTCGTCGAGGGAGGCGGCGAGGATCTCAGGCTGGAGTGCGAGGAGGGGAGCGGGCCGCTCTCCGGTGTCGGGATACGACACATCCAGGACCTCGGGGATGGCGCGGCCCAGCCGGAGCCCCGCCTCCGCGATCCAGATGCCCTGAAGGTGGGAGAGGACCAGGTCCTCGTTGGCGAGGTCGAGGCGCGGCGGAGCCACGGCGCCCGCCACCATCCGTTCCGAACGGCGGAAGTAGTACTGGTCGTGGCTGTTGCCGGTGGCGCAGTACGTGGTGACCAGGGCGGGCTGGCCGCTGCGGCCCGCGCGGCCCGAGCGCTGCGCGTAGTTCGCGGGTGTGGGCGGCACGTTGCGCATCATCACGGCGTTGAGTGAGGAGATGTCGACGCCGAGCTCCATCGTCGGCGAGCAGTACAGCAGCTTCAGCTCTGCCTTTCGGAACGCCTCCTCGCGCTGCTCCCGCTCCTCGGGCGCGACCTGTGCGGTGTGCTCACGGGCGAACAGGCCGGCAAGGGTGCCGGCGGTGTCCTTGTACAGATCGCGGAAGAAGGTGTTCACACGAGGACCGTCGCCGCTCTGGTACGTGCGGGTCAGAGGGTCGTGGGTACCGGTCTCACCCCTGCCGGCCCGCCACAGCAGGGACTGCGCCGCCACCCGGTAGCCGATGGCCGCTGGGGTGGACTGCCGGCGGAATCGCCCGGAACGCTGAGGGGCTTCGGCGACCTCCTTGACCAGGCCTGCCCGGGAGAGGACCTGGAGCAGCTGCTCGATGACCAGCTGCAGGTCAACGGGGTCGAGATTCCGGAACGACCGGTCTGCTCGGCGCAGGTACTTACCGAACTTGCCGCGGGCCGAAAGGAAAAGGCTGGAGCGGTCCATGCCCGGCCGGGACGGATGGGGGTATGCGGTACCGACCTTGGGCTTGTCCCCGGTGGCCAGCACCCACGGGTCGATCAGCCGTTCCTCGCTGGCGCGCTGGAGGGAGTCGAAGTCGTCCCGGAAGTAGGAGACATCGATGGCCAGGGAGCGGCGCATCTCGTTCAGCAGCGCCCGGATGATCTCGGCGCGCAACGCGGGGTCGGCGTCGCGTAGAGCTGGGAGGGTCTGTCCCCAGCGGTCCTCGTGGCCCGACACCCAGGCCAGGTCTTCGTAGTCGATCTCCAGCAGACCCGTCTGCTCCAGATTGGGCATGGTGATGCGCCACCCCCGCTCCAGATCCAGGTAGAGGCGGAAGGCGATCACGTCCCGCAGTGTCTTGGCGGCGTTGCGCGCCAGAGCGGGCGCGAGTTCGCTTCCGCCCGTGTAGTCGGAAGGTCCGAGCGCGAGCGCCGCGGTGACGGCCGGCGCCAGCCGTTCGTGGTTGAGGCCTTCCTCGCCAGCGTCGAGCGCCGCCCTGTACAGCGCTCCGCGCAGCTGGGTGATTTGGACGAAGTCGTTGAAGTGGCCTGCCTGAAGCGAGGCGTCCTGCCGGTTGTCGACGAAAGTGAGGAGCTTGCGCGCTTCCCGGTCCAGGTGTTCCTCGGGAACCGACTTCAGGGAACGCACCACCGAGGCAGAGATCAGAGAGGTGGCCGACGAGCGGCCCTCCTGGTCGAGGGTGGCAAGCTTCGCGAAGTCCCGGCCGCGTGTCTGCTCGTAGGAGACACCGCAGTGCGGGCAGAACAGGAAGGGGGAGGGGATGAAGGCGGCCTGGAGCTCGCCGCGGCCCTCGTACCCGAGCGGGTCCACGGTGACTACCTGGGGGACCCGGCCCCGGTACGACGGCTTGACGATCTCCTGGCCGCCGGCGTCGAGTTCGAGCCACGACTCGGGGAGCCTGCGGTCGTCCACCGCGTACTGGACGCTAGCCGGCCAGGGCCGGTCGCGGTCGATGTAGAGGTAGCCGTCGCCCTGCCTGCCGCCGGTCGCCGAGGTGTCACGTCGTGCCTCGTAGCGAACCTCGCCGTCCTTCTCGTTGCGCCAGACCGTCAGATACTCCTGACCGCACTCCCGGCAAAAGGCGAGGGGGATCAGGAGTTTGCCGCTGTTGTCAGGCTTCTCCAGCTGATAGGAGCGGGTCATGTAGCGGGAGAGCTTGTCCTCCAAGGTGACGTAGACGGTGTCACCCTTGGAAAGGAACTGGTGCAGCCGGAAGGCGAACAACGGGCGGTCCGTCACCGGGTGCAGAGCCTGCGAGCCCGCTTCCAGCGTGGCGCGGATCGCCGCCGTGCAGTCCTTGGTGGGGACACCGGAGGCCTCGGACAGTTCCGCCGCCGCCTCCTCGATCTTCGCGGGCCTGCTGCGCACCAGCCGGCCCGTGGGGTCCTTCTCCAGGCCGAAGCGTGTCTCGATCCAGCGGGCCAGTGGGTCGCGTACGAGGTCGGCGTAGGCACGGGGGGCGGCGGGGGCCCGGAGCCGCTCGGCCGACACGGTGTCGGGGGCTTCGTCGGTCGCTCGCACCAGCGTTTCGACGATGACATGTGCCGGGCTGACCTCGGTCCCGAACAGGGTCGTTGCCACGTCCGCGACCACTTTGCGCTGATCGTCGACGGTGCCTTCGGTCGACATCGTGGCCGAGGTACCCACGCACTGGAGCCGATCGGCCTGGCAGGCCTCGCGGACCCGGCGGATCAGCAGAGCGACGTCCGCGCCCTGACGGCCCCGGTAGGTGTGCAGCTCGTCGAAGACCAGGAACTCCAGGCCCCGGGCCATGGTGATGAGGCTGGTGCGGTCGGCCGGACGCGTCAGCATCAGCTCCAGCATCACGTAGTTGGTGAGCAGGATGTCCGGCGGGTTGTCGCGGATCTCCTTGCGGCGCTGCTCGTCCTCCTGGCCGGTGTAGCGGGCGAACGTGACCGGCTCCCGGCCGTCACCGTAGCCGTCCTGAAGATACTTCTTCAGTTCCTTGAGCTGGCTGTTGGCGAGCGCGTTCATGGGGTAGACGATGATCGCCCGGACCCGCTTTGCGCTCTGAGGGCCCTCGGCCTGCCTTTCCCGCAGGACCTGGTTGACGATCGGCACGATGTACGAGAGCGACTTGCCAGAGCCGGTGCCGGTGGTCAGGACGTACGAGGCTCCGGAGCGTGCGGCGTCGATCGCTTCGCGTTGATGGCGGTGGAGGGTGAGCGGGCGTCCGTCGGGAACGGTGCCGCCCTCGGTCTTGCGGGCTTGGAAGATCCGCGCGCACTCCTCTTCGAGGACGTTCTGGCCCGCCAGTTCGAGGACGGTGCCGCCGCTGGCGAAGAACGGGTTGAGGGACAACCAGGGGTCGGGCCACTGCGACTTGGCTTCGAGGTCGTCCTCGACGAACGAGGCGATCAGGTCGTCACGGATGATGGTGCCGCCCTGGGTGAACGAGCGGTACTCGTTGATCAGTTTCTCGTGCACCCCGAAGACGTTCATGCCGGCGCTGACGACAGCAGCGGCAGCCGCGGTCCGCTCCTGCTCCTCGGCTGTGGTGGCGCGTGCCACCGGCGCGAGTGCGCCGACCGGTGAGGGTGCCGAGGCCAGCACAGCACGGACGGGGTCGAGGGCACTCCAGTGGGGCAGTGCAGAAGGCGTACTCGCGGCGTCGGCGCTGATCAGCGGCAGCAAGGTCTCGCGCACCGCGACGGCGTCGGCCGGACGTTCCGCGGGGTCCTTGGCCAGCAGTCGCTCCACAAGGCGGGCGAGGCCGACGGGGACCGAGGGCCGGGAGATCGTGACGGAGCTGGGTACATCCTCGACGTGCTTGCGCCCCAGCTCGTACGCGGAGCCGCTGGTGAATGGCGGGACTCCGGCCAGCATTTCGTAGAGCACGCAGCCCAGGGCGTACAGGTCGGCACCCTGGGAGACCTGCTTCGCCTCGAACTGTTCCGGGGCCATGTAGCGGGCGGTGCCGACGCTGACGCCAGTGCTGGTCAGGCGAGCCTCGTCCGGGTCGTCGACGATGCGGCCCATACCGAAGTCGAGGACCTTCACCGTGCCGCCCCGGGTGAGCATGATGTTGGCGGGCTTGAGGTCTCGGTGGACGATGCCGGCGGCATGCGCGGCTGCCAGGCCCGCGGCGATCTGTGCGGCGATGGCGACCGCCCAATCCAGCGGAAGCTGGTTTTCTTCTTCGATCAGATCGCGCAGCGTCTCGCCGTCCAGGAGCTCCATGGCGAGGAAGGGCTGTCCGGTGTCAGCCGTATCGATGCCGCCGTCGATGAGCCGGGTGAGGTTGTCGTGATCCAGGCGGCGCATGATGCGTACCTCGCGGGCGAACCGATCAACGGCCTTCCGGTCCGCGCCCGTGTCGATCAGCGTGCCGGAACGGCGGCGAAGGATCGTCTTCACGGCGACGGTGCGATTCGGTCCGCCCTCAGTCGCCTGCGTGTCCTCGGCGCGGTGGACCTCACCCATGTTGCCCGCCCCGATGACCCCGGTCAGCCGGAACCGTCCCCCGATCACCCGTTCGCCCACTGTCGCTCCTCGTTCTCGCCCATCACATGGTGGCAGAGCGTTCCTGTGGCTTCTGCCGCCGTGCTCACCCAGGTTGTCATCGTACACAGATCGTTTGCTAAGCGCAGGGGTCGGTGCATGTTGACAACGTCAACGGATCGACTTCAGGTTACTTACCGTCAGCGTTGATGCGAGTGAGCGGCGCAGGGCGGCGGGCCTGCTTGCGGACCGACCTGACCCGCAGGGGGCTGACGGTCCGACAGGTTGTGGAACATGCCCAAGGGGACATCGGCCCTCGGTAAAAGGTTGCACCGGAAATCTGAGCTTGGCCGGATCCCGGCTGCCAGGGCTGTCTCGACAGGTACGCGAACAAACAGCGATATGTGGACCTGCCGACATCGTCCTGGTCATGGCTGTCGACTTTCGGCCACTGCCTGGCCGGTGGTTGTCCGGTGCCCGTCCGACAACAGCAGACTCACCTACAGTCTTCGGACCTGTGGGTCGATCTTGGGGGAGCGGTACACATGACCGGTGCGGGGCGCCCTTATCCCGTAGAGGAGTTCCTGGCGGCGGTACGTGCCGAGATTCTCGCTGAGCACCGGAATGAGGCGGAAGGTGCAGTGAAGGTTGCTCTCTCCAAAGGGCGGCTTCTTTCGCACTCAGGGGGGACCCACGAGTATCTCTTCGATTGCCGTGCTTGGAACGACAGCCTGGACGGTGTTCCCGTGCTCGCGCGGCCGTCACGTTCCAAAAAAGCCTGGAACCCTGCCGAAGCCTCTCGCGCTCCGGACGGGACCGTACGGCTCGTGACGGAAGCCGATCTCGGGGCCGCGCCTGCCCACATCCAGATCCGCAAGGACGACTCGGCCAACTGGGCCGCCCTGGCAGAGCGTCTGGAGGCCGCTGGCCACCAGGACAGTCCCGTCGACGCCGAGCACGCGGGCTGGCTGGTCGGCCGCGGCACCCCCCGTACCGGCCGTGCCGAGAACCCGGGGCAGTGGGTGGCGAACTGGGCAGGGCTCCAGCTCAACCCGCGCCAGCGCGACGCCGTCGCGCACGCACTCGCCAGTGAGGTGCTGTTCCTGTGGGGGCCGCCCGGCACAGGCAAGACCGATGTCGTCGGCCATATCGTCGAGGGCAGTTTCCGCCAGGGACTCAGGGTCCTCTTCCTGGCTCCGACGAACGTCGCGGTGGACCAGGCGCTGGAGCGGATGTGTTCACTGCTGGAGCACGAGGTGGGCTTCGCCGAGGGGATCGTCCAGCGGGCCGGGAGCATCGTCCTGCCGTCACTGCGCAGCCGCTACGGAGATCAGGTCGACCCGGGCCGGATTGCCGTCCTGCTCGTGGAAAGCATCGACCGGCAGATCAGTACGGCGACCGACCAGCTCAAGGGCGCCAGGGCGGCGCTGGCACTGCACGACAGGGTCCGGGACCTGGAGTCGGATCTGGCCTCCGCCACAGCAGAACTGAACGAGGCCGGTCGAGACCATGCCGCAGAATCCCGGACGGTGCTGGCCGCGGATGCCGTGGCCGCGCAGTTGCGGTCGGCAATCGACAAAGTCGGGCTGCCGACCGGACTCTTCGCGGACCGCAAAGCTGCGAAGCTGCGTGAACTCCGCTCTGCTCTGGAGGACGAAGAGACCCGTTCGAGGCGGGCCAAGGAGGCCGTTGTGAGCGCGGCCCGTCGCGACAAGGCCGCAGACCAGCAGGCGGCCGAGGCCCGACGCGCCCTCCCGGCTGCCCGCGCCGCCGTCATAGGGATTCCGCCCAGGCAGGCCGTCGCCGAGTCCACCGCCTCGCTTCAGGAGCGACTCGACGAACTCGGCCGGAAACGCAAACGCATCCAGGACGAGGTCCGGTCCCGCTGCCGGGTGCTCGGAGCGACGGTGGCCAAGGCCGTCCAGTCGAGGAAGCTGCTCGACGAGATCGACGTCGTAGTGATCGACGAAGCCGGCATGGTCAACCTGCCTTCGGCCTGGTTCGCCGCCGGCCTCGCCCGCAAACGGGTGATCGTGGCGGGGGACTTCCGACAGTTGCCCGCTGTGACGAAGGGCGACGGAGACCGGGAGGCGAGCGAAGAGGAGCGTGCCCACTCCCGGGAATGGACAGCGCGGGACGCCTTCCACGCCGCCGGTCTGGTCGACTCTTCCGGGCGAGTCCGCCAGGACCGCCGCCTGGTGGCGCTCGATACCCAGTACCGGATGCGGGAGCCGATCTGTGCGGTGGTGAACGAGGTGGCGTACCCGGACGCACCGCTCAAGACAGGGCGCGGCAACACCAGCCGCCTGCCGTTCTCCCCGCTCATCGACTCCCCGGTGATCCTGGTCGACACCTCCGGCCGCCGCATTCCCGGTGGCGGTCGCAAGCCGCATATGACGAACGCCGTCCACGCCGCCGTCATCCACGAGCTCGTCCGGGGACTCCAGTACGAGGGCGTCCTGCCCGGCCGCAAGTGGCAGGAGGTCCCCGAAGGGGAACGGGCGACCGACCGGCTCGCCGTCATCTCTCCGTACCGTGAGCAGGTCAAGGCGCTCAAGAGCAGCCTGGCCCACCGGTTCGGGGAGGACTACGACGGCCTGGTCGACACTGTCCACCGGTTCCAGAGCAGCCAGCGCCCCGTCGTACTCCTCGACACGGTAGCGGGCGCCGGCAAGGACCCCGGCTTCTTCTACAGCGGAACAGGGCTGTCCTCGCAGACCTGCCGCCTCCTCAACGTCGCCCTCAGCCGCGCCCAGGACCACTTGGTCGTGGTGGCGGACGTCGCCTTCCTACGCAAGCACCTGGCCCCGCACAGCGAGGCCCTGGCGATGGTCGACCACCTGGAGGCGCACGCGCAGACCGTTTCCGCCGACCAATTGATTCCGATCCTCGACGCCGGCCAGCTGGCCAATTTGTCGGAGGAGGAGCTGGCCCGGCCCGCCTTCTTCGAGCACAGCGAGGTCGCGGCCGCGGTCGAGTGGGACGTGGAACGGGCCCGGCGCAGCATCGAGCTCTACTCGGCGTTCATGGACCGGGACCCGGTTCGCCGGTGGGCTGGCATGCTCGGCCTGCGGACGGCTGCCGGGATCCAGGTTACGGTCTTCACCCGCCCGCCCGAAGAGCAGCAGGACCCTTCCCGAGTGGAGCGGCACCGGGAGTTCGTGCAGCAGTTGGAGGCCGTCGGCTGTCAGGTCGAGTTCCGCGACCGCATGCACGAGAAGGTACTCATCCTGGACGGTTCGGTCCTGTGGCACGGTTCGAAGAACCTACTCGCGAACATCGGGCCGACGGACCTGATGATGCGCTACACCGACCCGGCCTCGTGCGACCGAGTACGGCGGCTGATGGAGCGCACCCGCATGGAACGCCCGGCGCGTGCACCGTGGCGCCCTGCCGAGCCGGGCAAATCGGCCGCTCCGGCCTCCGAGGTACCGGCCCAACGAACGGAGCCGACCGACAAGGTGTACCCGGGCTTGGTCCGGGACGGCCGCCTGTACCTCAAGGTCCCGTACGAGCAGAAGGACGATGCGAAGCGTCTGCTCAGGGCTCAGTGGGACAAGGCCGCCGGACACTGGTGGGTCGACGCTGCCCGGGTCACGCGGGAACAGGCGGCGCGCTGGCTGCCGTAGCCGCCGCACAGTCTGCTGGACCCTGTAACGGGGGGTGGAGGGGGGAGTTGATGGGGAAGCGTTACGACCAGCGCGTACTGGTGCTGGTGGAGGTTCGGGGTGAGCAACGCGACTGGGACGAGGCGGAGCGGGCGTTCGAGCAGCAGGGCTGGCCGGTCGTCACTTCCTTCGCCCGGGGCGAAGGCGCGTCGCGGGGTGTCCTGAGGGCGGATGCCTCGGCACAGCTGTACTCCGTGGAGGTGCGGTTCCTCGGAGCCCGCAACCGGCGCACCGAGCAGGCGGCCGCCTGGCGGGTATAGAGGCTGGCGCGGGCGGCCAAGCTGGAGATGTATGCCAGGCGCGCTGACCTGATGGACCGGGACAGGGAGCAGCTGACCGGCTGGCGGGGGCATACGGGGGCCCACAGGCCGCGCCGGGAACCCGCTCCGAGACCGCTGTCGTTGACGGGACGACTGCGCCGCGCCGTCGCGTGGCACGTGCCCGATTCACGGAGAGGCGCGGCTGGCACGACATCAGCATGCTCGTGACGGGCACCGCCTCGGAGGCCCGCCGGCTCTCCCGTATGGACCTGCCCGGTGGTTCCGCCTCTGAAGCCATCATCGACGTACGGCCGCGCTACGGCCGGGAGCACAGGTACATCGTGATGCGGCGAGAGGAGGACCATCACCGTCGTGCGTCTAGCGTCGGGGCCTGGACGTTTGCCATGATCTTTTGTGCAGTGGTCGCCCAACAGCAGAGTGGTGTGCGGACCTGGGTGTGGGTGGGCGCCGCTGTGTTGCGCCTTCTCCGGGGCGCTCGATCGGCGCAGGGCATGTTCGTGGCTGGGGGCCGCGTGGGGAGCCTCCTCATGTGGGGTGCGACAGCTTCCTTCCTCCTTGCCGTTGCCTTCGGTGCGGACATGGGCGATGACAGAGGCTGGACACCGGTGCAGATGCTGTCGGTCTTCGCCATCACGGCGACGGCTGGGGAATCTGGCTGCTAGTCCGGCAGTGGACGTGGGGCGAATGGCTCGCCTGGGCGGCGCCGCTGGTCTTCGCGCTTGTCGTGTCGTGCGTTGTGGCCTCCGGATCGGTGCTGCACGCGCTGTACGCGGACAGCCTCGGCGTAACACCTGATGATCTCGATGTTCCCGCGATCTGGCAGGCCGCTTCTGCCGTGAAGCTCTTGAGTCCGTTGAGCTTCACCCTCTCCGTACCGGCGGGTGGTGGTGTGCGGGGCCTGGGCGTTGGACTCGGCAGGGAGCGCGGTGAAAGACCTTCGTGCGGCCGCGGTACAGAGGGCAGAACTGCCCTCGTACTTCGGGATCGAGCCGGAGTGGATGTACGTGGAGCCGACCGTCGCCGCGGCGAAACTCAGCAGCCGGGGCGGCATCCTCAGTCCCCAGCGGCCATATGTTTCGTTCGGGGAGGCCAGAGGAACGGTGTCGCTGTGGGACGAGTCGGGGGCAACGCGCTACAGATGCTTGCCAAACAGGTACGCCTTGTCCCGGCGGTGGATGGCCAGGCCCAGTGCACGTTCTCTTACGCGCCCCTGTCCAAGGGGGGCTGACCTGCATCCCTCCAGGAGCCCCACGTCGGGCGCGGGGAAGGCCCTCTGCGTCGGTCGGCGTAGTCGCGGCCGAGGCGCCTGCCGCCGCCCCGGGCCCTCGACTGCCTGAGCATGGCGTATCGGCTGGTGGCGAAACACCTGCCTAGGCCTGCGCAGTCCACCACGGGCGGCGCACGCTCCTGACAGCTGCGGATCGCTCCCGGAGTGAGAAAACTCGGTCTGACCTGCATGTTCTTTCGAAGCATGCCCGTCGTGCGTTCGTCATGCCCCCCAGGCCAAGACTGCCTGACCTGCTGCTTTGGTCCGCAGGCTATGTGGAGGGGGCGCGGCTCATACGTGGGCGACGGGGAGGCCCGTCGGTTCCTTGATGCGTTTCATGATGATCTGGGAGTTGACCTCGGTGACCCCGGAGAGTGCCGTCAGTTTTTCGATCCAGAGGCGTTCGTACGCGCGCAGGTCCGCGACGGCGATCC
The DNA here is from genome assembly GCF_052871255.1 of Streptomyces sp. LARHCF249. Lineage (NCBI taxonomy): Bacteria > Bacillati > Actinomycetota > Actinomycetes > Kitasatosporales > Streptomycetaceae > Streptomyces > Streptomyces sp. LARHCF249. The sequence goes on from NZ_JBIXJQ010000008.1 coordinate 87,695, forward strand.
GCAGCAGGCAGCCGGGGCTGCCGAAGAGGCGGTAGGCCTCGATGACGTCGGGGATGTCCTGGAGGGCCGCCTCGAAGGCCTCGACCGCCTCGCGGTCGCGGCGGACCTCCACCGAGACGAGCACCTCGAAGCCGCGGCCGACCGCCTCGGGGGAGATCACGGCGCGGTAGCCCTGGATCACCCCGTCCTGCTCCAGCTGGCGCACCCGGCGCATGCAAGGGGAGGGGGTCAGTCCGACCCGCTGGGCGAGTTCCTGGTTGCTCAGGCGGCCGTCCGCCTGGAGCTCGCGCAAGATATCCCGGTCGATGGCGTCCATTGCGCAATTATCACCCCTCGTTAGATGTAAGCGCTGGTGAAAGAAGCAATCGCGTTGCGCGTAGATCGCTCTATCATTGCGATTTCAGTACATACGTGCGAGGAAAGGTGGCCGCGGCCATGGGGCGGATCGTCGTCATCAGCACCGGCGGGACGATAGCCAGCCGTTGGCAGGGCTCCGGGTTCGCGGCGGACGCCGACGGCAGCGAGGTCATGGCCACCGCGCCGCTGCCCGAGGGCATCACCGTCGAGGTGGTGGACCTGTTCAGCGTGAACAGCCCGCGGCTCACCACCGCCCACCAGCTCACCCTGCTGCGCACCGTGCACGAGGTGCTCGCCGACCCCGGCGTCGACGGCATCGTCGTCACCCACGGCACGGACACCCTGGAGGAGTCGGCGTTCCTCGTCGACCTGCACCACCACGACGCGCGCTCCGTGGTGTTCACCGGATCGCAGCGGCCCATGGGCACCGCGGACGGGGACGGGCCGGAGAACCTGTACGACGCGCTGCTCACGGCCGCCACCACGCGGGGGCTGGGCGTGCTGATCGCCTTCGCGGGGCGGGTGCATGCCGCGCGGGGCACGGTGAAGACGCAGGCCGTGGAGCTGGACGCGTTCGCCGACCCCTCGAAGGAACTGCTCGGGAAGATCGGCTTCGGCAAGGTCGCCATCCTGCGCACGCCCCAGCGGCCGGCACCGCTCGCGCTGCCGGCCATGCCGGAGCTGCCGCCGCGCGTGGACGTGGTGATGCACCACGCCGACGGCGACGCCGTGCTGCTGAACGCCGCGGTCGCGGCCGGTGCGCGCGGTGTCGTGCTCGTCGGGACGGGCGCGGGCAACGCGACCCCCGAGATCGTGGACGCGGTGAAGGCCGCCGTCGGGCGGGGAGTGCTGGTCGCGCTGACCACGCGGGTGATGGCCGGGCCGGTCACCGAGATCTACACGCACGGCGGGGCCGTGGATCTGGTGGCGGCGGGGGCGGTGCCGACGGGGACGTTGCGGGCGGGGCAGGCGCGGATCGCCGTGCTTTCGGCGTTGCTGGGCGCTGCCGATACCGCGGGCCGGGTGCGGATTCTGCACGAGGTGCTCGGCGCGCCGGGGTCGGTGCTGGTCGGCGCGTAGCCTACGGCGCCGTTATCGGGGCTGCGCCCCCAGACTCCGCGCCTCACGCATTGAGGGCTGGAGTGCCGTTGCACGGCACTCCAGCCCTCACACGTCGCTCAGGCGCCGAATGCCGACAGGATCCGGTCCGCCGCCGATGTCGGGGTCACCGTGCCCGCGCGGACCGAGGCCTCCAGGGTGGGAGCCAGCTCGCGGACGGCCGGATCCGAACGCAGGCGGTCCAGGAGTTCGTCGCGGACCATCGACCAGGTCCACTCCACCTGCTGGGCCGCCCGCTTCGCCGACAGGCGGCCGTTCGCGTCCAACAGCCGGCGGTGCTGTTCGAGGCGGTTCCAGATCTCGTCGAGGCCCCCCGACTCCCGTGCGCTGCACGTCAGCACCGGCGGGGTCCACGCCGCGTCCGCCGGGTGCATCAGGCGCAGCGCGCCCGACAGTTCGCGGGCGGCGGCCTTCGCGTCGCGCTCGTGCGGGCCGTCCGCCTTGTTCACCGCCAGGACGTCGGCCAGTTCCAGGACGCCCTTCTTGATGCCCTGCAGCTGGTCGCCCGTACGGGCCAGGGAGAGCAGGAGGAAGGAGTCGACCATGCCCGCGACCGTGGTCTCGGACTGGCCGACGCCGACCGTCTCGACGAGGACCACGTCGTAGCCCGCCGCCTCCATGACGATCATCGACTCGCGGGTGGCCTTCGCGACACCGCCCAGGGTCCCGGCCGAAGGCGAGGGGCGGACGAACGCCGCGGGGTCCACGGCGAGCCGCTCCATCCGCGTCTTGTCGCCGAGGATGGAGCCGCCCGTGCGCTTCGACGACGGATCGACGGCGAGGACCGCGACCTGGTGGCCCAGCCCGGTCAGCATCGTGCCGAACGCATCGATGAAGGTGGACTTGCCGACCCCTGGCACCCCGCTGATCCCGATCCGGCGCGCCTTCCCCGCATGGGGGAGGAGCTCCGTCAACAGCGCCTGCGCCAGCGCCCGGTGGGCGGGCAGGGTGGACTCGACGAGGGTGATCGCCCGTGCGATGAACGCGCGTTTCCCGTCGAGCACGCCCTTCGCGTACGCCTCGATGTCGATCTTCGGCACCGGCGGCCGCCTACAGCTCGTGGCCCAGGTCCGCGGCCAGCCGCGTCACCAGGTCGTGGGCCGCGTCGGGGATCACCGTTCCGGGCGGGAACACCGCCGTCGCACCCATCTCCAGGAGCGTCGGCACGTCGGCCGGCGGGATGACGCCGCCCACGACGATCATGATGTCCTCGCGGCCCTCCTCCGCCAACTGCTCGCGCAGCGCCGGTACGAGGGTCAGGTGGCCGGCCGCGAGGGAGGAGACGCCCACGACGTGGACGTCGGCCTCCACGGCCTGGCGGGCCACCTCCGCCGGGGTCTGGAACAGCGGGCCGACGTCCACGTCGAAGCCCAGGTCGGCGAAGGCGGTCGCGATCACCTTCTGGCCGCGGTCGTGCCCGTCCTGGCCCATCTTGGCGACCAGGATGCGCGGACGGCGGCCTTCCGCCTCCTCGAACCGGTCGACGAGCGCACGGGTGCGCTCCACGGACGGGGACTCGCCTGCTTCGGTGCGGTACACACCCGAGATCGTACGGATCTGGCTCGCGTGCCGTCCGTACACCTTCTCCAGTGCGTCCGAGATCTCGCCCACGGTGGCCTTGGCGCGCGCCGCGTCCACCGCCAGCGCGAGGAGGTTGCCCTCCAGACCCTGGCCCGCCGAGCCCCGCTCCGCCGCGTTCGTCAGCGCCCGCAGCGCGTCCTGGGTGACCGCCTCGTCGCGCTCCTCGCGCAGCCGCCGCAGCTTGGCGATCTGCTGGGTGCGCACCGAGGAGTTGTCGACCTTGAGGACCTCGATCGCCTCGTCGCTCTCCACGCGGTACTTGTTGACGCCGATGACGGGCTGCCTGCCCGAGTCGATCCGGGCCTGCGTGCGCGCCGCGGCCTCCTCGACACGGAGCTTCGGGATGCCCGCGTCGATGGCCTGGGCCATGCCGCCGGCCGCCTCGACCTCCTCGATGTGCTGCCAGGCCCGCCGCGCCAGGTCGTACGTCAGCTTCTCGACGTACGCGCTGCCGCCCCACGGGTCGATGGACCGGCAGGTGCCCGACTCCTGCTGCAGCAGGAGCTGGGTGTTGCGGGCGATGCGCGCCGAGAAGTCCGTCGGCAGCGCGAGCGCCTCGTCGAGGGCGTTGGTGTGCAGCGACTGGGTGTGGCCCTGGGTCGCGGCCATCGCCTCGATGCACGTACGCGTCACGTTGTTGAAGACGTCCTGCGCGGTCAGCGACCAGCCCGAGGTCTGGGAATGGGTGCGCAGCGACAGCGACTTGGCGTTCTGCGGGTCGAACTGCTTGACCAGGCGCGCCCACAGCAGGCGGGCGGCGCGCAGCTTCGCGACCTCCATGAAGAAGTTCATGCCGATCGCCCAGAAGAAGGACAGGCGCGGCGCGAACGCGTCCACGTTCAGCCCGACCGCCTGGCCGGCGCGCAGGTACTCCACGCCGTCGGCGAGGGTGTACGCGAGCTCCAGGTCGGCCGTGGCCCCGGCCTCCTGGATGTGGTAGCCGGAGATGGAGATCGAGTTGTACCGCGGCATCTTCTGCGAGGTGAACGAGAAGATGTCGGAGATGATCCGCATCGAGGGCTTGGGCGGGTAGATGTAGGTGTTGCGGACCATGAACTCTTTGAGGATGTCGTTCTGGATGGTCCCGGCGAGCTTGTCGGGGGAGACGCCCTGCTCCTCCGCCGCCACGATGTAGAGGGCGAGAACGGGCAGCACCGCGCCGTTCATCGTCATCGACACCGACATCTTGTCCAGCGGGATCCCGTCGAACAGCTGCCGCATGTCATAGATCGAGTCGATGGCCACGCCCGCCATGCCGACATCGCCGGTCACGCGCGGGTGGTCGCTGTCGTAGCCGCGGTGCGTCGGCAGGTCGAAGGCGACCGACAGGCCCTTCTGGCCGGCGGCCAGGTTGCGCCGGTAGAAGGCGTTCGACTCCTCGGCCGTGGAGAAGCCGGCGTACTGGCGGATCGTCCAGGGCTGGTTGACGTACATCGTCGGGTACGGGCCGCGCAGGTACGGGGCCACGCCCGGGTAGGTGTGGAGGAAGTCCAGGCCCTCCACGTCCCGGCCCGTGTACAGCGGCTTGACGCCGATGCCCTCGGGGGTCTCCCACAGCAGGTCGGCGGCGGCGGTGCCGGTGGACTCCTTCACCGCGGAGCGCCACTGGTCCTCGGTGACTCCGGCGGCGGCGGTGGGGCCGAGCGCCAGCTCGGAGAAATCGGGGATGCTCATGCGGGCACTCCCATCCGGTCGAGTACGGAGGACAGCACGGCGACGGCGTCACAGCCGGCGAAGACGTACTCGTCCACGGAAGCCCCTGCGGTGCCCGGCTTGCCCGCGAGGAACACGGTCGTGGCGCCCGCCGCGCGCAGGGCCGCGGCCACCGCCTCGGCCTGCTCCTCGTACAGCGCGTCGCTGGAGCAGAGCACGGCCATGCCGTCCGCGCCGCTCGCGGCATAGGCCGCGGCGGCCGTCTGCGGGTCCACCGAAACCGGGTCGTGCACGGGCTCGACACCGCCCGCCTGGAACAGGTTGGAGGTGAAGGTGGCGCGGGCGGTGTGCGCGGCCGCGGGGCCCAGGGCCGCGAGGAAGATCCTCGGGCGGGCGCCGGTCGCCGCCAGGTGCGCGTCGCTGCGGGCGCGCAGCGCCTCGTACGCCTCGTCGCGCCGGACGCGCGGCAGGCCGCCGGCGGGCGCCGGGGGTGCGCTCTCGCGTACGACCGGCTTCTCCGACAGCAGCGGGAACTCGCTGACGCCGGTGATCGGTTCGCGGCGCTTGGCCAGCTTCTTCGAGCGCGCGGCCCAGGTGGCGGCGAGCCGCTCGGCGACCAGCCCGGAGCGCAGGGCGGCGGCCTGGCCGCCCGCCTTCTCCAGGATCTGGAAGAACTCCCAGGCGGCGTGCGCGAGTTCGTCCGTCAGCCGCTCGACGTAGTACGAGCCGCCGGCCGGGTCGATCACGCGGGCCAGGTGCGACTCCTCCAGCAGGATGGTGGAGGTGTTGCGGGCGATGCGGCGCGCGAAGGCGTCCGGCAGGCCCAGCTCGTGGTCGAAGGGGAGCACGGTGACCGAGTCGGCGCCGCCCACACCCGCGGCCATGCAGGCCACGGTGGTGCGCAGCATGTTCACCCACGGGTCGCGGCGGGTCATCATCACCGGCGAGGTCACCGCGTGCTGGAGCTGGGCGCCCGCCGCCGGGGCCCCCGAGGCCTCGGCGACACGGGACCACAGACGGCGCGCGGCGCGCAGCTTGGCGATGGTGAGGAACTGGTCGGCCGTGGCCGCGTAGCGGAACTCCAGCTGGCCCAGGGCCGCTTCGGTGCTCAGACCGGCCTCGGTCAGGGCGCGCAGGTACGCCACGCCGGTGGCCAGCGACAGGGCCAGCTCCTCGGCGGCGCTGCCGCCGGCCTCGTGGTAGGGCAGGGCGTCCACGGTCAGGGCGCGGACCCCGGGCCAGCCGGCGGCGGCCTCCAGGGCCAGCTCCACGGCGCCCGCCGGGTCCAGCGCCTCACCGGTCCGGGCCTCGTGTCCCAGCGGGTCGGCGCCGAGGGAGGCGCGGGCGGCCTCGGGGGAGACGCCGCGCTCGGCGTACAGGCCGAGCAGCGTACGGGCGGCCCCGGCGTATTCGGCTCCGGCGTCCAGGACCACCGGGGCGAGGTCCAGGTAGACCCCGTCCAGTGCGCGCGGGAGACCGTCGACCGGGATGCCGCCGCGGCCCGCGGTCAGCCAGAGGGAGGTGACCCCGTTCTCGAGGTCGGCGAGGGCAGCCTCGTTCACGCGAGCCGGATCGGTGCCCACCAGGCGCTGGCGTACGTCCCAGCCGTTCGCGGTGGTGCCCTCCGGCTTGCCGCCCCGTACGAAGGGTGCGAACCCGGGCAAACCGGTGTCGGGGGCCGTCCCGTCGGGCGGCGCGGTGTACAGCGGGCGGGTGGTGAGCCCGTCCTCGAGTGGTGTGGACAACGCTTGTTCAGCACCCTCGCCGGAGGCTTCCTTGCCCGACTTGCGCAGTACGCCCTCTACAAGGCGCTGCCACTGCTCATGCGTCGCGTCAGGGAACTCGGCGGCCAGGGAGAGCCCGTCGTCAGGCAGGACCGTCATGGCCTCGAATGTAGGGGAGGACGCTCAAGCGGCACTATACCGACGAGTGTGATCTCGCCCTCTCATGTGAGCGGCAGGGGTCACGGGAGACCCGGCTGAGCAGCACCGTTGCAGTCGCTTCCGGGAGTACGGCCGCACGCGGGTGCGGGAGCGCGGGCCGCTCGGGGGCGTCGCGGAGCGGCCCGGGCGCCGCCGCGGCGGCGCGGATCCGCGGGCTCGGGCCGTCGTGCGGGACGCTCGACCGCTCGGTCGGGGCGAAGGCCCGCCGGATTGAAGACATCCGACAGAAGAGCCGCGGCGGCGGCCGGGCGGGCGTGGCGTGGCCGCTGCCCGAGCGTCATCGGGCCGACGCGTCACGCGGACCCCCGCGGGCGGGGTTTCCCGGCACGCGCGTCCACCCGGCAGGGGTCCGGCGTGGCGGCGGCGTTGCGGGACCGTGAAATCCGGCCACCGTTTTCGGCCGTCGGGGCGGGGTGGCGCAATGTGCCCGGTGACGGGGAAGTACCAGGTCACCGCGGGTGTGCGGGAGCCGTCGGGGGTTTCGGCCGAGGGCCCGCCGGGGGCGTTCGGGGTGATTGACCGGGTGCGGGTGCGCTGTCAGGCTCCGAGCCATGACCGCGAACGCACTCCTCGTCCCGCGGCTCCACACCCCGGGCCTCCGTACCGAGCCCGGCGAGTGTCCGGGCCGCTGTCCGGCCCCCCACCGCGCCTGACCCCGATCGCGCGTCCCGACGGCCCGGGGCCTGACGGCCCGACGGCCGCCAGCCCCTGAGGCCGCATGGCCTGAGGGCCCGGCGGGCCGAGCCCCTGTCCCTGAGGCATGGCGGCCCGCCGCTTGGCGGCTTCCCGGCTTGCCCCGGTCCATGCCCGGGACCCGGGTCCCTCGCGGCCTCGCTGCCCGGCGGCAGGGCACAACCCAGCCCCGCCGGCGTCTGAGGCGCGGGGGTCCGGCCTCACGGTCCCGACGGTCCCGACGGCCCGTGGTCCCGACGCCTAGCGGCCCAAAGCCTGGCAACCCGAGGCCTGGCAACCCGAGGCCTGGCAACCCGAGGCCTGGCAACCCGAGGCCTGGCAACCCAAGGCCTTGGCGGCCAGGGCCGGGGCCCGGCGACCCCACCCCCGCCGGGCCGGGCCGGCCCCGTGGCACCGGACCCGCGCCTGCTCCCGTACGGCCCGCATCGCCTCGTACCGCGCTGCCTCCTGCCCGCCAGCAGCGGCCCGCGCCTGCCGAAACCATTCATCCGCGCCCTGACCAGGGAGTCCTCATGGCCACTGCCACCACCTCCGTCACCGTCACGAAGATCGGCGGCCGCATCGGGGCCGAGCTCGGCGGCGTACGGCTCGGCGGGGACCTGCCCGCCGCCACCGTCGCCGAGATCCGCGCCGCGCTCCTCACCCACAAGGTCGTCTTCCTCCGCGGCCAGGACCACCTCGACGAGGCCGGCCACGAGGCCTTCGCCCACCTGCTCGGCGCCCCCGTCGCCCACCCCACCGTCCCTTCCGCGGACGGCCGCTACGCCCTCGGCATCGACTCCCACCACGGCGCCCGCGCCAACCAGTGGCACACCGACGTCACCTTCGTCCCCGCCTACCCGGCCTTCTCCGTCCTGCGCGCCGTGACCGTCCCCCCGTACGGCGGCAACACCCTGTGGGCCAACACCGCCACCGCCTACGCCCACCTCCCGCAGCCACTGCGCGCCCTCGCCGACAGCCTGCGCGCCGTCCACTCCAACGAGTACGACTACGCCGCCCTGAAGCCCGAGGCCCTGCCCGAGGCCCTGGCCGAGTACCGCGAGGTCTTCACCTCCACGAAGTTCCTCACCGAGCACCCGGTCGTCCGCGTCCACCCCGAGACCGGCGAACGCACCCTGCTCCTCGGCAACTTCGTCCAGCGCATCAAGGGCCTCACCGGCCGCGACTCCCGCGTGCTCCAGGACCTCTTCCAGGCGCACATCGAGAGCCCCGAGAACACCGTCCGCTGGGCGTGGCGGTCCGGCGACGTCGCGATCTGGGACAACCGCGCCACCCAGCACTACGGCGTGGACGACTCCGACGACCACGAGCGCACCCTGCGCCGCGTGACGGTGGACGGAGACGCCCCGGTCGGGCCCGACGGCGTCCCGTCCCGGCTGATCAGCCCCGAGGCCGTCCCGGCCCCGGCCTTCGGCATCGCCTCCGGTGCCTCCGCCCCAGCCGCTCCGACCGCCACCGAGACCACGGCGACCACCCCGACCGCCGCCACCGCCGCCTGACCGTCCGCTCCCGTACGACGCCCAAGGAGCCCCCGTGCCCCAGCTGCTCGCCATCACCGGCAGCCCCTCCGCCCACTCCCGTACCGCCGTCGTCGCCGACCACGTGCTGCGCCGCCTGGCGCACGCCGGCTTCGCCACCGCGCACCTCTCCGTACGCGAACTGCCCGCAGCCGACCTGCTGTCCGCCCGCCGCGGCGAGCCCGAGATCCGCCGGGCCCTGGAGGCCGTCGCCGAGGCCGACGGCATCGTCATCGCGACCCCCGTCTACAAGGCCTCGTACACCGGCCTGCTCAAGGCCTTCCTCGACCTGCTCCCGCAGGACGGCCTCGTCGGCAAGACGGTGCTCCCGCTCGTCACCGGAGGCAGCCTCGCCCACGTCCTGACCATCGACTACGCCCTGCGCCCCGTGCTCTGCGCCCTCGGCGCCCGGCACGTCACCGCCGGTCGGTTCGTCCTGGACTCCTCCGTCGAGCGCGGCTCCGGCCCCGACCGGCTGCGGCCCGAGGCCGAGCTGGACCTCTTCCAGGCCGTGGACGAGTTCGCGGACGCCCTGCGCGGCGCCGCACACACGACCGCGCTCGCCGCCCCCGCATAACGCCCCGGCCACCAGGCAACCCCCGCACCGACAAGGACCCGACATGCCCGCAGCCTTCCCCCCGACCACCACCTCCCGGCGCCAGTTCCTCACCCTGCTCGGCATCTCGGCGGCCGCGGTGAGCTGCGGCACGGCCACCGCCGACGGCGGCGGATCCGGCGCACAGGTCAAGACCCTGAAGTACCAGGGGGCCGTCGGCGCCGTCACGCTCCCGGAACTCGCCGCCGATCTCGGCTACTTCGAGGACATCAGACTCGAATGGGTCGGCAACACCATCAGCGGACCGCAGGACATCCAGTCCGCCGCCACCGGCCAGACCCATTTCGGCAGCGCCTTCAACGGCGCGGTCATCAAACTCGCCGCCGGCAACGCCCCGATCAAGGCCGTCATCTCCTCCTACGGTTCCGACCAGTACTCCTACGGCGGCTACTTCGTCCTGGAGGACAGCCCGATCCGGTCCGCCCGCGACCTCATCGGCAAGAAGGTCGGCATGAACACCCTGGGCGCCCACTACCAGGCCCTGCTCGACCTGTACCTGAGCCGCAACGGCCTCTCCACGGCGGACGCGGCCAAGGTCGAGGCCCTGGTGGTGCCGCCCGTCAACACCGAACAGGCGCTGCGGGCCCGGCAGATCGAGGTCGGCGTACTCACCGGAATCCTGCGGGACAAGGCCCTCGCCACCGGCGGCATCCGCCCGCTGTTCACCGATGTGGACCTGCTCGGCCCGTTCAGCGCAGGCACCTACATCATGACCGAGCGGTTCATCCGGCAGAACCCGGACACCGTACGGACCTTCACCACCGGCGTGGCCAAGGCCATCGAGTGGTCCCGCAGCACCCCGCGCGAGGAAGCCGTCGCCCGGATGACCGAGATCGTCGAGAAGCGCGGGCGCAACGAGGACACCGCAGCCCTCCAGTACTGGCGCTCCTTCGGGATCGCCGAGCCGGGCGGCCGGATACCCGACCGGTCCTTCCAGCTCTGGATCGACTGGCTCGGCGAGCGCGGCGAGATCAAGCCGGGGCAGTTCAAGCCCGCCGACCTCTACACCAACGAGTTCAACGGCTACGGAAGAGGGTGACGGCCGCCATGGCGAAGATCGTGTTCGAGGGAGTGCGCAAGACGTTCGGGGACTTCACCGCCCTCGACGGCATCGACCTGGAGATCGGAAGCGGCGAGTTCCTCGTGGTGGTCGGCCCCAGCGGCTGCGGCAAGTCCACCCTCCTGGACCTCCTCGGCGGGCTGTCGAGCCCGACGGGGGGCCGGATCCTGCTCGACGGGAAGCCGGTCACCGGCCCGGGCCTGGACCGGGGCATCGTCTTCCAGCAGTACGCGCTGCTGCCGTGGCGCACCGCCCAGGGGAACGTCGAGTTCGGCCTGGAGGCCACCGGGGTGCCGCGCAGGCAGCGCGCCGCCCGCGCGCGGGAGTTCCTCGACCTGGTCGGACTGACCGGCTTCGAGGACCGGCACCCGCACCAGCTGTCCGGCGGCATGCGCCAGCGGGTCGCGATCGCCCGCGCGCTGGCCTACGACCCCGACGTCCTGCTGATGGACGAGCCGTTCGCCGCGCTCGACGCGCAGACCCGCGAGTCCCTCCAGGACGAGCTGCGCCGCATCTGGCAGCGCACCGGCAAGACGGTCGTGTTCATCACGCACGGCATCGAGGAGGCCGTGTACCTGGGGCAGCGGGTGGCCGTCATGACCTCGCGGCCCGGCCGGGTCAAGGAGGTCGTACCGGTCTCCTTCGCCGACAGCGACGGACTGCTGGGGGAGGCACTGCGGTCCAGCCCGGAGTTCGCCCGCTACCGGCACGAGATCTGGAACCTCCTCCACGACGAGGTGGCCCGAGCCCAGCTACTGGAGAAGGAGGCGGCAGCAGCATGAGCACCGGAACCGACACCACTGCCCTCGCGGCGGCAGGCGTCACGGCCCCGTCCGCGACCCCGGCCACCCCGCTCCGCAAGGCCCCGGCCCCGGGCGGGCCGGCCCCGGCGGCGGGGAGCACGGCGGCCGGCGCCCCGGCCGCGCATGCACCGGCACCGGCCGCCGCCTCCGGCGCGGTCGCAGCCCGTACGAGGACCGGTGCGGCGGCCGTCGTACGCGCTCTGCAGGCCGTCGCCGTCCGGTCCGCGGCGATCCTCGCCCTGATCGCCCTCTGGGAGGTGGCCCCCCGGGCCGGCCTGGTCGACGCCACCTTCCTGCCGCCCGTCAGCGAGGTGGCGGTCGCCTGGTGGGAGCTGGCCGGGGACGGCCGGCTCGCCGAGCACACCCGGGCCAGCCTGATCCGCTCCTTCGGCGGCTTCGGGATCGCCGTGGCCGTCGCCGTCCCGCTCGGCCTGCTCATCGGCTGGTACCGGCCCCTCGCCGACTTCCTCGGGCCGCTGCTGGAGGTCTTCCGCAACACCGCCGCCCTCGCGCTGCTCCCCGTCTTCGTGCTGCTCCTCGGCATCGGCGAGACCTCGAAGGTGTCGATCGTCGTCTACGCCTGCCTCTGGCCGGTGCTGCTCAACACCATCAGCGCCGTCCGCAACGCCGACCCCACCCTGGTCCGGCTCGCGCGGTCGATGGACCTCTCCACGCCCCGGCTGTTCCAGAAGGTGATCCTCCCGGCGTCCGTGCCGGCCGTCTTCACGGGCATCCGGCTCGCCGGAGCCGTCTCCATCCTCGTCCTGGTGGCCGCCGAGATGATCGGCGCGAAGGCGGGACTCGGCTATCTGATCAACGCCTCGCAGTTCAACTTCGCGATCCCGCAGATGTACGCGGGCATCGTCACCATCTCCGCCATCGGCGTGGCCTTCAACCAGCTGCTGGTCACCGTCGAACGCCGCCTCAGCCTCTGGCGCGTCCCTTCCGCCTGACGCCGCCCGCCCCCCTCTCCGCCGACCCACCCGAGGACACGCCATGACCAACCCCGCGGCCGCCCCGGCCCCCCGGACCCTCCACCTCAACGCCTTCCTCATGAACGCCGGACACCACGACGCCGCCTGGCGCCACCCCGACAGCACCCCCGAACGCGTCACCGACCTGCGGTACTTCCAGGAACTGGCCCGCACCGCCGAGCGCGGACGGCTCGACTCGATCTTCTTCGCCGACGGGGTCGCCCTCTGGGGCAAAGCCCGCTACAACGCCGTCGGCGGGTTCGAGCCGCTCACCCTGCTCTCCGCCATCGCCGCCGTCACCGAGCACATCGGGCTGATCGCGACCGTCTCCACCACCTTCAACGAGCCCTACAACCTGGCCCGGAAGTTCGCCTCCCTCGACCACATCAGCGGCGGCCGCGCCGGCTGGAACATCGTCACCTCCGGCAGCGCCGACGAGGCCCGCAACTTCAACCGGGACGAGCACCTGGAACACGGCCGCCGCTACGACCGGGCCCGCGAGTTCCTCGAGGTCGCCACCAAGCTCTGGGACAGCTGGGAGGACGACGCGATCGTCCTCGACAAGGAGCGCGGCATCTACGCCGACACCGACAAGCTCCACCCCGCCGCCCACCGCGGCGAGCACTTCGCCGTGGCCGGGCCGCTCAACGTGCCCCGCTCGCCGCAGGGCCACCCGCTCCTGGTGCAGGCCGGCTCCTCCGAGGACGGCAAGGAGTTCGCCGCCCGGTACGCCGAAGCCGTCTTCACCGCCCAGCAGACCCTCGCCGACGGCCAGACCTTCTACAAGGACCTCAAGTCGCGCCTGGCCGCGTACGGCCGGGCCGAGGGCGACCTGCTCGTCCTGCCCGGCATCGCGCCCGTCATCGGCTCCACCGAGGCCGAGGCCAAGGCCCTGGAGCGGCAGCTCACCGACCTCCAAGTGCCGGAGTACGGCCTCGCCCAGCTGTCCCAGATGCTCGGCGTCGACCTCACCGGCCGCCCCCTCGACGGCACGCTGCCCGACCTCCCGCAGGAGCGGGACATCAACGGGAACAAGAGCCGTTTCACCCTCGTCGCCGAACTGGCCCGCCGGGAAGGCCTCACCCTGCGCGAGCTGATCGCCCGCCTCGGAGCCGGCCGGGGCCACCGGGTCTTCGCCGGCACCCCCGAGCAGATCGCCGACCAGCTGGAGGAGTGGTTCACCCGGGGCGCCGCCGACGGCTTCAACATCATGGCGCCCGTCCTGCCCACCGGCCTGACCGACTTCGTCGACCAGGTCGTGCCGATCCTGCAGCGCCGCGGACTCTTCCGCACCGAGTACACCGGCCGCACCCTGCGCGAGAACTACGGCCTGCCGCGCCCCGCCAACCGCTACGCGAGCGGCGCAGTGCGCGCGTGACGGCCGCACCGCGAGACCGCCGGTTCCGACAGGGCTCAGGCGGGCAGGGTGTTGCGGTGCGAGCGCCGCCGGGCCGCGCTGAAGAGGGCCTGGATCTGGGCGCCCGACTGCTCGACGTCGTCGAGCGGCGAGGGGAAGGGCAGCCGGACGTCGCGGTGGCCGCGCCGCTCCTCGAGCCGCAGGGTGATCCCGTAGCGGTCCATGGCGACCGGCAGCGCGCGGAGCACCGAGGCGGCGGGCAGCGGCTGGACCAGGCGCAGCAGCAGGGTGACGAGGTCCGCGTGGTCGTCGAGGAGGTGCGTCAGCATGCCCGCCTCGTACGGGGCCAGCGGGTCGGGGCGGGCCGCGTCCAGCTCTTCGAGCCCGATGTGCGCGAAGCCGTCCGCCGTCTCGAGGACGGCCTGTCCGAACTCCATGCAGGTGCTGTCGCTGTCGCTGCCGTTCGGGAAGCCGGCGCCCTCGCCCGTGTACGGGGTGAGCAGGCGGCCCACGATGGTCACCCGGGCCCGCACCCGGTCGCGTACCGGGGTCGGGGCGACGTCCGTGAACTCCAGCCGGATCGCGGGCCGGTGCTCGGCGTGCCCGCCCGGTTCGGCGGGATGCAGGTGCAGCCGCCCCATCGGGTCGCCGCCGTCGAGGTGGCGGACCTCGGTGCGCAGCCCGTCGGTGACCGCGGTCATGGAGTGGGCGGCGGCCAGGATGGACCGCACCCGCTCGGCGTCGGTGGGCAGGGTGGCCGGGGTGGCAGGGGCACCGGACATGCGCATCTGGATCTCTCCATCGTCCCGAGAACTTAGGTATGCCTAACCTAACTCAATTCCTTCGCGGGGAGTAGCCGGTCTGGTTCGTGTCGGTGTTGGGCTGAACGGGTGAAACGCGAGAGGATGGGGGGATGCACATGAAGCGCGCGGCCGAGGCGGCCCGGTGAGCAGGTACGACGTCACCGACGAACAGTGGGAGGGGCTCGCGCAGGTGGTCCCCCTGCGCAGCCGCAACGAATGGCCGTCCCGGGTGGACCACCGCACCATCCCCACCGCGCCCGGCGCGTCGGCGGCGGAGCAGCGGCGCTTCGTGGTGATCCGGGTTCAGATCTTCGCGGACGCGCGGGAGGTGGCGGAGTACCTGATCGCGCAGATCCCGGTGCTGCTCGACCTCACCGGGGCCGACAGCGAAGTGGCCAAGCGGATCCTGGACTTCAGCAGTGGTGTGGTCTTCGGACTCGGCAGCGGAATGCACCGGGTGGACCGGAACGTCTTCCTGCTGGCGCCCGTCGGGACCGAGGTCGAGGGGATCGCGGCCGCGGCCGTCCCCCGATCGTAGGAAGGTCGCCGCGACGTAACGGTTCGCCGGGCCCCCGCGGGGTCCGGCGGCCCGTACCGTCCGCCGCATGGACGCCACCCTCCCTGCGGCCCGCCCGGCTGCGCTCCCTGCCGGTCTTCCCGTCGCTCTCCCTGCCGCTCTCCCTGCAGGGCTCCCCGCCGCTGCCTCCGCCGCCCTGTCCGCCGCCGTCTCGGCCGAGTTGCCCGCGGTCGTCCCGGCCGGGGTCCCCGCCGCCCGTCCCACCACCGGGTTAGCCGGCGACGGCCATCCGGCCGTGCCCGCGCGGACCGTACCCGCGCAGGCCGTACGGCTGCACCGGCCCGGGATCACCGAACTGCGGCTGTCCGCCTTCGGACCGCACCGCGGCGCCGCCATCGCGCTCGGCCCCGTCACCCTCCTCGCCGGGCCGAGCGGCAGCGGCAAGTCCCAGGCCCTGGCCGCCTACGGGGCCCTCGCCGCGCTCGGTTCCGGAGCCACCCTCGAGGAGGCCTTCCCCGAGCCGCGCGCCCGCATCCCCGACCAGGCCGTGCCCGACGCCGACCGGCGGCGCGGCTTCCGTATCGGCTGCACCGTCGACGGCCCGGCCGGACCGGTCCGCCTCGACCTCGCCGTCCAAGCCGAGCCCACGCTGCGCATCGTGGGCGAACGCCTCTCGCAGCCGGGGCAGATCCTGCTCGCCACCGCGCTGCGCGACCCCGGCCGGCGCTCCGTGCAGGGCGCCTGGCTGACCGGCGGCGCCATCGGCGTCACCCGGGCCCCGCTGCCGGACGACCGGCTCGGCACCGCCCTGCTCCCGCTCCGCGTGGCCGGTGCCACGGCCGGCCAGCGCCAGGTCCTGGCCGCCGCCGAGCAGGTGGTGGTCGCGCTGCGCTCGGTGTTCCCGTGCGACCCCCGGCCCGGGCGGATGCGCGCGCCGGTCCCGCCGGGGGAGGGCCGGCTGCTCGGCGACTGCGCCAACCTGGCCGACGTACTGCGCCGGACCCGCCATGAATGCGGCACCCGGCACGCGCTGCTGGCCGAGGCCGCCCGCACCGGCTGCGCGGGACCCGTCGCCGGGCTGGACGTACGGGCTCCCGCCGGCGGCCCGGTCACGGCGGTACTGGACCGCGGCCCCGACCGGCCCGCCACGGAGCTGGCCCGCCTCGGCGCGGGCGAACTGCGCTTCCTCGCGCTGGCGCTGGTCCTGCTGACCGGCCCGGGCGTGCTCGCCATGGATCCGGCCGCCGAACTGCTCTCCGCGCAGCAGGCCCTGACGGTGCTCGCCGACGGCTTCGACCGCGGCCTGGACCGGCGCCAGAGCGCCGAACTGCTCCGCCTGGCCCTGTTGTCGGGCGGGCGCGGCCATGTCCGGCTGGTGGCGGCGGCCGGGGAGGAGACCGCGGCGGCCGCGCGGCTCCTGCCGGGTGTCACGGTGGTAGACCTTTGATTCCTCCCCGGCCCGAAGGCCGGGGCCCCTGGGAGAAATCGGTGATCCATGAGCGAAGCCAAGGACGCGAACGACGAGCACGACACGAACGACACCGGGGAGAGCCGCGTACCGCGCCGCGAGCGGCTGGACCTGCTGCAGCGCAGGCTCGCCGAATTCGCCGCGGCGCGCGGCTGGGAGCCGTACCACACGCCCAAGAACCTCGCGGTGGCGCTGAGCGTGGAGGCGGCCGAACTGGTCGAGATCTTCCAGTGGCTGACGCCGGAACAGTCGGCGAAGGTCATGGAGAAGCCGGAGACGGCCCACCGCGTGGCCGATGAGGTGGCCGACGTACTGGCGTATCTGCTGCAGTTCTGTGAGGTTCTCGGGGTGGATGTGCTGGATGCGCTCGCCGCGAAGATCGAGAGGAACGAGCTCCGCTTCCCGGTGGCGGGTGCACCGGCACCGAATCGTCACTCTTCGGAGTGATGGACTCCCTCACAATCACATTTGTGTCCACATTTTCCGAATACCCCTGGCTTTACTGACTCATTGCCCTCACTCTGGGTAGTGGTGAGAAGGTGGGATGTCGTGCGGACGGGGGACGGCATATGGATGCGGTACGGCTCATCGCGGCCGGCCGGCACGCGCTGGCACAGAGTGGGGCTGCGTGGGACATCGTGGGCGAGGCCTGGCAGGCCCAGGCGCTCGCACAGGGCGTAGGGAGCTATCTGGCGGTCACCGGGCCGCCGGAGATGAGAGCGGAGGCACGGGGACTGGGGGAAGCGGGAGGCAGAGGCTGCGGGGTGATCGACCGGGCGGCCCTGCGCGGAGAGGGCAGTGCGCCCGACTATCCGCCGCGGGCCGCGCAGTTGACGGCGGTGTCGGACGTCCGCCAAGCGCTGCTCGGACTCCAGGCACTGCTCGGCGAAGTGGGCATAGCCCTGGTCGGGGTGGCCTGCGGGACGGACGAGGAGACCCTGTACTGGCAGTGCATAGAGTCGATCGACGCGGCTGACGAGTCGAGCGACCGGGTGCGGGCGATCCTGCGCCGCATGGCGGTGCGAGAGCGGGGATCCGCCTCGGGCGTGGCCTGAGGCGGCGTGGCCTGAGGCGGCGAGGTCGCGAGGCGGCGAGGTGTCACACGGGTCCCGCCGCGCCCGACGGGACCCGCACGGTCAGAGCGACCGGTAGGACGGGCGCTCGCCCTCGGGAGCGGGCGTGCCCGGGGCGCGGTCGGTGGAGGCCTGGAGGTCGGCGTCGAGCTGCGACAGGTCGGCGTTCAGCGCCGCCATCAGCTCTTCCATCTGCTGCAGCAGGCCCTTCGGTGCGCCGCCCCCGGCGGGAACCGGGGACTCCTGGCATGCGTCGTCGTGTGCTGCCTGTCCGGACTGTCCGGTCTGTCGGGGGGTCTCCGGCACGACCTCGTGGGACATGGCGGCCTCCTCGGCCCTGGCCCTTCCGGGGCGGAAGGGCGCGGTGGACGCACCGGCGATGCTGCCGCCGGCGCGCGGGCCGGGCGGTCCGGCTCCGTCCGAGCCAACGATCCCTTTCCGGGGTGGTCACTGGCGGCGTCCGGGGTGGACCGTCCGGTTGACGCAGATTCACCCGGCAGGGGTGGGACGGGCAGGATGGGGGGCATGGATCTTCGCATTTTCACCGAACCCCAGCAGGGCGCGAGCTACGACACCCTCCTGACCGTCGCCAAGGCCACCGAGGACCTGGGCTTCGATGCGTTCTTCCGCTCCGACCACTATCTGAAAATGGGCACGGCCGACGGCCTGCCCGGGCCCACCGACGCCTGGATCACCCTCGCGGGCCTGGCCCGCGAGACCCGGCGGATCCGGCTGGGCACCCTGATGACGGCCGGCACCTTCCGGCTGCCCGGCGTGCTCGCCATCCAGGTCGCCCAGGTCGACCAGATGTCCGGCGGCCGGATCGAACTGGGCCTGGGCGCAGGCTGGTTCGAGGAGGAGCACAAGGCGTACGGAATCCCCTTCCCGGCCGAGCGGATGGCCCGGCTGGAGGAGCAGCTGGCCATCGTCACCGGCCTGTGGGCCACCGAGACCGGCGCCACCTTCGACTACGCGGGCAGCCACTACCAGGTGGAGAACTCGCCCGCGCTGCCCAAGCCCGCCCAGGCCAAGGTGCCCGTGCTCATCGGCGGCCACGGGGCGCGGCGGACCCCGCGCCTCGCCGCCCGGTACGCCGACGAGTTCAACATGCCCTTCGCCTCCCTCGCCGACAGCGAGCGGCAGTTCCGGCGGGTCCGGGAGGCCGCCGAGGAAGCCGGGCGCAAGGCCGACGACCTCGTCTACTCCAACGCCCTCGTGGTCTGCGCCGGCAAGGACGACGCCGAGGTCGCCCGCCGGGCCGCCGCCATCGGCCGGGACGTGGACGAACTCAAGGCCAACGGCCTGGCCGGCTCCCCGGCCGAGATCGTGGAGAAGATCGGGACCTACGGCGCCATCGGCTCCTCCCGCGTCTACCTCCAGCTGCTCGACCTCGACGACCTGGACCACCTGGAGCTGATCTCCTCCCAGGTCCTGACCCAGCTCGGCTGACGGGGGCCCAGCAGCGATGCCACGCGCGTACGGCCCGCTCGCCGAAGCCCTCGCCCAGCGGACCGTGCTCCTGGACGGCGGGCTGAGCAACCAGCTCGCCGCCCAGGGCTGCGACCTGTCCGGCGGCCTGTGGACGGGCCGGGTGCTCGACGAGCGGCCCGACCAGGTGGAGGCCGCCCACACGGCGTACGCGCGGGCCGGCGCCGAGGTGCTGATCACCGCGAGCTACCAGATCGGCCCCGGCCACCCCCGCGCCGCCGACCTGCTGCACCGCAGCGTCGCCCTCGCCGCCCGCGTCGCCGACGCAGCCGACCACGAGGTGTGGGTGGCCGCCTCCGTGGGCCCGTACGGGGCGGTGCTCGCGGACGGCTCCGAATACCGCGGCCGGTACGGCCTGAGCGTGCGCGAACTCGCCGCCTTCCACCGCCCCCGCATCGAGGCCCTGCTCGCCGCCGGCCCGGACGTGCTCGCCCTGGAGACCGTCCCCGACCCCGACGAGGCGGAGGCCCTGCTCACCGTCCTCGCGGAGACGGGCGCCCCGACCTGGCTGAGCTACACCGTCGCCGGCGGCCGCACCCGCTCCGGCGCACCCCTCGCCGAGGCCTTCGCCCTCGCGGCGGCCGCCCCGCAGGTCATCGCGGTCGGCGTCAACTGCTGTGACCCGGCGCAGGTCCTGCCCGCCCTCGAAGCGGCCGCCGCCACCACCCGCACGCCGCTCCTGGCCTACCCCAACGACGGCTCCGTCTGGGAGGCCGCCACCGCGACCTGGCACGCCCCCCGGACCCAGCCCTCCTGGCCCACCACCGCCTGGCACCGTACGGGCGCCCGCCTCCTCGGCGGCTGCTGCCGCGTCGGCCCCGACCGGATCGCCGCCCTCCGCCGGAAAATGGGGGGCATCGAAGAGCGGTGACCAGCAACAATCGGTCGTGTGTTCCTGACGATCTCCACCACCGGCTCCCCTGAACGACCCGCTACCGACCTGGGCTACCTGCTGCACAAGCATCCCGGGAAGACGCAGGCGTTCTCCACCTCCCACGGCACCGCCCACGTGTTCTACCCCGAGGCCACCGCGCAGCGGTGCACGGCGGCCCTGATGCTGGAGGTGGATCCCGTCGCGCTCGTGCGGCGCGGACAGGGCAAGGGCCGGGGCGGAGCGCCCGACGCCGCGCTCGCGCAGTACGTCAACGACCGGCCGTACGCGGCCTCCTCGCTGCTCGCCGTCGCGCTCAGCGGGGTGTTCCGCAGTGCGCTCAAGGGCCAGTGCGCCGCCCGCCCGGAGCTGCCGGAGCAGGCACGGCCGCTGCGCGTCGAGATTCCGGCGCTGCCCGCGCGCGGCGGGACGGAGCTCGTGCACCGGCTGTTCGACCCGCTCGGCTGGGACCTCGTACGGGCCGAGCCCGTACCGCTCGACGAGCGGTTCCCCGAGTGGGGGGACTCCCGGTACGTACGGCTCGTCCTGGAGGGCGAGCTCCGGCTCGCCGACGCCCTGCGCCAGCTGTACGTCCTGCTGCCCGTGCTCGACGACGCCAAGCACTACTGGATCGCCCCCGACGAGGTCGACAAGCTGCTCCGTGCCGGAGACGGCTGGCTGGCCGCGCACCCCGAGAACGGTCTGATCAGCTCCCGCTACCTGGCCCGCCACAAGCGGCTGACCCAGGACGCCCTCGAGCGCCTGGAGCTGGTCCGCCTCGCGGAGGCCGACGGCACCGAGGTCGAGGAGCTCGACAACGCCGTCGACGAGTCTCGCGATACGGAAGAGCGGCCGGTGCCGCTCGCCGTGCAGCGGCGGGACGCGATCCTCGCCGCCCTGCGCGGCGCGGGCGCCCAGCGGGTGCTGGACCTCGGCTGCGGGCAGGGGCAGTTGGTCCAGGCGCTGCTCAAGGATCCGGCATACTCCGAGATCGTCGGCATGGACGTGTCCGTGCGGGCCCTGAACCTCGCGGCCAAGCGGCTGCGGCTGGAGCGGATGGGGGAGCGGCAGAGCACGCGCGTCCGGCTGCTCCAGGGCTCGCTCGCCTACACCGACAAGCGGCTGGCCGGCTACGACGCGGCCGTGCTCAGCGAGGTCATCGAGCACCTGGACCCGGAGCGGCTGCCCGTGCTGGAGTACGCGGTGTTCGGTTCGGCCCGCCCGCGGACCGTCCTCGTCACCACGCCGAACGTCGAGTACAACGTCCGCTGGGAGTCCCTGCCCGCCGGGCACGTCCGGCACGGCGACCACCGCTTCGAGTGGACCCGCGAGGAGTTCCGCGCCTGGGCCGGATCCGTCGCCGAACGGCACGGGTACGGCGTCGATTTCGTCCCGGTCGGGGAAGACGACCCCGAGGTCGGGCCGCCGACCCAGATGGCCGTCTTCACCCAGACCGACACCGCCACCGCCACCGACACCCCGAAGGAGGGTGAGGCAGCATGACCACCGCGACCGAGACCGGGACCCACCGCGTCCTTCCCGTCACCGATCTGTCCCTCGTCGTCCTGATCGGGGCGACCGGCTCGGGCAAGTCCACCTTCGCCCGCAAGCACTTCAAGCCGACCGAGGTCATCTCCTCCGACTACTGCCGCGGGCTCGTCTCCGACGACGAGAACGACCAGAGCGCCAGCCGGGACGCCTTCGAGGTCCTGCACTTCATCGCCGGCAAGCGGCTGGCCGCGGGCCGGCTCACCGTCGTCGACGCGACCAGCGTCCAGGCCGACGCCCGCCGCGGCCTGGTCCAGCTCGCCCGCGAGCACGACGTCCTGCCCATCGCCATCGTCCTCGACCTGCCCGAAGAGGTCTGCGCCGAGCGCAACGCGGCCCGCCCCGACCGGGCCGGGCTGCCGCGCGCGGTCATCCAGCGCCACCGACGCGATCTGCGGCGTTCGCTGCGCGGACTGGAGCGCGAGGGCTTCCGCAAGGTGCACGTGCTGCGTTCCGTCGAAGAGGCGGAGGCCGCCGAGGTCGTCCTGGAGAAGCGCTTCAACGACCTCACCCACCTCACCGGCCCCTTCGACATCATCGGTGACATCCACGGCTGCTCCTCCGAGCTGGAGACCCTGCTCGCCAAGCTCGGGTACGAGGACGGGGTCCACCCCGGGGGGCGCACCGCGGTCTTCGTCGGCGACCTCGTCGACCGCGGCCCGGACAGCCCCGGCGTCCTGCGCCGCGTGATGGGCATGGTCAGGTCCGGCAACGCCCTCTGCGTGCCCGGGAACCACGAGAACAAGCTCGGCCGTTACCTGAAGGGCTCCAAGGTCCAGCGGACCCACGGCCTCGCCGAGACCATCGAGCAGCTGGAGGGGGAGCCGGAGGAGTTCGTCCAGGAGGTACGGGAGTTCATCCGCGGCCTCGTCAGCCACTACGTGCTCGACGGCGGCAGGCTGGTGGTCTGCCACGCGGGGCTGCCCGAGAAGTACCACGGCCGCACCTCCGGCCGGGTCCGCTCGCACGCCCTGTACGGGGACACCACCGGCGAGACCGACGAGTTCGGCCTGCCCGTGCGCTACCCGTGGGCCGAGGACTACCGCGGCAAGGCGGCCGTGGTCTACGGCCACACCCCGGTCCCGACCACCGCCTGGATCAACAACACCATCTGCCTCGACACCGGAGCCGTCTTCGGCGGGAAGATGACCGCCCTGCGCTGGCCCGAGCGCGAACTGGTCGACGTACCGGCCGAGAAGGTCTGGTACGAGCCGGTCAAGCCGCTCGCCGCCGAGGCGCCGGGCGGAGTCGACGGCCGTCCGCTGGACCTGGCCGACGTGCACGGGCGCCGGATCGTGGAGACCCGCCACCTGGGCAACGTCACCGTGCGCGAGGAGAACGCGGCCGCGGCCCTGGAGGTCATGAGCCGCTTCGCGGTCGACCCGCGGCTGGTCCCGTACCTGCCGCCGACCATGGCGCCCACGGCGACCTCCACAGAGGACGGCTGTCTGGAGCACCCGGCCGAGGCCTTCGCCCAGTACCGCAAGGACGGCATCGCCCAGGTGGTGTGCGAGGAGAAGCACATGGGCTCCCGCGCCACCGTCCTGGTCTGCAAGGACGCCGGCGCCGCCCGCGAGCGCTTCGGCGTGGACGGACCGACCGGGTCCGTCTACACCCGTACCGGGCGGCCCTTCTTCAAGGACCCGGAGGCCACCGAGGAGGTCCTCAAGCGGCTGCGCTCGGCGGTCACCGACGCCGGCCTGTGGGAGGAACTCGGCACGGACTGGCTGCTGATCGACGGCGAGCTGCTGCCCTGGTCCCTGAAGTCCGGCGGCCTGCTGCGCAACCAGTACGCCGCCGTGGGCGCGGCCTCCGGCGCCGTCTTCCCGGACGCGATCGCCGCCCTGGAGGCGGCCGCCGCACGGGGCATCGACACCGGCGAGCTGCTGGAGCGCCAGCGCGGCCGGGCCGCCGACGCGGCCGCCTTCACCGAGGCGTACCGGCGCTACTGCTGGACCACGGACGGGCTGGACGGCGTACGGTTCGCGCCGTTCCAGCTGCTGGCCGCGGCCGGGCGGTCGCTGGCCGCCGTACCCCACGACGAGCAGCTGTTCTGGCTGGACCGGCTGGTCGCCGCGGACGAGGCGGCGGGCACCGGGCTGCTGCGCCGCACCGGCCGGATCCTGGTGGACACCGCGGACGAGGACTCCGTACGGGCGGGCACCGACTGGTGGCTGGAGCTGACGGCCGCCGGGGGCGAGGGCATGGTCGTCAAGCCGCTCCAGGCGTACGCCCGGGACGGCAAGGGCCGCCTGGTCCAGCCCGGGGTCAAGGTCCGCGGACGCGAGTACCTGCGGATCATCTACGGTCCGGAGTACACCCGCCCCGACCACCTGGAGCGGCTGCGCGAGCGCTTCCTCGGCCACAAGCGCTCGCTGGCCCTGCGCGAGTACGCGCTCGGGCTGGAGGCGCTGGACCGGCTGGCGGCCGGCGAGCCGCTGTGGCGGGTCCACGAGGCCGTCTTCGCGGTGCTCGCCCTCGAGTCGGAGCCGGTCGACCCCCGCCTCTGACACCGCCCGGGGCGACCCGGCCGGGTGCACGCGCGTAAAGCGGAGGCCCCCGTACGGCCGCGAATTAGGTCGTATGGGGGAACTTTCGCGGAGAACGCCGGGAAAACCACCGGCGGGATCGTTCATCCAGGGAGCGGACTGTCCGCGACCCTGGAAGGACGGAACATCACCTATGAAGATGACCGCGCGCGGAAGCTTTGCGGCGCTCTTGACCTGTATGGCGGCGGCCGGAGCGGCCACCCCGGCCGTGGCCGGCTCGGTCCCGGTCGGAGTCCCGCTGGAGGCCGTGGAGACCACGCTGGGCGTGGACACCCCCCGCGTGGCCACCGGGGTGCCGGTGCCGGTCGCCGGAGCGCCCGAGGCGCCCCGCTTCCACTCGGGGGACATGCTCCCGACCCCACTGCTCCCCGCGGTCCCGATCGCCACCGAGCTCGGCAACACCCTCATCACGTCCCCGGTGCCGAACCTGCTGGGCGAGCCGTCGACGGACGGCGAGGGCTCCCTGGAGGCGCCGGCCACCACCATGCGCGCCCGGACCCCCGGTGCGGTCCTCGGCCTTCCGCTGACGATGCCGGACGCCTCCAACTCCGGGCTGCCGAACCTGACCATGCCCAAGCTGGGCGTGGTCGGCCCGGAGCTCGTCGGCGCCCCGTCGGCACTTCTCGGCCTCGGCACCCCTCGCTGAGCGGACGCCACGTCAAAAAGCCGTCCGGTCTGGGAACGTGTACGCCATGGGATTCCATGTCGACTCCGAGACCGGGCGGCTTCGCCGCGTCATCCTCCACCGGCCCGACCTGGAGCTGAAGCGGCTCACACCGAGCAACAAGGACGCGCTCCTGTTCGACGACGTGCTGTGGGTGCGCCGGGCCCGTCAGGAGCACGACGGTTTCGCGGACGTGCTGCGCGACCGGGGCGTGGCGGTGCACCTCTTCGGCGACCTGCTGTGCGAGGCCCTCGACATCCCGGAGGCACGACACCTCGTCCTGGACCGGGTGTTCGACGAGAAGGAGTACGGGCCGCTCGCCACCGACCACCTCAGAGCGGTCTTCGACGGGCTGAGCTCGGCCGAGCTGGCGGAGGCGCTGGTCGGCGGGATGACGAAGCGGGAGTTCCTGGAGCGGCACGCCGAGCCGGTGTCGGTGCGCTTCCACGCCATGGAACTGGACGACTTCCTGCTGGGGCCGCTGCCCAACCACCTGTTCACCCGGGACACCTCCGCGTGGATCTACGACGGGGTGTCCATCAACGCGATGCGCTGGCCGGCGCGGCAGCGGGAGACCGTCCACTTCGAGGCGATCTACAAGCACCACCCGCTCTTCACCTCCTCGGGCGCCTTCCACTACTGGTCGCAGGGGCAGGCCGACTACCCCTCGACCATCGAGGGCGGTGACGTGCTGGTGATCGGGAACGGCGCGGTGCTCATCGGGATGAGCGAGCGGACCACCCCGCAGGCGGTGGAGATGCTGGCGCGGGGCCTGTTCGCCGCCGGGTCGGCGACCAGCATCGTGGCCCTCGACATGCCGAAGCGACGGGCGTTCATGCACCTGGACACGGTGATGACGATGGTCGACGGAGATACGTTCACTCAGTACGCGGGGCTCGGCATGCTCCGCTCCTACACGATCGAGCCGGGCGCCGGGGCGCACGAGCTGAAGGTGACCGACCACGCGCCGGAGCACATGCACCGGGCCATCGCGGCGGCGCTCGGGCTGGACGCGATCCGGGTGCTGACGGCGACGCAGGACGTGCACTCGGCGGAGCGCGAGCAGTGGGACGACGGCTGCAACGTGCTGGCCGTCGAACCGGGGGTGGTGGTCGCGTACGAGCGGAACGTGACGACCAACACCCACCTGCGCAAGGAGGGCATCGAGGTCATCGAGATCCCGGGCAGCGAACTGGGCCGGGGCCGTGGCGGGCCGCGCTGCATGAGCTGTCCGGTGGAGCGGGATGCCGTGGCCTGAGCGGGGCGGGTCGGGCCGGGGCGCGGAAGGCGGATCGGGCGGGGGCCGGCGGCGGAGGAGTGAGGTGCCGCTCACTTCCGTATATCAATACGGAGCATCGTATAGACTTCCAGTCATCATCCCCTGTCACCGTGACGCTGGAGCGACCCCATGGCCACCGACCTCGCCGGCCGCAGTTTTCTCAAGGAGCTCGACTTCACCGCCGCCGAGTTCCGCGGCCTGATCGAGCTCGCCGCCGCACTCAAGGCGGCCAAGAAGGCCGGAGTCGAGCAGCCCCTGCTCCAGGGCCGGAACATCGCGCTGATCTTCGAGAAGACCTCGACGCGCACCCGCTGCGCCTTCGAGGTCGCCGCGGCCGACCAGGGCGCCCGGACGACCTACCTGGACCCCGCCGGCTCGCAGATGGGGCACAAGGAGTCGGTCAAGGACACCGCGCGGGTGCTGGGCCGGATGTTCGACGGGATCGAGTACCGGGGCGACAGCCAGGAAGCGGTCGAGGAGCTCGCGGCCCACGCCGGGGTCCCCGTCTTCAACGGCCTGACCGACGACTGGCACCCCACCCAGATGCTGGCCGACGTCCTCACCATGACCGAGCACTGCGCCAAGCCGCTGGACCGGATCTCCTTCGCCTACCTCGGTGACGCCCGCTTCAACATGGGCAACTCCTACCTGGTGACCGGCGCCCTGCTGGGCATGGACGTACGGATCGTCGCGCCGAAGGCCTACTGGCCGGCCGAGCCCGTGGTGGCCGCGGCGCGCGAGCTCGCGGCGCGGAGCGGCGCCCGGATCACCCTGACCGAGGAGATCGCCGAGGGCGTGGCCCAGGCCGACTTCGTGGTGACCGACATCTGGGTCTCCATGGGCGAGCCCAAGGAGGTCTGGGACGAGCGGATCGGGGCGCTGTCCCCGTACGCGGTGACCATGGACGTGCTGCGGGCCACCGGCAATCCGGACGTGAAGTTCATGCACTGCCTGCCGGCCTTCCACGACCTGGGGACCAAGGTGGCCCGGGAGATCCACGAGCGGCACGGGCTGGAATCGCTGGAGGTGACGGACGAGGTGTTCGAGTCCGCGCACTCCGTCGTCTTCGACGAGGCCGAGAACCGGCTGCACACCATCAAGGCCGTGCTCGTCGCGACGCTCGCGAAGCCGGGCGCGGGATCTGGCGCATAGTCATACGCGCGCCGGCAGGGTGAACCACACGGCCTTGCCCTGCGCGGTGGGCCGGTGCCCGCAGGCCGAGCTCAGGGTGCGGATCAGCAGCAGTCCGCGGCCGTGCTCCTGCCAGGGGTCGGGGTGGGCGCCGCCCGGGCGGGCCGCCAGGTTGCCGGGCGGCTGCGGATCGCCGTCGTGGACCTCCACCTGGCAGCCGCCCGCCAGCAGTTCCACGACCAGCTCGATGGGGGCGCCCGGACGGGTGTGCTCGACGGCGTTCGCGACCAGCTCCGCGGTCAGCAGCTCCGCCGTGTCCCTGTCCGCGGGCGCGTGGACGTCGGCCAGCGCGGTACGGACGAGGGCGCGGGCCAGGGGAACGGCGGCCGCCGTGTGGGGCAGGGCGATCCGCCAGGCGGGCGCGTCGGGCACGGCGGTCCCTCGATCCGTGGGGCGTAAGGGGGCGGGAGGTGGACGCAGCGGGAAATCCTGGTTTCAACCATACGAAGTCGAATTGCGACCCAGTAGGGCACCCCGGCGGAACCGCAGGGGACCAGGGCGTCGAGCGGAGGGGCCCTTCGCCTCGTGTGGCGGACCGTCCGGACGAATATGTCGCGTTTCTGTGACGGCAGTCACGATCCGGTGATACCGTCGATCGTGTGAGCCCCTTCACCGGTTCCACAGAAGCGACCGAACGGTGGCGCCACCTGCGGGTGACCCGGCAGGACGGCGTGGCCACCGTCACCCTCGACCGCCCGGAGAAACTGAACGCGCTGACCTTCGGCGCCTACGCCGACCTTCGCGACCTGCTGGCCGAACTGTCCCGTGAGCGGTCCGTACGCGCCCTCGTGCTCGGCGGCGAGGGACGCGGCTTCTGCTCCGGCGGCGACGTGGACGAGATCATCGGCGCCACCCTCGCCATGGACACCGCCCAGCTCCTCGACTTCAACCGGATGACCGGCCAGGTCGTCCGCGCGATCCGCGAATGCCCCTTCCCGGTGATCGCCGCCGTGCACGGGGTGGCCGCCGGAGCCGGAGCCGTCCTGGCGCTCGCCGCCGACTTCCGCATCGCCGACCCCACCGCCCGCTTCGCGTTCCTCTTCACCCGCGTCGGACTCTCCGGCGGGGACATGGGCGCCGCCTACCTGCTGCCCCGCGTCGTGGGCCTCGGCCACGCCACCCGGCTGCTGATGCTCGGAGAGCCCGTACGGGCCCCCGAGGCCGAACGCATCGGCCTGCTCAGCGAGCTCACCGAGGAGGGCAAGGCCCACGTACGGGCCGCCGAACTCGCCGCGCACCTCGCCGCCGGACCCGCCCTCGCCTACGCGCAGACCAAGGCCCTGCTCACCGCCGAGCTCGACATGCCCCTGGCCGCGTCCGTGGAACTGGACGCCAGCACCCAGGCCCTGCTGATGACCGGGCACGACTACGCGGAGTTCCACGCGGCCTTCACGGAGAAGCGGCCGCCGCGCTTCTCCAAGGCGCAGTGGAAGGGCAGGTAGCCGCATGTCCGCGGACGCCATGCGGGTCGCCGTCGTCGGCGGCGGACCGGGCGGGCTGTACGCCGCCGCGCTGCTGGCCCGCCAGGGCCACCGCGTCGAGGTCTGGGAACGCAACGCGCCGGACGACACGTTCGGCTTCGGCGTGGTCCTCTCCGACGAGACCCTCGGCGGGATCGAGCAGGCCGATTCCATGGTGTACGCGGCCCTGAGCGCGGAGTTCGTGCGCTGGGACGACGTGGACATCGTGCACCGCGGACGGCTGCTGGCCTCCGGCGGCCACGGTTTCGCGGCCCTCGGGCGGCGCAGGCTGCTGGAGATCCTGCACGAGCGCTGCGCCGGGCTGGGCGTCCGGCTCCGCTTCCGCGCCGAGGCCCCCGACGCCTTCGCCCTGGCCGGCTCGCACGACCTGGTGGTCGCGGCGGACGGGGTGCACAGCGCGACCCGGCAGGCCGGAGCCGGCCGCTTCGCGCCGACCGTGACCGGCGGGCGCTGCCGCTACGTCTGGCTCGCCGCCGACTTCGCCTTCGACGCCTTCCGCTTCGAGATCGCGGAGACCGAGCACGGCGTGATGCAGCTCCACGCCTATCCGTTCGCGGCGGACGCCTCCACCGTCATCGTCGAGATGCGCGAAGAGGTCTGGCGGGCGGCCGGCTTCGACCTGTGCGACGAGGACGAGTCGGCGGCCCGCTGCGCCAAGATCTTCAGCGAGGCCCTGCGCGGGCGCCCGCTGCACGGCAACCGCTCCGCCTGGACCCAGTTCCGTACCGTCGTCAACGAGCGCTGGTCGCACGGAAACGTGGTCCTGCTCGGCGACGCCGCCCACACCGCGCACTTCTCCATCGGCTCCGGCACCAAACTGGCCGTCGAGGACGCCCTCGCCCTCGCCGAGGCGGTCCGCGCCGAACCGGACGTACCGGCCGCGCTCGCGGCGTACGAGGCGGCGCGGCGGCCGGCGGTCGCCAGCACCCAGCGGGCCGCGGCGGCCAGCATGCGCTGGTTCGAGGAGATCGCCGGCTACACCGGCCAGCCCGCCCGGCAGTTCGCCTTCAACCTGCTCACGCGCAGCCGCCGGGTCACCCACGACAACCTGCGCCTGCGCGACGAACGGTTCACACGGTCCGTGGAACGGGACTTCGGCTGCCCCGACGAGCGGACCCCGCCGATGTTCACCCCCTTCACCCTGCGCGGGCTGACCTTGCGCAACCGGGTCGTCGTCTCGCCCATGGACATGTACGCGGCCCGGGACGGCGTACCCGGCGACTTCCACCTGGTGCACCTCGGCGCGCGGGCCCTCGGCGGGGCCGCCCTGGTCATGACGGAGATGGTGTGCGTCAGCGCCGAGGGCCGGATCACCCCCGGCTGCACCGGCCTCTACACCCGGGAACAGGCCGCCGCCTGGCAGCGGATCACCGACTTCGTCCACACCTCGGCGCCCGGCACCGCGCTCGGCGTCCAGCTGGGGCACTCGGGCCGCAAGGGCTCCACCCGCCTGATGTGGGAGGGGATGGACGACCCCCTCCCGGAAGGCAACTGGCCGCTCGTGGCCGCCTCCGAACTGCCCTACCGGCCGGGCGTCTCCGCGGTCCCCCGCGCCCTGACGCACGCGGACATGGCAGCCGTCCGCTCGGAGTTCGCGGCCGCCGCGGTCCGCGCCGCCGACAGCGGTTTCGACCTGCTCGAACTGCACTGCGCCCACGGCTACCTGCTCTCCGGGTTCCTCTCACCGCTGACCAACCACCGCACGGACGCCTACGGCGGCAGCCTGGAGAACCGGCTGCGCTTCCCGCTGGAGGTCTTCGACGCGGTCCGCGCCGTATGGCCCGAGGACCGGCCGATGACGGTCCGCCTCTCGGCCACCGACTGGGCGCCGGGCGGCACCTCCCCCGAGGAGGCCGTGGAGATCGCGGCCGCCTTCGCCGCCCGCGGCGCGGACGCCATCGACGTCTCGACCGGCCAGGTCGTCGCGGACGAGGCCCCCGAGTACGG
Organism: Streptomyces sp. LARHCF249; assembly: GCF_052871255.1. Lineage (NCBI taxonomy): Bacteria > Bacillati > Actinomycetota > Actinomycetes > Kitasatosporales > Streptomycetaceae > Streptomyces > Streptomyces sp. LARHCF249. Next base: position 118,247 of record NZ_JBIXJQ010000008.1, read on the forward strand.
GCGCTCGTACCAGACCCCGTACGCCGACCGGATCCGCAACGCGCTGGGCGTCCCCGTCATCGCCGTGGGCGCCATCTCCTCCTGGGACGACGTGAACTCCCTGCTCCTGGCCGGGCGCGCGGACCTGTGCGCCGTCGGCCGGCCCCACCTCTACGACCCCCACTGGACCCTGCACGCGGCCGCCGACCAGTCCTACGAAGGCCCGGCCGCGCCCTGGCCGCTGCCCTACCGGGCGGGCAGCCGCAAGCCCCCGACGGGCCGCGGCTGAAGCCCCCCGCTATGCCGGGACGAACTCGGCGCGGTCCTCGACGGGGGTGTAGCCCAGGCGCAGGTAGATGCCGTTGCTCGTCGGGTTGGCCAGGTCCGTGAAGAGCAGGACCTCCGAGGCGCCCGCCGCGTACGCCGCTTCGCTCGCCGCGTGCGTGACCCCGGCGGCGTAGCCGCGGCCGCGGAGCTCGGGCGGGGTGTAGACCGGGCCGACGCGGGCGGCCGAACCGATCGGGCGGGAGAAGGACGCCAGCGAGACGGGGACCCCGGCGTGCTCCCAGAGCAGGAAGCCGCCGTAGGAGATCCGGTCACGCAGCGCGGCCTCGGACGCGGGACCCGGCAGCCCCAACTCCTCGTCGAAGGCCGTGATCCACTCCCGCAGCAGCGGAAGTTCCGCACCGGTGGCGCGCCGGGCCCGCCCGGCCGGAGCGGGATCCGGCGCGACGAGCCCGCCCAGCCGGTAGAGCCGGGTCTCCTCGGCCACGCGGGTGGGCCGGCCCCAGGCCCGCGCCAGTACCTCCGCGTCGGGGCGGCGGGCGTTGAAGCCGTGGAGCCCGGCGAGCAGCGGCTCGGCGGAGAGCGCGTCCGCCAGCGCCCCGACCGCCTCCGCGGGCAGCGCACCGAGCTGGAGGGGGTAGGGCGGGGTGCACAGCAGGCCGGCGGCGACCGTGCCGTCGGGTTCGGTCCACCAGCCGAAGAAGGGGTCTGCCGGGCCGTAGGCATGGGATCCGCGCCGTTCCAGCGCGTCGGCCACGGTCAGCAGGAGGGTGTTGGACACGGGCTGCGCGGCCACGGCCGGGCCCGCCGCGGCCAGATAGGCGGCAAGGTCTGAGGTGAAGGTCCAGGTCATGGCACATCCTGGCGCGGCGCCGGACCCCCGCGCACCCGCATTTCCCGCGGGCTACGGCGAGGCGCGGCCGGTCACGGCTGCGCGAACCGGGCGCCCGCGTCCCGCAGCCGGGCGTGGAGCTCGGCGAACACGGCCGCCGCGCGGTCGCCCGGCCAGTCCGCCGGGAGCAGTTCGGGCGGCAGGCCCGGGTCGGCGTACGGCAGGCGGCGCCAGCTGTCCAGGGCGAGGAGGTAGCCGCGGTAGGCCTCCTCCGGCGTCGGCTCGGGGCCCGACCGCAGGGCGCGCAGGGCGGGTTCGTGCAGGTCGAGGAACTCCTCGTGCTGCTTGGCCAGGGCCGTCAGGTCCCACCAGCGGGCCACGGCCTCGGCGGTCGGGGCGAAGCCGAGGTGCGCGCCGCGGAAGAGTTCCACGTACGGGGTCAGGTGCAGCCGCTCCAGCGTGTGCCCCGTCTCCCCGTACAGCCGGGCCGGGGCGATCCACACGCCCGGCGCCACCGACCCGAAGCCGAGCCGGGACAGCCGGGAGCGCAGCAGGTGCCGCTTGTGCCGCTCCTGCTCCGGGACGGAGAACACGGCCACCAGCCAGTCCTCCGCCGCCCCTGCCCCGGCGGCGGGGCTCCCGTAGATCCGGCGGTCGCCGTCGTCCAGCAGCTGCCGCGCCTCCGCGGAGAGCTCGTACGCCGCCGAACCGTCCGCCGCGCGCGCGGGCAGCAGGAAGCCGCGCCGCTTCAGCCGGGACACCGACGAGCGGACCGACGGGGCGTCCATGCCGGCCGCGCCCAGCAGGCGGATCAGCGCGGACACCGGGACCGGGCCCTCGAAGGCCCGCCCGTAGGCTCCGTAGAACGTGACGATCAGAGATCGCGGAGTGTGCTGCTCGACCACGGCTTCACTCTAGATCCCTCAGCCTGAACCGTTGCAGCTTGCCCGTGGCGGTCCGGGGGAGAGCGGGCAGGAAGACGAAGGAGCGCGGGCACTTGTGGGGGGCCAGTTCGGTCCGCATGAAGGCGCGCAGGTCCTCCTCCGTGAGCACCGCGCCCTCACGCGTGACGGTGTACGCCACGACGACCTGCCCGCGTCGCTCGTCCGGGCGGCCCACCACCGCGGCCTCCACCACGTCCGGGTGGCGCAGCAGGGCCTCCTCCACCTCGGGGCCCGCGATGTTGTACCCGGCAGAGATGATCATGTCGTCGGCGCGGGCGACGTAGCGGAAGTAGCCCTCCGGATCGCGTACGTAGGTGTCACCGGTCAGGTTCCAGCCGTCCCGTACGTACTCCCCCTGCCGCGGATCGGCCAGGTAGCGGCAGCCGACCGGGCCGCGCACGGCCAGCAGGCCCGGCTCGTTGTCGGCGACCGGGCGGCCGGAGCGGTCCACCACCCGGGCCTGCCAGCCGGGCACCACCCGGCCGGTGGTACCCGGCCGGATGTCCTCGTCGGCGGCGGAGATGAAGATGTGCAGCAGCTCCGTGGCCCCGATGCCGTTGATGATCCGCAGGCCGGTGCGCTCGTACCAGGCCCGCCAGGTCGCGGCGGGCAGGTTCTCCCCGGCCGAGACGCAGCGGCGCAGCGCGGAGAGGTCGTACGCGCCCACGTCGTACGGGCCCAGCGCGTCCAGCATCGTCCGGTACGCGGTGGGCGCCGTGAACAGCACCGTCACCCGGTGCTCGGCGAGCGCGGGCAGCAGGTGGCGCGGGCCCGCCTCCTCGAGCAGCAGCGCGGACGCCCCGGCCCGCAGCGGGAAGACCACCAGCCCGCCGAGGCCGAACGTGAACCCGAGCGGCGGGCTGCCCGCGAAGACGTCGTCCGGGCGGGGGCGCAGCACGCCGCGGGAGAAGGTGTCGGCGACGGAGAGCACGTCGCGGTGGAAATGCATGCACCCCTTGGGCCGTCCGGTGGTTCCGGAGGTGAAGGCGATCAGGGCGACGTCGTCGGCGGAGGTCGCGACGGCGGGGAACGGCCGGCCGTCGTGCCCTTCGGCCAGGCGCAGCAGATCGTCCGGTGCCTCGCCCCCGTACGCGGTGATCCGCAGCCCCGGCACCTCGGCCTTGGCCAGGTCGTCCAGTACGCCCACGTGGCACAGGGCGTGCCGCACCCGGGCCATCGCGCAGACCGTGGCGAGCTCCTGGGCGCGCTGCTGCGGCAGTACGGTGACCGCCACCGCGCCCGCCTTGACCACCGCGAGCCAGCAGGCGGCGAGCCAGGGGCCGGTCGGTCCGCGCAGGAGCACCCGGTTGCCGGGGACGACGCCGAGGTCGACCGTGAGCACGTGGGCGATGCGGTCCACGCGCTCGCGCAGTCCGCCGTACGTCCACACCTCGCCCGCGGCGCTGCGGAAGGCCGGCCGGTCGCCGCCCTGCTCCCCGAACCGGGCGATGGTGGCGTCGAGCAGCTCGGCCGCGCAGTTCAGGCGGTCCGGGTAGGCCAGTTCGGGCAGTTCGAAGAGGAGTTCCGGCCAGGTGTCCGGTGGTGGCAGGTGGTCGCGCGCAAAGGTGTCGGCGTGAGCGGAAGGCTTGAGATCCAAGGCGGGTTCGCCCCCTTGAGACGGTCCCGGGCGGGTGGAGCCGGCCGTGCGGGCTTCCCCAGCCACCGCTGGGAGGTACCCCCGTCGCAGCGTATCGTGATGGTGACGGCAGTCAACAGGACGCGATAGAAGCGGGGATGTTCCGATGAACGGATTCGCGCTCGGGGCGGACCAGGAGGAGTGGTGCGGGCAGTTGCGCGCACTGGCGGCCGAACGGCTGAGGCCGCTCGCCGAGAAGGGGGAGCCGGGCCGGGTCAACCGGCCGCTGCTCGCGGCGCTGGGGGAGCTGGGCCTGCTGGAGCGGGTGTTCGCCTCGGGGGCGCTGGAACTGTGCCTGCTTCGGGAGTCGCTCGCCTACGGCTGCACGGAGGCCGAGACGGCGCTCGCCCTCCAGGGGCTGGGGGCGTACCCGGTGCTGCGGGCGGGCAGCGCGGTGCAGCGCGAGCGCTGGCTGCCGCAGGTGCGTGCCGGGCGGGCGGTGGCGGCCTTCGCGCTGAGCGAGCCGGGAGCGGGCTCGGACGCGGCGGCGCTGGCGCTGGCCGCGGCCCCCGATTCCGCCGCCTCCGGCGGGGGCTGGCGGCTCAGCGGCGAGAAGTGCTGGATCTCCAACGCCCCGGAGGCGGACTTCTACACGGTGTTCGCCCGGACGGGGGAAGGGCCGGGGGCCAAGGGGGTGTCGGCCTTCCTGGTCCCCGCGGACCGCCCCGGGCTCACCGGCGAACCGCTCGACATGCTGTCCCCGCACCCCATCGGCTCGCTGGCCTTCGACGGTGTCCCGGTCGGCCGCGAGGACCTGCTCGGTGAGCCCGGGCAGGGCTTCCGGGTGGCGATGGACACGCTGAACCTGTTCCGGCCGAGCGTCGGGGCGTTCGCGGTGGGCATGGCCCGGGCGGCGCTCGACGCGACGCTCGCGCACACGGCGGACCGGGCCGCGTTCGGGGGACGGCTGAGCGACCTCCAGGCGGTGGCGCACCGGGTGGCCGAGATGGCCACCCGTACGGAGGCCGCGCGGCTGCTGGTGTATGCGGCGGCCGGTGCCTATGACGGAGGGTCGGCGGACGTTCCGCGCCGCGCGGCCATGGCGAAACTCCTGGCCACGGAGACCGCCCAGTACGTGGTGGACCACGCGGTCCAGCTGCACGGCGCGGTCGCCCTGCGGCGGGGGCACCTGCTGGAGCACCTCTACCGGGAGGTGCGGGCGCCCAGGATCTACGAGGGGGCCAGCGAGGTGCAGCGCACGATCATCGCGAAGGAGCTGTACCGGGGGGTGGGTGCGCGATGAGCCTCGAGCGGATCAACCCGGCGGAGCTGTCGCCGCCGACCGGCTTCTCCCACGCGGTGGCGGCGACCGGTTCCCGGCTGGTGTTCCTGGCCGGCCAGACGGCGCTGGACGGGTCGGGGAAGGTGGTGGGGGAGACGCTGCCGGAGCAGTTCGAGCGGGCCCTGGCCAACTTGCTGACGGCACTCGCGGAGTCCGGCGGAGCCCCGGCCCACCTGGCCCGCGTCACCGTCTACGCGGTGGACGTGGCGGCGTACCGGGGCTGCGCCGGGGAACTCGGCCGGATCTGGCGGCGGTTGGCCGGCCGCGACTACCCGGCGATGGCCGTCATCGGCGTGACCCGCCTCTGGGACGACCAGGCGCTGATCGAACTCGACGGCGTGGCCGTCCTCCCGTAGCCGCGAAGCCCCGCCGCGCCGGGAGGGGACCGCCTCCGCGCGGCGGCGGCCCCGTCGGCTAGCCGCGGGCTTGGCGGCGGCGGTACTCGTCCGTGGGGACGCCGCCCACGCCCCAGTCCTCGAGGGCGACCTCGTCGATGAGGACGAAGGTGGTCGCCGGGTCCTTGTCGAGGACCTTGACCAGCAGGTCGGTGACACCGGCGATGATCTCGGCCTTCTGGGCGGCGGTGGCGCCCTCACGGGTGATCTTGACGTTGACGTACGGCATGGCGGAAGTCCTTCCGGGGGAGGGGGGTGGGGAGCGGTCAGGAGCGGCCGGTGACGTGGCCGCCGTCCACGCGCAGGGCGTGGCCCGTCACGAAGCCGGCGCCCGCGAGGTACAGCACCGCCTCGGCGATCTCGGAGGCCTCCCCGACCCGGTTGAGGAGGGCGAGCCCGCCGAAGGCGTCCACGTCGGCGCCCTCGTGCAGGGGGGTGCGGATGATGCCGGGCGAGACGAGGTTGACGCGGATGCCGTCGGCCGCCAGCTCGGCGGCCAGGCTCGTGGTCAGCCCGTGCACACCGGCCTTGCTGACCACCGGCGCGCTGGCCGGGAAGCCGGCCAGCCCGTGGTCCACCAGGACGGTGCCGATGTTGACGATGCTGCCGCCCTCGCCCTGCGCGCGCAGCGCCCGCACCACGGCCTGGGTGGTGAGGTACGTGCCCTTGAGGTTGCCCGTCAGGAAGCCGTCGAGTTCGGCCTCGGTGACCTCGGTGAAGGGCTTGGAGGCGAAGGTGCCGGCGTTGTTGACCAGGACGTCGAGGCGGCCGAAGCGCTCCAGCGCCGTACGCACGAGGGCCTCGCCGGTCTCCCGCTCGGCGATGCTGCCCGCGACCCACGCGGTGCGCTCCGGATGGCCGAGGCCGGCGGCGGCCTTGGCGAGGCGGTCGGCGTCGCGGCCGTTCAGGACGACGTTCGCGCCGGTCGCCAGGAAGGCCCGGGCGATGTCCAGGCCGATGCCGCTGGAGGATCCGGTGATGAGAGCAGTGGTCATGGCGGGTGCCTTTCGGGGCGGATCGCCGGACTGGTCCGTCCGGCTGACACCTCAGAACCTATGAACCCTCAACCCATAACACCACGACGTAGATTGGAGCGTGTGATAATCCCAGGTTATGGATGTGGATCTGCGTGACCTGGAGCTCCTCGACGCCACCGCCGAGGCAGGCTCCCTGACGGCCGCCGCCGAGCGGCTGTACGTCAGCCAGCCGGCCCTCAGCCAGCGGCTCACCCGGCTGGAGGCCCGCCTCGGCATGCAGCTCTTCGACCGCAAGGGCCGCCGCCTGGTGCCCAACGCGGCGGGCCGCCGGCTGCTGGTCGCCGCCCGCCAGATCCTCGGCGAACTGGAGTCGGCCTCCCGAGACCTGCGGGAGATCCGCGACGGGCGCGGCCGGCGGGTCCGCTTCACCGCGCAGTGCAGCACCACCTTCCCGTGGCTGCCGCCCGTGCTGCGCGCCTTCCGCGCGCGGGAGCCGGACATCGACGTGCGCATCGAGGCCGTCGCCGACGACGCCCCGATCCCGGCGCTGCTCGCCGACCTGGTCGACGTCGCGCTGGTCACCAAGCCGGACCTGCAGATGGACCGGGTGTCCCTGACCAAGCTGTTCGACGACGAGATGATGGCCGTGGTGCCCGCCGCACACCCGTGGGCCTCCCTCGGGCACCTGACCGCGCGTGATTTCGACGGCGCCGACCTGGTCCTCTACGACGGCTACGACCAGAACCGCATCCCGTCGATGCCCCTGCCGATCCCGGCCGGGGCCCGGCCGGGCCGGATCACCACCATGCCGGTGGTGACCGACCTGGTGATCGAGATGGTGGCGGGCGGCCAGGGCGTGACCGTGCTCCCCAACTGGGTGGCCGCCCCGTACGTCTCCTCGCACGGCCTCGCGCTGGTCCGCATCGGCGAGGAGCCGCTGACCCGCACCTGGTTCTGCGCCACCCGGACCGGCCCGCGCCCGCCCCACCTCGAGGCCTTCGTCGAGGAACTCACCACCCTCCTCACCGCCCCGATCAGCAGCTAGGTCGTCTCTTTCGGATCTTGCCGGGCGGCGTGGATCAGGCAAGATCCGGAAGAGACGGCCTAGGCGGTCAACTCCGGCTCAGCCCTCCAGCAGGCGGCCCATCCACTCCTCGATCCCCGCCACCGTGCGCGGCAGGGCGCCCGACATCAGGCGGGCGCCGTCCGCCGTGATGACCAGGTCGTCCTCGACGCGCACCCCGATGCCGCGCAGTTCCGGCGGGAGGGTCTCGTCGTCCGGCTGGAGGTACAGGCCCGGTTCCACCGTCAGGACCTGGCCCTCCTCCAGGACCCCTGCCAGGTAGGTCTCCGCGCGCGCCTTCGCGCAGTCGTGGACGTCCAGGCCCAGCATGTGCCCACTGCTGCACAGCGTGTACCGCCGGTGCAGGTCGCCCTGCGCGTCCTTCAGGACGCCCCACTCCGCCAGACCCTCCGCGATCACCCGCATCCCGGCCCGGTGGAAGTCCCCGAAGCTCGCCCCGGGGCGCAGCGCGGCGATGCCCGCCTCCTGGGCCGCCAGGACCAGTTCGTACACCTGCCGCTGGACGGAGGTGAAACGGCCCGACAGGGGGAGGGTGCGGGTGATGTCCGCCGTGTACAGGGTGTCCGTCTCCACGCCCGCGTCCAGGAGCAGCAGTTCGTCCCCGTTCAGCCGGCCGTCGTTGCGGATCCAGTGCAGGGTGCACGCGTGCGCGCCCGCCGCGGCGATCGTCTCGTACCCCGTGCCGTTGCCCTCGGCCCGGGCGCGCAGGTCGAAGACCCCCTCGATCCACCGCTCCCCGCGCGGGTGCGCCAGGGCGCGCGGCAGTGCCCGTACGACGTCTTCGAAGCCCGCCGCCGTGTGGTCGACCGCCAGCTGGAGCTGCTCGACCTCCCACGCGTCCTTCACCAGACGCAACTCCGAGAGCGCCGCGGCCAGTTCGGCGTCGGTGGACGCGTCGCGGCCGGCCGGGGAGCCCAGCTGGTCCAGGTGCGCGCAGCGGATGCCGGTGAGGCGCTCCGCCTCCGCCAGGTCCGGGCGGCGGCCCACCCAGAACTCCCCGTACCGGCGGTCGCGGAAGAACTCCTCGCTGCCGTCACCGCGCGGCGAGCGCGGCCGCAGGTACAGCACCGCCTCGTGCGCGTGCGGGCCCGAGGGTTCCATGACCAGGACGTGGCCCGCCTGGTCCTCGCCCGTCAGGCCGGTCAGCCAGGCGTACGCGCTGTGCGGGCGGAAGCGGTAGTCGCAGTCGTTGGAGCGGACCTTCAGCCCGCCCGCCGGGATGATCAGCCGTTCGCCCGGGAAGCGGGCCGAGAGCCGCGCCCGGCGGGCCGGGGTGACGGCGTGACCGGGGACGCGGTCGGAGCCGGGCAGCGGGGACGCGGCCCAACGGCCCGCCATGAAACGGGACAACTCCGGGGATACCGGCAGGTCGTGGCTGCCCGTGTGGAGGCGGGACGGAGTGTCGGTCACGGGGTCTCCCTCAAGAAGGCGCGAACTGATGGGCGCACAGGTCTTGTCAGTGCAATTTCACATTACTATGTTACAGCTCACACCGCGGCACGTTAATCCCCGTCAAACGCCGTGTGACGCAGGGCCGTTCACCGCACCACCCCCCACTTCACCTCTCCCACAGGAGTTCTCGGTGTTCAAGCACAGAGCTGTGCGCTCGTCCCTCCTTGCCTCCGCCGTAGCGGTGACCCTCCTCGCCTCCGCCGGGCAGGCCACCACGCAGGCCGCCGAGGCTGCGACCGGGGCCGGGGCCGCGGCGACCTTCGGCGGCGCCCAGGCCGACCCGGCGCCCGCGCCGAACCCGTTCGACGAGGTCGACCACCTCGCCAACGCGTCCGAGGCGGCCCCCGCCCCGGCCCCGGCCCCCGGCGGGCAGGCCATCACCGGACAGGTTCCCGGTGCGGCCACGGCCGCCGCCGCGCCCGCCGAGCGCACCGAGAAGAGCCGCAAGGCGGCCGCCCAGGCGGCCCCCCTCGCCCGCAGTGTCGCGGCGGGCGTCCCCTGCACCCTCGACGGGATCAAGAGCCTCACCCCGGAGCAGTTCGCCGACTTCCTCGCCGACCAGGCGGTCACCGCCGACGGCTGCCTGCGCGGCCTCATCTGGACCTGGGACGCACGCCTCGCCCCGGTGATGTCGGACGCGCACGTCCAGGCCGTCTCGCGCCGGATATCCAGCCTGGCCGCCGCCCACGACGGCCGTAACTCCTCCCACCTGGAGGAGATGTTCACCTACCTGCACGCGGTCGCCTACCACGACTACTCGCGCTCCGAGATCGACGTCACCGACGCGCCGACCGTGAACGCCATGCGCCAGGCCGTCGCCGACTTCGGCAACGCCGCCCGCACCTTCGACGTGACCGCGTCCAACGCCCGCACCCTGCGGGAGGCCCTCTACGCGGCCAGCGCACCCGGCCTGCGCCAGCACCAGCTCGGCCTCATCAAGAAGGTCCTGGCCACCATGGACCCGGCCCACCCGGCCACCCACCTCGACGCCGGCTGGGCGGGCGCCGCCCTCGCCGCCCTCTCCGTCAACTACCTGGGCGTCTATCCGGGCAACCAGGACACGGCCTTCCATGCCGCCGTGGCCGCCGACGCCTCCTACCGCGCCACCTTCAAGGCCTTCGCGAACTACACCCACCTCAAGGGCACGGGGAACGCCTGGGTGGCGCGCGACGCCCTCAGCGAATACGGCCGGTTCGGCCAGGTCCAGGGCCTGCGGGACCAGGTCGTCGCCGACCTCGGCGCCATGCTCGAGCCGGTGAAGGCCGCGCTCGGCACCGAGCCCTGGGCCAAGGTCGTCTCCTGGCTCAACGTCTACGAGGCGTGCAAGCAGTACGGGGTGTGCAAGGAGGACATCGAGAAGCAGATCTTCCCGAACACCTTCGTCTACGACAACGGCGCCATCAAGGTCCGCACCGGCCTCGACCGGGCCACCGTCGACCAGCTCTACTACGCGAGCAAGCAGGTCAAGACGCAGTTCCACCGCGTCATCGGCACCGACCAGCCGCTGGCCGGCGACCCCAACACCACGCTGAACATCGTGCTGTACGCCTCCCGCGCCGACTACGAGAACTACCACCCGATCCTGACGGGCTACGACACCAACAACGGCGGCATCTACATCGAGAACGGCGCCACCTTCTACACCTACCAGCGCCGCGTCCCGCAGGACTCCTCCCTCACCCTCGAGGAGCTCTTCCGCCACGAGTACACCCACTACCTCAACGGCCGCTTCGCCGTCCCCGGCTTCTTCGGCGAAGGCCCCTGGTACGAGGGCGACCGTACGACCGCCATGGACGAGGGCACGGCCGAGTTCTTCGACGGCGCGACCCGAGACAACGGCATCGCCGTCCGCAAGTCCCTGGTCAAGAGCATCATCAACGACACCGCGGGCGGGGGCCCGCGCATGTCGGTCGAGCAGCTGCTGAACGCCACCTACGACGGCGACGGCTTCCGCTTCTACAGCTACGCCGGCACCTTCTTCGAGTTCCTGTGGACGGAGAAGCCGAGCCTGCTGCGCGAGATGTACACGCACCTGCGGGCCGACGACGTGACGGCCTACGACGCCTGGCGCCACCGCCTGAGCTCCGACACCTACCTCCAGCGCGACTACGACCGCTTCCTGGACGCGCAGATCGCCAAGGTGGACCGGCTCTTCGTGCCGAACACCACCTTCACCCCCAACGACCAGCTGCGCGACGCGGCGCTGGCCTCGGTGAAGTCCTCCTTCGCCACGGCCACGTACAACACGCCGGACTGCGTGGAGAACGGCGACCCCGGCAAGCGCCGCTTCACCTGTACCGGACGCATCACCGCGAACCTGTCGAACTGGCGCAGTGACGACCAGAACTTCAAGGACATGTCCGAGACGGTCGACTACTTCATCCTCGACCGCGCCGGCGCGGCCTCGAACAACCTGGCCGACATGAACTGCTCCTTCGGCCCGGTGGAGATCTGGGCGAACAAGGCGGCGGCAACCTCGAGTTACAGCTGCGAGGGCCCGCTCCGCAGCTGACCCGTATCCGGACCGGTTCCGTCCCACAGGAGGGGCGGGGCCGGTCTGGGCAGCCACTGAAGAATGTGACATATTACTGTCGTGCTCAAGAGACACTCCCTGGACGCCGTGATCATCGGCGCCGGCGTCGTCGGAGCGGCCTGCGCCTACTACGCGGCCCGCGCCGGACTCTCCGTGGCCGTGGTCGACCGCGGCCCCGTAGCGGGCGGCACGACCGGCGCCGGCGAGGGCAACCTGCTCGTCTCCGACAAGGAGGCGGGCCCCGAACTCGACCTCGCCCTCCTGTCCACCGGGCTCTGGCAGGAACTCGCGGCGGTCCTCCCGAAGGAGATCGAGTACGAGGCCAAGGGCGGCCTCGTCGTCGCCCCGAACCAGGCTTCGCTCGAGGCCCTGCGCACCTTCGCCGAAGGCCAGCGCAAAGCCGGGGTCGAGGCGCTCGAGGCGGGCCCCGAAGACCTGCGCAGCCTGGAACCCCATCTGGCACAAGGCCTCGCGGGCGGCTTCCGCTACCCGCAGGACGCCCAGGTCCAGCCCGCCCAGGCGGCGGCCCGGCTGCTCGCCGCCTCGGGCGCCGAGGTCCACCTCGGCGAGGAGGTGACGGGCTTCGTGCGCTCCGGGGAGACGATCCGCGGGGTCCGCACCGCACGCCGCGAACTCCTGGCCCCCGCCGTGGTGAACGCGGCGGGCACCTGGGCCGGCGCCGTGGCGGAACTGGCGGGCGTGAGCCTGCCCGTCCTGCCGCGCCGCGGCTTCGTCCTGGTGACCGAGCCGCTGCCCAGGGTGGTCCGGCACAAGGTCTACGCCGCCGACTACATCGCGGACGTGGCCAGCGGCTCCGCGGCCCTGCAGTCCTCGGCCGTGGTCGAGGGCACCCCGGCGGGCCCGGTCCTGATCGGCGCCACCCGCGAACGCGTCGGCTTCGACCGCACCCTGTCCACGGAGGCCCTGCGCCGCCTCGCCACCCAAGCCGCAGCCCTCTTCCCCGTCCTGGCCGACGTCAAGGTCCTGCGCGCCTACCACGGCTTCCGCCCCTACCTCCCGGACCACCTCCCGGCGATCGGCCCGGACCCCCGCCGCCCGGGCCTCCTGCACGCCTGCGGCCACGAGGGCGCCGGCATCGGCCTGGCCCCGGCGACCGGCGCCCTGATCGCCGCCGCCCTGACGGGAAGCGAACCAGCGGTCCCCCTGCACCCGTTCCGCCCGGACCGCTTCGGCGACTCGGCCGCCGGGGACGGCCCCGGCCCCCGCGCCAACCCGAGGAGGACCCCCTGATGAGACGCAGCCCCCGCTCGTTGGTCGGCGGCAGCCCCGCGGCCACCTACACCATCGGCTTCGACGGCCGCGAACTCCCCGCCGAGGCGGGCCAGTCCATCGCCGCCGTCCTGTGGTCCGCCGGGATCCTCGCCTGGCGCACCACCCGCGACGGCGGCGCCCCGCGCGGCGCCTTCTGCGGGATCGGCAGCTGCTACGACTGCCTCGTCACCGTCAACGGCCGCCCGAACCAGCGGGCCTGCCTGGTCCCCGCCCACGAGGGCGACGCCGTCACCACCCAGGAGGGAACCGGCCATGCCGACCTCGCCGTCTGAGCCCGCCGACCTCGCCGTGGTCGGTGCCGGGCCCGCCGGTCTGGCCGCCGCCGTCACCGCCGCCGAGCTGGGCCTGCGCGTCACCGTCCTCGACGCGGGGGAGCGCCCCGGCGGGCAGTTCTACCGACACCCCGCACCCGCCCTCGGCGCCGCCCGCCCCGAGGCCCTCCACCACGCCTGGCCCGACTTCGCCACCCGCGAAGCCGCGCTGCGCGCCCACGAATCGGCCGGCAGGATCACGTACCTGAGGGCCCACCACGTGTGGACGGTGGTCCCGGGCGCGGGCGCGGGCGCGGGCGCGGGCAGGCGCACGGACACGGACACGGACACGGGCCCGCGCGGCCAGGCCGCCGCCGGACCCGCCGCGGAGTGGACCCTGCACGCCGTGGCGGGCCCCGAAGAGCAGGCGGCCACCGTCCACGCTGCCGCCGTGCTCCTGGCCACCGGCGCCTACGAACGCCAACTCCCTTTCCCCGGCTGGACCCTGCCCGGAGTCATCGGCGCCGGCGGGGCCCAGGCCATGCTCAAGGCCGGGCTGGTGCTGCCCGGCAAGCGCGTGGTGGTCGCCGGCAGCGGCCCGCTGCTGCTCGCCGTGGCCGGATCCCTCGCCGCCGCCGGAGCCACCGTCCCCGCGGTCGTCGAGGCCGCCGCCTACACCGCGTATGCGACCCGCATCCCGGTCCTGCTGCGCAACCCCGGCAAGCTCGCCGAAGCCGCGACCTACGGCGCCGCACTGGCCCGGCACCACGTCCGCCTCCTGAGCCGGCACGCCGTCACCGAGGCCCACGGCACCGACCGGGTCGAGGCCGTCACCCTCGCCCGCCTCGACCGAGACTGGCGGCCGCTGCCCGGCACGGCCCGCCGGATCCCGTGCGACGCCCTCGCCGTGGGCCACGGGCTCGTCCCCCAGCTGGAGCTCGCCACCGGCCTCGGCTGCGCCACCCGCCGCAGCCCGGACGGCACGGTCGCCCTGGACCTGGACGCCGAGCAGCGGACCTCCGTCCCCGGCGTCTGGTCGGCGGGGGAGACGGGCGGCATCGGCGGCGCCGGACTCGCCCTCGCCGAGGGGGAGATCGCGGCCCACGCGATCGCCGGACGCCCCGTTCCCGCCGCGCTCACCCGGGCCCGCGACCGGCTCCGCGCCTTCGCCGACGCGATGGCCGCCGCCCACCGCCCGGGCAGCGGCTGGACCGGCTGGCTCCGGGACGACGCCGTCGTGTGCCGCTGCGAGGAGGTGCCGGCCGGCCGGATCCGCGAGGCCGCCGGGGAACTCGGCGCGCGGGACGCCCGTACCGTCAAACTCCTCACCCGCGCGGGCATGGGCTGGTGCCAGGGCCGGATGTGCGGCCCGGCCGTGGCCGCCCTCGCCGGCGAGGACCCGGCGCCCGACCGGCGGCCGCTGTCCTGCCCGGTCCCGCTGCGCCGGCTCGCCGAACTTCCCCCGGACGCCCCCTGATCGGACCGTCCCGGCCCTTGTGGCCGACTCACACCCGCTAGTAAAATGTCACACACCACACTAGGGAGTCACCTCATGACCGACGCGCCCACCCCCGCGCCCCGCACGACGACCGCCACGACCGCGGACACGCCCACCGGTACGCCCACCGGCACGGACACCCGCACCCGCCCCTGGCACGGCATCATGGTCGCCACCGCGCTCCCGCTGCGAGAGGACCTCAGCGTCGACTACGACGCCTACGCCGAACACGTGGCCTGGCTCATCGCCAACGGCTGCGACGGCGTGGTCCCCAACGGCTCCCTCGGCGAGTACCAGACCCTCACCGACGAGGAGCGGGCCCGCGTCGTCCGTACCGCCGTCGAGGCCGCGGGCGACGGCGCCCGCGTCATGCCCGGCGTCGCCGCCTACGGCAGCGCCGAAGCCCGCCGCTGGGCCGACCAGGCCGCCGAGGCCGGGGCCGGCTCCGTGCTCCTGCTGCCCCCCAACGCCTTCCGGGCCGACGAGCAGACCGTACGCGCCCACTACGCCGAGGTCGCCCGCGCCGGGCTGCCCGTCGTCGCGTACAACAACCCGTACGACACGAAGGTGGACCTGGTCCCCGCCCTGCTGGCCCGGCTGCACGCCGACGGATCCATCGTCGCCGTCAAGGAGTTCAGCGGAGACGTGCGCCGCGCCTACGAGATCGCCGAACTCGCCCCCGGCCTGGACCTGCTCATCGGCGCGGACGACGTCCTCCTCGAACTCGCCCTCGCCGGCGCGGTCGGCTGGATCGCCGGCTACCCCAACGCCCTCCCGCAGTCCTGCGCCACCCTCTACCGGGCCGCCGTCGCCGGCGACCTCGCCACCGCCCTGCCGCTGTACAAGTCCCTGCACTCGCTGCTGCGCTGGGACTCCAAGACCGAATTCGTGCAGGCCATCAAGCTCTCCATGGACCTCGCAGGCCGCCCAGGCGGTGCCACCCGCCCGCCGCGCTTCCCGCTCGCCGGCGAGATCGAGGCCGCCGTCCGCGCCGCCACCGGAAAGGCCCTCGCCGAGGGCCTCAACTAGCAGAACGGGGGGACCCCATGCGTACGCGCCACGTCTACCACGCGGTGGACTCGCACACCGAGGGCATGCCGACCCGCGTCATCACCGGAGGCATCGGGGTGATCCCCGGCGCCACCATGGCGGAGAAGCGGCTCCACTTCATCGAGCACATGGACCACGTGCGGACCCTGCTCATGTACGAGCCGCGCGGGCACGCCGCGATGAGCGGCGCCATCCTCCAGCCCCCCACCCGGCCCGACGCCGACTTCGGCGTGCTCTACATCGAGGTGTCGGGGCTGCTGCCCATGTGCGGGCACGGCACCATCGGGGTCGCCACCGTCCTGGTCGAGACCGGCATGGTGCCGGTCGTCGAGCCGGTCACCACCGTCCGGCTCGACACCCCGGCCGGCCTGGTGGGCGTCGACGTCCGCGTCGAGGACGGGGCGGCCACCGCCGTCACCTTCACCAACGTCCCGTCCTTCTGCGTCGGCCTCGACCTCAAGGCCGAGGTGCCCGGCTTCGGCACGGTCACCTACGACCTCGCCTACGGCGGCAACTTCTACGCCTTCGTCGAACTCGACGCCCTCGGCCTGCCCTTCGACCGCGACCGCAAGGACGACCTGGTCTCCGCGGGCCTCGCGGTCATGGACGCGATCAACGGGAGCGACGACCGTCCCGTCCACCCCGAGAACCCCTCCATCGCCGGGGTCAAGCACGTCTACCTCGCCGCCCCCGGCTCCGACGCCCGCCGCTCCCGGCACGCGATGGCCATCCACCCCGGCTGGTTCGACCGCTCGCCCTGCGGTACGGGCACCAGCGCGCGCATGGCCCAGCTGCACGCCCGCGGCCGGCTCGGCCTCGACACCGACTTCGTCAACGAGTCCTTCATCGGAACCGAGTTCACCGGCCGGCTGATCGGCGAGACCACCGTCGGCGGGCTCCCCGCCGTGGTCCCCACCGTCACCGGCCGGGCGTGGATCACCGGCACCGCCCAGTACTTCCTCGATCCGGCCGACCCCTTCCCCGGAGGCTTCCTCCTGTGATCACCGTCCGCACCACGGACTACCACACCGCCGGCGAGCCCTTCCGCATCGTCGACGGGGTCAGCGGCGTCGAGACGGGGATCCCGGCCGTCCCCGGGGACACCGTCGCCGAGCGCTGCGCCACCGCCATCGGCCCCGGAGGCTCCGGGACCGCTCCGCGCCGGGGCGCGCTGGACGACGTACGGCGGATGCTCGTGCAGGAGCCGCGCGGGCACGCCGGGATGTACGGGGGCTTCGTCGTCCCGGCCGACGACGACGGGGCCCACTTCGGGGTGCTGTTCTGGCACAAGGACGGCTACTCCACCGCGTGCGGCCACGGCACCATGGCCCTCGGCGTGTGGGCCGTGGACACCGGCCGGGTCGCCGCCCCCCACGACGGGGACGCCCAGGTGCGCATCGACGTACCGTCCGGGCGGGTCGCCGCGACCGTGCACCGGGACGGCGGCCGCACCACCGGCGTCACCTTCCGCAACGTCGCGGCGCGGGTGAGCGCCCGCAAGGTGCCGGTGGCGACCACCCTCGGCATGGCGGAGGCGGACATCGCGCACGCCGGGGCCTGTTACGCGTCGGTCCGCGCCCGGGACCTCGGCCTGGACGTCACCCGGGCCGCCCTGCCCGACCTGGTGCGGGCCGGGCAGGAGATCCGGGCCGCGCTGGCCGCGCACCCCGCCACCTGGCACCCCGACAGCCCGCTCCTGTCCGGGGTCTACGGGGTGATCCTCCACGAGGAGCTGCCCGACACTCCCTTCGGGCCGCACCAGCGCAACGTCACCGTCTTCGCCGACGGGCAGATCGACCGCTCGCCCTGCGGCTCCGGCACCTCGGCGAGGCTCGCGCTGCTCGCGGAGGACGGACGGCTCGGCCCCGGCGAGGACCTGCTGCACGAGTCGGTCACGGGCACGGTGTTCACCGGGCGGATCCTCCCCGGTGGCGTCACCGAGGTCACCGGCACCGCCTACCGCACCGGCGAACACGCCTTCACGGTGGACCCGTACGACCCGCTCGGCGCCGGATTCCTGCTGTGATCCCGCAGCTGGGTGCGGACGGCCTGGCCGGTCTCCTGACCCCGGCCGACGCCGCCGACGCCCTGGCGCAGGCCCTGCTCGGCGGCCTCGACCCCGAGGGCTGCCCGCAGCGCACCGCCCTCCCCGTACCCGGCGGGGGTGAACTGCTGCTGATGCCCGCCGCGTCCGGCACGTACGCCGGGGTGAAGATCGCCGGGGTCGCGCCCGGGAACCCGGCCCGCGGGCTGCCCCGGATCACCGGGTCCTACCTGCTGCTGGACGGGCCCACCCTGCGCCCGCTCGCCCTGCTCGACGGCGCGGCGCTGACCGCCCTGCGCACCCCGGCGGTCTCCGCGCTCGCGCTGCGCCACCTGGCGCCGGCCGGGCGGCCGCTGCGGCTGGTGCTCTTCGGTTCCGGGCCGCAGGCGTACGGGCACCTGGAAGCGATCCTGGCGGCCAGGGAGTTGGCCGAGGTGGTGGTGGTCGCCCGGCGGCCCGAGGGTGCGGAGGAGCTCGCCGCGTACGCCCGCACCCTGGGCCCGGCCGCCCGTACCGGCACGCCCGGAGACGTGGCCGGAGCCGATCTGGTCGTCTGCTGCACCACGGCCCGGGAACCGCTCTTCGACGGGCGCCTCGTCGGCCCGGGCGCCACGGTCGTCGCCGTCGGTTCGCACGAGCCGACGGCGCGGGAGACGGACACCGCCCTCGTGCGACGCGCGGCGGTGTACGTGGAGTCGCGGGCGGCGGCCCTGCGCGAGGCGGGGGACCTGCTCGTGCCGGAGGCCGAGGGGGCGATCGGGCCCGGGCACATCACCGGCACCCTCGGCGACCTCGTCACGGGCCGGATGCCCGTGGGCGGACCGCCGAGTTGTCCACAGCTCTTCAAGAGTGTGGGCATGGCCTGGGAGGATCTTGCCGTGGCGGTCGCGTTGTTCCGGGCCGCCGGGGCGAGCAGAGAAACGTGACATTGTACGCTGTTCCTCTGCCCATCGCCGGGGTGCCCCCGGCGGCAGCTGGGGGAGTGTCGGGCGTCTCGGAGGAAAAGCAATGGGTGACCTGAAGCAGCACAGTCTCATCAAGGCCCAGGAACGGCTTCGCGACCAGGTCGGCCACGCCCTCCGAGCAGCCCTGATAGCGGGCGAGCTGCGGCCCGGAAGCGTCTACTCGGCCCCCGGTCTCGCGGCCGAACTCGGCGTTTCGGCCACCCCGGTGCGCGAGGCGATGCTCGACCTCGCCCGCGAGGGCCTGGTCGAGCCGGTCCGCAACAAGGGGTTCCGCATCACCGAGGTCAGCGAGCGCGACCTCGACCAGTACACCGAGCTGCGCACGATGATCGAGGTGCCGACCATCGGCCGGATCACGAAGATCGCCACGGTCGAGCAGCTGGAGGCGCTGCGCCCCATCGCCGAGGAGATCGTCACCAGCGCGCGCGAGCACAACCTCATCGGCTACCTGGAGGCGGACCGCCGCTTCCACCTGACGCTGCTCGGCCTCGCGGGCAACGACCGCCTCGTCGAGACGGTCGGCGACCTGCGCAAGCGCTCGCGGCTGTACGGGCTGACCGGCCTGGACGAGGCCGGCAAGCTGGTGTCCTCGGCGGAGGAGCACCTCGAACTGCTCGACCTGATGCTCTCCGGTGACGCGGCGGCGGCCGAGGCCTGCATGGTCCGCCACCTCGGCCACGTCCGCTCCCTCTGGGCACAGGGCCGCGACGAGCCGGTGGGCCGTGCTCCGGGACGCCTCGGCTCGGGGATCTAGGCGGCGCCGCAGTCGCAGTCGCAGTCGCAGTCGCTGTCGTCGTCGAAGTCGTCGTCGTCCGGTAGGGGCGGGCCGCCCGCCGCGTCCGCCCGGTCCACGATCTGCCGCATGACGGCCTGCGGCAGCATCGGCGAGGACGCGGCCGCCGCGGCGACGAGCCGTCCCGCGTCGCCGAGCAGGCGCAGCAGCGCCGGCAGCGGCAGCCGGGGGTGTCCGGAGCCCGCCACCTCGCGGCGGACGGCCGCGTCCTCGTCCGCCGCCAGCCGTTCGGCGAGCTCGGCCGGCAGCTCCGGATCCCGCAGCGCCAGCACGCGCAGGCGCGGGGACGGGTCGGCCCCGAACCGGCGCAGCGTCTCGGCCGGGAACCGGACGCGGTCGGCGGGCCGTCCCGGGAACTTGCCCTGCACGTGCCGCCGTTCGAGCCCCTCGGCCACGACGGGGTCCGGGTCCGGTGACCCGGCGAAGGCGAAGAACCGGACGGTCGCGTCCTCGTCCTCGTACATGCGCCGCCGCTGCTCGTCCGGGAGCGCCCCGCTGCGGGCCGCCGCACGCCGCATTCCGAGGTAGGGGGAGTCCGCGTAGGGGACCGGATCGGCCGTCACCCAGGGGTACGGGGTCAACTCCGAGGCGACGAGGGCGACATAGCAGTGGAAGTCGTCCTCGTCGGCGGCGGCCGGGTCCTCGTCGGCGCGGAGGGATCCGGCCAGCAACCCCGCGTGGATCTCCGCCCGGAGTTCCGGCGGCGTGTCCGCGCGCTCGAAGACGCCCCCGCGCACGACGGCGTTCGGGTCGCGTGCGAGCAGGTCCCGCACCTCGGGGGCGAGTTCCGGGTGCCCGGCCAGTCGCCGGCGTACGTCCTCGTCGGGGTCGGCCGCCAGCAGGGCGGCGGTCTCCCGGTCCAGCTCGAGGTGGGGAATCACGCGCAGCCGGGTGGTCGGGCCGGCGAGCAGTTCCCCGTACAGGTCCCGGGGCGGCCGGCGGGTGCAGGCCGCCACCCGCACCTTCGGGTCCGGGTCGGTGAGCAGCGCGCGCAGGGCCTCCTCGGGCGGATCGGTCCACGCCGCCGCGGCCGCGGCCCGTACCCCGGCGTCCGGATCGGCTGCCAGGCGGCCCAGGAGCTCCGGTGCCAGGCGCGGGTTGTCCGCGAGGGCGCGGCGTACGTCCGCGTCCGGGTCGAGGGCGAGCTTCGCGGCGACGCTCCCGGGCAGGGAGGGCACCCGGGCCAGGTGTTCGGACTGCCCGGCGGCGACGAACGCCTCGCAGAGGTCCGGGGACGGCGTGAACCCCTGCCACCCGGCCAGGCGGTGGCCCTGCCGGTACGCCAGGAGCCGGACGGCCACGTCGTCCGGCAGTGCCGGATTGTCGGCCAGCCCGTCGAGTACGTCGCGCAGGTGCGCGACCTCGGGCGCCGGTATCCCGGCCATGCCCCGGTCCACGTCCACGTCCACGTTCATGTCCATGATCCGCGATCGTAGGCCACCGCCCCAACACCGCGTCCGGCGCCGGGATTTGGACACGGCTGGATAACGGGCCGCCCAACCCCTTGTCAGTACAATTTCACATTACTATGTTACCGGTCACATCATAGAGCGCGGCCCTTCACTGGAGTGACCCATGACCAAGCGCACCCAACTCGCCCTCGCCACCGCCCTGGTGGCCGCTCTCGCACTCGGCGCCTCGGGCTGCTCCGACACCAAGAAGGGCACGGCGGGCGCCGGCGCCTCCAACCCCGCCGCCGCCAACGACGGCAAGATCCTCGGCGGCACCCCGGTCAAGGGCGGCACCCTCACCGTCCTGTCCAACCAGGACTTCGCCCATCTCGACCCCGCCCGCAACTGGGTCATGCCGACCATGGACTTCGGCACCCGGCTGCTCTACCGCACGCTCGTCACCTTCAAGGCCGAGCCCGGCAAGGCCGGCAGTGAACTGGTCCCCGACCTCGCCACCGACCTCGGCACCCCCTCCAACGGCGGCCGCACCTGGACCTTCACCCTCAAGGAAGGCGTCAAGTACGAGGACGGCTCGCCCATCAGGGCCCAGGACATCAAGTACAACGTCGAGCGCTCCTTCGCCCCCGACCTCACCGGCGGCCCCGACTACGCCGCCCAGTACCTGGCCGGCGCCGAGGGTTACAAGGGCCCGCTCCAGGGGCAGCACCTCGACTCCGTCAAGACCCCCGACGACCGCACGATCGTCTTCGAACTCAAGCGGCCCGTCGCCGAGTTCTCCGCGACCGCCACCCTGCCGACCTTCGCGCCCGTGCCCCAGTCCCAGGAGAAGGGCACCCAGTACGACGCCCGCCCGTTCTCCTCCGGCCCGTACAAGATCGAGTCGTACGACCGCGACAAGAAGCTGGTCCTGGTCCGCAACGAGCACTGGGACGCCAAGACCGACACCGTGCGCAAGGCCTACCCGGACAAGTTCGTGGTCGTCATGGGCCTCAAGGGCGGCCAGATCGACGACCGGATCATCGCCGGCGAGGGCGCCGACGCCTCCGCCGTCCAGTACGCCGACATGCGGCCCGAGAGCGCGCCGAAGGTGCTCCCCAAGCCGGAGGTCAAGGCGCGGCTGCTCGCCGAGTCCCAGGGCTGTACCGAGATGCTCTCCCTGAACAACTCCCGGGCGCCCTTCAACGATCCCAAGGTCCGCGAGGCCATGCAGTACGCCGTCGACAAGGAGGCCGTGATCACCGCGGGCGGCGGCCCGGCCCTCAACGAAATCGCCACCGCCTACCTGCCCCCGGCCCTCTCCGGCGGAAAGCAGGCCGACACCCTCAAGATCGCCCCGGCGGGCGACCCGGCCAAGGCCAAGGAACTCCTCAAGGCCGCGGGCAAGGAGACCCTGAAGGTCTCCCTCGCCGTCTCCACCGGGGACAAGGGCAAGGCGGAGGCCATCCAGCAGGGCCTGTCCCGCGCCGGCATCGAGGTCGTCGTCGACACCATCGACCCCGGCGCCTACTACGACGTCATCGGCGACCTCTCCACCACCCCCGACATGACGCTCAGCGGCTGGTGCCCCGACTACCCCTCCGGCTCCACCTGGATCCCCTTCGTCTTCGACGGGCGCACCATCAAGGAGAAGGGCAACCAGGGCAACAACTCCCAGTTCCGCGACGACGCCACCATGAAGCGGATCGACGAGATCAACGCCATGGCCGACGCCAAGCAGGCCAACCAGGCCTGGATCGACCTCGACGCCGAGATCATGAAGAAGTCCCCGGCGATCCCGCTCCTGCTGGAGCGCAAGCCGCTGCTCGTCGGCCCCAACATCGCGGGCGCCTACGGCCACCCGGTGTGGACCGGCACCATCGACTACGCCACCGTCGGCCTCAAGGACCCCTCGAAGAGCCAGGGCTGAGGAATCCGGAGCCACCGACACCATGACCACCACCGCACCGGGCGCCGGCGGCCAGGCCGCCCCGGCCCCGGCCCCGGACGGCGCACCCGCACCCGGCGCCGCCAAGGACGGGCCCGCGGCAACGGCGCCCGGCAGCAGCCCCTGGCAGCTCGCCCGGCGGGAACTGCGCCGCCGCCCCGCCGTCCGCGTCAGCCTCTGCGTCGTCCTGCTCTTCGTCCTCATGGCCGTGACCGCCCCCTGGCTGGGCGCGCTCGGCGGCTGGTCCCCGGAGGAGTTCGACAAGACCGCCGTCGACCCCTACCTCGGGGGCCTGCCGCTCGGCTCCTTCGGCGGGATCAGCCCCGAACACTGGCTCGGCGTCGAACCCGTCACCGGCCGCGACCTGTTCGCGCGCGTGGTCCACGGCGCCCAGGTCTCCCTGCTCATCGCCTTCGCCGCCACCGCCATCGTGGTCCTCGCGGGCACCGCCGCGGGGATCGCCGCCGGCTACTTCGGCGGCCGCACCGACGCCGTCCTGTCCCGGCTGATGGACCTCACCATGTCCTTCCCGTCCCTCATCTTCATGATCGCGATGCTGTCCGTGGCCAAGGACGTCAACCGCATCGTCCTCATGACCGCGGTCATCGGCGTCTTCGGCTGGCCCGGCGTCGCCCGCGTCGTCCGCGGCCAGACCCTCTCCCTCAAACACCGCGAGTACGTCGACGCCGCCCGCGTCGGCGGTTCGAGCTCCTGGCGGATCCTGACCCGCGACATCCTCCCCGGAGTCTCCGGCCCGGTCATCGCCTACACCACCCTGCTCATCCCCGGCATGATCAGCACCGAGGCCGCGCTCAGCTACCTCGGCGTGGGAGTCCGCCCGCCCACCCCCTCCTGGGGCCAGATGATCGCCGAGTCCGTCGCCTTCTACGAGACCGACCCCATGTACTTCGTCATCCCGAGCGTCTTCCTCTTCCTCGCCGTGCTCGCCTTCACCCTGCTCGGCGACGCCCTGCGCGACATCCTCGACCCGAGGGGCGGCCGCAGTTGATCCTCTACCTCGCCCGCAGGCTCCTCGCCCTGGCCGGTGTGCTCCTCGCCATCGCCGCCGTCACCTTCCTCATCTTCTACGTACTGCCCTCAGACCCGGCCGCCGCCGCCTGCGGCAAGACCTGCAGCGCCGAGCGCCTCGCCGACGTACGGGCGTACCTGGGCCTCGACCAGCCCCTGTGGCGGCAGTTCACCGACTTCCTGACCGGCATCTTCACCGGCCGCACCCTCGGCACCGGCCAGTACGCCGTCCAGTGCGACTTCCCCTGCCTGGGCTACTCGTACGAGAACTCCCTGCCCGTCTGGGACCTGCTCATGGACCGGCTCCCGGTCTCCGCCTCCCTCGCCGTCGGCGCCGCCGCGCTGTGGCTCGTCCTCGGCCTGGGCGCCGGGGTCACCGCCGCCCTGCGCAAGGACACCACCACCGACAAGGCCCTGATGGTCGGCGCGGTCGCCGCCGCCTCCCTGCCCGTCTACTTCACCTCCGTGATGCTCATCTACGGGGTCATCCGCATCGCCGGCCTGCTGCCCTACCCCACCTACCAGGCCCTCACCGACGACCCGCTCGGCTGGGCCGCCAACCTGCTGCTGCCCTGGACCGCGCTCGCGCTGCTCTACGCCGCCATGTACGCGCGCCAGAGCCGTGGTTCGATGATCGAGGCGATGGCCGAGCCGTACATCCGTACCGCCCGCGCCAAGGGCATGCCCGAGCGCACCGTCGTCGTCAAACACGGGCTGCGCTCCGGGATGACCCCCATCCTCACCATCTTCGGCATGGACCTCGGCGGACTGCTCGCCGGAGCCGTGATCACGGAGTCCATCTTCGGGCTCCCCGGCATCGGGCGGCTGTTCTACGGCGCGCTGGTCAGCTCCGACCAGCCCGTGGTCCTCGGGGTCACCCTGCTCGCCGCCTTCTTCATCGTCGTCGCCAACCTCGTCGTCGACCTCCTGTACGCCGTCGTCGACCCGAGGGTGAGGTACTGATGGCCGCACACACCACCGCCCCGCTCCTCGAAGTACGTGATCTGGGCGTCACCTTCACCACCCCGCACGGCACCGTACGGGCCGTCGACTCGCTCGGCTTCACCGTCGAGGCGGGCCGCACGCTGGGCATCGTCGGCGAATCCGGCTCCGGCAAGTCCGTCACCTCGCTGGCCGTCATGGGCCTGCACCGGGGCGCGGCCGAGGTCACCGGCTCCGTGGCCCTCTCCGGGCGGGAGCTGACCGGCCTCTCCGGGAGGGAGCTGTCCAAGATCCGCGGCCGCACGATGGCGATGATCTTCCAGGACCCGCTCTCCAGCCTCCACCCCTACTACACGGTCGGCGAGCAGATCGCCGAGCACTTCCGGGTGCACTTCAAGGCCGGGCGGGCCGCCGCGCGCAGACGGGCCGTGGACATGCTCGGCGAGGTCGGCATCCCGGAACCGGCCCGCCGCGCGGGCGAGTACCCGCACCAGTTCTCCGGCGGCATGCGCCAGCGCGCGATGATCGCCATGGCCCTGGCCTGCGAGCCCGACCTGCTGATCGCCGACGAACCCACCACCGCCCTGGACGTCACCGTCCAGGCACAGATCCTGGAGCTGATCGCCAGGCTCCAGCAGGAGCGCGGGCTCGGCGTGGTGATGATCACCCATGACCTGGGTGTGGTCGCCCGCGTCGCCCACGAGGTGCTGGTCATGTACGGCGGCCGGGCCGCCGAACAGGCCCCGGTCGACGACCTGTTCGCCGAGCCCGCGCACCCCTACACCCGGGGCCTGCTCGACTCGCTGCCCCGCCTGGACACTGCCGACGACGAACCGCTTCCCTCCATCCCCGGCTCCCCGCCCTCCCTGCTCGCCCCGGCACCGGGCTGCGCCTTCGCCCCGCGCTGTCCGCGCGCCGCCGCGCGGTGCACCGGTGAGCGCCCGGAACTGGAGCCGTACGGGGACGGCGCCGCCCCGGCGCGGACGGTGGCCTGCCACTTCGCCGGCGCCCGTACCGCTGAGGAGGCGGCCCGATGACCGCGACGACCGACCCGCTCCTGTCCGTACGGGACCTCACCATGACCTTCCCCGGGAAGCGGTCCGCGACCGGGCGCCGGGGGGCGCCCGTGCGCGCCGTGGACGGGGTCTCCTTCGACCTGGCGGCCGGCCAGACCCTCGGCCTGGTCGGCGAGTCGGGCTGCGGGAAGTCCACCACCGGCCGCATGCTGGTCCGCCTCCTCGAACCCACCGCGGGCAGCGTCACCTTCGACGGCAAGGACATCAGCCGCCTCTCCCCGTCCGCCCTGCGCCCGCTCCGCAAGAACATCCAGATGGTGTTCCAGGACCCGCACTCCTCCCTCAACCCCCGCCAGACGGTGGCGCGCATCATCTCCGACCCGCTCCTGGTCCAGGGCTGGAGCGCGGGCGACGCCCGCCGCCGCGCGGGCGACCTGATGGAGCTGGTCGGCCTGATCCCCGAGCACATCGACCGCTACCCGCACGAGTTCTCCGGCGGCCAGGCCCAGCGCATCGGCATAGCCCGCTCCCTCGCGACCAGCCCCCGCCTCGTCATCGCCGACGAGCCGGTCTCCGCCCTCGACGTCTCCGTACAGGCGCAGATCGTCAACCTGATGGAACGGCTGCGCACCGAACTGGGCCTCGCCTACGTGTTCATCGCGCACGACCTCTCCGTCGTCAAACGCGTCAGCGACCGCGTCGCGGTCATGTACCTCGGCAGGATCGTGGAGATCGGCGACAAGCACTCCCTGTACGAAGACCCCCAACACCCCTACACCAGGGCCCTGCTGTCCGCCGTCCCCCTCCCCGACCCGGCGGCGGAACGGCGCCGGGAGCGGATCGTGCTGCTCGGCGACCCCCCGAGCCCGGCCGCCCCACCCCCGGGCTGCACCTTCCACCCGCGCTGCCCCAAGGCCCAGGACCTCTGCCGCACGGAGCGCCCGCTCCTGCAGCTCGCCGCCTCCCGAGAGGTGGCCTGCCACTTCCCGGGTGACTGACGGGGAACCAGGGAAGGCAGGGCCCCGGAGCCAAAGGCGTCTCCGGGGCCCTGTGGGCAGGGGCGGCGTGCCGAAATCAGCAGCCGAGTTCCCGCTTGAAGAACTCCAGTTCCAGGGCCATTACCTTCTCCCTCGTGCCGCCCGGGGTCATGTGGGTGACGCCGGGCAGCGCCAGGAGTTGGTGGGGGCGGCCCGCTTCCGTCAGGGACTGGGAGAGGCGCAGGGTGTGGGAGGGGTGGACGTTGTCGTCGGCCAGGCCGGTGACCAGGAGGAGGGGGCGGCTCAGCTTCGGGGCGTCGGCGAGGAGCGAGTCCCGTTCGTAGACCTCCGGGTTGTCCTGGGGCAGGCCCAGGTACCGCTCGGTGTACGCCGTGTCGTACTGCCGGAAGTCGGTCGGTGCCGCGCCCGCGGCCGCCGCGTGGAAGACGTCCGGGCGGCGCAGAACCGCCAGGGCCGACAGGTAGCCGCCGTAGGACCAGCCGCGGATGCCGACCCGGCCGAGGTCGAGGTCGGGGTGGCGGGCGCCGAGCGCCTGGAGCGCCGCGACCTGGTCCTCCAGGGTGACCTCGGAGAACCCGCGGTACATCGCGTGCGTGAAGGCGGGGGAGACGTACGGGGTCCCGCGGTTGTCGACGGTCACCACGGCGAAGCCCTGGTCGGCCCACCACTGCCTGGCCTGCCAGCGGCGCGGCTCGGCGGACACGTCCTGGAAGCCCGGGCCGCCGTAGCTGTCCATCAGGACGGGCAGCCGCCGCCCGGGGACGTGGTCGCGGGGGAGGACCAGGGCGGTGGGGACGCCGTGCTCGGTGACCCGCTCCAGGACCGGCACCACTCGGTACGGCAGCGGCTGGGACAGGTCGGCGGGGGTGAACTCCCGCCCGTCCGCGGTGCGTACGGTGCGCCGGATGCCGTCGGTGTCGGCGGAGGTCAGCAGCAGGGTCCCGGCCGAGGCGGACACGCTGTGCACCCCGGGCCCGTCGGCGAGCGGGGTCGGCTCTCCGGTCGCGAGGTCGAGCAGCAGCACCTGCTGTTCGGCGGGGCCGCGCAGCCCGGCCTCGATCAGCAGCCGGCCCTCGTGGACCCCGGCCACCCGGCGGACCTGGATCCCGTCGCCGGTGAGCAGTTCGCCGTCCACCGCGAGGGCGCGGGCGGCCCCGCCGGTGGTGTCGGCGGCGGTCAGCATCCGCCCGTCGGGCAGGCGCGCCGGAGTGCCAGGGACCAGGGGGTCCACCCACTGCGGGTGCGTGGTGCGGGACAGCTCCCGGGTGCGGCCGGTGGCCGGGTCGGCGGAGAGCAGCAGTACGTTCTGCTGGAGCCGGTCCCGGACTGTCAGCAGGATCTCCTCGGCTGCCGTGTCACCGGCGTGCCAGCCGGCGTCGGAGACGTACGGGTAGGTCTCGGCGTCCCAGTCGAGCCGTACCCGGTTCCCGTCCGGGCCCAGCACCCAGAGCTGGACGTCGGCGTTGGGCCCGCCCGCCTCCGGGTACGCGAAGTCCTCGGCCGGGAGCTCCGGCTGCGCCGGGTCGGCGAAGTACCGCCGCTGGAGGGCGGATTCGTCCACGCGGGCCGCCAGCAGGGTGACCCCGTCCGGGGACCACCAGTGTCCGCGGGCGCGGTCCAGTTCCTCGGCGGCCGCGAACTCGGCGACGCCCCAGCGGGCCCCGTCCTCGGGGCTGACCCGGCCGCCCGGGGCGACGTACAGGGCGTCGTCGCTGACGTACGCGGTGCGGGAGCCGTCGGCGTTGGGGCGGGGGTCCAGGGCGGGTCCGGCGGTCGCGATCGGCTCGGGCCGTCCGGTCCCGCCGGCGGTGACCCCGTACAGCCGCCCGTAGAGCGCGAAGACGGCGCGCCGGCCGTCGCCGGAGAGCGCGTACGAGCCGATGCCGGCGGCGACGAGGCGTATCCGCTCTCGGAGCCGGCGCTCGGCGGCGGGGAGCTCGCCGGGCTCGGGGCACAGCTCGCGGGGATCGGCAAGGCAGGACTCGGTGCCGGTGGCCGTGTCGAGGACCCAGAGGCTGTCGAAGGGGTCGGTGGCGCCGGTGGACCGGAGGAACCAGAGGAGCCGTCCGCCGTCGCCGAAAGCGAAGGCGCGCGGGGCGCCGTGCGTGAACCGGGCGGTGCTCGCGGAGAGCCTGAGGAAGTCATCCATGATCGTAGTGTGACATGTGAAATATCACATCGCCTAGGCTGTTCGAGTGGTGACCCTCCGCATGCGGGCTTAGCGTCGACAGGGTGGACCCGAACGCAACGCCGACCAGCACCGGGACCGAAGGCAAGGTCCGAGGGAGCGGGAACGGGCTCGCCCTGTTCGTCATCGCCTCCTGCCAGCTCATGGTGGTCCTCGACATCACCATCGTGAACATCGCGCTGCCGCACATCCAGACCGCACTCGACTTCTCCACCGAGAGCCTGTCCTGGGTGGTCAACGCCTACACCCTCACCTTCGGCGGCCTGCTGCTGCTGGGCGGGCGCACCGGCGACATCCTCGGCCGCAAGCGGGTCTTCATCTTCGGCATCCTGCTCTTCGGGCTCGCCTCCCTCCTCGGCGGACTCGCCCAGAACGCGGGCCAGTTGATGGCCGCCCGAGCCCTCCAGGGCGTCGGCGGCGCCATCGCCTCCCCGACCTCCCTCGCGCTGATCACCACCACCTTCCGCGAAGGCCCCGCCCGCAACCGCGCCTTCGGCGTGTTCGCCGGGGTCTCGGCCGGCGGCGGCGCGATCGGACTCCTCGCGGGCGGCATGCTGGTCACCTGGCTCGACTGGCGCTGGGTGCTCTTCGTCAACGTCCCGATCGCCCTGCTCATCGCCCTGCTGGCCGCGAAGGTCATCCGCGAGTCCGAACGGCACCCGGGCCACTTCGACTTCGCGGGCGCGCTGCTGTCCACCCTCGGCATGGTCGCGCTCGTCTACGGGTTCATCCGCGCGGCCCAGGAGGGCTGGCGCGACCCGTGGACGCTCGCCTCCTTCGGCGCCGCCGTGGTCCTGCTGACCCTGTTCTTCCTCAACGAGCGGCGCTCGCCCCAGCCGATCACCCCGCTGCACATGTTCGCCGACCGCAACCGGGCCGGCACGTACGGGATCATGCTGTTCCTCGCCTGCGCGATCTTCGGCATGTTCTTCTTCCTGACGCTCTTCGTCCAGATCGTGCTCGGCTTCAGCCCGCTGCGGGCGGGCCTCGCCTTCCTGCCCGTGAGCGCGGTGGTCGCGGTGGGCGCCGGCTTCGCCTCGCAACTGCTGCCCAAGTACGGCCCCAAGCCGTTCATGGTCGGTGGCGCGCTGTGCTCAGCGGTCGGACTTGCCTGGCTGACGCAGACGGACGTCCACTCGACGTACCTGGGCAGCATCCTCGGGCCGCTGCTGATCTTCGGTCTCGGCATGGGACTGCAGTTCGTCTCGCTGACGCTGATGGCCCTGTCCAACGTCCCCGACCGCGAGTCCGGCGCGGCATCCGGACTGCTCAACACGATGCAGCAGGTGGGCGGTTCGCTCGGCCTGTCGATCCTGGTGACCGTCTTCGGCACGGCCAGCCGCAACGAGGCGAAGGACCAGGTGCCG
Source organism: Streptomyces sp. LARHCF249 (assembly GCF_052871255.1). NCBI lineage: Bacteria > Bacillati > Actinomycetota > Actinomycetes > Kitasatosporales > Streptomycetaceae > Streptomyces > Streptomyces sp. LARHCF249. Next base: position 148,416 of record NZ_JBIXJQ010000008.1, read on the forward strand.
GGCTTCCTGCGGACGGCCGACCCCGAACAGAAGGCGTACTTCGAGCGCACCGGACAGTTCCCGAAACCCTGGAGCGACCAGGTGCTCACCTCGGGCATCAGCGCGGCCTTCATCGTGGCGGCACTGTTCACCCTGGTCGGGGCCGCGATCGCGCTGTTCGCCATCCAAGTCCGGCCCTCCGACCTCGAACGTCTGCAGGGCAACCACACACCGAGCAAGGTCTAGCCCGTGGCTACGGAACTCGCGAAACCGACGGACCCCATGGAACCGGGGCAACCGGCGGAACCCCTCACCTCGCCGGTCAGCTCGCACAACGAGTGGGACCCCCTCGAGGAGGTCCTCGTCGGGCGGCTCGACGGCGCGACCATCCCCTCCAAACACCCGGTCGTGGCCTGCAACATCCCGCCGTGGGGGGCGCGGCTGCAGGGGCTCGCCGCCGGCATGAAGTATCCGCGCGTACTGATCGAGCCGGCGCAGCGCGAGCTCGATCAGTTCGTCACCCTGCTGGAGGACCTCGGCGTCACGGTCAGGCGCCCGGACGCCCTCGACCACGGGCGGCGCTTCGGCACTCCCGACTGGTCCTCACGCGGATTCACCAGCACCTGTCCGCGGGACAGCATGCTCGTGATCGGCGACGAGATCATCGAAACCCCGATGGCATGGCCGTGCCGGTACTTCGAGACCCACGCCTACCGCGCGATCCTCAAGGACTACTTCCGGCGCGGCGCGCGCTGGACGGCGGCGCCCAGACCGCAGCTCACGGACGAACTCTTCGAGGCGGAGTTCCGCACGCCCGGGGCCGGCGAGCCGATGCGCTACATCCTCACCGAATTCGAGCCGGTCTTCGACGCGGCGGATTTCGTACGGGCGGGACGCGACCTGTTCGTGACGCGGAGCAACGTCACGAACCTGATGGGCATCGACTGGCTGCGCCGCCATCTCGGACCCGGCTACCGCATCCACGAGATCGAGAGCCGCTGCCGCACGCCGATGCACATCGACACGACGTTCGTCCCGCTCGCACCCGGCAAGGTACTGGTCAATCCCGAATACATCGACGTCGACCGGCTGCCGGACGTCCTGAGCTCGTGGGACGTCCTGGTCGCCCCCGAGCCCGACCCGATCGACGAGCGCCTGCTGAAGATCACGTCGATGTGCGGCAAATGGCTCAGCATGAACGTCCTCGTGATCGACGGGCACCGGGTGATCGCGGAGCGGCACCACACCGGCATGCTGCGGGCACTGGAGACGTGGGGGTTCGAGCCGATCCCGTGCGACCTGCTGCACTACGCGCCGTTCGCGGGCTCGTTCCACTGCGCCACACTCGACGTCCGGCGCCGCGGCACGCTCGAGTCGTACGTCGGCCGCTAGGCCGTCGGACGGCCTAACCCCGCAGGGCGTCGCGCAGCCGGGCCGCGTCCGCGCGGGTGTTCATCCGCAGGGCCACCCAGGAGCCGTCCGCGAAGACCAGGTCCACCCGGCACGGCCGGCGGCGCAGCCGCGGCACGCGGCGCACCGCGCAGGCGGCGGTGTACGACTCGCGGGCCGGGTCGCCGCGGCCCCAGGGCGGCCGGACCACGACCTTCCCCGCCGTCGCGGCGAACGTGCCGTACGGGCCCACGGTCTCGGTGCGCCAGTGCGTCCAGTGGAAGCCGTGCAGGGCCAGGGCGAGGCGGCCGGCCTCGCTCTCCCAGCCGCCCCGCAGGGCCGGGCCGTGGAAGAGCCGGCCGACCAGCCGGGCGGCCCGCTCGAAGGGGTCGGCGAGCGCGGACACCGCGTCGGCCAGGTCGTCGGGCAGGGCCGCCAGGAAGCGGAAGAGGAAGAAGCCGCCGATCCGGTGGACCAGCCGCTGCGGGGCGGGCGATCCGGGCAGCTTCGCCCGCGCGGGCCGCCGTACACCAGGGGACAGTCTCCCCGGAAGCTCCTCGTCCATCCGGCCATGATGGCCGATATCCCCCGCTAACCGTCCAGGCGGCGTACCCGGCAGCGCGCCGGACCGTTCGGCCGCAGGGTGATGCCGGCGCTGACCGGGATCTCGGTGTCCACGGCCTCGAACTCGTACGCCCGCAGGATCACCGCCAGCGCGATCACCGACTCCAGCATCGAGAAGTGCTGCCCGATGCACGCGCGCGGCCCGCCGCCGAACGGGAACCAGGCGTAGCGCGGGCGGCCGGCCTCCGCTTCCGGGGTGAAGCGCTCCGGGTTGAAGCGGTCCGGGTCCGGCCAGTGCAGCGGATGGCGGTGCGTCACCCACGGCGCCAGGATCACGTTCGCGCCGGCGGGGATGGCGTGGCCGTCGATCTCGGTGGCGGCGACGGCGTTGCGGCCGATCACCGGGGCCGCCGGGTAGAGCCGCATCGTCTCCTTCAGGACCTGCGTGAGGTACGGGAGCCGGTCCAGGTCGGCGGCCTCGGGCGTACGGTCGCCCAGGACACGGGTGATCTCCTCGCGGGCCCGGTCCTGTTCCTCGGGGTGGCGGGCCAGCAGGTGCAGGGCGAAGGCGAGGGAGGTGGCGGTCGTCTCGTGCCCGGCGAGCAGGAAGATCAGCACCTGGTCGCGCAGTTCGGAGACGTCGAACTCGCCGTCGTCCGAGCTCTTGGCGGCGGCGAGCAGCGTCAGCAGGTCCTCGCCGGGGCCGTCGCCGGAACCGTCCGCGGTGCCGGCGCCGGGGGCGGTGCGCCGCTCGCCGATGATCTTGTCGCAGACCGCGTAGAGCTCGTCCATCGCCGCGGCCGCCCGCCTGTTGGCCGGGGTCGGCCAGCTGCGCGGGACGTTGGCGGGGGAGTAGCCGCGGCGCAGCACGTAGTCCGTGATGACCGGAAAACACCGGTCCACGACGTCGACCGTGGCCTCCACGTCGGTGCCGAACAGGATCCGGGCGACCGCGCGCAGGGCCAGGTGCATCATCTGGTCGGAGACGTCGAGCACGCCGTCCGGGGCCTGCTCCCAGGCGGCGACGACCGCCTTCGTCTCGGCGGCGACGGCCCCCGCGTAGCCGTCCACCCGGCGCCGGGTGAACAGCGGCTGGACCAGCCGGCGCTGGCGCAGGTAGTCCTCGTCCTGGCTGGTCAGCAGCCCGTTGCCGAACGAGTCCCGGATCTCCTGGTAGAAGGGGTTGTCCTTGCGGAAGTTGGCCGACTCCGAGGCGAGCACCTGCTGCGCCCCCTCCGCGGAGAACACGCAGTACAGCTCGGCCCGCAGCCCGGGCGGCCCGGCGACGATCCGCACGACGTCCCCGTGCTCGTGCCGGGCCCGCAGATAGGTCCCGAGCGAGTCCGACTTCAACTCGAAGAGCGACCCCACCAGCGGCACCCCCGCCAGAGCAGGAACTTCCGCACCCGCGCCAGTGCCCGCTCCAACCACCACGACTACCCCTCGTTTCCGTACCCGTCGGCCTGATTTTGCGTGGTCACCGCCGCGCATGGCGAGGACCTGTCTCCCTTGAGGCCGAATATCGGCCACCCGGTCCAGCTACGCCACGGGACGCCCTTCCACCGGCCACACCAGGACCTCGTGGCCGTCCGGGTCGATCACCCGCAGGGAACCGGGGATGTCGCGGGGGCCTCGCGGGGTAACCGGAACGTTGTACTTCTCGACCATGGCGGTGATGCGTGCCGCGTCAGAGGTCTGCACGGTGAACTGCAACGGTCCTGCCGTGGGAGTGTCCAGGGGGCCCGACATCTCCAACAGGGCCAGCCAGGGGGTCACATAGAGCACCGGCCCCCTGTCTTGCACCGCAAGCCCGAGCACCTCGCCGTAGAACTTCCGCGTCTCCGCAAGGTTGCGTACATGGATGGCCATACGGGTCACCGTCGCGGCAGGTGTGCCGGGCGGATCCTGCCGTACGGGGGCCAACGGCTCTCCTCGCTTCACCGCCCGGTCCACGTACAGCGACTGGCCGTCGTCCAGGGTCAGTGCGAAGCGCGTGACGTCCTGGCTCTTGCTGTCCAGGCTGTAGTGCCGCACCTGCGTCACAGCGCGGCCGTCAACGAACCGCTCCGTGCTCCCGTTCTCCGCAAGGGAGCTGAGCCACTGGGCCTGTTGCACCTCCGGGCGCTCCTTCTCGGTCACATCCGCGGCAGGGAGCGGTTCGATCAACGCGGCGGCCGTGCGCGAGAGGCAGGCGTCGTCCTGCACCTCGCGCATGAGCGGCGCAATCCAGTCCGTGCCATGCAGGGCGCCGAGCAGCGCGGCGGTCATCGAGGCGAGCGTGTCGGTGTCGGCATGGTCCAGGAATGCAGCCCTGAGCAGCCCCATGGTCGGGCGTACGGAGGAACGCGCCGCCAGGTAGCAGGCGGCGACCGCCGAGACGGTTCCCGCGCCGTTGCGCTTCTTGTCGAAGCAGCCGAGTGCCGCGAGGGTCTGCGCGTCGTCGGCAAGGGCAGCCCGCTCCAGGGATGCCCGCGCCGTGGCGAGCAGCTCGTCCATCTCCCGAGCGGTGTCGGTCCACGCAGTGTCAAACGCATCACCGGTGGCCTCCGCGAAGGCGGCTGACCAGCCCTCGGGAAGGGCGGCGCGCGCGAGAACGGGGTCGCGCCACTGTGGCATGTCGGCGACGGCGAGCACGACGTCCCCGTATTCGCCGGCGCCCTGCTGCCGGAGCGTATGCCGGACGGCCAAGGCGTAGACCACCGCGCCGAGCAGCGCGCGCGGATGTCCGTGGGTCAGCACCCCGTCGGCGACCACACGCGACATCAGCCGCTCGGGGGAGGCGTCGGCCAGTGTGTGGATGGCGTGGGGCGCGATCCTCATGGCCACGCCATTGGCACCGGCGTTGAAGTAGGCGCCGACTTTCGTGCGCTGGCCTTGCCAAGGAGGGGTGCCGGCCTGCCAGCTGCGGCACGCGCTGAGCACTGCCCGCCCGCCACCGCGCTGGTAGAGCGGCCATGCCGGGAGCTCGACCCTGGTGAGCCGGCTCAGCCAGTCGTCTCCGTGCACGCAGGCGCGAGCCGTGGCGAGCAGCAGCTGGGTGTCGTCGCTGTACTCGCCCGCACCAACCGGGTCCCGGTAGCGGGCGTACTGGCCGCCGGCCCAGCGCAGCCACGGGCGGAAGGCGAGAGCGGGGGCCGTGGTGCGTGAGGCCTGGCCTCCGACGATGCCGCTGCGCTGCTCCTGTGGCCAGCCCAGGGCGTCACCGACGGCCGCCCCGAACAGCAGGCCGCGGGTCCGGTCCAACAGGTCTGCCGGCTTCTGTCCGGTCACCGGTTCTCCCCATCACTCTGCGGTGGCACCCAAACGGACTCGGTGAGGGGAGGCCCGTAGCGCACGCGGCTGCTCAGTCGATTCCTATCAAACAGCACCGGCTCCACGAGCCAGGGCAAAGGCGGTACTTCTGCTTTGAGGACGCGAAGCCGTGCCAGCTCGTTGTTCACCGCCTCATGGCTGGGCATCGCGACGGCCAGCACGTGCTTCAACTCGATGGGGCCGGGTACGAGGACCTCCGCCTGCAAGTTGGTGGCGGCCCCCTGGAGATGGCCCGCTCCGCGAGGCCAGTTGTCGCTCGTCGCGGCGAAGAGTTCCAGCAGCGCCTCCGGGCCCGGGCGCAGCCGCGCGCCGTTCTGCTTCGCCGCGTTGCAGGGCGCGAAGAGCGTGCCTTCGCGCAGAGCAAGTTCCACGTCTAGGAACAGGCAGATCCAGTCCGGGTAGCTCTGGTGGTCGGGCTTCTTCCGGGCCTCCGCCAGGTAGTAGCCGTTGGGGAACTGGAAGGTGCAGCAGACCTTGTCGGGCTGGCGGTCGAACCGGTCGCGATCGGTGGGGGTGAACTGCTCGGGAGCCACCTCCGCGAGGTCCTTGCTGCTGCGGATCGCCCCGTCGCGCAGGATGTGCGGGAAGCTGCGGGCAGGGGTGAAATGGGCGAGCCTCGTGGCCTTGCTCCTCCTTAGGGCCTCGGCCAGGGTGAGGCCGTCGGTGCGGGTCACGGCTGCACCTCCGCGCACAGGCCGGCGCCCTCGGGCAGCAGGTGGGTCTTCGTCCCGCTGTAGGTGATGACCAGGTCCGACTTGGCGCGGGTGATGCCGACGTAGAGCAGTTTCGACTCCCGCTCGTCCGCGTCGTCCACACCCAAGGCCTTCACCACCTCCGGGAGGGGCACGGTGTCCTCGGAGCAGAAGGGCATCAGCACGGTGTCGAACTCGAGCCCCTTCGCGGAGTGATAGGTGGTGCAATACACGCCCGGCGCGTCATTCCAGACGAACCGCGCGTCCTTCTTGATCCGTTGGACCGTCATGCCCGCGCAGGCCTCATGCGCATCGGCCCAGGTACGGCCGATCACGGCCACCGTCCCCACCTGGCCCCGCTGCCTGGCGATCGACTGGATCACCGCTACCTCCTGCGAGCGGTCGGCGCACGCGACCAGCGTGGGCAGTGAACCCTTGGAGCGTGGGGCGACCGGGGGCACGAGCTCGTCGGTCCTGCCGAAGAAGGGCATCTCGCTGAGGGCGATGGCGAACTCGGCGATCGCGGTCGAATTGCGATAGTTGTCCTTGAACATCTCGACCCGGGCCACCTTCAGGCCGCACGCCCGCCACGACATCCCCTGCCCGTAGATCTGCTGAGCGTAGTCGCCGAAGAAGGTCACGGAGCCCTTGGGGTCAACGACCTCCGCGAGCGAGCGGATCTCCTCCGGTGAGAGGTCCTGGCCTTCGTCGATGATCACGTGCCGGTACATGCGCGGGCCGTCGTCGGCGGTCTGGTGATCGCGGACGGAGGCGGCCAGGTCGTGCCAGTCGTACGAATGGCCCGCCGCAGCCCGCCGCAGCCGGTACTCTTCGGCGATCTCCCAGACGACCTTGCGCAGCGATACGCTGAGCGCAGTTCGGCGCCCCAGGCGGTCAACGGCCTCGTATGCCCCCCAAGTCCGCAGGCCCATCCCGGAGATCCAGATGATCTCGTCCTCGAACCATCCGGGATCCCTCTCGAAGAACTTGTGCGCTTTGTACTTCGAGGCCACTGTCTGGAGCGCGGACTGGATCAGCTCGCGGCGCTTGGCGGACTGAACTATCGCCTGTCCCTTCATCGCCCCGTGGTGGTTCAGGAAGCCGCGGGCGAACAGGGCATAGGTGCGGATGTCGAGCCGGTCGGTTTCGGCGGCGAGGTGTTTGAGGTAGGCGACGAGCGCGTTGTTGTAGGTCACGAGCAGAGTCCTGCCGGATCCTGCCACGCCTGGGTCCGATAGATACAGCGCCCGCAGCATCGCCATCACGGTCTTGCCGGTTCCCGCCGTACCGAGAACCACGTGATGGCCGGCCGCTGGCAAGTACGCCACGTCCGACTGCCGTCCCACCGGCTCCGGAAGCCCCATCCCCCACCCCTTCAGCTCTGAGGCACCGTCAGTGCCTCTGTGAAGGATGCCTGTTCTGCCCGGATGATCCAGATGATTTCACGCCAAGGACCCCGCCCGGGGGGTGGGCGCAGTCCGGATTCGGCACCCTCGATGTCCTTGCCGCCGCCACGCTGTCCGCGAGGTGGAGGAAGGCGGTGCACCGTTCAGCCGGCCGGACACTGGCGTCGCCTTGAGCAGCCCGGCGCCGCGGGCCTTGCAACGTCGGGACGGAGCCCGCCGAGCCGTCCGCGACCGCCGCCGGCAGCCGGTCGAGGACATCCGCCACCGCCGCTTCAGGTCGGTGGCCTGCGCCTCGTGGCGCGCCTGCGCACCGTCAGTCCGCCGGCGGATGCGCTCCGGCCGCATGCCGACTGGCCGACTCCGCGGGCGCCTGCGCGAGTGGCCGAGAGCGTCGCGGCAGGGTCACGTCAGATGTAGCCCTCGCGCAGTGCGTACGCGACGGCGTGCGCGCGGTTGCGCAGGTGCAGGCGGCTGGTCATGCCGTGCAGGACGTTCTTCACGGTGCGCTGGGAGTAGGCGAGCTGCGAGGCGATCTCGGCCGTGTCACAGCCCTCCGCCAGAAGACGCAGTACGTCGGCCTCGCGCGGGGAGACGCCCGGCGGGGTGAAGCCGGGCAGTCCCTGGATGCTGCGTTGAAGCCGCCCCATCTGGCTGATCAGCTTGGCGAGCAGATCGGCGGGCAGATCCCCGTCGCCGCGAGCCGCGGCGAGTACGACCTCGGAGAGGCGGGTGGCGGTGGCCTCGCGGCGCCAGAGGATCGCGGCGACACCGCATTCGACGGTGCTGAGCAGCTCCGCCTCCCGCATCCGCTCCACCACGAGCACGATGCGCGCACCCGCGGTGCGGCTGAGCCGGCGCAGGGCTGCGAGGACCTGCGGGTCGACGGTCTCCGCGATCAGTACCGTGACGGTGCCGGAGGCGTCCGCACTCAGCCCGTCGACGAGCTCCAGGCCGCGGTGGTGGCCCAGTTGGCTGACCGCCCCCGCCCGCGTGATCGGGTCGGCCGCGTGCACGTGCACCCGGACCCTCGTGTCGCCCGAAACAGTCATCGGTGTTCTTCCCCTCCGGTCGCCGACGGCACGGACCGTCGGCCTTCCTCTGGTGCCCTCATGGTGCGAGAGCCGGGACCGGAGAGGCCATCGTGGAGCACCACGAGATCAGCAGGAAAGGCTGCGATGCAGATCACAGGGGGTATTCCGGTCAGGTCCGGAGGAACGGCGCGGTGGATCCCGGCCGAGGTGTGACAGTGGATCAGTGCACATGACAACCACACCACGGCTGGTCGATCGTGAGGCGCCGCTGTCCCAGGCAGCAGCTCTGCTGCAGGGGGCATCGCAGGGCTCGGGCGGCGTGCTGGTGTTCACCGGCGGTCCCGGCAGCGGACGTACGTCCCTGCTCGGCGCCGTCGCCGGCCTGGCGGCACGGCAGGGTGTGGCGGTCCTCAGGGCGCGCTGCGCCGCGGACGAGACGCACCGCGCGTACGCGGCGGCGCGACAGCTCTTCTGGACGACTCCGGACGGCGGGAGCAGCCGCCACCCGTGGGAATCGGACCCGGCGGACGTGGAGTCCGAGCTGTGGCGGCAGTTGAGCGGGCACGCGGCCGAGGGGCCGCTGCTGCTGGTCGTCGACGATGTGCAGAGCGCCGACGACGCGTCCCGGCGCTGGCTGCTTCAACTCGCCCGCCGTGCGGACCGGCTGCCCCTGCTGCTCATGGTCAGCGAGTACCGGCCGTACGGGTCCGTGGCGCCCGCCGGGCGTTTCGGCTGGACGCTCTCCCCGGCGCTGGGGCGCACGGTCCGGCTGGCACCGCTGACCCCTGCGGCCGTCGAGCAGCTGCTGGGGGAACAGCTGGCCCCGCTGTCGCCGCCGCGCGCGCTCGTCGACGTCTGCCTGCAGGCGACGGGCGGTGTTCCGGCCCTGCTGGCCGCACTCGTCACGGACCTGGCCGGGGCGGGCGCCGACGCGATCGAACCGACCGCGGACTGGACGACGCTGCCCGCCGAGGCGTACGTCGAGTCGGTGGACCACTGGCTTCACGGCATGGGGGAGGAGTTCGTCGGCGCGGCCCGCGTGCTGGCCGAGCTGGACGGCGCGCCCGCCGGGCCCACCGGCGCCGACCCGGTCGGCCTGCTCGGCACGCTCTGCGGCCTGCAGCCGGAGCACGCGGCGGGCTGGCTGCGCGAGCTGGCCGGACTCGGTGTGCTGCGCCCGTCCGCGCCGCAGACCTGGCCCGGCTTCGCCCACCCGCTGCTGCGTCGGGCGGTGCGGGCGGTGCGCTCCCCGCTCGGCGCGGCCGAGGTGCACCGGGCCGCCGCCGACGCGCTGCACCGCCGTGGGGCACCGGACGACGCGGTGGCCGGACACCTGGTGGCGGCCGGCGGGCAGGCAGGGCCCGGCTGGGCGGCCGAGACGCTGCTGAGCGCGGCCCGTACCGCGCAGCGCGAGCGGCGACCCGAGCAGGCTGTCGCCTTCCTGCGGCGGGCACTCGCCGAGCCCCTGCCCGCCGGGCGCCGCGGCGCCGCGCTGACCGAACTCGGCGGGCTGGAACTGATGCTGGGACCTGCCGAGCGGGCCGCGGGCGTACGGCATCTCGCCGAGTCGGTGCGCCTCCACCAGTGCGACACGGGCGTCTTCAAGGCGGCGAACGCGCTCGGCGCGGCACTCGCCGCCCGGGGCCAGACCCGGACCGCACTGGAGGTGATGGACGAACTCGCGGACCGGTTCGTCGACCGCCCCGAACTGGCCGCAGCGGTGCAGGGCGCGGCGGCGCTGATCGCCTCGCACGACGGCCGCAGCTGGCTGGAGGTCGTGGACGGGCTGCGCCGGCTGGTCGCCCGTTCCACGGGGCGGCGGCCGGCACCCGTCGTCCGCGCCCTCTTCGCCGAGTTCGACTCCACCAGCGGTCGGCTGTCCGCCGCCGAGGCGGCCGCGGTCGCCCGCGAGGTGGCGGCCGAGCCGGTGGACCGGTTCTCCCGGACGTACGTACTGGCCTCCGCCGCCACGCTCGCACAGTGGGCGGACGAACTCGCCCTCGCCGACCGGCTCGTGGACGAGGGAACGACCGGGCACGACGGCCCGCTGGTCGACCCGGGGTACCAGAGCCTGCTGAGCGTGCACGCCGAGAGCCTGGTGATGCGCGCACGCTACCGGGAGCTGTTGGAGGGCGTCGGTCCGAGCGGTCGGCCGCTTCCCATCGGCCCTGGCAATGTGCACCTGGTCGCGATGGCCGTGATCGCGCTCACCGAGCAGGGGCGGCTCGACGAGGCCCGACGGCTCGCCCGGTCGGTGGATGCGCCGGAGACGGCGGGCACGCCAGGCCCGGACGACTCGCACGACTCCTGGGAGTGGAGCGAACTCTTCTACGCCCGAGGCTTGTTGAGGCTCGCCGCGGGCGACCCGCAGTCCGCGCTCGACGACCTGCTGACCTGCGGGCGCAGGCAGAGCGAGCGTCAGGTGGTCAGCCCGATCGTCACCCCCTGGCGCTCCGCGGCCGCCGACTGCCACCTGATGCTCGGCCGGGCGGGCGCGGGCGCCGACCTCGCGGCCGAGGAGCTGGAGGCCGCCCGGCGCTGGGGTACGCCCCGCACCGTCGGACGGGCCCTGCGCGCGTTCGGCGCCGCCACGGGCGGCCGGGCCGGTCTCGAGGCCACCGGAGAGGCCGTCGACCTGCTGCGCACCGCGGACATCACCCCCGAACTCGTCCCGGCCTTGATCACCCACGGTCGGATGCTCACCGAGGCCGGTCGCCGGTCGGCTGCCCGCCAGGTGCTGCGGGAGGCGGCCGGGTACGCCGAAACGATCGGCGCGGCCCGCCTGCGCGGTATCGCCACCGGTCTGCTCGCCGACGCCGGGGCCCGCCTGGGCTCCGCCCCGCGGACCGGTACCCATGCCCTCACGGGCAGCGAGCGCCGGATCTGCGGGCTCGCCGCACAGGGCCACACCAACCCGGAGATCGCGGGCATGCTGCACGTGGCCGTGCGCACGGTGGAGACCCATCTGACGAACAGCTTCCGCAAGCTGGGCGTGCGCCGGCGCTCGGAGCTGTTCGGGCGGCTCGCCCCCGAGCCGGACGCCGCGCCACCGCCGTCGGCGCTGCCCGCTCGGGCAGGCAGGAGTGCCCCCTGAACTGTCCGGACGCCCGCTGACCCGCGGTCGGCCGGCGGCCTAGCCTCCGCTGGTGAGTATCTGGACATCTCTTGAGCCCTCGTCGTGCACGGTCGAGGCCGGCGCGTCCGCCACAGTCACCCTGCGGGTCCGCAACACCGGCGACATCGTCGACGAATACCGGATAGCACCGCTCGGAGAGGTAGCCCGGTGGATCACGGTCGAGCCGGCCGCCCTCACCCTGTACCCGGGCACCACGGGCACCGTGGACATCACCGTGGCGCCGCCCCGCTCCCCCGATGCGGCGGCCGGTCCGCACCCGTACGCGGTACAGGTGGCCCCGGCCGAGGACCGGGAGGCGACCACCGTCGTCGAGGGTGTCGTCGCCGTCGCCCCGTTCAGCGAGATCCACGCCACGCTCGTGCCGCCGGACTTCCGAGGCAGGCTGCGCGGCCGTACGAAGATCGCCGTCGACAACCTGGGCAACACCCCGGCCACCGTCGGGCTCTCCGCCCGGGACTCCGGCGACCAACTCGACTGCACGCTGCGTCCGTCCTCGGCCCAGATTCCGCCGGGGCGCGCGGTGTTCGGCGAAGTCCGGGTCGCATCACGGCAGTTCCGGTGGTTCGGCGGCAAGGAGGCGGTGCCGGTCACCGTGACCGTGCAGTCCCCCGGCGCGGCGCCGCTGGACCTGAACGCGGGGTACACCGGCTCCGGGCTCCTCCCCGGATGGCTGGCCGGGGTCGGCGGAGTGTGCGCCGTGCTGGCGGCGGCCGGACTCGCGCTCTGGCTCGCGGCCGCGCCCTCGGTCGCCAGCCGGGCCAAGCCCGCCGTCGTGTCGGCCGGCCCCGCTGCCGCCGAGGTGCCAGTGGCGCCGGCCCCGTCGGCGCCACCGCCTCCCGGCGGGGCGCCCGGTGACGTCCCACCGCCTCCGGTGCCGGGCGGCGCAGGAGACGGCGCGGGCGGTGCGGGCGGCTCGGGCGGCTCGGGCGGCTCCGGCGCAGGAGGCGGCGGTGGCGGTGGCGGTGGCGGTGGCGGTGGCGGTTCGACCACCCCCGGAGGGCAGCCGGCGGCCAGGCCGACATTGCCGATCAAGGCCGGTGACCGGGTGCCCAACCTCTTCGTCGCGTTCGCCCAGGAAAGGCTGCGGCGCCTGTCCAGCGGCAACTCCTGCCGGCTCACCTCACCGGTCGCCCGCGGCGTCATGGACACCGCCACCGTTGAGAAGCTCACCTGCTTCCAACAGGGCACCGACCGCCATGACCGCACCCCGGCCGGCAACCTCATCGCCTCCGACGGGGCCGGCAACCTCGGCCGCGCCACCATGACCTCCCTGTGGATGTTCGACGTCGTCGGCAACACCGGCAAGGTCGGCTCAGGACAGGACAACTGGCAGATCTACAGCACTCGTGCCGCGCTGGTCTGGGCGGACCAGGTCTCGCTCGACGGCGGCAACCTCACCAACGCCGAGACCCATGCCCGCCAGGCCCTCACCGCCTGGTCCGGTGGTTCCTTCCCGACCGCCGCCCACTCGTCCGTGGTCAACCGCCTGGGGCAGTACCAGACCGACCAGCCGGTGGCGGCCGGCAGCGCCTCCCAGGCCCTGACCGCGCTGATCTCCGGCTGGGTCAAGCAGCCGTCCACCCCCGGCTCCGTCGGGGCCGCCGCCTGGCCCAGGCCCTGACCTGTCCCGCACCCTCCCGCCGGGCACACGCGAAAGCCCCGTCACGGCCGCCCACGGGCGGCCGTGACGGGGCTTTCGCCCGTACGGGGGCGGCTGCCCGCCCGTACGGGCGGCCGCGGCCTCACCGCTCCCCGGCCGGCTCGATCAGGCACGGGACGTGCGCCGGCCGGTGCTCGTCCACCACGGACGCGACCACGCGCAGACAGCCGGCGGGGTCCTCGGGCAGACGCGGGCGGACCACCAGGGGCCCGCGGGCTGTCCCGGGCAGCGGACCGTTCGGGGTGGCGGACCAGGCCGTGCCGCCGGAGTCGCGGACCTCGGCGTCGATGCCCAGCAGGCTCAGACGGGCGGTGAGCCCGGCGAGCGTGCCGCGGCGGCGGTGCGCGGTGAGGGCCTCGCCGACCGCGGTACGGCGGCGTTCCTCGGACAGCTGCGCGGTGTCCCCGGCGAGCACCCAGCCGGCCAGCCAGTCCAGGAAGTCGACGGGTGCCAGGCGCGGATCGAAGTAGCTGTCGAGGCAGTCCAGGGTGACGTGGACGGGCGCGAGCAAGTCGTCGAAGGCAGCGGTGAAGCGGACGGCGAAGTCGGACTCCGCGTACACCTCGGGCAGCCTGCCCGCGAACGGGTGGGGACTGGCGAGTCCGGGGACGGCGGCCCGCCCGGCACGGCGCGTCACAGCTCGTCGACCTTGACCTGGTGCCGGTACGAGAACACCAGCGCATTGCGCTCGAGGTTGACCCGGTCGGCGGCGGCACCCCGTTCACCGGTGAGCGGGTTCGCGGGGAACAGTTTGACGTCGTCGACGAGTTCGACGCCGGGCAGACGCTGGAGGACCGCGTACGCTTCGCCGGCCTGCACGGGGCGCCCGAACGGCCAGCCGCGCCCGTCGGCGCCGCCGGTGAGCGGGTTCAGGTAGCTGTGGAGGGCGTCCAGGGCCCGTTCGCGGACCTGCCCGGTCGCGGTACCGCGCCGGGCCATCAGCCGGGCCACCACGGTGACACCCTGGTAGAAGGGCGGCTCGACGCTGAGACGGGCACCGATCGGACGCCGCTCGTCCAGGTGCCGGGCGATGGCGGCCAGCATGGACTGCGGCGGCACCATCTGCTCGAAGCGCAGCCGCCCGCCGGGGTCGGCGACGGCCGCCGGCACCACCAGCACCCGTACTCCGCCCTCGTCCGCGCCGTCGCCGGCCGCCAGGGCGCGGATCCGGGCGGCGGAGGGGGCGGCCTGCCGGGCGAGCAGCTCGTAGTCGGCCACGGTGACGGCCCGGTCCTGGGTACGGATGACCAGCGGGCCGCGCTCCAGGGCGGCGGCCGTGCCCTCCCCGTCGACTCCGCCGGTGGCGGCCTCCCGGTTCTCCACCCGAGTGACGTACGGGACGGAACTGCGCAGCACGGCGACCGCACCGCGGGCCACGTTGCCGCCGCGGCCACCGCCGACGCGGTAGCCGTCGAGGTGGATCCTGGCGCCCTTGGGCGGGATGGCCCCGTACCGGCGCAGGGTGCCGTCGGGCAGCCGGACGGCAGGTCCGAAGGCGATCTCGCCGCCGGTGCGGTCGACGGTGAAGCAGCGGTCCGCGTCGGTGAGGTCGGCGAAGGAGCCGGTCTCCTGCCACTCCTGCCAGCCGTCACCGGCGGAGACCCTGACGGTGAGCGGGCCGTCGCCGCCGAGCAGCGGGCGGTGTGCGGTGGTGAACCTCTGGCCGGGCGTGCCGTCCGAGTCGCCGAGGTGCTCGCCGTCCACGGCGCGGGCGTTGACGGCCGGGACGGTGCCGCCGACCGTGGCGGCCCAGGCGGCGCGGACGGTCGGCGAGGCGGCGTAGAACGGCTGGCCGGGTCTGCTGGAAACGGTGCGGCAGCGCAGCCAGCCCGCCCGCAGCCCGCCGACGGTGGCCACGGCATGGCCGGCGGGCACGTGAAGCACCACCTCGCCGGGGCGGTTGAGGCCGCCGGTGCCGTCCCGGTCGACCTCGCAGGGCAGCCAGGCATCGCCGTCGAAGGCCTCCCAAACGAGCGGCGGTTGGCGGGGGTCGACTCCGACACCCTCGACGCGGCTGTCGAGGCGCAGCAGCACGGCGCAGTGCGGTACGGCGTCGGAGAGGCCGACGAGCAGTTCGTCACCGACCTGCGGGGCCTCGGCGAAGCAGCGCACGTGCCGGCCGGTGTGCAGTTCTTCGGTGAGGTCGGTGGGGCGTGTCCCGTCCGCGGGCCGCCGCAGCAGATGGGTGAACTCGCAGGGCACGATGGCGAGTTCCTCGGTGGTGGCGAAGACGGTCCGGTCGTCGTGGCCGGTGGAGAGGGTGGCGGCTTCCGTACCGGCGCGCAGCCGCAGTGCCGCGGGCTGCGGGGCGGAGAGCCAGAAGGTGAGGTCGGCACGGGCCGCCGTGGCGGGGAAGGGGGCGACTCCCATCAGGTTGAGGAAGGCGAGGTAGTTCTTCTCCGGCACCCGGTTGAGCCGGTACAGCAGCTGGTCGGTCATATGGGCGAATGCCTCGACCAGGGTGACTCCGGGGTCGGAGACGTTGTGGTCCGACCATTCGGGGCAGCGCTGCTGGATGAAGCGCTTGGCTTCGTCCACGAGGTGCTGGAAGCGCCGGTCGTCGAGGTCGGGCGAGGGCAGTGCCATCAGTGCTCCTGGAGGTGCGCGCCACCCGCGCCGGAGGCCGGGGCGGAGTCGTGCGAGGGGATGACGTAGAACGGGAAGACGAGGCTGCGCGGGTTGTTGGTCCCGCGGACGGTGTAGCGGACCGAGATGTAGAGGACCCCGTCGTCCGCGCCGTCCAGCGAGACGTCGACCGCGTCGACGGCGATCCGCGGCTCCCAGCGGTCCAGGGCGCGCCGTACCGCGTGGGAGATCCGGCCGGCGGTGTCGGAGTCGCCCGGTGCGAAGGCGTACTGGTGGATGCCGCAGCCGAATTCGGGCCGCATCGGGCGCTCACCCGGAGCGGTACCGAGGACGAGGTGGATGGACTCGCTGATCTCGCGGTCCTGGTCGACCAGGGCGATGGCGCCGGTGGCGTCGGTCCGCAGCGGGAACGCCCATCCGGCGCCGACGAACTGCTCGGGCATCGTCAGCGCCCGCCGATCAGGACGTTCGGGGCCCCGGAGCTGATCGAGGCCTGGCAGGTCAGCCGATCGCCCTTGCGGGCCGCCGGAAAGCCGCCGACCAGCACGCCGCCGCCGGTCGCGGCGGGCTGGGGGAGCACCAGGTTCGTCATCAGGAGGGTGAGCGGCATGTGCAGCGAGCAGGCGTGCAGGCTGCCGACGACGGCGGCGGGCTGCCCGCCGATCCGCACCGAGGGGACCCCCAGCAGCGGGCCGGGCGCGGCCGGCAGCGGAGGCAGCAGGCCGCTCGAGGGCGGTCCGACCGTGCCGGTGGGCAGGCCCGGAAGGACGGGGGTGTACGTGTGGCTGGTGGTGTCGCCCAGCCTGGCCGCCTGCGGCATCGGTGCTCTCCTCCTGGGGGGTCGGCGGGTCAGTTGAGGTGGATAGTGGCTGCTTTGACGGTGACGTCGGTGGTGCCGCTGATGTCCACGCTGCGTCCGGTGAGCCGCAGTTCACCGCTGCCGGCGTCCAGGGTGATGCCCCTGCCGCGGACGGCGATCTCCTGGTCGGCGGTGATGTTCACCGTGCCGTCGCTGTGCACCGTGATCTCGGTGCGCTGCCGGTCCAGGTGGACGGTCAGCCGGTCGTCCCCGGTGCGCAGCCGGACGCCCTGCTCGGCGAAGGCGCTGTCCAGGAGCTCCATCCGGTCGCCCGAACGCGACGCGACCGAGCGCCGGTTGACGCGGCCGTAGCCGTCGGTGAGCGGCAGGCCGTCCGCCGAGGGCCGGTCCTTGCCGTTGTACAGGCCGCCGATCACGTACGGCCGTTCCAGCAGGCCCTGCTCGAAGGCGACCAGGACCTCGTCGCCGATCTCCGGGCAGAGCAGGCCGCCACCGCGCACTCCGCCGAACTGCACGGTGCGCACCCAGTCGCTGACGTACGCCTCGGCGCCGCCCTCCTCATCGGCGAGCCACGGAAAGACGAGCTTCACCCAGCCCTGCTCGTCCTGGCCGCGATAGCCGTCCAGCGGTACGTCGCCCGGCTTCATCACATCCACGACCACGGCGCTCGCCACCGACGGGATGCGGGGCGAGCGGGCGGCGGCCGAGGCGCCGGCGGTCAGCCCGTACCAACCGCGGTCCTGCCGTCCGCTCACGGTGAGCCGGGTCTCGTACCCGTAGCCCGGTACATCCACGTGAACGGCCCCGGTCACCGTGTACTGGCCGTCGAACGGGGCTCCGGCCGCGGTGACCGCCACCGGCACGCCCACCCGGAGGTGCGGATTGCCGCGCGCGGTGATCTCCAGCTCGCCGAGTGCGGCGGCGCAGTCGCCCGCGATCGCCGCGGAGACTGCGGTGGCCTCGGCCGCGTTGCGGTACGGGACGTCCGCGACCAGCATCCGGGCGGGCGGGAACGCCCGTACCGCCTGCTGCGGCGTCAGGCCGATCCGCAGCTCAGGGACGGCGGTCACCGGGGTGGGGGCTACCACGGCCCGCTTGGCGGCGACGTCCCAGCCGCGAACCTCGACGTCCGAGACCTGGTTCACCGAGGAGACGGCCGCCCGCACCGCGTACACGTTCTGGTCCAGCTCCAGCACGTACGGGCTCTGTTCGGGCCGGGCGGAGAGCGAGGGCGCACCCGCCGCCGGGACGGCGTCGCGGAAGTGCAGCAGGCCCTCGGCCATCACCAGCTCGCGGCCGTTCTCCAGAGCCAGCGTGCGCATGAACTCCCAGTCGGAGACGTTGGGCTGGGTCAGGTACTCGTATGCGGTGGACGTGGCGTCGACCGTGCCGAGCGCGACCCCGGCGGCCGCGGCGAGCTGCGTCACCACCTCGGAGGCGGTGCAGTTGCGGTAGCCGGCGATCCGGCGGCCGCGCTGGAGCCGGTGCGAGCGGTCCAGCGCCCGTACGGTGGTGGAGCTGCCGGAGCCGTCGAACTCCGACTCCAGAGCCACCACCTCACCCGTGAACAGCGCGACGGCCGCCGTCTCGTCACCCGGCCGCACCTGCACCGTGAACGGCGTGCCGATGACGATCCCGCACCGAGCCAGCAGCTCCCGTTCCGGGTCGGAGAACCGTACCGAGGCCATGGCCGGCAGACCGCCCGACTCCCGTACCTGCACTTCCAGTGCGGCCGTCGCCCAGGCCTCCGGCAACGGGCCGGGACAGCCGACGACGAAAGTGTTGGTGTTCGCGCCCAGGGACATCGCCCGCTACCCCGCCCTCAACTCGTTGGCCGCCGGCACCAGCAGCTCCACTCCCGGACGCAGCCGCATCGGGTCGTCGATCCCGTTCGCCTCCGCGATCAGCCGCCAGGCGGTCGCGTCCCCGTACTCGCGGAACGCCAGCATCTCCAGGCTGTCGCCGCTCACCAGCCGGTGCACCCGGCGGGCGTTCAGCGCGCCCGAGGTCGGGTTCTGGCCCGGTACCGGATCGCCCGACTCGATCAGCTGCACCTGGCAGGTGGCACGCAGCGGCCTGCCGTTCGGATCGAACAGCGAGTACGTGACGCTGACGTTCGACAGGTAGGCGAAGAACTTCACGCTCTCGAACGAGCCCCAGGCGAACATGACGCGCGGCGCACAGGGCGCCTGCGCGGCGATGCTCGCCGCCGTGGGAGTGCACCAGCCGAGCAGGGTCTCCGCGGAACGCGCCACCGAATCGTCCCGGGTGTCGGTCGCGTCCAGGAACAGCTCCACGGAGAGCTGCCGGGGCTCGGCCCCTCCGAACTCGGGGACGCCCGTCGGCCGGCCGGCACGGACCACGTTCTTGGTCCACTGGGCGCCCTTGCTGAGCTGCAGAGTATGCGGGTTGAAGCGGAACCGCAGCTCCGGCCCGATCCGGCCGCCCGGCTGAGCGCCCGCGTGCGCGGGCGGCTCGAAGGCCGACAGGCTCGCCTTGGTCGGGGTACTGGGCACCTCGCTCTCCTTTCCTTCGCGCGTCGTGGGTCGTGCTCTGGTCGTGGTCTCGCCGTGGTGGGGGCGCGGCCTAGAGGAATCCGTGGTGGGCGAGCTCGATGCTCTCGGTCGCCACCTCCGAGCGCGCCGGATCGAACGACGGCCCCGTCCAGCGCACCACCAGCACATCGCGCAGCGCCCATGTCGCCAGCACCGGGCCGGAGTCCAGCGCGGGCGTCAGCGCGGTGATCTGCGCCGTGCCGCGGGTCACCTGCGTCGGCAGCTGCGCCAGCAGGCGGGCCACCTTCGCGGTGTCGGGGCCGAGGCCGCGGCTCAACGTCACGTTCGGGTAGGAGATCCTGGTCGGCAGCTGCCATACGAAGCCGTTGTTGCCGCCCTCGCGGCGCTGCTCCACCTCCACTTCGGCGCCCAGCCCGCTGCACGTGCTGAAGTCACCCAGGTCGAACCCGCTGACCTGCAACCGGAAATGGACCGTCGTACCGGGGTACGGCACGCTCACCTGACACCTCTTCCTGTTCTGTCCCCTCGCCGGCTCACCGGCCGCCGTCCAGCAAGCGACCGGCCCGCTCCCGGCCCGTGCGCAGCTCCGCCCGCAGCATCCGCCCGATCGGCTCGGCCAGCCGCCGGGCCAGGTCGTCCAGATGCCTGCGCTCCAAGGAGTCGAGCAACGCGTCCGGGAGTGCGGCGGGAGGCCGGGCGGGATCGTGCGTCGCCGCTGCCGGTCCGACGGCTCCCGTCGGCATGGCCGATGGTGTGCCCGAGAGCTCGACGGTCGTCGCGGCCGCCTTCCGCTGCACTGCCGCCTGCGGTTCCGGCGCCTGCGCCCGTACGTTCATGGCAGCCGGGGCAGCCGGGGCAGCCGGGGCAGCCGTGGCGGCCGCGGACCGCTGCACCGCCGGGACGACGGGCAAGCCGCCCGCGGCCGTCCGTCGGGCCACGGTCTCCACGGGCCGTACCACCGGCGCGGGCGGCGGGGCGGACACGGCTGGTGCGGCCGCCGGCCCGCGGGTCACCGGGGTCGACTCCGGACCCACGGCAGGGGGGTTCCCGGCCGTGGTCGCGCGCTGGAGCGTCGGCGGGGCGGTCCGCGCGGGCACAGGGCGGTTCGCGGGTGCCTCCAGGGGGACCGCCGGCAGTGCAGGAGCGGCCTGCGCCCTGCGCTGCACCGCGGCAGGGGGTGCGGGGGTCCCGGGGGGCCGGGGCCCGCCGACCGGCGGCACGCTCAGTGGGTGCGCGATCGGAACCCCGGACCGCCGGGCACCGTCGGAGTGCCGCTGTACGGGGGGCGGTTCGCTCGGACCGGTCTTTCCGGCAGGGGGTGCAGTCGGCTGCGCGCGAGTCGGCGGTTCGGCAGGCTCCGCACCGGCGCGCCGTGCCTCGGGCGCCGCTGTCCGGCCCGCACGCACGGGGCTGTCCGTGCCCGTGGCCCGCGCGGCGGGGGCGGGCGTGGTCGGCACCGTCGTCGTGGTGCGGCGCTGGAGGGGTGCGGAGGTCCCGGCCTTTCCGGCGATGGCCGGTACGGGGGTGGGGGCGTCGCCCCGTTCCGGTGGGTGGGGTCGGGCGGATGGACCGTTGCCGCTGTCCGCCTTGCCTCCGCCCCTCTCGGGGGATGAGCGTTCCTGGGGTTCCCGGCCGCCGTGGGCCGCACCCGGCCGTCGGAGGCGCTGAACCATCGCGGCCACCCGTTCGGCCGTGCGCCGGGTCGGCGGCTTCGCCGCGGCCGCGCCCGCGTCGGCCGTCGTACCGGGCATCCGCACCGCGCCCGCGGGTTCTGCCCGGCGGCGGGTCGGTTTGCCCTGCTCGGGCGACCGACGCCGGACCGGCGCCCGGCCGTCCCGCGCGGGGATTCGCGCCGCAGGCCCGGCCGCGGCGGATCGCTGGACCTGCCCTCGGCCACTCGGCTCGGCCGTCGCCTGCGCTCGCTGCACCGGCGAGGCCGGGGCGCCGGGCTGTGTCCAGCGCAGCGGTATCGCCGCAGGACCGGGTGTGGGCACCGCATGGCCGATGCCGTGCTCCGCCACTGCCGACACCGGGGCCAGCGGCCGTGCGGCGAGCGGCTGAACGACCGTCTCCGGTCCGCCGGTCGGCGGCACAGGCGACGCGCCCGAATCCGGCCGGACCAAGGGCAGGGCGACGGGTACGGGTACGGGTACTCGGGGTGCGGCCCCCTTCGGCGCCGCCGCGACCGAACGCTGCAGGGGAGCAGGCCGCGACGGTGCGGCGCCGTGCGGGCGGGCCGTCGGCGGCAGCGCGTCGATCGGTCCGCCGAGGCCGCTCCTGCGGACCCGGCCGGAAGCCGCAGTCGGCATCGTGCCGAGGACGGCCGGACCCTCGGCGGACCCCGGACCCTCACCAGGGGCCGCAGGGTGCGCGACCGGGCCGGGGCCGGAGCCCGAGCCGGAAGTGGGGACGGGAGTGGGGACGGCGGGGCCGCGGTGCCCCGCGGTCGGCGACACCACCGGTGCCGGTGCCTGCCCACGGGCGGGAGGCACGGTTGTGGACGAGTCGGACAGTCCGTCGACCGCCTTGCGCTGCAACGGCGTCGTGACGGTCAGCCGGCGCGGTTGCATCGGTGTGGGCCGTGCCGCCGCCGTGAGCGGCCGCGCGGGGGTCGCCGGCGTCCCGGACGGAACGGCCGCCCGGGACACCAGCGGTCGGGGCAGCGAGGATGGGGGTTCCCCGCTCCCCGACGTCTTGAGGCCAGCGCTGGCACCGGCACCGGCGCTGGCACTGGCGTTGGCACTGGCGTTGGCACGGGCACCGGCACCGGGGCCGGCCGTGGCGCCAGCACCGGCATGGGGGCCGGCCGTGGCACCGGCACCGGCGTTGGGACCGGCATTGGCACGGGGACCGGCGTTGGCACGGGCACCGGCACTGGGGCCGGCCGTGGCACCAGTGCCGGTGTGGGCGCCGGCACCGGCACGGGGGCCGGTACCGGCATTGGCCCTGGGGTCGGCGTTGGCCCTGGGACCGGCACCGGCGCCGGCACGGGAGCCGGTACCGGGACTGACGCTGGGAGCGGTGACGGCACTTGCACTGGCCCCCGGACCGGCCTGGGCACCGGCACCGGCACCCGCATGGCCCCCGGTGGTCGTGCCCGCCGCATCCCAGGGATCTTCCGCTCCGCCCATCGCCGGCCGCGGCGGGAGCGGCAGCCCCGCTGCCGCCGAGCGCTGGACCGCGACCCCGGGGGCGGGGGTGAGCAGCCCGTGGAGCACGCCGGACGGCGCGTCCGCGCTCACCCGGTGGCCCATGGCGCCGTGCAGCAGAAGGCTCTGCCGCGTCACCAGACCGCGCTCGAAGGCGGGCGGGTCGGCGATCAGCGGCGAGCCCGGTCCGGCGGTTCGCTGGATGGGCGGGAGCAGCCGCCACTGGCCCGCCGCGGACACGCCGCCCGCCCCGGCCCCGGTCCCCGTCTCCGGCAGGAGGCCCGTGGCACACGGCTCGGCCGCAGGGCGCGGGGTTTCCCGGCGTCCCCCGCCGAACCAGTCCCGCAGTGCCACGAGTTCCTCCTCATACGTCGTTGATGCGTGTGTTGATGCGGCCGATCTCACCGACCCACCGGGTGCGTTCGGCGTGCGTCAGGTCCAGCAGCCGGTCCTGCTCCCAGTGGAAGTGGTAGGCGATGTACGCGATCTCCTCGTAGAGACGGTCGGCCGCGTACGTCACGATTCCCCCAGGCGGCCCCCGGCGAGATCGACCTCGAAGGGGGATTCGCAGGCCGGGCAGGTCACGGCGGCCCGGGTGTGTCCCTCCGCGTTGATGCGCCGATAGAAGTCCTGCAGGAACGCGAGGTCGGAGGCGAACAGCTCCTCCATCACCGCGCCGCCCGGGTCGGTGAGCGCGCCCAGCCGGGTCACCACGGAGCCGAGCAGCACCACCGTCAGATAGGCCGGGTTGTTCTTGACCCGCAGATCGACCAGCGGCATCAGCTCGTCCCGGGCGGTGGCGAGCCGCATCGTGCCGTGCCGGTGCAGGACGCCCGCCGGGTCGAGGTATCCGCGGGGCAGCTCGAACTCGTAGTCGGTCCGGAAGCGCTCCGGCGCGGCGGCCCGGGGGATCGGTGCGGCCGCGACCTCGGGCTCGGGATCCTCCGCCGCGTCCTGCACCGCCGCGGGCGCGCCGTTCAGGGTCCGGCGCCTCACTGGAGCTCGACGTCCTCGAAGACGATGGTGACCTTCTCCAGGGCGGGCTGCGAGTCGCCCGCCTTCAGGTTCGGGCCCTCCCACTTCTTCACCCAAGCGTTCTTCAGGTTGATGGTGCGGACCGGCTTGTTGGCCGAGTCCTTGACCACGATCGACAGCGACTGCCTCGCCGTGGCCACGTCGCCCTTGAGGAAGGAGTCGTCCAGCCACTTGGTGAACGTCGGGCTCTGGCCGAGGCCGCGGGCGATCGTCACCTCACCGCCCTTGCGGGCGCCCGCCAGCTTGCGGACGAGCAACTGCCCGGTCTTGGTCACCTCGTAGTGGTCGATCGAGTCCAACTCGAAGGACAGACCGCTGACCTCCTGCACGGTCTCCACCTCGTACGCGCCGAGCTGCACCGTGAAGATGTGTGTCGCGATCGCCATTCCGGCTGTGTCTGCCATGCGCGGAACCCCGCCTCTCTGCTCTGTCTACTGCTGGTGCTGGGACTCGTACGGGACGGAAGCCCAGGCGGTCATTCGTCGACCAGGCTGGTGCTGTCCGAGAACTGGGACAGGCGGAAGACCACGAACTCGGCCGGCTTCACCGGCGAGATGCCGATCTCGCAGACCACCTGGCCGAGGTCGACCGAGGTCTGCGGGTTGGTCTCGGCGTCGCACTTCACGTAGAACGCCTGCTCGGCGGTGGCGCCGAACAGCGCGCCGCGGCGCCATTCCTCCATCAGGAAGGCCGAGATGTCGCGGCGGATGCTGATCCAGAGCAGCTGGTCGTTGGGCTCGAAGACCGTCCACTGGGTACCGAGGAGGATCGACTCCTCCAGGTAGTTGAACAGTCGGCGGACGTTGATGTACCGCCACGCCGGGTCGGAGGAGAGGGTCCGCGCGCCCCACACCCGGATGCCGCGGCCGGGGAACGCCCGCACGCAGTTCACGCCGTTCGGGTTGAGCAGGTCCTGCTCGCCCTTCGTGACCTTGGTCTGCAGGTCGATCGCCCCGCGCACCACCTCGTTGGCGGGCGCCTTGTGCACGCCGCGCTCGTTGTCGTTGCGCGCCCAGACGCCCAGCATGTGGCCGCTCGGCGGGACGAACCGGTTCTGTCCGCTGGAGGGGTCGAAAACCTTGATCCACGGGTAGTAGAGGGCCGCGTACTTGGAGTCGTAGCCGGCACCCTCCTGCCGCCAGCCGAGGACCTCGCGGGGCGTCATGTCGGGCAGCGGGTCCAGCACGGCGACCCGGTCGCCCATGAGCTCGCAGTGCGCGATCATCGCCAGCTGGACGGCCTTCACGCCCTCCTCGTCGATCAGGCCCTGCTGGTGCGCGGCCATCAGGTCCGGCACAGCCAGCATGGTGATCTCGTCGATCGCCTCCAGGCCGGCGAACCCGGTCCGGGCATCCGCGTCGCCCACGTACTCGGCGGGCGAGATCCCGGCCGGCACCACCTCGGCGGGGGTGGCCGGGACGGACAGGGTCAGCGTCTGCTTCTGGGGCCGGGCCAGCGCGCCCGACGCGCCCTCGGCCTCCTCCACCAGGACCAGCGCCGAGCGCTCCTTGACCTGTGCCACCACGTAGTTGCGGGCGCTCTTCTTCGCGGAGACGTCGAAGGTTTCCACGGGCTTGCCGGCCTGTCGCACCACCAGGCGGAAGCGGTCCTCGGACGGGTTCTCGCCCTCGGCGTCCGCCACTTCGACGGTGATCTCGCCCTCGACCCCTGCCCGCGCGGCGATACGGAACGCGCCGAGTGCCACCGGCTCACCGATGGCCGGTGCCTTGTCCCTCCCGGCCGCCACGGCCTTGCGCGGGGCGGCGCCACCGACTTCGGCGCCGACCCGCACGACGTAGGCGATGCCGCCCCCGTTGGCGAAGTACCCGTACACCGAGTGCGCCAGGTACGAGCCCTCGACGAATCCGCCGAACAGCTGCACGAACTGGCTCCACGTCGTCACCAGACTCGGCGCGTGGAACGGCCCCTTCTCGGCGAACCCGACGAAGGCCGCGACCGAGGTCCCCACTCCCTCGATCGGCCGGGGTCCGCTGTGGACCTCCTCCACGTACACCCCGGGTGACAGGTACTGCGGCATGCTCAGCGCTCCTCCGACGGCGAATCCGTTTCACCACCACCCTCCCGTGGGAACCCCGCCTCCGAAACGGCCGCCGGTCACTGGGCGGGGGCAGGCTCACCTGCCCGTTCGGGCAGGGGGCCGTCCCTTCGGGGGCGCCTCAGCGGTCGTTCAGGGCGGAGTAGAGCTGCTTCGGAAGGTAGGTGGACGTCGACACCTTCCTCCGCTGGAGGAACCGGTACAGATCCGGGTGGCTACTGGCCACCGTGTTCACGTTGAGGTACGTGAAGGTGCCCTTGACCTGCAGCAGGGACGGATGGATGGGCTTCTTCGCCTCCCCGTCGTGGGTACTCCAGTTGAAATCGGAATCACCCGACCCCTCCCGCTCGAAGAACGTGCCGTCCTTTCTGAGGATCTTCGGGCACACCTGCTCGATCTCGGCGCTGGCGATCTTGAAGAAGGCGTACTGCTTGAGATGACCCCGGTTCAGCCCCTGGTGCTCGGCCAGTTCCTCCACCCTTTCGGGATCGGTGATCTCCGTCCAGTTCTCCAGGTCGAAGCCCGCCGGGACGGCATTCTTCGTCAGCGGCAGGACTTCTCGCAGAATCGCCGCCACCGAAGCACCCTGATCCGGTCCGTTCTCACGCGTCGCCTGCTTGAGGTCGCCTCCCAGCGCGACGAGCCGGTCGAACTGCTGGCGCAAGGCGGGGGCCGTCGGCGGTACGAAATACCGTCCGTCGGTGTCGATGTCGTCCTTGTTCTTTCCGGGCTCCGCCCGAATGCTGGTGTTCGGGCCGAGGAACTGATTTCCTCCCTGCCATTCGAAGAACGCCAGACGGGCTTCCTCGCACGTGACGCCCGGAGCGCATTCCTGATCCCCGGCCATCGCCGGGTTCGTCAGTTTCTTCCTGATGGTCTCCGGATTCCCCTTGGCCCCCAGGCGCCCGAGCATCGCGGACGTGAGGGTGTCGGGCACCGCCTCGATGAGGATCGCCTCCCGGTCCGCGGGGCTCAACTGGTCCAGTGCCTTCGTCAGCGTGGAGTGGGGAATGATGTGGTGAGCGGTGAGTTCCCAGTTGTCGTGCGTCTGCTTGCCGTCGACGTGCGGGTTGACGCTCCGGCCACCCGCCCGCTGGATTCCCCGTGCGCCGGCCGGCGTGGCCGGGCGGCCTCCGGGAGCGGGGGCCGTCGCCGTGCTCCCGCCGACGCGCTGCACAGGCGCCGACACCACGCGCTGCGCATGGCTCTCGGCCTCGCGCTCGAAACGGTCCGACGGGTCGCTGACCCGCAGTCCCGAGCCGTTGTCGGTGCCGGCGACGGGGCCGGCGGCCTGCTGTTCGACGTGCTTGAGCTCGTGGTTGACCACGTGTTCGTCCGTCGGCGATGCGCTGCCGAAGACGATGTCCCGGCCGGAGGTGAACGCGCTGGCGCCGACGCTGTCGGCGGCGGCCTTCGCCGTCGGCCCGGTGTGGACCCGGACCGAGGACAGGTCGACCCCGTAGTGACCCTGGTACTTGGCCTGGATGGTCTGCGGCAGGCTGCCGCCGGAGCTGCCCAGCACCCCCTCGACGGCCGAGCGCTGCACCGGGGTGGCGCCCGACGAGTGCCCGCAGGACTGGTCGTGGACGTGGCGGTCGGACTCCATGAGCTGGACCACCGCGGCGTTGCCGAGGCTGCGTTGGAGTGCGGCGGCCGGACCCGTGGCCGCCGGCGGCCTGGCCGGCTGGGCGGGGTGCTGCTCCTGTTGCTCGTCGCGGGCGCGCATGGTGAGACTCCTTGTCGGATTGCAGTGCGGACCGGGCCGTCACCGCGCCCAGGCCCCGAACTCCTCCGGCAGCACCAGCCGTCCCAGCTTGCGGTACTCGCGCCGTACGGCGGTCGCCAGGTCGGCCGTCGTGAGCGGACGGCCCGCCTCGGCGGCGAGGTAGGCGGCGGTGACGGCGCAGGCGCGGATGGAGCCGCCGGCGAGTTCGAAACGGGCGCAGGAGGCGAGGTCGAGATCGTCGGCGCGGGGCAGCTCGGTGCCCAGACAGCGATCCCACAGGGCACGGCGCTGGTCGGCCTCGGGGACCGGGAAGTCGACGATGACGTCGAGGCGGCGGGTGAAGGCCTCGTCCAGGTTGGCGCGGAGGTTGGTGGTGAGGACGGCGATCCCGTCGAAGGACTCCATCCGCTGGAGCAGGTAGGCGCTCTCCATGTTGGCGTAGCGGTCGTGGGCGTCCTTGACCTCCGAGCGCTTGCCGAAGACCGCGTCGGCTTCGTCGAAGAGCAGGATGCCGTTGACTCCGGCCGCCTCGGTGAAGATGCGCTCCAGGTTCTTCTCCGTCTCGCCGACGAACTTGTCGACGACGGTGGACAGTTCCACCACGTACAGGTCAAGGCCGAGCTCCCCGGCGACGACTTCGGCGGACATCGTCTTGCCGGTGCCCGAGTCACCGGCGAACAGGGCGATCACTCCGCGCCCGCGCCCGCCGCCGGGTCGCATCCGCCAGCCCCCGAGCACCCGGTCGCGGTGACGGGCGCGGAGGGCGAGTTCGGCGAGTTCCTGTCGGGTGGCGTCGGGCAGGACCAGGTCGGACCAGCCGACGGCCGGTTCGATACGGCGGGCAAGGCGCTCCAGGCCCGCGGCGTTCTGGGCGCGGACGCCGCTGCGTACGTGCCGGGCGGCGACGGGCGTGCCCGGGCCGTCCAGCAGCGCCTGGGCGCACGCACCCGCGGCGGCACGGCCCACTTGGTCGGGGGTGAGGTGGTACGGAGCGACGGCGGCAGCGAGGTCGAGGTCCGGTGCCAGGCCGGCGCCTTCGAGGGCGGTACGGAACCGGGCGGCGCGCTCGTCGGTGGCGAACGGCTCGGCGTCGGTGATCAGCGGGGTCCGGTCGGACCACTGCGGGTCCCAGCCGCCGCTGCCGGTGACCAGGACGGGGACGGGCAGCCGTGTCAGCTCGCGCAACAGCGGCTGGGTGAGGGCCTCCGCGGGCCCGGCGACCAGGCCGCCGCCGCGCAGCCGCGCCTCGCGGGCGGCGGCCTGCAGCAGCCGCTCCGGATGAGGACAAGCCGCCAACACCGTCAGGTCCAGACGGCAGGCCGGCATCCCGGCCGCGCCGAGCGCCGCGACGGCCGTGGCGGCGGCCGATCCGCCGGGCCGCTCGCGCAGGTAGGCCAGCCGGACACCGGACTTCAGCGTCCCGGCGAGGCGCTCCGCACCGAGCACGGGCACGGACGCCGAGGAGCTCTCGGCGCTGAGGGAGAGCAGGCCGTGCAGGCAGGCATCGGGGGTGTCGTCTCCGAGCAGGTGGGCGACGATCCGGTCGGGGACGAGCAAGGACCGGCTGAGGAAGGGCCGCTCGGGCTCCTCCACTTCCAGCAGGCCGCCGTCGACCAGGGCGGAGCCGGGGGAGAGCCGGCGCCGTGCGTCGGCATCGAGGGGGCTGAGGCCGAGGAGTTCGAACGCGAGGGCGGCTCCGGCGCGCCGCCGGGTGAGGTCGTCATTGAGGTATCCGTACAGCTTCTCGAACCGCTGGTCCACGTCCGGGAGAAGCGCGACGAGCAGCAGCTCGACGTCCAGTGCGTCGAGCGCGAAGTGCGCTGCCAGCCGGGAGAGCGGCAGTCCTTCCGGGAGGCAGGGCGTGCCCGGCGCGGGGGCTGCGCCGGGGGCTGCACCGGGGTCGTCGGCGGGGGCGGCGGATTCCGCGGCCGCCGGCCGGTCCAGCAGCCGGTCGGCGGCGTCGGCGGAGAGGTAGAGGCCGAGGTGCGGGTCGTCGGGGGACGGGTCGAGGGCGCGGCGGGCGGCGAGCGCCCGGCGGACGTTCTGCCCGAGGATTTCCAGGCGGTGTGCGAGGTCGAGCACGGCGACGCGGCGGCTCACCGCCCCGACCTCTTGATCCCCCCGGGCGAGGCCTGACCGGTGCCGGGGCGTCCGGCGCCGCCGCGGACCCGCCGCGCCCCCACGGGCTCGGCCGGGCGCGTTGACCGCTCGGGCTCGCTCTCGTAGCGGAGGCGGCGGGTCTCGGACGGGCCGCTCTCCTCCACCCCGCCGAGATCGAGGACGAGGGCGTCGGTGACCAGGGCGGCAGGCAGTCGGCGGGTGCCGGCGACGGGGGCGGTGACGACGAGGTCCAGAGAAGGCTTGAGTTCCCCGCCCAGTGCGGACCAGATGTCGGAGAGGGAGCGGTGCTCGCCGGCCGGGCAGGCCACCGTGTACGGCAGAGGCAGGCCGAGCTCGGCGAGCCGGCCGCGCAGCCGGTCCGGTTCCAGGGCGTTGCGGGCGATCAGCCCGGAGAGGAGCGCTGACAGCAGCCGGTGCTCGTCCTGGGGCCGCTTGGTCCATACGGTGACCAGGTAGGAGAGGGTGAACCAGCGCGGCGGGGCGTGCTCGGCGACGGTTTCGCCGCGGGGAACCCCGTACTCCCGGCGCCGGCCGTGTTCGCGGCGGGCGAGGTCCTCGCGGATGTCGTACAGGAACACGTTGACGGTCGGCGCGTTGCGCCGGGCGGCCCATTCACGGGTGGGTGCGTCGAAGAGGACCTCGATGCCGCCCGCTCCGAGGACCTCGTCCCCGAGGAGTTCCGCGAGGGCCTCGTCCACCTCGTGGATCACAGCGTCCCCGAGCCCTTGCGGCCGAAGAACTCCAGTTCGGCGACGGCCACCTGCTTGCCGGCCGCGGCACCGTAAGCGCTGCGCAGCACGATCCGCACCTTGGTCACCCGGTCGGCGCGGAGCGCGACCCGCTGGGCGCCGTCGGCGGTGAGCTCGCAGTGCCGGGTCTCCGTCTTCCCGTCGCTGGTGGTGAGGACGACGTTGAAGGCGTGCGGGCGGGCCTGGGTGAGCTGTTGGGCGGGGTCGGCGGCGGCGCCGGGGGTGACCAGCAGGTCGAGCAGTCGGACCGGGCGTCCGAAGTCCGCCTCCAGCCACTGGCCGGCACTGTCGCCCTCGACGCCGGTGCCCCACCAGGAGTTGGAGACCTTGTCGACGGTGAGTTCGGGGCCGTGCGCGGCATAGGAGCGGGAGGCGGACACCGACACGGGGTCGATCGGCACCCGGGTGGCGAACCGTGCGGTGACCGCGTCCAGGGCGCGACCGCCCCACACGAGGGACGCGACGAGCACCACGAGGACGACGAGCACGGTGAGGGCCGCCGTGCCGCCGCGGCCGAGGCCGCGGAAGGGACGCGGACGCTGCCCGGCCCACCGCGGCTCGCCGTCCCGGCTCCGCAGCCTCCGCCACCACGGAGCGGGCGCGCCGCCCGGCTCGCCGGCGGTGGCGAACTGGGCGCCGCAGCGCCGGCAGAATCGCCGCTCCGGCGCGTTGAGCGTGGCACACCAGCGGCATTCGGTGCCGTCCTGGACCACGTCGTCCCCGGACGTACGGACCCGGGGCCGCTCGTCCTCCGGACGGCCGGGACGTACGGGGGAGACCGCCGGGTCGGCCGCCGCGGCGGGTTCCTCGACGGGAACGATCAGCGCACGTGCGCGCTCGGAGACCAGCGACGGGCTCTCCTGGACCGGAGGGATCTCGGTGGTGTCCGGTTCGCTGTCCCGCGCGCTGTCCGCCCCGGCGTCTGCGGTACCGCCGGGCCGGGTCCGGCCGGCCGGGGGCCTCGGCCCGCCGTCCGGCTCCGGCCCGCCGTCCGGCTCGGCCGACCAGTCGAGGAAGGTGCCGCACTCCGCGCAGAATGTGTGGTCCGACGATGTCGCGGCTCCGCAGTCGGCACAGGTGCCGCTGATCGGCCGGGACGGGGTGGCGCTGTTGGTCACGGGGTGGGGTTCCTCTCCGGCACTGCATGAACCGAATGCCCGCTCATCGTTCCGGCCGCGCCCCGCCGCCGCCAGGGACGTTCGGCCGTCGCCGGGGGCGGACCCCGCTGCCCCTTCAGGCAGGTCGCAGGTCGGCAGGGGCACAACCCCTGCGCTCTTCCGACCAGGAAGCGACCAAGGACCCGGAGAAGCCCCACAGACACCGCCGCACCCCATCTGACTCGCGATTTCGCAGGTCAGATAGGGTGCGGGGCTTTCCTTCGAACCGTCTTAGATGTCGCGGAAGATCTCGATCTGGGCGCCCACCGAGTTGAGGCGCTCGGCCAGTTCCTCGTAGCCGCGGTTGATGACGTAGACGTTGCGGAGCACCGAGGTGCCCTCCGCTGCCATCATCGCGAGGAGGACGACCACCGCCGGGCGCAGGGCCGGGGGGCACATCATCTCTGCCGCGCGCCAGCGGGTGGGGCCCTCGACCAGGACCCGGTGGGGGTCCAGGAGTTGGAGGCGGCCGCCGAGGCGGTTGAGGTCGGTGAGGTAGATGGCGCGGTTGTCGTAGACCCAGTCGTGGATCAGGGTCTGGCCCTGGGCCGCGGCGGCGATGGCCGCGAAGAACGGGACGTTGTCGATGTTCAGCCCGGGGAACGGCATCGGATGGATCTTGTCGATCGGGGCTTCGAGCTTGGACGGGCGCACCGTGAGGTCGACCAGGCGGGTGCGGCCGTTGTCGGCGCTGTACTCCGCGGAGCGGTCGTGGTCCAGGCCCATCTCCTCCAGGACCGCGAGCTCGATCTCCATGAACTCGATCGGGACCCGGCGGATGGTCAGCTCCGACTCCGTGACCACCGCGGCGGCGAGCAGGCTCATCGCCTCGACCGGGTCCTCGGAGGGGGAGTAGTCCACGTCCACGTCGATGTTCGGGATGCCGTGGACGGTCAGGGTGGTGGTGCCGATGCCGTCGACCCTGACGCCCAGCGCCTCCAGGAAGAAGCACAGGTCCTGGACCATGTAGTTGGAGGAGGCGTTGCGGATGACCGTGACGCCGTCGTGCCGGGCGGCGGCCAGCAGGGCGTTCTCGGTGACCGTGTCCCCGCGCTCGGTCAGCACGATCGGGCGGTCGGGGGAGACCCCGGTCGCGACCTGTGCGTGGTAGATGCCCTCGGTCGCGGTGATGTCCAGGCCGAAGCGGCGCAGGGCGATCATGTGCGGCTCGATGGTGCGGGTGCCGAGGTCGCAGCCGCCCGCGTAGGGGAGGCGGAACTGGTCCATGCGGTGCAGCAGGGGGCCCAGGAACATGATGATGCTCCGGGTCCGGCGCGCCGCGTCCGCGTCCATCGCCTCCATGTCCAGGCGGGCCGGCGGGATCAGCTCGAGGTCCACGCCGTCGTTGATCCAGCGGGTGCGGACGCCGATGGAGCCGAGGACCTCGAGGAGGCGGTAGACCTCCTCGATGCGGGCGACGCGCCGCAGCACCGTACGGCCCTTGTTGAGCAACGAGGCGCACAGCAGGGCGACACAGGCGTTCTTGCTCGTCTTGACGTCGATGGCACCGGACAGCCGACGGCCTCCGACGACGCGCAGGTGCATCGGGCCGGCGTAGCCGAGAGAGACGATTTCGCTGTCGAGCGCTTCGCCGATGCGGGCGATCATCTCAAGGCTGATGTTCTGGTTGCCGCGCTCGATCCGGTTCACGGCGCTCTGGCTGGTGCCGAGTGCGTCCGCGAGCTGACTCTGTGTCCAGCCCCGGTGCTGCCGGGCGTCACGGATGAGCTTGCCGATGCGTACGAGGTAGTCGTCTGCCATGGCTGCACCGTATCTCAGATATGAGATGTTGATCGCGCGGGGTAGGCCGAACGGGTGTTACCGACCGTCAGATCCCGCGGTGGGGCTGGTGTGCGCATGGTGTCATTTGCAGCAGTCTGCACCATTTGGCCTATCAGTGGACCATCGCCGCGCGTGTACGGAGGCCTGCCCCGGCGGCCGCCCCGGCAGCCCCCGGGGCAGCCCCCGGGGCAGCCCCCGGTCAGGAACCGCCTCCGCACCCGCACGCGCGGTGCCGGCCGCCGTGCACCGCCGTGTACGAGGCCGGGCGCGGCCCGGATCCCGCCCGTTCGAGACGCGCCGCAGCCGCCCGGCCCGTCGCGGACCGCGCGTCGTGCACCACCCGGCCGCCGACCAGGGTCATCCGTACCTCCGTGCCGCTGATGTCGGCCACCGGGCAGCGGGTCACGTCCCGGTCCAATATCACGAGATCCGCGGCCTTGCCCTGCTCCACCGTGCCCGTCAGCCCCTCCTGGCGCAGCTGCCAGGCCGTGCCCGCCGTGTGCATCCGCAGGGCCGACGTGCGGCCCAGGCCCTCCAGTTCCGGGTACAGCCCGCCCTCGCGCTCGGCGCCCTGCCGGTCGATCGCCGTACGGAGCTGGTTCCACACCTGGAGCGCGTCCACCGGCCAGTCGGAGCCGCCCGCCAGCCGGGCGCCCGCCTTCTCCAGGCTGCGCGCCGGGTACATCCACCGGTGCCGCCCGGGCCCGATGTACGGCAGCAGCGCCTCCATCGTCCACGTGTCCTGCGCCGCCCACTGGAGCTGCATGCAGGCCGCCACCCCCAGCTGCGCGAACCGCCGCAGGTCGGCCGGGTCCACGAGCTGCAGGTGGGCGACGGCGTTGCGCGGGTCGCGCTGCCCGGTGGCCCGGCGCGCGTACGCGTACCCGTCGAGGGCCGTGCGCACCGCCCGGTCGCCCAGCCCGTGCGCGTGCATCTGCCAGCCCGCCCGGTTGAAGGCCGCGGTCAGCCTGCCGTATTCGGCCGCCGAGGTGTACAGCTCCCCGCGGTTCTGGCTTGGTTTGCCGCTTCCGTCCAGATACGGCTCCAGCAGCGCGGCGGTCTGCGCCGGGTACTCGATCACCCCGTCCAGGAACACCTTGACCATCCCGAAGCGCAGTCCGGGCACGCCCTCGAACTCCCGCCGCAGCGCCCGCGCGTACTCCAGCGCGCCCGCCGGGTCCTTGGCCTGCTCGGCGTCCAGCCGGATCGCGGGCACGATCCGCTGCGGCAGCTTCCCGGCCTCCGCCAGGGCCTGGTAGAGCTCCAGCTCGTGCCGCCCGACCAGGGCGTCCATCATCGTGGTGATCCCGGAGGCGGCAGCCAGGTCCAGTACGCGGGCGCAGGCCGCGACCAGTTCGGCCCGGGAGGGCTCGGGGATGTGCCGCTTGACCAGGCCCTGCGCGTCGTCCTTGAGCACACCCGTCGGCTGCCCGTCCGGCCCCTTCACGACCTGGCCGCCCGCCGGGTCGGGGGTGGCCGACGTGATCCCGGCGACGTCCAGCGCCCGCTGGTTGACCCACAGGTTGTGCCCGTCACCGCCGACCAGGGCGATCGGGCGGCGGGTCGCCAGCGCGTCCAGCATCGAGTGGTGCGGGACGGTGCCCGTCGGCAGCAGCCCGACCGGATTCCAGTCCTCCACCACCAGCCAGCGGTCCGGTTCCGCCCGCGCACCCCCGGTCCCGGTGTCGGTGTCGGTGTCGGCCAGGAACCCGGTGAGGATCTCGCGCAGTTCGGCCTCGGTGGTCTCCGCCCCTTGCAGCGACGGCCGCAGCGAGCGGTCGCCGGCGCCCAGCGGGTGCACGTGCCCGTCGTGGATGCCGCTCATCACGGTGTTGCCGCCCGCGTCCACCACCTCGGTGTCCCGGCCCACGAACCGGCGCAGCGCCGGGCCCTCCCCGGCGGCCAGGATCCTCCCGTCCCGGCCCACGGCCACCGCCTCGGCCGGCCGGCCCCGCCCGGCCCCGCCGAACACCCGCGCGTTGTGGATGACCAGGGCGGCCGGGCCGCGCCCGCCGGGCGGCGCAGCCGAGGCGCTGCCGGCCGCCGCGCCGAGGAGGCCCGCGGCCCCGGCGGCCCCGGCCGCCGCGAGCAGCCCCCTTCGGGACAGGGAAGAAGGAGAAGAAGGCGTCATGGCCCATCCGATCGTCGATGTGGCCAGGACACTCTTTGATTAACCCCGTAACCAGAACCCGCCCCGAACGACGGAATCCGTACGATGGCCCGCGTGCCCGGACCGACCATCGCCGACATCGCGCGCGCCGCGGAGGTCTCCACCGCGACCGTCTCGCACGCCCTCAACGGCACCGGCCGCCTCGGCGACGGCACCCGCCGCCGGGTCCGGGAGCTGGCCGCCGCCCTCGGCTACGGCACCCACCGGGGCGCCCGCACCCGCACCCTCGGCTTCGCCGTCACCACCCATGCCGACTGGGCCTGGGACTTCGCGGGTGTGGCCTACTTCTCCCGGCTGCTCACCGCCGCCACCTCCGTCGCCCACTCCCACGGCTACGCCCTGACCAGCCTGCCCGCCGACCGCGCGGCGGAGCCCCTGTGGCACACCCTCGCGGTCGACGGGATGCTGCTGCTCGACAGCCCGGAGGGCGATCCGGTGCTCCGGGCCCTGCGGGCGCGCGGCCTGCCCGTGGTCTTCGACGGGCGGCCCGCCGACCCCCGGCCCGACGACGTGTGGGTGGACAACGACCACGAGGCCACCACCCGCGAGGTGCTCGACCACCTCGCCGCCTCCGGGGCCCGCCGCACGGCCCTGCATTCCGCCTTCGGCCGGGAGTGCTACACGGCCGCCGTCACCTCCGCCTACACGCACTGGTGCTCGCAGCGCGGTCAACGCCCGCTCGTGATCCCCTTCCATCCCGAGGACGCCCAGGGCCGCGCCTTCGACCGCGCCTTCGCCGCGCCGGGCCGCCCCGACGCCGTCTACAGCCTCTACGATCCGGGCGGCCGCCAGGTGCTGGCAGCCGCCGCGCGCCATGGAATCCGTACGCCCGGAGGCCTCTTGCTGGTGTGTGCGAGCGAGGACCCGGGGTACGCGGCGGGTGAACCTCCCGTGACCACTGTCACCCTCAACCCCGAACGGATTGCCGAGGTGGCGGTGTCCGCGCTGGTCATGCGGATCGAATCCGGGCATGCGGAATCACCGGGACAGCGCACCGTCCCCGCATCGCTACGGGTGCGTGCCTCGTCCCTGCCCCCGGACATGTACTAGAGTTATCTCGACATCGAGATATCTGCCGAAGGCGAACCGCAGCCGCCCTCGCTGGTAAGGGTTACCTAACTTAGCCTTACCTTAGCGGATTGGCCAAGGGGCGTGGCGGCAGGATGCGGTCATACGCGCGAAATTCATGCATGAAGGAGACTGTCGTGTCGGCGAACAGCTTCGACGCCCGCAGCACGCTGCAGGTGGGCGACGAGTCCTACGAGATCTTCCGGCTGGACAAGGTCGAGGGCGCCGCGCGCCTTCCCTACAGCCTGAAGGTCCTGCTGGAGAACCTGCTCCGTACCGAGGACGGCGCGAACATCACCGCCGACCACATCCGGTCGCTCGGCAACTGGGACTCCCAGGCCCAGCCCAGCGAGGAGATCCAGTTCACGCCGGCCCGCGTGATCATGCAGGACTTCACCGGCGTCCCCTGCGTCGTGGACCTCGCCACCATGCGCGAGGCCGTGAAGGCCCTCGGCGGCGACCCGGCGAAGATCAACCCGCTCTCGCCCGCCGAGATGGTCATCGACCACTCGGTCATCGCCGACAAGTTCGGCACGAAGGACGCCTTCGCGCAGAACGTCGAGCTGGAGTACGGCCGCAACAAGGAGCGCTACCAGTTCCTGCGCTGGGGCCA
This sequence comes from Streptomyces sp. LARHCF249, assembly GCF_052871255.1. Lineage (NCBI taxonomy): Bacteria > Bacillati > Actinomycetota > Actinomycetes > Kitasatosporales > Streptomycetaceae > Streptomyces > Streptomyces sp. LARHCF249. Next base: position 185,133 of record NZ_JBIXJQ010000008.1, read on the forward strand.
GACCGCCTTCGACGACTTCAAGGTCGTCCCGCCGGGCACCGGCATCGTCCACCAGGTCAACATCGAGCACCTGGCCCGCACCGTCATGGTCCGCAACGGCCAGGCGTACCCCGACACCCTCGTCGGCACCGACTCGCACACCACCATGGTCAACGGCCTGGGCGTGCTGGGCTGGGGCGTCGGCGGCATCGAGGCCGAGGCCGCGATGCTCGGCCAGCCGGTCTCCATGCTGATCCCGCGCGTCGTGGGCTTCAAGCTGACCGGCGAGCTGCCGACCGGCACCACCGCCACCGACCTGGTGCTGACCATCACCGAGATGCTGCGCAAGCACGGTGTCGTCGGCAAGTTCGTCGAGTTCTACGGTGAGGGCGTCGCCGCCACCTCCCTCGCGAACCGCGCCACCATCGGCAACATGTCGCCGGAGTTCGGCTCGACCGCCGCGATCTTCCCGATCGACGACGAGACGCTGAAGTACCTGCGCCTGACCGGCCGCGACGCCCAGCAGGTCGCGCTCGTCGAGGCGTACGCCAAGGAGCAGGGGCTGTGGCTGGACCCGGCCGCCGAGCCGGACTTCTCCGAGAAGCTGGAGCTCGACCTCTCCACGGTCGTCCCCTCCATCGCCGGCCCGAAGCGCCCGCAGGACCGCATCGTCCTCGCCAACGCCGCCGAGCAGTTCGCCCAGGACGTGCGCAACTACGTCGAGGACGACGACGAGGCGGGCAAGGAGTCCTTCCCGGCCTCCGACGCCCCGGCCGCCACCGACGGCGTGCCGACCCGCCCGACGCTGGTCACCCTGGCCGACGGCTCCTCCTTCGAGATCGACCACGGCGCCGTCACCGTCGCCGCGATCACCTCCTGCACCAACACCTCGAACCCCTACGTCATGGTCGCCGCGGCGCTCGTGGCCAAGAAGGCGGTCGAGAAGGGCCTGTCCCGCAAGCCGTGGGTCAAGACCACCCTGGCCCCGGGCTCGAAGGTCGTCACCGACTACTTCGACAAGGCCGGCCTGACCCCGTACCTCGACAAGATGGGCTTCAACCTCGTCGGGTACGGCTGCACCACCTGCATCGGCAACTCCGGTCCGCTGGACGAGGAGATCTCGAAGGCGATCAACGAGCACGACCTCGCGGTCACCTCGGTGCTCTCCGGCAACCGCAACTTCGAGGGCCGCATCAACCCCGACGTCAAGATGAACTACCTGGCCTCCCCGCCGCTGGTCGTCGCGTACGCCATCGCGGGCTCCATGAAGGTGGACATCACCACCGAGGCCATCGGCATCGACACCGAGGGCAACCCGGTCTTCCTCAAGGACATCTGGCCCTCCGAGGCCGAGGTCAACGACGTCGTGGCGAACGCCATCGGCGAGGACATGTTCAGCAAGTCCTACCAGGACGTCTTCGCGGGCGACGCCCAGTGGCAGGCGCTGTCGATCCCGACCGGCAACACGTTCGAGTGGGACCCGCAGTCCACCTACGTCCGCAAGCCCCCCTACTTCGAGGGCATGACGATGGAGACCACCCCGGTCTCCGACATCGCCGGCGCCCGCGTGCTGGCGAAGCTGGGCGACTCGGTCACCACCGACCACATCTCCCCGGCCGGTGCGATCAAGGCCGACACCCCGGCCGGCAAGTACCTCACGGAGCACGGCGTCGAGCGCCGCGACTTCAACTCGTACGGTTCCCGCCGCGGCAACCACGAGGTCATGATCCGCGGTACGTTCGCCAACATCCGCCTGCGCAACCAGATCGCGCCGGGCACCGAGGGCGGCTTCACCCGCGACTTCACCGTCGAGGGCGCGCCGGTCTCCTTCATCTACGACGCCTCGCAGAACTACCAGGCCGCCGGCATCCCGCTGGTCATCCTGGCGGGCAAGGAGTACGGCTCCGGCTCCTCCCGCGACTGGGCGGCCAAGGGCACCGCGCTGCTCGGCGTCAAGGCCGTCATCGCCGAGTCCTACGAGCGCATCCACCGCTCCAACCTGATCGGCATGGGCGTCCTGCCCCTGCAGTTCCCCGAGGGCGCCACGGCGGCCTCCCTGGGCCTCACCGGCGAGGAGACCTTCGCCTTCACCGGTGTGGAGGAGCTGAACAACGGCACCACCCCGCGCACCGTCAAGGTCACCACCGACACGGGCGTGGAGTTCGACGCGGTCGTCCGCATCGACACGCCGGGTGAGGCGGACTACTACCGCAACGGCGGCATCATGCAGTACGTGCTGCGCAACCTGATCCGCGGCTAAGCACCACCGCGGGCCGGTTCCACCGGCGCCAGAGGGCCGCATCCCCGCCAAGGGGATGCGGCCCTTCCGCCTTTCCGGCGGCCGGCGCAGGTGACGGCCAGGTCTCAACTCGGAAAAGCTGACCGCCATCCGTGTGCATGATCTTGCTCACGTGAGCGGAAGTGGACTATACCTGTGCCCGTCCGGATCATCGCGCGACGAGCGGCCCGGACCGGGGGGATGGGCGGGGACCTGCGGTGATGACCGCACGTACGGCAACCGCCGTGCCGTCCCGGCCTCCTTCACACTTCTGACGAAGGCGAGGACATGAGCATGGGATCCACTGGTGAGGGCCTCGGGCGCCGTGATCTGATCAAGCGCTCGGCAGCACTCGGACTGATCACGGTGCCGACGATGAGCTTCCTGTCCGCCTGCGCCTCCGGCGGCGAGCAGAGCACGAAGGGCCCCGACAAGGGCGTCGTCTCCAAGGAGAACCCCTTCGGCGTCGCCAAGGGCAGCAAGCTGGACGTCGTCGTCTTCAAGGGCGGGTTCGGCGACGACTACGCCAAGGCCTGGGAGGCCGCCTTCGACAAGAAGTGGGGCACCACCAGCTCCCACCTGGGCACCCAGGAGATCACCGCGAAGCTCCAGCCGCGCTTCAACGGCGGCAACCCGCCGGACGTCGTCGACGACTCGGGCGCCCAGCAGATCAAGCTGGACGTCCTCGCCAAGGGCAACCAGCTGGCCGACCTCACCGCCGTGCTCGACGCGCCCTCCCTCGACGACCCGACCAAGAAGGTCCGCGACACCCTGGTCGCCGGAGCCGTCGAACAGGGCATGCTGGGCGGCAAGTTCGTCACGCTGAAGTACGTGTACGCCGTGTTCGGCTTCTGGTACTCCGGCAAGCTCTTCAAGGAGAAGGGCTGGACGCCGCCGAAGACCTGGGACGAGTTCCTGGCCGTCTGCACCAAGGCCAAGGAGGCGGGCATCGGCGGCCTCGCCCACCAGGGGAAGTACCCGTACTACATCAACGTGGTCATCATGGACCTGATCGCCAAGAAGGGCGGTCTGGACGCCATGAAGGCGATCGACCACCTCGAGCCGAACGCGTTCGAGGGCAACCCGGCCGCCCTCGCCGCGGTCGAGGCTGTCTACGAGGTGGTGGAGAAGGGCCTGCTGATGCCCGGCACCAACGGCCTCACCCACACGGAGTCCCAGACCGCCTGGAACCAGTACAAGGCCGCCTTCATCCCCTCCGGCTCCTGGCTGGAGAACGAGCAGCTGAAGCAGACCCCGGAGGACTTCGACATGAAGTTCCTGCCGATGCCCCTGCTCGCCGACAGCAAGCTGCCCTTCGAGGCCATCCGGGCCGGCGTCGACGAGCCCTTCATCGTCCCCGAGAAGGCCGCCAACAAGGCCGGAGGCCTGGAGTTCCTCCGCTCCATGCTCTCCCGCGAATGGTCGACGATCTTCGCCCAGCAGGCCAACTCGCTCACCGTCGTCAAGGACGGCGTGGACCCGAGCGTCAAACTTCGGCCGGGCACCCAGTCCGCGGTGGACGCGCTCAAGGCCGCGGGCACCAACACCTTCAGCTACCGCTACCCCGACTGGTACAGCGAAATGGACACGGAGATCCAGAACGCGTCCAATGAGCTGATGGCGCAGCGGATCCAGCCAAAGGAGTGGATCAAGCGGGCCCAGGCTGCGGTAGACAAGGCGGCCAAGGACCCGAACGCCAAGAACAACCGCCGCAGCTGACACCGCAGGGACGGACACCATGAGCCACGTAGCCCGGAGCAGGGGGAGGGCCGGTTTCATCACCGGCTTCCTCTTCGCGCCCCTCGCGCTGTACTTGACCTTCGTCATCTGGCCGTACGTGCAGACGTTCGGCTATTCCTTCACCAACTGGACGGGGCAGTCCCCGACGTTCGATTTCGTCGGCCTGGACAACTACGCGACGTTGCTGCAGGACGAGGTCTTCCGCGGCGCGCTCTGGCACAACCTGCTGCTCCTGGTGTTCGTCCCGGTGATCACCATCCTGCTCGCCCTCTTCTTCGCCTTCATGGTGAACGCGGGAGGGCGCAGCGGGGCGGGCGGCGTGCAGGGCGTCGGCGGCTCGCGCTTCTACAAGATCGTCTACTTCTTCCCGCAGGTCCTCTCCCTCGCCATCCTCGCCGTCTTGTTCGGCGCGATCTACCGCAGCGACGAGGGAGGCCTGCTCAACGGCTTCCTCGTCAAGACCGGCCTGATCTCCGCACAGCACCCCGTCGAGTGGCTCAACGAGCCCAACTTCGTGCTCTGGTGCCTGCTGTTCGTGGTCGTCTGGCACGGCGTCGGCTTCTACCTCGTGCTGTTCTCGGCGGCCATGCAGTCCGTCCCCAAGGACATCTACGAGGCCGCCCTGCTCGACGGCGCCGGACGCGCCCAGACCTTCTTCAAGGTCACGCTGCCCCTGCTGTGGGATTCTGTGCAGACCTCCGCGGTCTACCTGGGCATTGCCGCGATGGACATGTTCGTCCTCGTGTCGACCATGACCTCGGGCCAGTTCGGCGGCGGACCCGACCACCACAGCGAGGTCATGGCGACGGTGCTGATGCGCAACTTCCTGTACTTCGGCAAGAGCGGCTACGCCTGCGCCATGGGCGTGGTCATGCTCGTCCTGACCATGATCCTGTCCGTCATCACGCTGCGTGCCACCCGCCGCGAGCGCATCGAGTTCTGAGCGGAGTTCCACGATGGCTGCACAGACCACAGTGATCAAGGATCCGGGCGACAAGGCCGCGGAGCGGTCCGGGAAGCCCGGCCGGACGGGGGAGGGGGACGAGCGCCGCTCCGAGGGCGTGGTCCTCAACGTCTTCTCGCACGGGTTCCTCGTCCTCTGGGCGATAATGATCGTGCTTCCGCTGATCTGGCTCGCGCTCGGCGCCTTCAAGACCGACGCCCAGATCGGCGGCTCGGCCCTCAGCTGGCCCGCCAACTGGCACTTCGACGCCTTCGGCCGGGCCTGGGACAAGGGCATCGGCGGCTACTTCGCCAACACCCTCGTCGTGCTCGTCTTCTCGGTGCCGCTGACCATGCTGTTCGGCTCGATGGCCGCGTACGTACTGGCCCGCTACCCCTTCAAGGGCAACCGGGTCATCTACTACTTCTTCGTCAGCGGGGCGATGTTCCCGGTGTTCCTGGCGCTCGTACCGCTGTTCTTCATGGTCAAGCGCTTCGACATGCTGAACACCTACCAGGGTCTGATCCTGGTGTACGTCGCCTACTCGATGCCGTTCACCGTCTTCTTCATGCACTCCTTCTTCCGGACGCTGCCCACGGCCATCCACGAGGCGGCGGTCATCGACGGGGCCTCCGACACCCGGATCTTCTTCCAGGTGATGCTGCCGATGGCCAAGCCCGGCCTGATCAGCGTCGGGATCTTCAACGTGCTGGGCCAGTGGAACCAGTACATCCTGCCCGCCGTGCTGATGCAGCCGCAGACGAGCGGCGAGCCCGAGCGCTACATGCTCACGCAGGGGCTCGTCCAGCTCCAGTACCAGATGGGCTACGAGACCGACCTGCCGGTGCTGTTCGCCGGAGCCACCATCGCGATCATCCCGATGCTGGCGGTCTACCTGTCCTTCCAGCGGCAGATCCAGGCCGGCCTGACCTCCGCCACCCTCAAGTAGCGCGCGGCCCGGCCGGCCCGGCTCGGGCGGGCTTCCTAGAGCCAGGTGTTGAACGTGCGGATGTACCAGGTCTTCACGAGCTGGGTGAGCGTGCAGTACGCGAGCAGCACGCCGATCAGCCACGGGAAGTAGCTCGCCGGCAGGGCCACGAAGCCCAGCGGGGCGGCCAGGGGGGAGAACGGCAGGTACAGGCCGGTCAGCACCGCGAGGACCGTCATCGCCATCACCGGCCAGGAGGCGCGGGACCGGACGAAGGGGATCTTGCGGGTACGGATCATGTGGACGACCAGGGTCTGCGAGAGCAGGCCCTCGATGAACCAGCCGGATTGGAAGAGCGACGCACCGGCCTCGCTGTTGGCGCCGAAGACGTTCCACATGATCAGGAACATCGAGATGTCGAAGACGGAGCTGACGGGGCCGATGGTCACCATGAAGCGGAAGATGCCCTTGGCGTCCCAGTTGCGGGGCCGCCGCAGGTACTCCTCGTCCATCCGGTCCCAGGGCGTCGCCAGCTGGGAGATGTCGTAGACCAGGTTCTGCACCAGCAGCATGATCGCGAGCATCGGCTGGAAGGGGATGAAGGCGCTCGCCACCAGCACCGAGAAGACATTGCCGAAGTTCGACGACGCCGTCATCTTGATGTACTTGATCGTGTTGCCGAAGGTGGTCCGGCCCTGTTCCACGCCCTGCTCCAGGACGGTCAGGTCCTTCTCCAGCAGGATGATGTCCGCCGACTCCTTGGCGATGTCGACGGCGGTGTCGACCGAGATGCCGACGTCGGAGTCGCGCAGCGCGGCCGCGTCGTTGATGCCGTCGCCGAGGAACCCGACGGTGTGTCCGCCGGCCTGCAGGGCCCGCACGATACGGGCCTTCTGGACCGGGTTGACCTTGGCGAAGACCGTCGTACGGGCGGCCAGTGCGCGCAGCGCCGGCTCGTCGAGGCCGTCGATCTCGGAGCCGAGCACCACGTGGCCCACGTCGATGCCGACGTCGGCGCAGACCCGGGCGGCCACCAGGTCGTTGTCGCCGGTGACGACCTTGACCGCGATGCCCTTGTCGGCCAGGCCCTGCAGGGCCCGGGCGGCGTCGGCCTTCGGCGGGTCGAGGAAGGCGAGGAAGCCGATCAGCGTCAGCCCGTCCTCGTCGGCGACCGTGTAGGTGTCGCGCGGCGCGGCGATCGTGCGGGTGGCGACGGCCAGGACCCGCAGGCCCTTGCGGTTGTTGTCCTCGGCGATGCGGGTGACGTGCCGGCGCAGCTGCCCGGTCAGCTCGACAGTCTCGCCGCGGTCGGTCATGTGCGTGCAGAGGTCCAGGACCTCCTCGACCGCACCCTTGGTGATCATGACGTGGTCGGAGCGGCCGGGGTCGCCCACGATGCTGTTGCGGCCCAGGACCACGGACATCCGCCGCCGGGCGAAGTCGAAGGGGATCTCGTCGACCATCGAGAACCGTGCGTCGACGACAACCTCCTCGGCCTCGCCCACGCGGTCGATGACCGCCTGGTCCATCAGGTTCTTCAGGCCGGTCTGGTAGCGCGAGTTGAGGTAGCCGTACTCCAGCACCTCGTCGTCCTCGTCGCCGTGCACGTCCAGGTAGCGGTCCAGGACGATCCGGTCCTCGGTGAGGGTGCCGGTCTTGTCGGTGCAGAGCACGTCCATGGCGCCCAGGTTCTGGATGGCGTTGAGCCGCTTGACGACCACCTTGCGCCGGGACATGGCGACCGCGCCGCGGGCCAGGTTGGCGGAGACCACCATCGGCAGCATCTCGGGGGTCAGGCCGACCGCGACGGCGATACCGAAGAGGAAGGCTTCGTTCCAGTCGCCCTTGGTGAGGCCGTTGACCATGAAGACCACCGGGACCATCACCAGCATGAAGCGGATCAGCAGGAAGCTGACCTTGCGCACGCCGTTGTCGAAGTTGGTCTGCGGGCGCTCGCCGACCAGCGAGCCGGCCATCGAGCCGAAGTAGGTGTCGGCGCCGGTGGCGACGACGACGCCGGTGGCGGTGCCGGAGGTGACCGAGGTCCCCATCAGGCACAGGTTGTCGGCCTCGACCGGGTCCGTGGTGCTCTGCCGGCCGAGGTCCTCCGTCCGCGTGTCGGCCTTGGCGACCGGCAGGGACTCGCCCGACAGCGCGGCCTGGCTGACCATCAGGTCCTTGGAGGCGATCAGCCGCAGGTCGGCCGGGATCAGATCGCCGGCCGCCAGCTTGACCACGTCACCCGGGACCACCTGGTCCATCGGCACTTCGAAGGTGGTGGGCCCGGAGCCGCTGCCGGCCCGGCGCTGGACCGCGCAGGTGGTGGTGACGAGCTTCCTCAGCGCGTCGGCGGCGCGGCCCGAGCGGTATTCCTGCCAGAAGCGCAGCAGCCCGCTGATGCCCATCATCACGGAGAGGATGACGACGCCCGGGTCCGCCGGGTCCTGCCAGTACATGACGGCGGCCAGGAAGGCCAGGACGCCGATGAAGGGGTTCCAGTACGCCTTGCCCAGCTGGACGAACCAGAGCGGGGCGCGGTCCTGGGCGACGGCGTTGCGGCCGTGCCGCTCCAGGCGCAGCGCCGCCTCGGCGTGGGTGAGGCCGTTGCGGGAGGCGTCCACGGACTGCAGTGCGTGGGTGCCCGGGCGGGTGCTGAGACCGGCGAGGCGCTCGCCGACGAGGAGGGTACGGGACTCCAGCTCGGCGGCCTTGCGCTCGCGGCGGGTCCGGCCCGGCGGCGCGAGCTTCGCGGGAGTACGAGGGGCGAGCATGGTCATGACGAATACCTCCCTCCACGGCGTCCGGGCAGCGCGAAGCCGCCCGGTCACGTGGAGTGATCATGGGTCGGCGCACGGTGCCGCGGACGGGCCCGGGATGCGCCGAGGGCATGGATGACGTATGCCTGACAGAAGGATCAGGACATGCGGAAGGAAGGGGGAGAGCCGGAAACGCGAAACGCACGGAGGCGCGGTGGATCACCGCGGCCGTGCGCGCTCAGGGAAAGCCGATTGATCAGCAGATCGACAGATCAGCCGACGAGGGCGAGAGCGCGGCAAGGACTTCGATCGGGACTCATCCCGAACACCTCCTCGCATCGCGCTGTCATGACGGGGCGCGGTCCGGCCGTAAGGCCGCAGAGGACCGGCGCCTCAGCGACCGTAACACGATCTCGACGACCGTTCTCTCCCTCTTGTGGTTGATCGTGACGGTTTGGTGCTGTGTCAGCCTCTTGACGTCTGGATGCGCAAAGGCTCGACTTAAGGTTCACAAGTTGGAGAGACGCCGGGGTCTCGGAGCGCGAAGCCGTTCCCCCGGCCGGGGGGCGACGGCTGGCCGTCGCTTATGGGCAGGAGTGGATGAGTCGTGCAGACTCCCGGATCGCAGTCCTCGCTGCATCGCGCGAATCTCGAACGGGTCGTGCGAGCGGTGCGGCTCGCGGGTTCGCTGACCCAGGCGGAGATCGCCCGCACGACCGGACTGTCGGCGGCCACGGTCTCCAACATCGTCCGTGAGCTCAAGGAGGGCGGGACCGTCGAGGTCACCGACACCTCGGCGGGCGGCCGGCGGGCCCGCAGCGTGTCGCTCAGCGGCGACGCGGGCATCGTCATCGGCGTGGACTTCGGCCACACGCACCTGCGGGTGGCCGTCGGCAACCTCGCCCACCAGGTGCTGGCCGAGGAGGCCGAGCCGCTGGACGTGGACGCCTCCTGGGTGGACGGCTTCGACCGGGCGGAAGCGCTGGTCGGACGGCTGATCGCGGGCATCGGGGTGAGCCTGGACAAGGCCATCGGCGTCGGCCTCGGCGTCCCCGGCCCGATCGACGTGGAGTCCGGGACCCTCGGTTCGACCGCCATCCTGCCGGGCTGGGCCGGGATCAACCCGCGCGAGGAGCTCTCGCGGCGCCTCGGCGTGCCCGTGTACGTGGACAACGACGCCAACCTCGGGGCCCTCGGTGAACTCGTATGGGGGAGCGGGCGGGGAGTGAAAGACCTCGCCTACATCAAGGTGGCCAGCGGCGTCGGTGCCGGGCTGGTGATCAACGGTCAGATCTACCGCGGCCCGGGCGGCACGGCGGGCGAGATCGGGCACATCACCCTCGACGAATCCGGCCCGGTCTGCCGCTGCGGGAACCGCGGCTGCCTGGAGACCTTCGCCGCGGCCCGGTACGTGCTCCCGCTGCTCCAGGGCAGCCACGGACCGGAGTTGACGATGGAACGGGTGGTCGAGCTGGCCCGCGACGGGGACCCGGGCTGCCGTCGGGTCGTCACCGACGTGGGCCGTCACGTGGGCAGCGGCGTGGCCAGCCTCTGCAACCTCCTGAACCCGAGCCGGGTGGTCCTCGGCGGTTCTCTCGCGGAGGCGGGTGAACTGGTCCTGGCTCCCATCCGTGAATCAGTGGGGAGGTACGCGATCCCCAGCGCGGCCCGCCAGCTTTCGGTGCTCACGGGCTCTTTGGGCGGTCGGGCCGAGGTGCTGGGCGCACTCGCCCTCGTGCTCAGTGAGATGGGCGATTCGACGCTTTTGTCAGATCATGGAGGTGGAGTGCGAACTCCAGCCGCCATGTCTTCAGTTAGATAACGGATGGCACCGTTGTCATCTCGTTAAGGATTCACTCCTTGACGGCAAACTTGCGGCCGGGGTTGACTCACACCCACCTCGGCCGCAGCGTTGCGGCCTCGTCAGGGAGGTTCAAGTAATGAACACGCGTATGCGCAGAACCGCTGTAGCCGTCGCCGCCGGTGCCATGGCCGTCTCGCTCGCCGCCTGCGGCAGCGCCAAGGAGGCCGGAGACAAGACCAAGGAGACCGGCGCCGCGGCGGGTGATGCGATCAAGGTCGGTCTCCTGCTCCCGGAGAACCAGACCGCGCGCTACGAGAAGTTCGACAAGCCGCTCATCGAGAAGACGGTCAAGGACCTCACCGGCGGCAAGGGCGAGGTCGTCTACGCCAACGCCAAGCAGGACGCGACCACCCAGAACTCCCAGGTCGACACGATGATCACCAACAAGGTGAACGTCCTCATCGTCGACGCGGTGGACTCCAAGGCCATCGCCGGCTCGGTCAAGAAGGCCAAGGACGCCGGCATCCCGGTCGTGGCCTACGACCGCCTGGCCGAGGGCCCGATCGACGCCTACACCTCCTTCGACAACGAAGAGGTCGGCAAGGTCCAGGGCAAGGCGCTGCTCGAGGCGCTGGGCGACAAGGCCAAGGACGGCCAGATCGTCATGATGAACGGCTCGGTCACCGACCCGAACGCCAAGCTCTTCAAGTCCGGCGCGCACTCCGTCCTCGACGGCAAGGTGAACATCGGCAAGGAGTACGACACCGTCGAGTGGAAGCCGGAGAACGCCAACACCAACATGGCGGCCGCCCTCTCGGCGCTCGGCAAGGACAAGGTCATCGGCGTCTACTCCGCCAACGACGGCATGGCGGGCGGCATCATCACCGCCCTCAAGGCCGCCGGCCTGTCCACCCTGCCCCCGGTCACCGGCCAGGACGCCGAACTCGCCGGTGTCCAGCGCATCGTCGCGGGCGAGCAGTTCATGAGCGTCTACAAGCCGTACGCCCCCGAGGCCGCGGCCGCGGCGAAGATGGCCGTCGCCCTCGCCAAGGGCGAGAAGGTCACCGGCGTCACCACCTCCACGGTCGACAGCCCGACCACCAAGGGCGTTCCGTCCGTGCTGATCCCGGTCGTCTCGCTCACCAAGAACAACATCAAGGACACCGTCATCAAGGACGGCGTCTACACGGCCGACGAGATCTGCACCGACAAGTACGCGGCCGCCTGCGCCACCCTCGGCCTCAAGTAAGGCCCCCGTCGCCCACGAGGCGGCCCCCGTGCCTGACCGGCGCCCCGCACCTTCTTCCCCGCCACCCGCGGGGCGCCGGGCAGAAACGTTCTCCCTAAGCCTTTATTTCCCCCATTCGCCCCGCTCCTGCTCTTTTGCACGACATCCCCGCCGGTCAGGCGGCGAAGGAGATGGTTCATGTGTCCGCTGCGCCCGTGCTGGCGTTGCGAGGGGTCTCGAAGCGGTTCGGCGCCGTTCAGGCCCTGACCGACGTAGAACTCGAGATCCACTCCGGTGAAGTGGTCGCCCTCGTCGGCGACAACGGCGCCGGCAAGTCCACGCTGGTCAAGACGATCGCCGGCGTGCACCCCATCGATGACGGCGTCATCGAGTGGGAGGGCCGCCCGGTCTCCATCAGCAAGCCCCACGACGCCCAGAACCTGGGCATCGCGACGGTCTACCAGGACCTCGCCCTGTGCGACAACATCGATGTCGTCGGCAACCTCTTCCTCGGCCGCGAGCTCAAGCGCCGCGGTGTCCTGGACGAGGTGGAGATGGAGCGCCGTGCCCGCGAGCTCCTGACCACGCTGTCCATCCGGATCCCCAGCGTCCGGATCCCCATCGCCTCGCTCTCCGGCGGTCAGCGCCAGACCGTGGCCATCGCCCGGTCGATGCTGGGCGAGCCCCAGCTCGTCATCCTCGACGAGCCCACCGCCGCCCTCGGCGTCGAGCAGACCGCACAGGTCCTCGACCTCGTGGAACGGCTGCGCGAGCGCGGCCACGCCGTCATCCTCATCAGCCACAACATGGCCGATGTGAAGGCCGTCGCCGACAAGGTGGCGGTCCTGCGGCTGGGCCGCAACAACGGCGTCTTCAAGGTCGCCGAGACCTCGCAGGAAGAGATCATCTCCGCCATCACCGGAGCCACGGACAACGCCGTGACCCGCCGGGCGGCCCGCACCGGGGAGGCCGGCAAGTGAGCACCGAGAATCCAGCCACCGACAAGCACCACGCGCACGCCGAAGCGGTCGCGGACCTGGCGAACCCCGCCGCCCCGGCGGACGCCATCCCCGCGGTGGACCCCCGCCTGCTGGTGCGCGAGCAGGGCTTCGGCGGCTACGTGACCGAGTTCGGCCGCAAGCTGAAGGCCGGCGACCTGGGCTCCGTACCGGTCGTCCTCGGCCTGATCATCATCTGGTCCATCTTCCAGGGCCTGAACTCGAACTTCCTCTCCCCGGAGAACCTGACCAACATCGCGATCACGATGGTCGCCACCGGCATGATGGCCGTCGGCATCATCTTCGTGCTGCTGCTCGGCGAGATCGACCTCTCGGTCGGCTCGGTCAGCGGCGTCTCGGGCGCGATCGTCGCCGTCCTCGCCGTCACCAACGGCGTGAACGAATGGCTGGCCATCCTCGCGGCCATCGCGGGCGGCGCCCTGATCGGCTCCATCCACGGCTTCTTCTTCGCCAGGATCGGCGCCCCGGCCTTCGCGGTCACCCTGTCGGGCCTGCTCTTCTGGTCCGGCGCCATGCTGCAGATCCTCGGCAGCAACGGCACGATCAACCTCGACTCCGAGGGTGTGGTCGGGCAGCTGACCACGTACTTCTTCTCGGAGGTGGCCGTCGGCTACGGCCTGGCGGCGGTCGCGGTGGCCGGGTACTTCCTCGCCACCTTCTTCGACAACCGCCGCCGCGAGGCCGCCGGGGTGCCGTCCCGGCCGCTCGGTGAGATCCTGCTGCGCACCGGCCTGCTCGCGGTGTTCACCTTCGGCCCCGCGATCGTGTTCAACCAGTACAAGGGCCTGCCGCTCGCGGTGGTGCTGTTCGTGCTGGCCCTGGTCGCCACGGACTTCGTGCTGCGCCGCACGACCTTCGGCCGAAACGTTTTCGCACTCGGCGGCAGCGTCGAGGCCTCCCGCCGCGCGGGCATCAACGTCACCGGGATCCGCATCACGGTCTTCGCCATCGCCGGAACCTTCGCCGCCATCGGCGGACTCTTCTGGGCCTCCAAGATCGCGGCGGCCAACCAGAGCGCCGGCGCCGGCGACCTGCTGATGAACGTGATCGCGGCGGCCGTCATCGGCGGCACCAGCCTCTTCGGCGGCCGGGGCCGGACCTGGAACGCCCTCCTCGGCGTCATGGTCATCACCTCGATCCAGTACGGTCTGGCCCTGGAGGGAATCGCGACTCCGATCCAGTACATGATCACGGGTGCCGTGCTGCTGGCCACCGTGGTCATCGACTCGGTCACGCGCAAGACCCAGAAGACGGCCGGACGGGCCTGACGCCCACCCGGTCGCCCGGGTCGCCGGTAAGACCCGTCACAGTGCCCGGTGCCACTTCGTGTGGCGCCGGGCATCGTGCGTGCACGGATGCCGGCAAGTCGCGTACGCCTGTGCGGGTATACGCCCGTTTGTGATGTGTGACCCCGGGGCGGTGCGTACATGTATGACAAAGGTGTGACCCTCCCGGGACGGCCCGATGCCCGCGCCCGCCGACGGAACATTAGACTCGACAGACCAGCAAGCAACTGCAAGGAGGCACGGGTGCTGCTGACCCGCATCAAGGGACCGCGCGATCTGGACCGGCTCAGCCAGGAGGAGCTCGACCAGCTCGCCGCCGAGATCAGGTCCTTCCTCGTCGACGCCGTCTCCAAGACCGGCGGGCACCTCGGCCCCAACCTCGGGGTGGTCGAACTGACGATCGCCCTGCACCGGGTCTTCGACTCGCCCAAGGACAAGGTCCTCTTCGACACCGGCCACCAGGCCTACGTCCACAAGCTGCTCACGGGCCGCCAGGACTTCGGCAACCTGCGCGCCAAGGGAGGCCTGTCCGGCTACCCCTCGCGCGCCGAGTCCGAGCACGACGTGATCGAGAACTCGCACGCCTCCACCGTGCTGGGCTGGGCCGACGGCATCGCCAAGGCCAACGAGGTGCTCGGCCGCGAGGACCACCACGTCGCCGCCGTCATCGGCGACGGCGCGCTGACCGGCGGCATGGCCTGGGAGGCGCTGAACAACATCGCCGCCGCCAAGGACCGCCCGCTGGTCATCGTCGTCAACGACAACGAGCGCTCGTACGGCCCCACCATCGGCGGCCTCGCGAACCACCTGGCGACCCTGCGCACCACGGACGGCTACGAGCGCTTCCTGGCCCGCGGCAAGGACCTCCTGGAGCGCACGCCGGTCGTCGGCAAGCCGCTCTACGAGACCCTGCACGGCGCCAAGAAGGGCCTCAAGGACTTCATCGCCCCGCAGGGCATGTTCGAGGACCTGGGCCTGAAGTACATCGGCCCCATCGACGGCCACGACATCGAGGCCCTGGAGTCGGCCCTGCAGCGCGCCAAGCGCTTCAGCGGCCCGGTCATCGTGCACTGCCTCACCCAGAAGGGCCGCGGCTACGAGCCCGCCGTCCAGGACGAGGCGGACCGCTTCCACGCGGTCGGCGTCATCCACCCGGACACCGGCCTGCCGGTCTCCACCGACGCCGCCAGCTGGACCTCCGTCTTCGCCGACGAGATGGTCAAGCTCGGCAAGGAGCGCCAGGACATCGTCGCGATCACCGCGGCCATGCTCCAGCCGGTCGGCCTGAAGAAGTTCGCCGACGCCTACCCCGACCGGATCTTCGACGTCGGCATCGCCGAGCAGCACGGCGCCACTTCGGCGGCGGGCCTGGCCACCGGCGGCGCCCACCCGGTCTTCGCGGTGTACGCCACCTTCCTCAACCGCGCCTTCGACCAGGTCCTGATGGACGTCGCCCTGCACAAGTGCGGGGTCACTTTCGTCCTGGACCGCGCCGGTGTCACCGGCACCGACGGCGCCTCCCACAACGGCATGTGGGACATGTCCATCCTCCAGGTCGTCCCCGGCCTGCGCCTGGCCGCCCCGCGCGACGCGGAGCAGCTGCGCGCCCAGCTGAACGAGGCCGTCCTGGTCAAGGACGCGCCGACCGTGGTGCGCTTCTCCAAGGGCGTCGTCGGCCCGGCCGTTCCGGCCGTCGGCCGCATCGGCGGCATGGACGTCCTGCGCGCGCCGGCCCCCGAGGTCACCCGGCCGGACGTACTGCTCGTCTCGGTCGGCGCACTCGCCCCGATGTGCCTGGACATCGCCGACCTGCTGGACAAGCAGGGCATCTCCGCCACCGTCGTGGACCCCCGATGGGTGAAGCCGGTGGACGAGGCGCTGGCCCCGCTCGCCGACCGCCACCGCGTGGTCGTCACCGTCGAGGACAACAGCCGCGCCGGCGGCGTCGGTTCCGCCGTCGCCCAGGCCCTGCGGGACGCGGGGGTCGACGTGCCGCTGCGCGACTTCGGCATCCCGCAGCGCTTCCTCGACCACGCCACCCGCAAGGAGGTCATGGCCGAGATCGGGCTGACCGCTCCGGACATCGCCCGGCAGGTCACCGGCCTGGTGGCCAAGCTGGACGGGCGTTACGACAGCGAGCCGGCCGCCGCCGTCGACTAGGACGGGCACCGGCCACCGGATCCACGCGCGGTTGCACGTCACGGGCCGGGAGATCACCCTTGAAGGGGTGGGCCTCCCGGCCCGTTCGCGTGCGTCACCTTGTCGGAGGTGCGTTGGTGAGTACGGATCTGAACAGTCCATTCCGGACCAAGTCGGTCGAGCAGTCCATCCGCGACACCGAGGAGCCGGAACACGCGCTCAAGAAGTCGCTCTCGGCCTGGGACCTGACCGTCTTCGGCGTCGGCGTCATCATCGGCACCGGCATCTTCGTCCTCACCGGCAAGGTCGCCAAGGAGACCGCCGGCCCCGCCACCGCCCTGGCCTTCGTGGCCGCGGGCGTGGTGTGCGCGCTCGCCGCTCTCTGCTACGCCGAGTTCGCGTCGACCGTCCCCGTCGCCGGTTCCGCGTACACCTTCTCGTACGCCTCGATCGGCGAGCTGCCGGCCTGGATCATCGGCTGGGACCTCGTACTCGAGTTCGCCCTCGGCACCGCGGTCGTCGCCGTCGGCTGGTCGGGCTACGTCCGCTCGCTGATGGACAACGCCGCGATCCATCTACCGGTCTCGCTCCAAGGGCCGGACACCCCGGGCGGCAGCTTCGACCTGCTGGCGTTCGTGCTGGTGCTGGTGCTCACCGCGATCCTGGTCGTCGGGGTGAAGCTGTCCGCGCGGATCACGGCGATCGTCGTCGCGATCAAGGTCACGGTGGTGCTCATCGTCATCATCGCGGGCCTGTTCTTCATCAAGGGCAGCAACTACAAGCCCTTCATCCCGGAGGCGGTGAAACAGGAGGGCGGCGCGGGGCTCGACGCTCCGCTGGTCCAGCTGATCTTCGGCTACGAGCCCACCAACTTCGGCATCATGGGCATCTTCACCGCGGCCTCCGTCGTGTTCTTCGCCTTCATCGGCTTCGACGTGGTCGCCACGGCCGCCGAGGAGACCAAGCTGCCGCAGAAGGACATGCCGCGCGGCATCCTCGGCTCGCTGCTGATCTGCACCGTGCTGTACGTGGCCGTCTCGCTCGTGGTGACCGGCATGCAGCACTACAGCGAGCTGTCGGTGAGCGCACCGCTGGCCGACGCCTTCAAATCCGCCGGGCATCCCGTGTACGGCGGCATCATCAGCTTCGGCGCCGCGGTGGGACTCACCACGGTCTGCATGATCCTGCTGCTGGGCCAGACCCGGGTGTTCTTCGCGATGAGCCGAGACGGCCTGCTGCCGCGCTTCTTCTCGGTGACCCACCCGAAGTTCCGTACCCCGTACCGGCCGACGATCCTGCTCGGCGTGATCATCGCGATCGTCGCCGGGTTCACCAGCATCAACGAACTGGCGACGCTGGTGAACATCGGCACGCTGTTCGCCTTCGTGGTCGTGGCGCTCGGCGTGATCATCCTGCGCCGCACCCGCCCCGACCTGCACCGGTCCTTCCGCACCCCGTGGGTGCCCGTGGTGCCGATCCTGTCGATCGCCGCCTCGGTCTGGCTGATGCTCAACCTGCCGGCCGAGACGTGGGTGCGCTTCGGCATCTGGATGGCGGTCGGCATCGTCGTCTACTACGCGTACGGACGCCGCCACAGCCGGCTGGGCCGGCTCGGCGCCGACGCGAAGTACTAGACCGGCGTCAGCCCTTGGCGGGGGAGTCCTTCGCGGAGGCCGGAATCTTCTGGTCCGTGCGGAGGGCTTCCCACAGCCGGGTCGCCTGCGGCTCGGCCACGACCACCCGGTTGGGGTCCACCTTGTCGTAGGCGACCGGCAGCATGATGGTCTCCATCGTCTCCGGGTCCACGCCCTTCATGCTCTGCGCGAAGTCGGAGAGCGCGGTGAGCGAGGCCAGGTCGCGGTCGGTGGTCAGCGACTTGGTCGCGGCGTCGGCGAGCTTGTACAGGCGTGCCGGGTTGCCGAAGGCGTCCTGCTTCTTTATCTCGGACAGCATCGCCATCATGAACTGCTGCTGGAGCCCGATGCGTCCGAGGTCGCTGCCGTCCCCGTAGCCGTAGCGGGTACGGACGAACCTGAGCGAGTCGGTGCCGTTCAGCCGGTGCGTGCCGGCGTCCAGCTTCAGGCCGCCCTTGGCGCCGCTCATCGGCTTGTCCAGGGTGACGGTGACCCCGCCCAGCGCGTCGACCAGCCCCTTGAAGCCGGCGAAGTCCACCTCGACGAAGTGGTCCACGCGGACGCCGGACAGCTGCTCGACGGTGTTGACCACGCAGGCCGGACCGGCCAGCGAGTAGACGGAGTTGAACATGACCCGCTTCGCCGACGGCAGGGTCTTGCCGTCCTTCTTGCACTCGGGCCGGGTGACCAGCGTGTCGCGGGGGATGCTCACCGCGGTCGCCTTGGTCCGGCCCTCGGGTATGTGCACCAGCATCGCGGTGTCCGAGCGGGCCCCGCTGACGTCGCCGTGGTCGAGGTCGCCGTTGGCCCCGGCCCGCGAGTCGGAGCCGAGCACCAGGATGTTCTGCGCGTTCGCGACCACCTTCGGCGGCCGGTTGTCGCCGATGGCCTGATCCAGGTCGACGCTGGAGATGTTGCCGTCGAGGTGGCTGTACGCCCACCAGCCGGCCCCGGCCGCGCCCAGGATCAGCACGGCGACCAGCAGCAGGGTGATCCGCAGAATGCGGCGTCGGCGGCGCCTGGGCCGCGCGTGCGTGTCCGTCATGGGGGTGAATCTTAGACAGATATTCGAATGACCGAGGCCCGCCCCCGGAAGGGGGCGGGCCAGGCCGTGAATTACCCGTCCGCGACCCGGACTAGGCCGGGACGCTCGCCAGGCCGGGGGCGAGGAACTTCTTGCCGTTCACGCGCTCCGAGATGCCTTCACGGTCCAGGTACGGCGTGATGCCGCCCAGGTGGAAGGGCCAGCCGGCACCGGTGATGAGGCAGAGGTCGATGTCCTGGGCCTCGGCCACGACACCCTCCTCCAGCATCAGGCCGATCTCCTGCGCCACCGCGTCCAGGACGCGGTCGCGGACCTGCTCCTCCGTCAGGACGACGTCGCCCTGCACCAGGAGGGCGGAGACCTCGGGGTCCAGCTCCGGCTTCCCGGAGTCGTAGACGTAGAAGCCGCGCTTGCCGGCCTTGACGACCGCAGCCAGGTTCGGGGAGACGGTGAAGCGCTCCGGGAAGGCGCGGTTCAGGGTCTCGGAGACGTGCAGACCGATCGCCGGGCCGACGAGCTCCAGCAGCACCAGCGGGGACATCGGCAGGCCGAGCGGCTCGATGGCCTTCTCCGCCGTGACCACCGGGGTGCCCTCGTCGATGACGTTCTGGATCTCGCCCATGAAGCGGGTCAGGATGCGGTTCACGACGAACGCCGGGGCGTCCTTGGTGAGGACCGCGGTCTTCTTCAGCTTCTTGGCGACACCGAAGGCCGTGGCCAGCGAGGCCTCGTCCGTCTGCTCACCGCGGACGATCTCCAGCAGGGGGAGGATCGCGACCGGGTTGAAGAAGTGGAAGCCGACCACGCGCTCCGGGTGCTGGAGCTTGGAGGCCATCTCGGACACCGACAGCGAGGAGGTGTTGGTCGCGAGGATCGCGTGCGCCGGGGCGACCGCCTCGACCTCCGCGAACACCTTCTGCTTGACGGACATCTCCTCGAACACGGCCTCGATGATGAAGTCCGCGTCCGAGAAGCCCTCGGCCTTGTCCAGGACACCGGTCACCAGGGCGGTCAGGCGGTTGGCCTTGTCCTGGTTGATGCGGCCCTTGCCGAGCAGCTTCTGGATCTCGGCGTGGACGTAGCCCACGCCCTTGTCCACGCGCTCCTGGTCGATGTCGGTGAGGACCACCGGCACCTCCAGGCGGCGCAGGAAGAGCAGCGCCAGCTGCGAGGCCATCAGACCCGCGCCGACCACGCCGACCTTGGTGACCGGACGGGCCAGGGACTTGTCCGGGGCACCGGCCGGGCGCTTGCCGCGCTTCTGGACCAGGTTGAAGGCGTAGATGCCCGAGCGCAGCTCGCCGCCCATGATGAGGTCGGCCAGGGCCGTGTCCTCGGCGTCGAAGCCGGCCTGCAGGTCGCCGTCCTTGGCCGCGGCGATGATGTCCAGCGCGCGGTACGCGGCCGGAGCGGCGCCGTGCACCTTGGAGTCCGCGATGAAGCGGCCCTTGGCGACGGCCGCGTCCCAGGCCTCGCCGCGGTCGATCTCTGCGCGGACGACCTCGGTGGTGCCGTTCAGGACGTTCGCGGTCCACAGGAGCGACTGCTCCAGGAAGTCCGCGCCCTCGAAGAGCGCGTCGGCGATGCCGAGCTCGAAGACCTGCTTGCCCTTGAGCTGACGGTTCTGGTTGAGCGAGTTCTCGATGATGACCGAGACCGCGCGCTCCGCGCCGATCAGGTTCGGGAGCAGGGCGCAGCCGCCCCAGCCCGGGACCAGACCGAGGAAGACCTCGGGCAGCGAGAAGGCCGGGATGGCCTTGGAGACGGTGCGGTAGGTGCAGTGCAGACCGACCTCGACGCCGCCGCCCATCGCCGCGCCGTTGTAGTACGCGAAGGTCGGGACGGCGAGCGCGGCGAGACGCTTGAAGACGTCGTGGCCGCCCTTGCCGATGGCGAGCGCCTCGTCGTGCTTCTTCAGCAGCTCGACACCCTTGAGGTCGGCGCCGACCGCGAAGATGAACGGCTTGCCGGTGATGCCCGCGCCGACGATGGAGCCCGCGAGGGCCTCCTGCTCGACCTGGTCGATCGCCGTGTTCAGGTTGGCGAGGGACTGCGGGCCGAACGTGGTCGGCTTGGTGTGGTCGAAGCCGTTGTCCAGCGTGATGAGCGCGAAGCGCCCGGCGCCGAACGGCAGGTCCAGGTGGCGGACGTGCGCGGACGTGACGACCTCGTCCGGGAACAGCTCGGCCGCGCCCTTCAGGAGCTCAGCGGTGGTGCTCACTTGGAGTCTCCCTCGGAGTTGAAGTTCGGGTTCTCCCAGATGACCGTGGCGCCCATGCCGAAGCCGACGCACATGGTGGTCAGGCCGTAGCGGACGTGCGGCTGCTCCTCGAACTGGCGGGCCAGCTGCGTCATCAGACGCACGCCGGAGGAGGCCAGCGGGTGGCCGAACGCGATGGCGCCGCCGTACTGGTTCACGCGGGCGTCGTCGTCGGCGATGCCGTAGTGCTCCAGGAAGGCCAGGACCTGGACCGCGAAGGCCTCGTTGACCTCGAACAGGCCTATGTCCTCGATGGACAGGCCGGCCTGGGCGAGGGCCTTGTCGGTGGCCGGGATCGGGCCGTAGCCCATGACCTCCGGCTCGACACCCGCGAAGGAGTACGAGACGAGGCGCATCTTGACCGGGAGGTTGTTCTCGCGGGCGAAGTCCTCGGACGCGATGATCGCGGCGGTGGCACCGTCGTTGAGACCGGCGGCGTTGCCCGCGGTGACCCGGCCGTGCGTACGGAACGGGGTCTTCAGGCCGGCCAGGTTCTCCAGGGTGGTACCCGGGCGCATCGGCTCGTCGGTGGTGACCAGGCCCCAGCCCGTCTCACCCGCGGCCTCGTTGGTGTTGCGCACCGAGATCGGGACCAGGTCCTGCTGGATCTTGCCGTCGGCGTACGCCTTGGCGGCCTTCTCCTGCGAGCGCACGGCGTACTCGTCGGCGCGGAGCTTGGTGATCGTCGGGTACCGGTCGTGCAGGTTCTCGGCGGTCATGCCCATGAACAGGGCGGACTCGTCGACCAGCTTCTCGGAGACGAAGCGCGGGTTCGGGTCCACGCCCTCGCCCATGGGGTGGCGGCCCATGTGCTCGACACCGCCGGCGAGGGCGACGTCGTACGCACCGAAGGCCACGCCGCCCGCGACGGCGGTGACGGCGGTCAGCGCGCCGGCGCACATGCGGTCGATCGAGTAGCCCGGGACGGACTGGGGGAGACCCGCGAGGATGCCCGCGGTGCGGCCCAGCGTGAGGCCCTGGTCGCCGATCTGCGTGGTCGCGGCGATGGCGACCTCGTCGATCTTCGCGGGGTCCAGGTCCGGGTTGCGGCGCAGCAGCTCCCGGATCGCCTTCACGACGAGGTCGTCGGCGCGGGTCCCGTTGTAGATGCCCTTCGGGCCCGCCTTGCCGAACGGGGTGCGGACGCCGTCGACGAAGACGACGTCCCTGACGGTACGAGGCACGTTGGCTCTCCTCCAGGTGCGGGTGTGCACTGCTGCGCGGGGGCATGCTCGGCTTACGTCACTGAGCGCCCGCTCACCCGGCCCATGCTACTTGCGGGTAACCCTCGTGCACACCCCCTCCCCGAACAGCGGCGAAGGTCACACCGGCCGGGCCGGGGCCGGGGCGCCCGCCGCGGACCGACCGACGGAACGGACGGGGCCCTCACTCCCCTGGAGTGAGGGCCCCGTCGGCGGTGCCGGGTGCTTCGGTCAGGCGGTCGCGGCCAGGGCCGTGACCAGCGCCGCGGTGACCTGCTCGACCTGCCACGGACGGGCGCCGTAGCCGGCCAGGGCCTCGGCCACGGCGTCCGCCTCGAGCCGCTGCGGCGGCTCCCAGCACAGCCGGCGGACCGTGTCCGGGGTGATCAGGTTCTCCTGGGGCAGGTTCAGCCCCTCCGCCAGCGCCGAGACGGCCGCGCGGGCCGCCGACAGCCGGGCCGCGGCGGCCGGGTCCTTGTCCACCCAGGAACGCGGCGGCGGCGGACCGGCCGGGGTCGCCCCGGGCTGCGGCAGCTCGTTCTCGGGCAGCGCCCTCGCCCGGTCCACGGCCGCCATCCACTGCTCCAGCTGGCGCCGGCCCATGCGCTGCCCGTAGCCGGGCAGGGCGGAGAGGACCTGCACGTTCGCCGGCAGGGCCAGGGCGGCCTCGACGATCGCGGCGTCGCCCAGCACCTTGCCGGGTGACACGTCACGCCGCTGCGCGATCCGGTCCCGCGACTCCCACAGCTCCCGGACGACCGCCATCTGCCGGCGGCGGCGCACCTTGTGCATGCCGGACGTACGGCGCCACGGGTCCTTGCGCGGCGGCGCGGGCGGCGCGGCGGCGATCGCGTCGAACTCCTCGCGGGCCCATGCCAGCTTGCCCTGCCGGTCCAGCTCCTCCTCCAGCGCGTCCCGCAGGTCGACCAGCAGCTCCACGTCCAGGGCGGCGTAGCGCAGCCAGGGCTCGGGGAGCGGTCGGGTCGACCAGTCGACGGCGGAGTGGCCCTTCTCCAGCGCGTAGCCGAGCACGCTCTCGACCATCGCGCCCAGTCCGACCCGCGGGAAGCCGGCGAGGCGGCCGGCCAGCTCGGTGTCGAACAGGGAGGTGGGCACCATGCCTATTTCGCGCAGGCACGGCAGGTCCTGGGTGGCGGCGTGCAGGATCCACTCGGTGCCCGACAGGGCCTCGCCGAGTGCGGAGAGGTCGGGGCAGCCCACGGGGTCGATGAGCGCGGAGCCCGCGCCCTCGCGGCGCAGCTGCACCAGGTAGGCGCGCTGGCCGTAGCGGTATCCGGAGGCGCGCTCGGCGTCGACGGCCACGGGGCCGGTGCCCGCGGCGAAGGCCGCGACCACTCGGGCGAGGGCGTCGGCGTCGGCGACGACCGGGGGGATCCCCTCACGGGGTTCGAGCAACGGAATCGGCGGCCCATCGGACGAACTGACGACGTCGTCCGGGGGGCCGCCCCCGGTGGTGGTGCGCAGGTCTGCTGCGGTCTCTTGGGCGTCGGTCACCGGTCAAGGGTATCCGTGGATGCGATGCGCCCGTCGCCGGAACGATCCGTCGACGGGCGCGGGAGGGGAAGGCGGACGTTTCCCGGGGTTTCCCCGGCATTCGTCCGGGAGCCTCGGGGGCGGAACCGGGAGGTCCTAGTGGATGATCCCGGTCCGCAGGGCGACGGCGACCATCCCGGCCCGGTCGCCGGTGCCCAGCTTGCGGGCGATCCGGGCGAGGTGGGACTTGACGGTCAGGGCGGACAGGCCCATCGAGACGCCGATGGCCTTGTTGGACTGGCCCTCCGCGACGAGGCGCAGGACCTCGACCTCGCGGCCGGAGAGCTCCCGGTAGCCGCCCGGGTGGCTCGGGGCACCCGGGGGGCGGCGGTGCATACGGGCGGCGGCAGCGCCGATGGGGGCGGCGCCGGGCCGGCTGGGGAGCCCGATGTTGGTCCGCGTGCCGGTGACGACGTAGCCCTTCACTCCGCCCGCGAGGGCGTTGCGTACGGCGCCGATGTCGTCGGCGGCGGACAGGGCCAGGCCGTTGGGCCAGCCCGCGGCGCGGGTCTCGGAGAGCAGGGTGAGACCGGAACCGTCGGGCAGGTGTACGTCGGCCACGCAGATGTCGCGCGGGCTGCCGACGCGGGGGCGGGCCTCCGCGATGGACGACGCCTCGATCACGTCACGTACTCCGAGGGCCCACAGATGGCGGGTCACGGTGGAACGGACGCGCGGGTCGGCCACGACGACCATGGCCGTCGGCTTGTTCGGGCGGTAGGCGACCAGGCTTGCGGGCTGCTCGAGAAGAACGGACACCTAGGCCTCCTGGGGGAGTGGCGGGACGGCCGGCTCGGGGAAGGAAGCCGGTGCGAACCGTGCGGATGGTCACTGACTCCTTCGGCACGTCACCCGCCCGGCTTTAGGGAATGATCACGATTTGGTGAGTAACAATTCGGGCAATTCGGACGCACGATCGATCATAGGGTGATCAGAAGCCCGCAACGGATGCCGCGTTCCCGACACTCCGCCGCCGGCGTCGACCGGGTGTTCCCCCGCTCTTCGCGCGTCCGTACGGCCCCGCGGCTACGGGTGGTGCGGACCCCGCCGCTGTGGCAGGGAGACCACGCCCGTGACGCTGTCGGTCGGCCCCACCGGCGGCAGCCCCGCGATCTGGCACAGCAGCTCGCACCACGCCGACAGGTGCGCCGAGGTGTCCGGCACGCCGCCCACGCCCTCACGGGGCGTCCACGAGGCTCTGATCTCGATCTGCGTCGCCGGGCGCCGCTCGGCGAGCCCGCCGAAGTAGTGCGAGCTCGCCATGGTCACGGTCCCGCTCGCCTCCCCGTACCCCAGCCCGCGCGCCTCCAGCGCCCCCGTCAGCCAGGACCAGCACACCTCGGGGAGGAGCGGATCCGCGGCCATCTCCGGCTCGAGTTCCGCCCGTACGAGCGTCACCAGCCGGAAGGTCCCGTGCCAGGCCTCGTGCCCGGCCGGATCGTGGAGCAGGATGAGCCGGCCGTCGGCCAGGTCGTCCTCGCCGTCGACGACGGCCGCCTCCAGGGCGTAGGCGTACGGCGCCAGTCTCTGGGGCGGTTTGGTCGGGTCGATCTCGATCCCCGGACGCAGCCGCGCTTTCTTCAAGCCGTCGACCGCCCGGCGGAACGGGAGCGGGACGGAGCTCTCCTCCGCGCTGTCCATACCGTCAGCGCCATCTGAAAATCGTCCCTGAGCCGCAGCCATGCGGGGAAGACTAGGCGGAACGGGCGCCCGTACGGCGCAGGGACACCCGCGCCGGGCCGGGCAACTCTTCATACGTGCGAAGATTTGGGTCGTGAGCGCCAACGACCTTCCCCCCGCGCACGGCTCCGCCGGCGCCGGGGAGACCCCCTTCACGGGCCAGCCGAGTCAGACGTACGATTCCGCCTTCCTGAAGGCGTGCCGGCGGGAGCCGGTGCCGCACACCCCGGTGTGGTTCATGCGGCAGGCCGGGCGCTCGCTCCCCGAGTACCGCAAGGTGCGCGAGGGGACCCAGATGCTGGAGTCGTGCATGCGGCCCGACCTGGTCACCGAGATCACGCTGCAGCCGGTGCGCCGCCACAAGGTGGACGCGGCGATCTTCTTCTCCGACATCGTGGTCCCGCTCAAGGCCATCGGCGTCGACCTGGACATCAAGCCGGGCATCGGCCCCGTCGTGGCCCAGCCGATCCGCCGCCGCGAGGACCTCGCACAACTGCGCGACCTCACCCCGGAGGACGTCTCGTACGTCACCGAGGCGATCGGCATGCTCACGGGTGAACTGGGCTCCACGCCGTTGATCGGATTCGCGGGTGCGCCTTTCACCCTCGCGAGCTACCTCGTCGAGGGCGGCCCCTCGAAGAACCACGAACACACCAAGGCCCTGATGTACGGGGACCCGGAGCTGTGGGCGGACCTGCTGGACCGCCTCGCGGAGATCACCTCCGCCTTCCTGAAGGTCCAGATCGAGGCCGGCGTCTCCGCGGTCCAGCTCTTCGACTCCTGGGTCGGCGCGCTCGCACCGGCGGACTACCGCCGCTCGGTGATGCCTGCGTCGACCAAGGTCTTCGAGTCGGTGGCCTCGTACGGGATCCCCCGCATCCACTTCGGTGTGGGCACGGGCGAACTCCTCGGCCTGATGGGCGAGGCCGGCGCGGACGTCGTGGGCGTCGACTGGCGGATCCCGATGGACGAGGCCGTCCGCCGGGTCGGCCCCGGCAAGGCGCTCCAGGGCAACCTGGACCCGGCGGTGCTGTTCTCCACCCCCGAGGCCGTCGAGGCCAAGACGGACGAGGTCCTGGCCGCCGCGGCCGGCCTGGAGGGCCACGTCTTCAACCTGGGCCACGGCGTCCTCCCGACGACGGACCCGGACGCCCTGACCCGCCTGGTGGACTACGTCCACACCAAGACGGCCCGCTGACCCGGAAACCCGAGTCGGCCAAGATCGAAACGTCGGCACCGTGCCCTGCATGACAGGGCACGGGCCGACGTTTCGCATCTCCGACGGACAGACCCCCGACGGGGCCTGGTGCCTCGGGCCGCCGACCGCCAGCGCGACGGGCCCAACCTGTCGGACGCCGGTGCGGCGGGCGGGCCGTCACACGCCGGCCGAGCGCACCGCGGAGACCGCCTTGCGGGCGGCCACCAGGATGGGGTCCCAGACCGGGGAGAACGGGGGCGCGTAGCCCAGGTCCAGGGAGACGACCTGTTCCACCGTCATGCCCGCCGTCAGCGCGACCGCCGCGATGTCCACCCGCTTCGCGGAGCCCGCGCCGCCCACGATCTGGACCCCCAGCAGGCGGCCCGTGCGGCGCTCCGCCAGCATCTTGACCGTCATATCCGCCGCGCCCGGGTAGTAGCCCGCGGTGGTGGTGGAGGTGATGGTGGCCGTCACGAACCGCAGGCCCGCCTCCAGCGCGTCCCGCTCGCGCAGGCCCGTACGGGCGATCTCCAGCTCGCAGACCTTGCTGACCGCCGTGCCGACGACCCCGGGGAACGTCGCGTAGCCGCCGCCCACGCCCGAGCCGATGACCTGGCCGTGCTTGTTGGCGTGCGTGCCCAGCGGGATGTGCCGGGTGCGGCCCGCGACCAGGTCAAGGACCTCCACGCAGTCGCCGCCCGACCAGATGTTCTCGTGGCCCCGGACCCGCATCGAGAGGTCGGTGAGGATGCCGCCCGAGGAGCCGAGGGGAAGGCCGGCGGCCCGGGCCAGAGCCGTACGGGGCTCCACGCCGATGCCGAGCACGACCACGTCCGCCGGGTACTCCTCGCCCGCCGCCGTGGCCACCGCGCGGGCCCGGCCCTCCTCGTCGGTGAGGATCTTCGTCACCTCGGCGCGGGAGACCGTACGGATCCCCATGCCGTTCATCGCGCTGTGCACCAGGCCGCCCATGTCCGG
Source organism: Streptomyces sp. LARHCF249 (assembly GCF_052871255.1). Classification (NCBI taxonomy): domain Bacteria; kingdom Bacillati; phylum Actinomycetota; class Actinomycetes; order Kitasatosporales; family Streptomycetaceae; genus Streptomyces; species Streptomyces sp. LARHCF249. The sequence continues at coordinate 212,784 of NZ_JBIXJQ010000008.1, forward strand.
GTCCAGGGTGGACATCGGCTGCTCGCCCCGGTGCAGGACGGTGACGTCGTAGCCCCGCCCGAGCAGGGCCTCCGCCATCTCCACACCGATGTAGCCCGCGCCGACGACGACCGCCCGGCCGCCCTCCGTGCGCGCGAGGCCGTCCTGGAGCTGCAAGGTCGTCATCAGGCGCTGGCCGTCGTCCAGGGTCTGGATGCCGTGGACCCCGTGCGCGCCGATGCCGGGGAGCCTGGGGCGGACCGGGCGGGCGCCCGTGGCCAGGACGAGCTTGTCGTAGCCCGTCCAGGATTCGGATCCGCTGTCCAGATCGCGGGCGCGCACCCGCGATCCGGCCAGGTCGAGCTCCACGACCTCCGTCCGGGTGCGCAGGTCGATGTCCCGGGCCCGGTGCTCCTGCGGGGTGCGCGCGATCAGGTCGTCGCGCTCCGGGACCTGGCCGCCGACCCAGTACGGGATCCCGCACGCGGAGTACGAGGTGAAGTGCCCGCGCTCGAAGGCGACGATCTCCAGCTCCGCCGGGCCCTTGAGCCGCCGGGCCTGTGACGCGGCGGACATGCCCGCCGCGTCACCCCCGACCACCACCAGTCGTTCTTTTGCCGCCGCCATCGTCCGCACCGCCCCTTCGCCGCCGCTCACCGGATGGTGAACACGCTACGGGCGAACGCGCGTTCAGTCGTGTACGTCCGCCTCGGCGGGGGTGTCCGCGGGCGCCGGCCGGGCCGCCGGCACCGCGACCGGCTTCGGGGCCGGGCCCGGCTTCGGGGCCGGGCCCGTCTTCGGCTTGGCCGGCCGGAACCTCCGGTACAGCCGGTGCCCCAGCGCCGCCAGCGCGGCCGCCAGCGCGAACGGCAGCAGCGCGCCGACCGCCACCGTCAGGTAGCGCACGATCTTCGTGAAGACCTCCCAGCCGCCGCGCAGTGCGCCCAGGAAGGTCGGGTCCTTCTCCTTCTTCTTCTCCTGCGCCGCCGGCTTCGCGAGCGGCTCGGAGACCTCCAGCGTGATCGTGCCCAGCGAGGTCCGGTCCTTCAGGGCCGTCTGCTGCGCCAGCAGCGACTCCAGGTCGGACTGGCGGCGGCTCAGCTCGCTCTCGAGCATCACCACCTCGCTCAGCGCCGAGGCCTTGCCCATCATCTCGCGCACCCGGGCCACACTGGCCTGCTGCGACGCCACCCGGCTGCCGATGTCGGCGACCTTCTCGGTGACGTCCTGCGCGTCGACCTTGCGGTGCAGGAGCTTGCCGCTGCCCTCCATGGCGCCGAGCACCGCGTCGTAGCGCTCGCCCGGCACCCGCAGGGTGAGCGTGGAGGTCATCCGGCCGTCCCCGCCGCGTTTGGTGGACTCGCTGCCCACGTAGCCGCCGGCCCCGTCGGCCGCGGTGCGGGCCGCCGCGAGGGTCTTCTGGACGTCCTCCGTCTCGATGCCGAGCGTCGCCGTGCGGATGACGTTCGGGCGGACGGCGACCGGCTGCTGCCCGTTCTTGGCGGCGGAGTCGGCGCCAGACGACGCCGGGGCGGGGGCCGCCGCCGCTCCCTGGGCACCCTCCGGGGCCTTGTTGTCCTGGGCGGGCGCGACCGCCGCCTTGTCGTTCGCGCTGTCCAGGCTCCCGCCGGAAGCGCCGCAGCCGGTGAGCGCGAGCGCCCCGGTCAGGGAGAGGGCGGCCGCCAGGGCCGCCGCAGAGCGATGCATCGTGTCAAACCCCCGAGTTTCGGCTGGTGTTGCCGGTTCGACGTACAGGGTCCCGTCGCGGGTTTCACTTCGGCGGTCCCGGCCCGATCCCGATGCGGTCACGGTCCGGCCTCGGCGCGCGGCCGGTGATCGGTCTGAGACGATGTGTCCATGCACGAAGCGGACATGCGTACGGATCGCCCCGGCCGGACCCGGCACGTCGTCGTCATCGGCGGCGGCATCGCGGGCCTCGCGGCGGCCCACAAGCTGCTCGCCGAGGGCGTCCGCGTCACGCTGCTGGAGGCCGGGCCGCGGCTCGGCGGCAAGCTGCGGGCCGGCGAGCTCGCCGGCGCCCCCGTCGACCTCGGCGCCGAATCCGTGCTCGCCCGCCGCCCCGAAGCCGTGGACCTGGCCAAGGCCGTGGGCCTCGGCGCGGCCCTCCAGGCGCCCGCCACCGCCACCGCCCACCTGTGGACCCGGGGCGCGCTGAGGCCGATGCCGCGCGGGCACGTCATGGGCGTCCCCGGCGACCTCGGGCCGCTCGCCGCCTCCGGGGTGCTCTCCCCCGAGGGCCTCGCCCGCATCGAGGCCGAGCACGCGCTGCCGCCCGCCGAGATCGGCGAGGACGTCGCCGTCGGCGCGTACGTCGCCGCCCGGCTGGGCCCCGAGGTCGTCGACCGGCTCGTGGAACCGCTGCTCGGCGGCGTGTACGCGGGCAACGCCTACCGCATCTCCATGCGGGCCGCCGTGCCCCAGCTCTTCGAGGCCGCCCGTACGCACACCCTGCTGGGCGACGGGGTACGGGAACTGCAGCGCCGGGCGCAGGCACAGCCCCAGCCGGCCGGCCCGGTCTTCGCCGGCATCGAGGGCGGCATCGGACGGCTCCCGGTCGCGGTGGCCGGGGCCTGCCGCTCGGCCGGGGCGCGGATCGCCACCGGAACCCCGGTCCGCGAGGTCGTCCGTACCCCCGAGGGCTGGCGGGTCGTGGCCGACGCGGAGGTCATCGAGGCCGACGGCGTGATCCTGGCGACCCCCGCCGGACCCGCCGCCCGGCTGCTCGACGGGCTCGCACCGGCCGCCGCGGCCGAGCTGCGCCGGGTCGAGTACGCCTCCATGGCCCTGATCACCATGGCCTTCCGCCGCTCCGACCTGCCGGCTGCCATCGCCGCCGGCGGCGCGAGCGGGTTCCTCGTACCGCCCGTCGACGGGCGGACCATCAAGGCCTCCACCTTCTCCAGCAACAAGTGGGCCTGGGCCGGGGCCGACCCGGAGCTGTTCCTGCTGCGCACCTCCGTCGGCCGGCACGGCGACGAGAAGGACCTGGGGCGCGACGACGCGGAACTGGTCGAGGTCTCGCTCGCCGACCTCGGCGAGGCCGTGGGCCTCGCGGCCCGGCCGGTGGCCTCCACCGTCACCCGCTGGGACGGCGGGCTGCCCCAGTACCCGGTCGGCCACCTCGGCCGGGTGGCCCGGATCCGCACGGCCGTCGCCGCCCTGCCGGGCCTCGCGGTGTGCGGCGCGCTCTACGACGGCGTGGGCATCCCGGCGTGCATCGCCGCAGCCGGCAAGGCCGTGGACGCGGTGCTCGCCGCCCTCGGCCCGGGATCGGCACCCCTGGCGCAGACCACTGATCAGCACACGGGACAATAGGCACATGACTGCACCAGAGAAGATTCCCAACGCGGGGAAGAAGGCGAAGGACCTCAACGAGGTCATCCGCTACACCCTGTGGTCCGTCTTCAAGCTGAAGGACGTCCTCCCGGAGGACCGCGCCGGCTACGCCGACGAGGTCCAGGAGCTGTTCGACCAGCTGGCCGCCAAGGACATCACCGTCCGCGGCACCTATGACGTCTCCGGCCTGCGCGCCGACGCGGACATCATGATCTGGTGGCACGCGGAGACCGCGGACGAGCTGCAGACCGCGTACAACCTGTTCCGCCGCACCAAGCTGGGCCGCGCCCTGGAGCCGGTCTGGTCGAACATGGCCCTGCACCGCCCGGCCGAGTTCAACAAGTCGCACATCCCGGCCTTCCTGGCCGACGAGGTCGCCCGCGACTACGTCAGCGTCTACCCCTTCGTGCGCAGCTACGACTGGTACCTGCTGCCCGACGAGGACCGCCGCCGCATGCTCGCCGACCACGGCAAGATGGCCCGCGGCTACCCGGACGTGCGCGCCAACACCGTCGCCTCCTTCTCCCTGGGCGACTACGAGTGGCTGCTGGCCTTCGAGGCCGACGAGCTGTACCGCATCGTCGACCTCATGCGTCACCTGCGTGCCTCCGAGGCCCGTATGCACGTCCGTGAAGAGGTGCCCTTCTACACCGGACGCCGCAAGTCCGTCGCCGATCTGGTGGCCGGGCTCGCCTGATACCTCCCCTGGGGGGAAGGGCCGGAGGACTGCTCGTGACACAAGAGCGGCCTCCGGCGGATCGGGAGGCCCTGCCCCCGAAACGACGCAGCCGGAGATCCCGCCCGGAAGTTCAGACGACTGGCGGCAGCACTGCCCCGAGGGCACGTGCTGCCCGGTCGTCCAGCGACACCGGTGCGGGCTCCGGATGCGGCGCACACGTGACACGCCACCCCGAGGTGTCACCTGTCAGCAGATACCGCTCCACGTGACGGTCCACGCAGTCATTGCGTCCGCCGAAGACTCCGTGGCTGCCGGCCCCCTTCTCCGTGACCAGCGCGGCCTCGGCGCCGAGCCGCCGCTGAAGCTCCAGCGCACCCGGGTACGGGGTCGCCCCGTCCCGTTCCGCCGCGACGATCAGCGTGCGGGGCAGCCGGGGCAGCCCGGCCGGCGGGGCGCCCACCGCCACCGGCCGCTGCCGGGCCCGCACCGGCCAGGAGGCGCAGGGCAGGTTCAGGAAGGCGTTGGACCAGGTCTCGAAGGGGGCCGTGCGGGCCAGTTCGGTGTGGTCGCGGTCCCAGGTCTCCCAGTCGCCCGGCCACGGGGCGTCGTTGCACAGCACCGCCGTGTAGACGGCCGTCGTGTTCTCCGCCTCGGCGGCCGCGGCCGGATCCGGGGCCGCCTGGCCGGCCAGCGGCTCGGGATCGCCGCGCAGGAAGGCTGCCAGGGCCGCCGCGCGGTCCGGCCAGACCTCGTCGCGGTAGGCGGTCTCGAGGTACGCCGCGTGGAGCTCGCCCGTGCCGATGTTGCCGCCCGCCGGGGCACGGGCCACCGCCTTCCGGACCCGTTCGTAGCTCGTCTGCACCGCCGCCGGGGTACTGCCGAGCCCGTACGCGGCGTGGTGGCGGGCGACCCAGGCGCGGAAGTCGTACCAGCGGCGCTCGAACGCGGGCGCCTGCTCGAGGTTGTTGCGGTACCAGACGCGGGCCGGGTCGGGGTTGACCGGTGAGTCGAGCACCATGCGGCGGACGTGGGCGGGGTACCGGGTGGCGTAGACCGCGCCCAGGTAGGTGCCGTACGAGGCGCCCGCGAACGTCAGCTTCTCCTCGCCGAGCGCGGCGCGCAGCACGTGCAGGTCGCGCACGTTGTTCAGCGTCGTGTAGTGCGGCAGGGCGGCGCCGGCCCGCTCGGCGCAGCCGCGGGCGTAGGCCCGGGCGTCGGCGCGGCGCCGCTGCTTGTCCGCGGGGGAGGGGTGGACCGGGACCCGGGTGGGGCCCGCGGCGCGGGCGGCCGGGTCCTGGCAGGACAGCGGGGCGGAGCGGCCGACGCCGCGCGGCGCGTAGCCGACGAAGTCGTAGGCGGCCGCGATCCGCTGCCACGCGGGGAGCGGCGCGAGCAGCGGGAAGTACATGCCGGAGGCGCCGGGGCCGCCGGGGTTGTGGACGAGTGCGCCCTGCCGGGCGGCGCCGCCGGCGCGGCTCGCCGGGACCCGGCTGACGGTGAGGGAGATCTGCGGGCCGTCGGGGCGGGCGTAGTCGAGCGGGACGCGCAGGGTCGCGCAGCGCACGGGCCCGGGCAGTGCCTCGACGGCGGGGCACGTCCGGAAGTCCAGGCCGGAGGCGGCGGCGCGGCGGGCGGCGAGGGCCGCGCCGGCCGACTCGGCGTCGGGGGCGGGGGCCGCTGCCGCCGGGGCGGCGGAGGCGGTGGCCAGCAGGGTGAGGGCCGCCGCAGCGGCTGCGTGGCGTACGGGTGTCGTCCGCACGGCGGCCCCTTCTCCCCGGCTACCTCCCCCGGACTCCGTCCGGGGGTCCCCAGCAGATGGTCCGATGAGATGACCAGGGCCTCGCGCGGAAGTAAAGGACCACCGGGCGGTGTCGGCCTCCATGCCCCCGTTGCCGTGGGATCCGTCCCCCGTTCAGCTCGTCGTCGAGGGTGCTGCCAATGTGGCGGCTCGTCAGGAGCTGCTGCTGGAACAGCTGGAACCGGACGAACTGCTGCAACTCGAACCGGAGGAACTGCTGCAGCCGGAACCGCCGGAACTCCCGCCGGAACAGCTGGAACTGCCGCTTCCACAGCCGCCGCCGGAACCCCCTCCGCACGAGGACCCCGAACTGCCCCCGTCGGTCCCCGCGCACCACAGCACCGGCAGGAGCTCGGCGGAGGACCCGGACGAGGAGTCGTAGCGGCGCGCGGGACGGGACCCCGACTGGGCCGCGGCCAGCCGGGTGCCGCGTGCGGCGGGCACCAGCTGCCCGCGCAGGAACGGGTCCCGCAGACCGCGCAGTCCGAACAGCGCCGTCTGCACGTGCGGGGTCCGGTCGTTCACGTAGTGGGAGCGGATCTCGCGCAGCGCCCGCCGCCCCGACGGGGTGATCCGCCGCTTGGCCGCCGCGGCGCAGAGCGCACCCACGAGGATCCCGCCGAGCAGCACGGGAAGCACCTTGGCGATGAACGGCACCTGGCCGTCCGGATCCATGACGAACGCGACGAAGGTCAGCGGCAGCGAGATCGGCACCAGGAATCCGCACACCGCGGCCTGGGTCAGGCCCCAGCGCCGCCAGGTCCGCCCCCAGCCCGGCGGCGAGAGCAGCCCGCGGGCCGCCAGGCCGTCCCCGGTCTCCTGGACGGCCGGGTCGAGCATGGCCGCGTACCGCACCTGGTAGAGCCATCCCGAGGGCGCACCGCGGTGGGCCTGGAGGACGGCGCGCTCGGCGGGGTCGCCCGCCCGCGCCCCGGGGTGTACGTGGACGATGCCCGGGCCCCCCACCACCAGCCGGCCGTCCCCCAGCATCGAGACGAGGGCCGTGTCCACGACGGCGCCGGGCCCGCCCGCCATGAACGCGGCCTCGGACAGGTCGTGGAGGACCGGCGCCGGACCGGCCGACCGCGGCCGGGACCGGTACAGGCCGAGGACCAGCAGGCCGCTGGAGGTGACGACGGCGATCCAGATCGCCCATGCGAGCAGGTTCACGCCGCCCTCCCCACGAGCGCCCGGGCCCAGCGCACCACCCGGCCGGGCGGCCGTGCCCCGGCCCGGTCCCGCCACCACACGGTGAGCCGGCGCCGGGCGGCCGGGTCGGCCGGCAGGTCCTGGATCAGCAGGTGCTCCGCGAAGTCCAGGGCGTCCCGGCGGTATCCGGCCGTCATCGGGCGGCCCTTGGCGTAGGCGAGGAAGGCCGTGCGGTACGCCTCCTCGCCGCCCAGGACGTCCGGCAGCTCGGGAGCCAGCCGGGCCACCACCTCGGCCCGCTTGGCGGCCAGCGCCCGGGACTGCACCCGGATCCGCTGCCGGTCGAAGCCCTCGGGCACCGGAGTCCCGGCCACCAGGGCCGACAGCAGCGCGGCCTGCCCGAGCCCCACCCGGGTGCGCGTCGCCTCGTCCGGCGGCGCGTGCCGGGTGTCCCGACCCCCGGCCGCGGGCCGGGGGACCTCCGGGACGGCCGGCCCGGCCGTCACCACCGCGCGGATCGCGGCCAGCTCGGCCGCCAGCTCCGGCTCCGGCGGGAAGTCGTCGTCCCGTTCCAGCAGGACGCCCGGCGGGTCCACCCGGTCGCGGAGTCCGGCCAGCAGCTCGAGCACCACCGGCGGCACCGGGTGCGCGTGGGTGTCGTGCCAGACGCCGCCCCGCTCGACGCCGCCCGCCACGTGCACGTACGCCAGCGCCTCCAGCGGGATCGCGTCCAGCACGGCGGCCGGGTCCTCGCCCCGGTTGACCCGGTTGGTGTGCAGGTTGGCCACGTCGATGAGCAGCCGTACGCCGGTCCGCTCGACCAGCTCCGTCAGGAACTGCCCCTCCGTCAGCTCCTCGCCCGGCCAGGAGAACAGCGCGGCGATGTTCTCCAGTGCCAGCGGCACGGGCAGCGCGTCCTGCGCGGCGCGCACGTTCTCGCACAGCACGTCCAGGGCGTCGCGCGTGCGCGGCACCGGCAGCAGGTGGCCGGCCTCGAGCGCGGGCGAGGAGCTGCGGACGAAGGCGATGTGCTCGGTGACCAGCGGCGCCCCCAGCGCCACCGCCCGCTCCCCGAGCGCCGCCAGCTTCGCCGGGTCGGGGCGGTCGGCGCCGCCGAGGCCCAGCGAGACCCCGTGCGGGACCAGGCGGACGCCGCGCTCGCGCAGCCTCAGCAGCGGTTCGGGCAGGTGGCCCGGGCAGATGTTCTCGGCCACCACCTCGACCCAGTCCAGGCCGGGCAGCCGCTCGACCGCGTCCGCGATCTCAGGCCGCCAGCCGATGCCCACCCCCAGGTGTGCCATGGGCTTCATGTCCCTCGCCCCCCTTTCAGCGCGGTTCATCGCACCGTGTGCCGATGTGATGGCCCCGGTGGAGTCCGGCCAACCGCGAAGGGGGGACGTTCAGAGCAACATTTGAGGTTCCGCCGGAGAACTCGGCCCGGACCCTGCCCCGCAGTTCGCCCGGACCGGGAGGTGCCGTCAGAGCCGCGCGCGCAGCGCCGGGTGGTCGGCGACCACCGTCGCGCTGCCGGGTGCGATCTCCGTGAAGCCGGCGTCGCGGACCACCGGCAGCCCGCTGCCGCTCAGCTCCGCCCACCGCTCGCGCGGTGCCGTCCGTACGGCCAGCCGGAAACCGCAGGCCTGCCACACGCCCCGCTCCGCGTCCGTCAGTTCCCACCACGCCAGCTGCGCCGCGTGCCCGGCCTGGGCCATCGCCTTGCCGGCCGACATGTCGAGGGCGGGGTTGAGCCACAGCACGGGCAGACCCGGCTCGGTGACCGCGCCGACCGGCTCCGGGTCGTCCAGGTCGGTGCCCGACACCTGGAGCTTGGCCAGCTCCTTGGGCCAGCCGTCCAGGGGCACCGGCGGGAAGACCCGCACCTCGGAGGCGTCACCGTGCACCGTGACGCCCGGCAGGGTGCCGGCCTTGCGCCACTCCGCCCCGCGCGCCCGCCGGACCACCTTGCGGATCCGCGCGTCCTGCCAGTCCCGCACCGCCTCGGCCCACTCGCCCCCGCCCCGCGAGCGCTCGTCGGTCAGCAGGACCAGCACGGCGCGGGCCGCCGTCTCCAGCGCGTCCGTCCGGGCGGGCGGCTCGGTCTTCTCGATCCGCACCACCAGCGGCAGGACGAACTGCGGGGCCTCGTCGCGCAGCGCGTGCTCCTGCCGGAAGGGGCTGTCCGCGCCGACCGCGGGTACGTCTGTGGTGTCGTTCGTGTGCTGGCTGCTCATCCCGCCAAGGATGCCAGCCTCACCCTTCAGGATGATGCCGCGGGGGTCCGGGCCGGGCGAGGATCGAAGCCATGAAGAGTGACCTTTTCGCGTCCGAGAACCTGGTCCAGGCGGCCGTCGCGCCCGGCATGACCCTGCAGAACCCCAAGTCCGTGAAGTACGCAGTCAACGGCGAGATGCTGGCCCGCCAGGGCTCGATGGTCGCCTACCGCGGCAACCTCCAGTTCGAGCGCAAGGCGCAGGGCATCGGCGGCATGCTCAAGCGCGCCGTCACGGGCGAGGGCCTGGCGCTGATGTCCGTACGGGGCCAAGGGGAGGCCTGGTTCGCCCACCAGGCGGGCAACTGCTTCATCATCGAGTTCGAGCCCGGCGACGCGCTGACCCTCAACGGGCGCAACGTGCTGTGCTTCGATCCGACCCTGTCCTACGAGATCAAGATGCTCAAGGGCGCCGGAATGACCGGCGGCGGACTCTTCAACAGCCTCTTCACCGGCACCGGCAAGCTCGCCGTGGTCTGCGACGGCAACCCGATCATCATCCCGGTCACCGCCCAGGCGCCGGTCTACGTGGACACCGACGCGGTCGTGGGCTGGAGCGCCCAGCTCGAGACCGGCCTGCACCGCTCCCAGTCGGTCGGCTCGATGATCCGCGGCGGCTCCGGCGAGGCCGTCCAGCTGATGCTGCGCGGCGAGGGCTTCGTCATCGTCCGCCCGAGCGAGCTCACCGAGCCGGCGGCGGCCCACTGAACCTGACCGGCGTGGGCCGGCGCTACGGTCCGCGCCGGCCCTGGGTCCTGCGCGGGGTCACCCTGGAACTGCCGCCCGGCGCACTCGTCCGGATCGAGGGCGGCAACGGCGGCGGCAAGTCCACGCTGCTGCGGCTCGTCGCAGGGATCGACACCCCGACCGAGGGCCGCGTCGGCGGCCGCCCGCGCCGCACCGCCTACGTGCCGGAGCGCTTCCCGGCGGCGCTGCCGCTCGACGCCGCGGCGTACCTGACCCACCTGGGCCGGATACAGGGGCTGCGGCGCGCCGAGGCGGCCCGCCGGGCGGCCGTGTGGCTGGAGCGGTTCGGCGCCGCCGCGTACGCGCGCACCCCGCTCGCCGAACTGTCCAAGGGCAGCAGCCAGAAGGTGGCCGTGGCCCAGGCCCTCCTCGCCGAGCCGGGTCTGCTGGTCCTCGACGAAGCCTGGACCGGGCTGGATTCCGCCGCCCGCGCCGAGCTGGACCTCGCCGTGGCCGAACGCACCGCCGCCGGAGCCGTCGTGGTGTTCGTCGACCACGATCCGCGAAGGCTCGCCGCCGCGACCGACGCCCGCTACCGGGTCGAGGGGGCCGCCGTGCTGCCGGTGTCCGCGACGGACGCTCCCCGGGTACGGATCCACGCGTCCGGCCCGCCCGGCAGCACACCGCCCCCCGGCCTGGCCGCTGCGCCCGCCCCCGACGGCGGCATCCTGCTGACCGTGGACGGGGCGCGCTCCGACGAAGTCCTGCGCGACCTGCTCACCGCCCGGCCGCCCTGGCACGTCCGCGCCGTGGAGGAACTGCCGTGACCGCACTGCTCCGCTACCAGAGCGCCCTGCTGCTTCGCTCCCAGCGCTGGCTCGCACCCCTGCTCGGCTACGCCGCCTTCGTGGCCATCGGGATCCGCCCCGGCGACCCGGTGCTGGACTCCTTCGGCTACGCGGCCGCCGGCCTGGTCCCGGTGGCCGCCTGGCTGGTGCGGATCTGCGTGACCGGCGAGCCCGACGCCGCCCGCGACTGCACGGCCGCCGCCTCCGGTCCCGTACGGGTGCACGCGGCGGCCCTGCTCACCGCGCTGGCCGGGACGCTCCTGCCCGGGGCGGCGGCCGCCGCGGCCGCGCTGGTCCTCGGCGACCCGGCCGGACTCGACCCGGCCGGACTCGACCCGGCCGGACTCGACCCGGCCGGGGCGGCCCTGGCCGGGGCGCTGGCGGTGGCGGTGTGCGCGCTGACCGGCGCGGCCGTGGGCGCGCTGTGCAGCAGGCCGCTGGTGCGGCGCCGCGGGTACGCCGTGGCGGCGGGCGGCCTCGGTTCCCTGCTGGCCCTGGTCCTCCCGGGCTCCCCGGCCCGCGGCGTGCTGTCCGCCCTGGTCACCGGGGCGCGCTCGGGCGCCGTACCGCTGCCGCTGAACGCCCTGGCGGGGGCGCTGCTGCTGGCGGGCGGCGCGGGCGCGGCGGCGTGCCTGGTCGCCGCGCGGCGAGGCTGACCGGTTCAGCGGACGTACGCGGGTGAGGAGGCGCCCGGTTCCAGGAGGCGGGCCGGTCCCGTGCCGTCCGCCGGGACCGAGCGGATGTCGCCGTCGAGGCCGTAGCCGACGGTCGCCTCGTCCAGCCAGGCGGGCTGGTCGTCGACGCTGTGCGGCTCGGCCAGCGGGTGTTCCCGCATGGTCGCCAGGTCCAGGACGTACAGCCGCCACGGTGCCCGGGGGTCGTCGGAGACCTTCTTCTTGAAGGCGACGCGGGTGCCGTCCGGTGACAGCGAGGGGCATTCGGCGTTCTCCCGCAGCGCCTTCGCCGACCAGTTCCGCAGGTCGCCCTCGACGAGGTGGGTGCGGCCCCGGGTGGAGACGGTGGCGTAGAAGCGGTTGTCGTCGCCGGCGAAGCTCACGCCCCAGTAGTTGACGTCGGAGTCGTGGTGCCGGGCCCCGTCGACGGTCAGCGGAATCTGCTCCATCGACTTGATCAGATAGCCGGTGCGCAGGTCCAGGATCGAGGTGCGGGTCGAGAACGCGGAGGTGTTGTACGAGTCGCCGGTCGTGAAGGTCGTCCAGGACAGCAGCCGGCCCGAGGCGGAGACGCGGGCCCGGTTGGGGATGCCGGGCACGGTCACCCGGCGGATCTCGCGCAGCTGCCGGTCGAGTACGAGGGCCTCGGTGCGGGCCGGGGCGCCGGGCAGCATGCGCAGGCACAGGGCGTGTCCCCCGGCGGCGTGGAAGCGGTCGCAGGACGGGCCGCCGGGGACACGGGGCGCGTCGGGCCCGGGCCGGCGCGCGACCCGCCCGGTCGCCGCGTCCCGGAAGTAGAGGCCGGGCTCGGCAAGGCCGAACGAGGCGTCGGCTCCGGCCCGGTGGGCCTCGCCGGCCGGCCGGTCGCGGTGCCTCGCGTGGAGTACGTAGCCCAGCGAGCCGCCCGTGAGGAGGAGTACGGCGGCGATGACGAGGGCGAGGCGGAGCCGCCCGTGACGGAGGTTCATGACGGCTCCGCGGAGGCATCGGGGGCGGGCAGGACGCGCCAGGCGGCCGCGAGGGCCGCGGCCAGCGCGAGGGCCGCCGCCCACAGGGCCGGCCGCTGCCCCCACAGGGTCCACGCCGCCCCGAACCCGGCGGCGCCGAGGAGCCGGGCCAGCGCCTGGCCGGTCTGCAGCACCGCGAGTCCGCCCGCCCGGCCGTGCGCGGGCAGCACGGGCGCGGCCAGTGCCATCAGGACGCCGTCCGTGCCGGCGTAGAAGACCCCCAGCAGGGCCAGTACGGCGACGACGGTCGGCCAGGAGACGGGCGCGAGCAGCACGGCGTACGCGCAGAGCAGGGCGCCGTGCCCGAGCAGGAAGGCCGGCCGCCGCCCGGACCGGTCGGCGATCCGGCCCGCAGGGACCGCGAGCAGGAGGTAGACGGCGGCGGCGCCGAGCGGCAGCAGCGTGAACAGGGCGGGCGGCAGGTCGAGGCCGCGCAGGAGCAGCAGGTAGAGGAAGGCGTCGCCGATGGTGGTGGCGCCGAGCAGGGCCGCGGCGTACAGGATGCGGCGGAAGGCGGGGTCGCGCAGGGCCGTGGTCCGGACGCGGGCCGCGGGCCGGGCCGGAGCCGCCCGCCCGGTGCCGGCCGCGGGCGCGCCGGGGACGTACGCGACGAGCAGGAGCACACCGAGCAGGCCGACGCAGAAGCTGACCGCGAACACCGCGTCGTAGGCGTCGGCGGTGGCCCACAGCACGGCGAACGCGGCGAGCGGGCCCAGCAGGGCGCCCATGGTGTCCATGGCGCGGTGCACGCCGAAGGACCGGCCGAGTGCCTCCGGCGGCCCGCTGAGCGAGATCAGCGCGTCGCGCGGGGCGGTGCGGATGCCCTTGCCGAGCCGGTCGGCGGCGAGCGCGGCGGCGATCCCGGCGGTGGCGCCCCCGGCCAGGAGCAGCCCGAGCCGGGACAGGGCGGACAGCAGGTAGCCGGTTCCGGCGACGCGCTTGTGGCGGCCGCCGCGGTCGGCGAGGCGTCCGCCGAGCAGGCGTACGAGTGCGGTCGCGCCGTTGAAGAGGCCGTCGAGGAAGCCGAACTGGAGTGGGGAGAGGCCGAGGCCGAGGACGAGGTAGAGCGGCAGCACCGCCGTGACCATCTCCGAGGAGACGTCGGTGACGAGGCTGACCGCGCCGAGCGCGAGGACGGCGGCGGGGACGCGCCGCCGGGCCCCTGGGGTGCGGGGCGGCGCGTCCGGGCGGCCGTTGGCGGCCAGGTACATCAGTGGCAGCTGTACTTCGGGCTCGTGTCCTTGACCTGGCCGTCCGTGGCGACGTACGTCCATCCGTAGCCGGAGTCGGTGAACTCCAGCTTCACCACGCCGTACGGGCCGCTGACCCGCTTCTGGCTGTTGGGCTGGACCTGCTCGATCGGGTAGGGCTCGGCGCCGCCCATCCCGCCGACGACCTCCACGATCCCGTCGGCCGTGGCCCGGCCGTCGGGGTCCTGCGGCGCGAACCGCTCGTAGTGGTGGTCGTGGCCGTTCAGGACGAGGTCGGCCCTGGCGGCGTAGAGGATCTTCCACACCGGCTTGGAGACCGGGTCGTTGCCGTGCCCGCCGGACGAGAACAGCGGGTGGTGCCAGTAGGCGGCGACGCACTTCTTGGTGTTGGCGGCGAGATCGGCCTTGAGCCAGTCGGTCTGGGCGGCCCGGTCGAAGGCGTTGGAGTCGAGGGCGACGAAGTGCCAGTTGCCCTCGTCGTAGCTGTACCAGCTCTTGCCCTGCGGGAAGGCGATGCTCCCGAAGTACGCCTTGTACCCGGCGAGGGAGCCGGCCGGGTCGTAGGTCTCGTGGTTGCCCGGGACCGGCCGGGTCTTGGCCTTGAAGGCGCCCCAGCTCTTGTCGTAGTAGTTCCGGAAGTCGGAGAGCCGGGCGTCGTCGTACTGGTTGTCGCCCATCGTCAGATAGAACTTCGGGTCGATCTGCTGGGCGAGCGCGGCGGTCTTGGGGTGCGCGCAGCCGCTGTCGGATGCGGTGCACTGCGCGGCGATGTCACCGGCCGCGACCACCGTGAAGGCACCGCCGGGCGGCGGCCCGCCGTCGAGCGTGCCGTACACCTCCGTCTCGAACAGCGAGTAGCCGTACGCGGTGCCGCGGGCGGTTCCGTGGACGCGCAGGTACCGGCCCTTGCCGGACAGGCCGGTCCAGTCGTCGACGCCGCCGTTGCCCGCGGCCTCGGTGGCGAGGGGGGTCCAGGAGGCGCCGTCGGCGGACATCTCGACGCGGTACGCCTTCGCGTAGGCCGCCTCCCAGGTCAGCTTCACCCGCGAGACGGTGGCGGAAGCGCCGAGGTCGACCCGGATCCACTGCGGGTCCTGGCCTTCGGCGCTGGCCCAGCGGGTGGCCGGGTCGCCGTCGAAGGCGTTCTTCGCGGTCAGGGACGAGGTTTCGACGGAGGAGGCCGTGGCCGGCTTCCCGCGCGATATGAGGGGGTCGGCGGCGGCCCCGGCCCGTTCGGGCCAGGCGAGCAGGAGCCCGCCGACGAGGACGAGTACGGCAGCGCCTGCGAGGAGCAGGGTGCGGAGTCTGCTGCGGAAGAAGGGGGACGGAGCGGAAGGGTTCAGGCGCATACCTGGACTCCCTGGCCTTGGGGGCGGCGAGAGCTGGACTCTGGCGCGGAGCAGCGCGCCCCGGCCCGCGGGCGGGCAGGGGGCGGTGCACGGCGGCCGGGTCAGAGCTCTCGCTGAGCGCGTCATGCCCAGGGGTCGGGCACCGCGCCAAGCCGCCGCCCGGGAGACTAACAGGAAGGAAAGTTTCCTACTAGTACGCGCGCAAGGCCTCTCGGTAGGCTCGTACGCATGGACCAGCCGGACGCGAACCCGTCGTCGAACCCGTCGTACTGCCCCGCTCCCGCCGCCCCGGCCGGGCGGGTGGCGGGGCCGCCGTACGCCGACTGCCTGGAGTGCGGAAAGCCCACGGAGTACGGGGTCGCCACCCCGGGCAGGGTGCTCTGCCCGGTATGCGAGTGGCAGGACGCCCAGCGCACGGCCTGCTCCGGCTGAATCCGGCGGCTACTTCCCGATGAGCTCGGAGACCTTCACGAACCGGTAGCCGCGCTTGCGCAGCTCCGGGACGATCTTGCGGACGGCCTCCTCGGTGACCGGCGCCGCGCTGCGCGTGCAGTGCATGACCACCACCGAGCCGGGCTTGACCCCCGCCAGCACCTGCTCGGCCACCGCGTCCGGATCCGTGGCGAAGGCGTCCCCGCTCACCACGTCCCACTGGACGGCCGTGACCTTGGCCGTGGACAGGGCGCGCAGCGCCTGGTCGTCGTAGCAGCCGCCGGGGAAGCGGAAATAGGGGACGGTGTTGACCGCGCCCGCCGTACGGAAGGCGGCGAAGGCCCGGTCCACGTCGGCGCGGGCGGCGGCGGCGTCGAGCGCGGGCAGCCCGTAGCAGGGGGAGGTGAAGGCGTGGTGGCTGTACGAGTGGTTCGCGACCTCGAAGTTCGGGTCGGTGCCGATCGCCTTCGCCTGGTCCGGGTACTCCTCGGCCCAGCGGCCCGTCATGAAGATCGTCGACGGCACCTGGAGGGTCCGCAGGGCCGTGATCAGCCGGGGGTTGTCGAAGCGCTCCCCGCCCGCGGCGCGCGGCCCCTGGTCGGAGGTCATGTCGGCGTCGAAGGTCAGCGCCACGGTCTTGTCGGTCTGCTGCTTGGCCCGCTCGAAGACCGGGGTCAGGCCGTTCGGGCCGGGCGCCATGGTCGGGGGCTTGGCGGGGGCGCCGGCCTGCGGGGCGGCCCCGGCCCCGGCCGCGGACGGCGGGGCGGAGGCGGGGCCGGACGCGGCGGCGGACGCGGACGCCGCGGGCGTCCCCAGACGGGCCTCGCGGCCGGCGTCCGGCGGAGCGGCGCCGCCCCCGCATCCCGCGAGGGCGGCGCCGAGGGCGGCACTGAGCACGGCGGCGGACGCCGCTTTGCGCACGGAAATGGTCACATGGGCAAGTTATATGACTATGTGGCAAGTAGGCGTGCGCGGCACTCCCCGACGTCGAAGTCACCCGGGGGATACCGCGGACCGATCTCCTCCAGGTGCTCCAGCAGCAGCTTGCTGATCGCCCAGTTGCGGTACCACTTGTGGTCCGCGGGGACGACGAACCAGGGCGCGGCGCCGGTGGAGCAGCGCTCCAGGGCCAGCTCGTACGCCTCCTGGTACGCGGGCCACAGGGCGCGCTCGTCGATGTCGTCCGGGCTGAACTTCCAGTGCTTGTCGGGGTTGTCGAGCCGCGCCAGGAGCCGCGCGCGCTGCTCCTCGTAACTGATGTGCAGGAAGGCCTTCACCACGGTCACGCCGTCGTCCGCGAGGGACTCCTCGAAGCGGTTGATCTCCGCGTAGCGCCGCTCGACCCGGTCGGGCGGCACCAGCTCGCGGACGCGGGCGATGAGCACGTCCTCGTAGTGCGAACGGTCGAAGACGCCGATCTCGCCCGGCTGGGGGAGGGCCTTCCTGACGCGCCACAGGAAGGGGTGTTCGCGTTCCTCGGCGGTGGGCGCCTTGAAGGCCTTGATGCGGCAGCCGGACGGGTTGAACAGGCCGGCCACGTGCTTGACGGTGCCGCCCTTGCCGCTGGTGTCCATCCCCTGCAGGACGAGCAGCAAGCGGCGCCGGTCGCCCGCGGTGCTCGCCGCGTAGAGCCGCTCCTGGAACGAGCCGAGCGGCTGCGCCATCGCGGCGGTGGCCGCGCGCCCGGCCGCCTTGTCCGCGGGGCCCGCCGGGGTCGCGGCCGGATCGCGGCGGCCGAGGTCCAGCCGCTGGCCGGCGGGGACGCGCAGCAGCTCGCGGAGCGGCCGCGCGGTCACTGCCAGGGCCCCGTCACCGCGAACGTGGTGCCCGGCGCGTAGGCGTTGACGTACAGGGTGCGTCCGTCGGGGGAGAAGGTGACCCCGGCGAACTCGCCCCACTCCGGCGCGCCCGGCCGCCCGATGTCCTCGGCGTTGCGGGCCACCGGGTACACCTCGCCGCCGGCCGTCACGCCGAAGACGTACTGGGCCCCGCCGCCGTCCTCGCACACCATCAGCCCGCCGTCCGGGGCCAGGCAGATGTTGTCGGGGGAGTCCCCGGGCAGCTCGATGCCGGCGGCCGGGCCGAACAGCACGTCGAGCCGCAGCCGGGCGCGCAGCGGGTCGTAGAACCACACCTGCCCGTGGTGGTCGGCGCCGGCGCCCTCGCCGCGGCGGGCGTAGCTGGAGACGAAGTGGACGCCGGCGCCGCCCCAGTAGCAGCCCTCCAGTTTCTGCGCGTGGGTGATCCCGCCGCGCCCGAAGTCCTGGAACCGGATCGCGGTCCCGTCCGCCGAGGGGTCGGGTACGCGGACCCACTCCACCGGGAACTCCGCCCCGGGCCGGTCCACCACGGCCAGGTCCGCCAGCCCCGGCACGCGCAGCGCCTCCAGCACGCCGCCGGCCCCCAGCGAGCCCGGGCCGCCGAGCGGCCGTGCGGGCAGGAAGCGGTAGAACAGCCCGAAGGGCCGGGTGAAGGCGTCCTCGGTCTCGTAGACGACCCCGCGGAACGGGTCCACGGCGACGGCCTCGTGCGCGAAGCGGCCCAGCGCGGTGAGCGGGACCGCCCCCGAGCGCCGCGGATCCGCGGGGTCCACCTCGAAGACGTAGCCGTGGTCCCGCGTGTAACCGGAGGTGCCCGCCCGGTCCTCGGTCTCCTCGCAGCTCAGCCAGGTGTTCCAAGGGGTCCGGCCGCCCGCGCAGTTGACGGCGGTACCGGCGAGGGCGACCCGCTCGCCGTCGACCCGCCCGTCCGGGCCGAGCTCCAGGGCGGTACAGCCGCCCAGGGCCCCGGGGTCGTACGTCAGCCCGGCGACGGCGGGCACGCGCAGGGCGGCCGTGGCGCGGTTCTCGTGGTTGCGGACCAGCCGCACGCGGCCGCCGCCCGCGCCGAAGGCGGCCATGCCGTCGCAGTTGGCCGGGACGGCGCCCTCACCGGAGCGCAGCGGGCCGCCCGCGCGCGAGAGCACCCGGTACGAGAACCCCGCGGGCAGGTCGAGCAGTCCGCGCGGGTCGGGCAGGAGCGGCCCGTACCCGCGCGTCGGCGGGGCGGCACCGGCGGCCCGGCCGGTGAACAGGGCGCCGAGCGCGCCGCTGAAGGCGATCGCGCCGGCGGCGACCAGGCTGCGTCGGGTGACGGACATCGGCCCGTGGTATCACACCGGCTGCCCGCCGTGGGCGTCCCGCGCCGGGGTGCCCACGGACGGCCCCGGCGGGGGACGTGCCCCGCGCCTCAAACGCCGGCGAGGCTGAACTTGCCCTGCGGGCAACCCGGCCCGCAACCGAATCCAGCCCCTCCGGCGTTTGAGGAGCGGGGTACGGGGCGGAGCCCCGCATCGTCGAGCTCGGCGCGAGCCGTCAGGCGAGCTTGGCGCTCAGGGTGATCGTCGTGCCGGTCAGGGCCTGGCTGACGGGGCAGTTCTTCTTCGCGTCCTCGGCGGCGGCGACGAAGGCGTCGTTGTCCAGACCCGGCACCTCGCCCTCCACCGTGAGGTGGATGCCCGTGATGCCCTTGCCGGGCACGAAGGTGACGGCGGCCGAGGTGGTCAGCTTGGCGGGCGGGTTGCCCGCCTTCGCCAGTCCGTTCGAGAAGGCCATGTTGAAGCAGCTGGAGTGCGCGGCGGCGATGAGCTCTTCCGGGCTGGTCCGCCCGTTCGCCTCCTCGTCGGTGCGCGCGGGCCAGGAGACCGGGTAGCTGCCGAGGCCGGACGAGTCGAGGGTGACGACGCCCTTGCCCTCGAACAGGTCGCCTTCCCAGACGGCGTGTGCGTTGCGTGTGGCGGCCATGGGGGATCCCTTCGCAGAAGTGGAAACGGCCGGGCCCCCGGAAGGGCGCGGCGCTGCCAAACCTACTGCGACACCAGGGGCTTTGCGTCGCGGGCGAGCGCGGTGAGCCGCGATATGGCGCGGAAGTACTTCTTCCGATAGCCGCCGTTGAGCATTTCTTCACTGAACAGCTTGTCGAAGGGGACCCCGGAGGCCAGTACGGGGACCTCGCGGTCGTAGAGCCGGTCGGCGAGCACCACCAGCCGCAGGGCCGTCGACTGGTCCGGCACCGGGCCGACGTCGGTCAGGCAGACCGCCGTTATCCCGTCGGTCAGCGCTCCGTAGCGGCTCGGGTGCACCCGGGCCAGGTGTTCCAGCAGGCCGGGGAAGTCGTCCAGGCTCGCGCCCTCGGTCGCGTACGCGGCCTTGGCGACCTGCTCGTCGGAGAACGGAGCCGGAGCCTCCGGCAGCCCGCGGTGGCGGTAGTCCTGCCCGTCGATCCGCAGCGGCCGGAAGTGCGCCGACAGCCCCTGGATCTCCCGCAGGAAGTCGGCGGCCGCGAAACGGCCCTCGCCGAGCTTGCCGGGCAGCGTGTTGGAGGTGGCGGCCAGCGCCACGCCCTGCTCGACCAGGCGGCTGAGCAGCGAGGACACCAGCACGGTGTCGCCCGGGTCGTCCAGTTCGAACTCGTCGATGCACAGCAGCCGGTGCCCGCCCAGGGTCTGCACGGTCTGCTGGAAGCCGAGCGCGCCGACCAGGTTGGTCAGCTCCACGAAGGTGCCGAAGGCCTTGAGCGCGGGCTCGGCCGGGGTGGCGTGCCACAGGGAGGCGAGCAGGTGGGTCTTGCCGACGCCGTAGCCGCCGTCGAGGTAGACCCCGCGCGGGCCGGCCGCGGGCGCCGGCTTCTTGCTGAACCAGCGCCGCTTGCCGGCGCCGCTCGCGTGCGCCCCGCCCAGGCCGGCCGCGAAGCCGCTGAGGACGGTGACCGCCTCGGACTGGCTCGGCTGGGCCGGGTCCGGGTTGTACGTGTCGAAGCGCACCGAGTCGAAACGCGGCGGCGGCACCATCTCGGCCACCAGCCGTTCGGCGGGTACCCGGGGCTCGCGGGCGCACAGGGCCTGGGGCCCCGCGTCGGCTATCTGAGGCCGACTGGACGTGGCACCGGAGGTGGAGAGTGATGTTGACACAGCACTCAACTCTACGGGTCGTGGCACACTGCACCGATGCGACGCCTGTTCCCTGTGACCGATCAGACATCAGCCCCTTCCCAGGCCCTGACCGGCCGGGAGTGGTCGCTGGACGAGCTCGCGGAGGCCTACGCGTACCCCGCCCTCGAGGACGGGGCGCACTGGCTGCGGGCCAACATGGTCTCCACCCTGGACGGCGCCGCCCAGCACGAGGGCCGCTCGCAGCCCATCTCCGGAGAGGCCGACATGCGGATCTTCGGCACCCTGCGGGGCCTGGCCGATGTGGTGGTCGTCGGAGCGGAAACGGTTCGCCAGGAGGGGTACCGCCCGGCCCGGGCCCGTGAGGCCTTCGCCGCCCGCCGGGCAGCCGCCGGACAGGGCCCCGCCGCCGCCATCGCCGTGGTCACGGCGAGCCTGGACCTGGACTTCACCCTGCCCCTGTTCACCTCCCCGCTCGTGCCGACCCTGGTGGTCACCGGGGCCGCGGCGCCCGCCGGCAAGGTCGCCGAGGCCGCCGCGGCCGGGGCCGAGGTCGTGGTGGCGGGCGACGGGGCCGCCGTGGACCCGGCCCGCGCCCTGCGGGAACTCGCCGCGCGGGGGCTGCGCCGCCAGCTCACCGAGGGCGGGCCCCGGCTGCTGGGCCAGATCGTGGCCGCCGACGCGCTGGACGAGCTGTGCCTGACGATCTCGCCGGTGCTCACGGCCGGTGACGCCCAGCGGATCGCGGGCGGGCCCTCCGTCACGGTTCCGCACCGGCTCGCGCCGGCCTCCGTACTGGAAGAGGCCGGGTTCCTCTTCACCAGCTACCGTCGGATCTGAGCAGGAGGCGGAATTTCTCGTTCCGCTTAGCTTCCGCCGGGCACAAACCTGGGCACATATATCTGCGCAAGGTCCCGCGCGAGCGCGGGGCAGGATGGTTTCCGCAGGGGGCCGGCCAGCCGGCCTCGGCCCATGAAGGAGAGGGCGTCCGTGTTCACGAGCGTATTGATGATCGAGCAGCCCCTGACCGCGGTGGACGTGGACTTCGTCACCACCCTGCACGGAGACGACTCGGTCTCCTTCGTCGTCCTCATGCAACCCCGCGGCGACCAGGACCGACTGCTGCGCGCCATCGACGACGTAGCGCTCGGTGAGCTCCCCGAGGCCATTCGCGAGGCCGACGTACCCGAGGGCGAGGCCGCCCGCGGCCCCGCCGAGCGGGCCCTCGAGCATTCCATGGAGGCCCTGCGCAACAAGGGCGCCAATGTCATCGGGCAGATCATCGAGGACCACCCGCTCGACAAACTGAAGGCCGTCGTGGAGGAGACCGGCGCCGACGAGGTGATCGTCCTGACCGCCCCGCACTTCGTGGAGGAGTTCTTCCACCGGGACTGGGCCTCCCGGGCCCGCCACAAGGTCGGCGTTCCGGTGCTCAAGCTCTTCGCCCACAACGAATAGGCTGGGGCGGTCAGAGCTCGAAGCACCCCCCTCGATCCTGGAGCGACCTGAATGAAGCCCGGCCTGCCGACCGCCATGGAACGGCCCCACTTCATCGGCATCGGCGGCGCCGGCATGTCCGGCATCGCGAAGATCCTCGCCCAGCGCGGCGCGCAGGTGGCCGGCAGCGACAGCCGGGGGGACTCCGAGACCGCCCAGGCGCTGCGCGCCCACGGCGCCACCGTCCACGGCGGCCACGCCCCCGGCAACCTCGCCGACGACTCCACCTGCGTCGTCGTCTCCAGCGCCATCCGCGCCGACAACCCGGAGCTGGCCCGCGCCGCCGACCTGGGCATCCCCGTCGTGCACCGCTCCGACGCCCTCGCCGCCCTGATGGACGGCCTGCGCCCGATCGCCGTCGCCGGCACGCACGGCAAGACCACCACCACCTCGATGCTGGCGGTCTCCCTGTCGGCCCTGGGCCTGGACCCCTCGTACGCCATCGGCGGCGACCTGGACGCCCCCGGCTCCAACGCCCACCACGGCGAGGGCGACATCTTCGTGGCCGAGGCGGACGAAAGCGACCGCACCTTCCACAAGTACACCCCGCAGGTCGCGATCATCCTCAACGCCGAGCTCGACCACCACGCGAACTACGCGTCGATCGAAGAGATCTACGAGTCCTTCGAGACCTTCGTCTCCAAGATCGTGCCCGGCGGCACCCTGGTCGTCGCCCACGGCCAGGAGGGCGCGGCCGAGATCGCCCGCCGGGTCGCCGGCCGCGAGGGCCTCAACGTCGTCACGTACGGCGAGGAGCCCGAGGCCGACGTCCGCATCACCAAGATCACCCCGCGCGGTCTGACCAGCGAGGTCACGGTGGTCCTGGACGGGCGGATGCTCACCTTCACCGTCTCCGTGCCCGGCCGCCACTACGCGCACAACGCCGTCGCGGCCCTCGCCGCCGGTGTCGCCCTCGGCATCCCGGCGCACAACCTGGCCTCCGCGCTCGGCAAGTACACCGGGGTCAAGCGCCGCCTCCAGCTCAAGGGCGAGGCGGCCGGCGTCCAGGTCATCGACTCCTACGCGCACCACCCCACCGAGATGACCGCCGACCTGGAGGCCATCCGCGGCGCCGCCGGGGACTCCCGGATCCTGGTCGTCTTCCAGCCGCACCTGTTCTCCCGCACCCAGGAGCTCGGCAAGGAGATGGGCCAGGCCCTGGCCCTCGCCGACGCCTCCGTGGTCCTGGACATCTACCCGGCCCGCGAGGACCCGCTCCCCGGCGTCACCAGCGAGCTCATCATCGCCGCCGCCCGCTCCGCGGGCGCCGACGTCACCGCCGAGCACGACAAGGGCGCCGTCGCCGACGTCATCGCGGGAATGGCCAAGCCCGGTGATCTCGTTCTCACGATGGGCGCGGGCGACGTCACGGACCTCGGTCCGGCCATCCTCGCCCGCCTGTCGAACTAGAGGGAGGGAGAGTCATGTCGTACGAGGTCGAGAAGACGGACGAGCAGTGGCAGGCGGAGCTGACCCCGTCCGAATACCAGGTGCTGCGCCTCGCGGGCACCGAGCCGGCCTTCCGCGGTGAGTACACCGACACCAAGACGGAAGGCGTCTACTCCTGTCGCGGCTGCGGCGCCGAGCTCTTCCGTTCCACGGAGAAGTTCGAGTCGCACTGCGGCTGGCCGTCCTTCTACGACCCGAAGGACACCGAAGCGGTCGAGCTGATCGCCGACACCTCGCACGGCATGGTCCGTACCGAGGTCCGCTGCGCGACGTGCGGCTCCCACCTGGGCCACGTCTTCGAGGGCGAGGGCTACCCGACGCCCACGGACCAGCGGTACTGCATCAACTCGATCTCGCTGCGGCTGACCCCGGCCTCCGGCGAAGGCTGACCCCGCGCGACCCCTGGCGGGCCCTCCCGGCCGGCCCCTGTGCCGGCCGGGAGGGCCCGCCTTGGTGTCGGGGACATCGCGGTTGGGTTCCGATCAGGTCTCCCACCTGCGGTGATCCGCCGCCAATAGCACGCTTTGGCCGCGGAAGACACCTATCTGTTTCCTCGGGATGGCTGGTTATGATCGGCACCCTCACATCCCGCCGCAGCAGGACTGGTTGTGCCCGGTCCGGCCGCCCGGCTGCCCCCGCCGCCCCGTTCCCGAGGTCCGATGTCTCCCGTAGAACCCGAAGGCATACCCGGGCAGTCGAAGGCCCGGCGCAGGCGCCCCGTGCGCCTGCGCACCCTGCTCATCTGGCTGGCAGTGCTCCCCACCCTGGCGATGGGCACCCAAGTGACGGTGAGCGCCCAGCGTTTGCTGGCGCAGTCGGAGCACCTGCGGGCCGATGTCGCCGCCTCCGAGCGGCTCGGCGCCCCGCTGTACACGCTCATGGTCGACATGCAGGCCGAGCGGACGGTGACCGCCGCACTGTGGGCGGGCACCGCCGGGGCCGAGGAAGAGCTGCGCAACCGGCGGGAGGCCACGGACAAGGGCGCTGCCGTGTTCCGTGGGCTGGCGGGCGGTTCCGCGGCGTTCGCCGAGGTGAACCGGCGGCTCGACGGCCTGGCCGCGTACCGCCAGCGCGCGGATGCCCGTACCGGCGGCGCCGACAGCACGCTCTCCTACTACACCGGCGTGATCGGCGCGGTCATCCAGACGTACCAGCTGGAATTCAGCCACGCGGAGGACGCCGAACTCGTCCAGGAGAGCCGGCCCGTGGTGTCGATGCTCTCGGCCGGCGAGATGGTGGCGCGCGAGGACACGATCCTGGCCCTGGCCGGGCCGTCCAGACAACTGAGCGCGGCCGGCTTCGACCAGTTCATCAGTGCCGTGGGAGCCCAGCGCTACCTGCACGAGACAGCGATCGCGCCGCATCTGCCCGAGCGGGACCGGCGGTTCTACGAGCGGATCGTCGCCTCGCCGGACTGGCAGACGAAGATACGCATCGAGAACGCGGTCCTCTCCGATCACACGGACGTCGATTCCGGTGTCAAGATGCCCGCCGAGGTGGCCGGCTGGCGGTCCGCGCACGCCAACGTCTCCGTTCAGATGGCCACCCTCACCATCGACCGGGCGCGGCAGGTGCTCACGCGCGGCGAGGCCAAGGCCGCGGCGCTGGAGACCGAGGTCGCCTGGCTCGTCGGGGGAAGCGGCGGCGGGCTGCTGCTCGTCGTGGTGATCGTCGTGCTCACCACGCGCTCGCTGCTCCGCCGGCTGCACGACCTGCACGAACGCACCGTGACCGTCGCCGAGGAAACCCTCCCCGACGTCGTGGCCCGGCTGCAGCGCGGGCAGTCCGTCGACGACGAGATCCTGCCGGCGGTGCGCGGGGACCGGGACGAGGTCGGACGCATCAGCGACGCGTTCGCCCGGGCCGTCGCCGTATCCGTCGACGGGCACCGGCAGCTCGCGGCCGAGCGCCACGGGTTCGGCCTGTTCGCCACGGGCATCGCCTCGCGCACCGGAAACCTGGTCAGCCGCCAGCTGAGCCTCACCGAGGACCTCCAGGACGCCTTCGGCCACGACGAGGCGCTGCTCGCGCAGTTGATGCGCGCAGACCAGTTGACGGTGGGCATGCGGCGGCAGATCGAGAACCTCCTCATCCTGGCGGGCGGCGAGGTCCCCGACCCGCACACCGAGCCCATGCGCATCGCCGACCTGCTGCGCGAAGCCGCCGCGGAGGTCGAGGACTTCCGGCGCATCGAGCGCCAGGCCCTGGACGAGACCAGCGTGGAACCGCAGGCGATCAGCCAGGTCAGCCATCTGCTCGCGGAGCTGCTGGACAACGCCACCCGGTTCTCCCCGCCGCGGTCGAAGGTGGTCATCCGGGCCGAAATGGTCGCGGACGGGCTGTCGGTCGAGATCGAGGACCGGGGACCGCGGGTGACCCCCGAGCGGTACGAGGAGATGAACGGCCGCCTGCACCAGGCGCCGCCGTACTCCGTCCTGGCGCAGAACGCGCACCGGCTCGGGCTCTTCGTGGTCGGCCACCTCGCCGACCAGCTCGGGGCGACCGTCACCCTACGCCGCTCGGTGTACGGAGGCACCTCCGCGGTGGTGATCTTCCCCGCGGAACTGCTGGTGGCGACGGAAGGGGAAGCACCGCGCGAGCCCCGGCCGGCGGCCGCGGCCGCGCTCCCGCCCGCACCCGCCGCCCCGGAGCCGGCCAGTGCCCTCCCGGCGCCGCGACCTTCCGTGGAACGGGGGCCCGAGCCGGTCGAGCACACGGCCGCCGGGCTGCCGAGCCGCCCCGCGAAGCTGCCCGCGCGCGTGCCCGTATCCGAGCCCGAGCCCGAGGCCCGGCCGGCCCTGGCGGCCGCCCCCACACGGCCGGCGCTGCCCGAGCGCGTCCCGCAGACCCACATCGCCGAGCAGCTGCGGGCGCCCCGCGCCCCGGAGGCGGCCCTCCGGCCGGACACGGCGACACCCGAAGAAGTGGCCGACGCCTGGTCGGACTACGAACGCGGGACCCAGACAGTGGAAGAAGAGCTCCGACGGGATCGGCCATGACTACCTCATCGCAAGACATGATCTACAGCGTCCTGGACAACAACCTGAACCGGATCGCCGGCATCCAGGGAGCGGTGCTGCTGTCCAACGACGGCATCAAGCTCAGCGCCTACCTGCTGGACGAGCCCCAGGCCGAGCGCATGGCGGCCGCGGCCTCCGGCATCGCGGCCACGATGAAGGCGATATCCCGGGAGGTCGACGGCGGCCGCGTCATCCGCCAGCTGGTCGAGATGGACGACCGCTACCTGTGCATCGTCGGCTGCGGGGACGGCAGCACGCTCATCGTGGTGACCTCCCGCAAGGCGCGCCTCGGGGAGCTGGGCGGCGAGGCCGTACGGACCGCCCAGGCGCTCGGCGAGTGGCTGGGCACCCCGGAGCGCGGCCAGGTGCCGACCGCGTAATGCCGGAGGACCAGCCCCAGCCCGCGCGCCGCCGCCGTACGCGGCTGTACGCCCTGACCGACGGGCGTACGGCCGCGCCGCACACCGTCCTCACCATGGACACCACGATCACGGCGGCGGTCGGCGGGGACGCGCAGGGCGGCCTGCCCACCGAGTGGCGGGCCATCCTCGCCATGTGCGCGCCGCCGGGCGGCCTGGCGGTCGCCGAGATAGCGGCCCGGATGCGCATCCGGCTCACCCCGATGACGCTGCTCCTGGGCGAACTCGCGGACCGCGGGCTGATCCACCACCGGTCGCCCCTGGACGGGGCCGAGACCACCGACGTCCACCTGCTCATGAGAATCAGGGACAACCTTGCCCGGATATGACATTCCCGCCCCGCGGGAAGCGGCCCCCGTCAAGATCCTCGTCGCCGGGGGATTCGGAGTCGGCAAGACGACCCTGGTCGAGACGATCTCCGAGATCGAGCCCCTGCGGACGGAGGAGCGGCTGACGGCCGCCGGTGTCGGCGTCGACGACCTCGACGGCATCGAGTCCAAGACCGTGACCACCGTGGCGATGGACTTCGGCCGCCTCACCCTCACCGACGCCGGAGTCGTCCTCTACCTGTTCGGCACGCCGGGCCAGGAGCGCTTCTGGTTCATGTGGGACGACCTGCTGAACGGGGCCCTCGGGGCGATCGTGCTGGTCGACACGCGCCGCCTGGACCGCAGTTTCCCCGCGGTCGACTTCTTCGAGAGCCGCGGACTGCCGTTCGTGGTCGGCGCGAACTGCTTCCACGGCGAGCAGTCCTACACCGCCGAGGAGATCGGGGCGGCGCTGCACCTGCGCGACCCGAACACCCCCGTCCTCATGCTGGACGCCCGTTCCCGCACCGACGTCCGCGCCTGCCTGCTCGCGCTCCTCGACCGGCTCATCGCCCAGGCGGGAGCCGTGGCGACGACGGTCTGACCCGCCCGCTCCGGCCGCCCGGGGCGCCCCGCACGACCCGGGCCGCCCCCGGGCCGTCTCAGGCCACCGAAGCCAGGTAGTCCGCCAGGGTCCGGCCCGGGGTCCAGCCCCGGGACCGGGCCCTGGCCGTGTCCAGGACCACGGAGTGGGCCAGCTGGTCCACCGCGTAGCGGCTCAGCGCCGGTTCGGCGGTCGGCAGGGACTCCGCGAACCGGGCCGCCGCACGCGCCACCGGCAGCGGCAGGTGCCGGATCCGGGCCCGGACGCCGTGGGCCCGCAGGACCTCCCGTACGGCCAGGTCGCGGGCGTACGGCTCGGCGTCCGCCACGTTGTACGCGCCGGGGGGCCAGCCGGCCGCCGCCAGGCAGGCCTCGGCCAGGTTCTCCACCGCCGTCAGGCTCAGCGTCACGTCCGGGCCCGGCAGCAGCAGGGTCCCGGCCCGGACCCGGGAGAGCAGCCGGGGCAGCAGCTGGGTGTCGCCGGGGCCGTAGACCGCCCTCGGCCGCAGCACCACCGCACCGCCGGCCAGCGCGAGGGCCTCGCCCGCCGCCTTGGTGCGGCCGTACGCGTTCAGCTGGCCCGCACGCGGATGGTCCTCGGTGACCAGGCCCCGGTCGAGGCGCGGGTCGTAGACGCTGGCACTGCTCACCCAGACCACGGGCCGGCCGCCCGCCGCCCTCAGCAGCCGCTGCGTGCCGGTCACGTTGACCGCGTGCATGAGCGCCTCTGCCCGCGAGCCGGGTGCCGGATCGCCGACCGCGGCCGCGCAGTGCACCACCAGGTCCACCCCGGTCAGATCCGGCTCGGCCCGGGCGGCGTCCCAGAAGCGGTGCTCGCCCAGCGGTCCGGGCCTGCGGCCCACGCACACCACCTCCGCCCCGCCCGCGGCGGCCGCCCGGGCCACGTGCCCGCCGCAGAAGCCGCTCGCCCCCGTGACCGCGATACGGACGCTCATGCGCGGGCCTCCACCAGCAGCGTCCGCCAGCCCGGCAGGGCTGCCCGCCGGTCCACCCGGGCCCGTGTCACCACCGGCCGCGCGGGGGCCAGCGCCGCCAGTACGTCGGCCAGCTGCACTTCGGCCAGCCGGGCTCCGGGGCAGGCGTGCGGCCCGGCGCCGAACACCAGCCGGGCGGTCCCGGGCCCCGCCGGCCGCCGGGCATCGGGGTCGCGCCGGTGCGCCCCGGCGGCGTGCCGGGCGACCAGCAGCAGCCGGTCGCCGCCGCGCACCGGGCAGCCGCCGACGGCGCCGTCCGCGGCGGCCACCCGCGGCAGCAGCGGCGAGGCGGCCGTGACCCGCAGCAGCTCGGCGGCCAGCGCCGGCCGCAGCGCCTCGTCGGCGGCCTGGTCCCACAGCCCGGCATCGGCGCACCACGCCACCGCCCGCGGCAGCGCGGCCACGGTGGTGTTGACCGCGGCCACCGCCAGCATCGCGGCCAGGCCTTCCTCAGCGAAGCCGGCTCCGGCTCCGGCTCCGGGGCCCGGGACCGTGCCGGGCCCCAGCAGCAGGCGCAGGCGGTCCGCCGCCCGGGCCGCGGCGGCCTCGGCGCGCGGGCGGCGCGGGCCCGGCAGGTGGCTGCGTACGGAGGCGGCCGCGGCCTCGGCGGCGGCTTCCGCCAGGGCCCGCGGGTCGGCGTGCGAGCCCAGCAGGGCGCACACCACCGCCCCGGACAGCTCCCGGGCCAGCTCGACCAGGTCCACCTCGCCGCCTTGTGCCAGCGGCGCGACGCCTCGTACGAGCAACGGCCGCCACACCGCGCGCAGTTCCTCCACCCCGGCCGCGCCGAGCCCGGCCGCGAGGCCGCGCCGCTCCGCCCGGTGGGCCCCGCCCTCCTGGTCGAACAGCACGCCGCCGGCGCCGTCCGGCAGGGCGGCCCGCGCGGCGGCGCCCGTCGTCCCGGCCGCCGTACGGTCCAGCGGCAGCCGGGTCAGCGCCTCCCGGTAGGCCTCCGCCCCGTGCACCAGCAGGGTGCCGCCGAGCCGGCGCACGGGCCGGCCGCGCGTCGCGGCGAGCAGTCCGAACAGCACGGGATGGCTGCCCAGGTAGACCCGGCGGTCGCGCCGCCGGGCCCGGGCGTGGGACGTGTGGCTCATCGGGTACGTACCTTCGTGGGGATCGGGACTACGGGAACCGGAGGCGGGCGGGCCGCCCGAGCCGTCTGCCGGGAGGGCCCGGAGGCCAGGGAGCGTTCCGGGGCGCGGGTCAGGCCGTCGGGCCGAGGCGTTGTGCCGCCATGGCGGAGGTCGCCGCCCGGTCCGGCTTGCGCGAGCGCCCCGACAGGGGGATGCGGGCGAAGAGGAGGGCGTCGGGGCGCGCCGCGCCCATCCGGTGGAGCGGGCCCGACAGGGCGCTGCGCAGGGCGGGTTCGTCCACACCGCGCCCCGGCTGTACGACGGCGACGAGCTGTTCGTCGCCGTCACCCGCCGGGACTCCGACGAGCACGGCCAGTTCCACGCCCGGCACGTGCAGGGCGGGCTCGTACAGCCCCGGATAGATGTTCTCCGCCCGGCGCAGCACCATGTCCTTGCACCGGCCCTCCAGGACGATCCGGCCGGCGCCGTCCAGCCGCGCCCGGTCGCCCGTACGCACCCACGGGTCGGGCTCCTCGCCGAGGTAGCGGTGGCGGGCCGCGGCCCCGGCCAGCAGCAGCTGGCCCTCCGCGTCGGTCTCGGCCAGGACGCCCGGCAGCGGGGTGCCGACCAGGTCGCCGGGGCCCTCGAAAGCGGACTTCTCCCGGGCCTCGACCGCGGCGGCCGGGAACAGTTCGGTGAGCGCGTACACCCCCCATGCCCGGGCCGCGCCCGCACCCCGTACCCGCTCCAGCAGGGCGGCGTCGGCAGGCGCCGAGCCCGTCCAGACCCGGCCGTGGAAACGGGCGCCGGCATCCAGTGCGTCCCGCAGCCCGGGCGGGGTCAGATAGGTGTCCTGGGGGCGCAGCCGGTGCAGCTGGCGGGCCAGCACCCGTGGGTCGCGGGCCGGGAGTGCGACGGGGGCGCCGCAGGTCAGCGAGGGGACCAGGACGAAGAAGGTGCCCCCGAGCACGGGCTGGTCCGGGGCCGCGTCGAAGAGGGAGGCGACCGAGGCCATCCCGGCGGCCAGGCTCGAGCGGGTGTGCACCACGGCGCGCGGCCGGGAGGTGGTCCCCGAGGTGAACACGATCACCGCGTCCCCGTCCCCGTCGTCGTCCCCGTGCACGGGGACCCCCGCCCGGGGGGCCGCCAGGTCCAGCGCGGGCGCGCAGCCCGGCAGTCGGGGCCCGACGGTGGCCACCGGACCCAGCTCGGCCAGGTCGGGCAGCGCGAGCCCGGCCCGGCGGGCCAGCGGCCGGGCCCAGCCCGCCACCGCCTGCGCGGCCGCGTCGGCCAGCACCAGCGAGGGCCGGGCCAGGGACAGCCGGGCGCGCAGCACGTCCGGCCCGGCACCCGGGTCGAGCACGGCCCCGCGCAGCCCGAGCCGCCACAGGGCGAGCAGGACGGCAAGGGCCCGCGGCCCGGGCCGTACGGCGACGCCGACGGTGTCCCCGGCGCGCAGTCCGCGCGCGTGCAGGGCGGCGGCGAACGCGTCGGACAGCTCGGCGAGTTCCCCGCGGGTGGCCCGGACCCGGGCAGCGCCCGTGCGGGTGGCGGTGAGGACGGCCGGCCGCTCGGGGCGGCTGCGCAGCGCGTGGTCGAGGCGGTCGAGCATCAGCGGGGATCCGTTCCGTGGGTGCCGCTGCCCTGGTCCAGGTACCAGCGGGCGGTGCCCGCGATCCCGTAGGCCCGCAGGCGCCGCGTGGAGTTCTCCACGACCATCTGCCGGCAGTGCGCGATCCGGTCGGTGTGGCGGCGTACGGCGTTGAGGAAGAGCCGGTCGGTGGGCGAGGGGCGCCGGGGCATGCCGCCGACGGCCAGGTACAGCTCGGCGGTGATGGCCATGTTGTTCCCGGCGTGCATGCGGTACGGGGCCCGGAAGCCCTTGCGGCGCGCGTGCCCGGGCCGCAGCCGCCCGAACAGCGCGGCGAGCGCCACGAGCAGGCCGAAGCCGGCCCGGCCCAGCGGGCCGTGCTCGTCGCGCCGGGCGGTGATCCGCCCGCACACCAGCCCGGGCCGCTCCGTGAGGGCGGCCCGTGCGGCGCGCGTCCAGCCGGGCCGGGGCAGGCAGTCGGCGTCGGTGCGGGCGAGCAGGGCCGCGCCGCGGTCGATCGCGTACCGGAAGCCGGTGTCCACGGCCGAGCCGACCCCCTTCTCCGGCTCCTCGATCACCTCGACCGGGAACGGCGCGCCCGCCGCGAACTCCCGGGCGATCGCGGCCGTCCGGTCCGCCGAGGCGTTGTCGACGACCAGCAGGGTGAAGTCCCGGTCCCGCTGCGCGGCGAGGGCGCGCAGGGTCTGCCCGAGGCGGGCCTCCTCCTCGTGCGCGGGTACGACCACCCACAGCGACTGGCTCACGACTTCTCCCAGACCATCGTCATGATGCTGATACCGCCGCCGAGTCCGACGAACAACACCCGCTGACCGGGCTCCAGTTCGGCGAACACCCGGTCCAGCTGGACCCCGATGCTCGCGCTCGCCACGTTGCCGAGCTCGGGCACGGTCACCACCAGCTTCCCGGCCGGCACCCCGGTCAGCTCCGCGAACCGCTCCAGGTACGGCACGGTCACCTGGTGCACCAGCACCTTGGCGAAGCCGTCCCAGTCCATCCCCGTGCGGTGCAGCGTCCGGTCGATGACGGCGGTGCCCACCTTCTCGAACACCCCGCGCAGTTCGTGCCCGTCGCCGCGGAAGTAGGTGTACTCGTCCCCGCGCGGGTGGCGCGAACCGCCGCCCGGGATGCCCCCGACCTCCCAGTGCTCCGAGTGGGTCTCGGTGTCCACGTCGAGGATCCCGCCGCGCTCCACGGCCTCCACGACCACGGCGGCGCCCGCGTCGCCGAACGTGTACCCCGCGAAGCCGCTGCGGAACTCGGCGACGTCGGCGGGATCCTTGCGCACCGCCCGGCTCGGGGTCTCCCCGGTGACCACCAGGGCCCGCCGCGCCCGCCCGGCCAGGATCATCGAACGGGCGAGGTCGATCGCGTTCACGAAGCTGTTGCAGGCGTTGGTGACGTCGAGGGCGTGGGCCCGCGACCCCAGTTCCGCCTGCACGATGTGCGCGGTGGCGGGCTCGACCATGTCGCGGGAGGCGGAGGCGAAGAGCAGCAGGTCGATGTCGAGCGGACCCAGTCCGGCGGCGTCCAGCGCCCGGCGGGCGGCGCCCACGGCGAGCGTGGAGGCGTACACGTCCGCGCCCGCGACGCGGCGGGAGTCGATCCCGGTGGCCTGCCTCAGCAGCGTCGGCGGCAGCGTGAGGCCGCTGCGCAGGGACACCTCCCGCTGGAGGGAGTCAGAGGAGAGCGCCTCGGCGGGCAGCAGGCTGCCGACGGCGGTTATCCCGGCGCGCGGCCGTGGGTCACTTGGCTGAAAGGGCATGCCCACATCATGACAACCGGCCATCTCCCGGGCCTGAGTAGGGATGCTCAGATCGGTGCACAGGCCGGATGAGTATCCCCGGCCGGCGCGCTGACCTCGAAGCGGAGTGGTTCAGGGGGCTGTTGCGCGGCAGGTGGTTCCCTTACCGTCTTCGCCAGACGCGCGGGCCGTCGGCAGTGACCTTTCCGTTCTCCGGCTGTACGGCCAGGTGTCAGACAAGGATCTCCGTCCGGTACACCGGGGGCGCTGTCCTTGGGGCGCCCCCAAGCCACCCCTCACCCGCAGAGGTCGTCACCCCATGGCAGAACTCAACCGCCGCAGGTTCCTGCAGATAGCCGGCGGCACCGCCGCGCTGACGATGCTGAACGACAGCATCGCGCGGGCCGCCGCCATCCAGGCGCAGGGCACCACCGGCACGATCCAGGACATCGAGCACGTCGTCGTCCTGATGCAGGAGAACCGGTCCTTCGACCACTACTTCGGCGCGATGAAGGGGGTCCGGGGCTTCGGTGACCCGCGGCCCGTCCTCCAGGACAACGGCAAGTCCGTCTTCCACCAGTCCAACGGCACGAAGGACATCCTCCCCTTCAACCCGCAGGTGGAAGACCTCGGGATGCAGTTCCTCACGGGCCTGGACCACGACTGGGCCGGCGGTCACCAGGCGTACAACAACGGCAAGTACGACAAGTGGGTCCCGGCCAAGACGGCCACGACCATGTCGTACATGACCCGGAACGACATCCCGTTCCACTACGCCCTCGCCGACGCCTTCACGGTGTGCGACGCCTACCACTGCTCCTTCATCGGCGCCACCGACCCCAACCGCTATTACATGTGGACGGGTTACACGGGCAACGACGGCACCGGCGGCGGCCCGGTCCTCGGCAACCAGGAGGCCGGCTACGGCTGGAAGACCTACCCCGAGCGCCTGGAGGCGGCCGGCGTCTCCTGGAAGGTCTACCAGGACATCGGCGACGGCCTGAACGCGGCCGGCCACTGGGGCTGGATCAACGACGCCTTCCGCGGCAACTACGGCGACAACTCGCTGCTGTACTTCAACACCTACCGCAACGCCCAGCCGGGCAGCCCCCTCTACGAGAAGGCCCGCACGGGCACCAACGCCAAGGCGGGCGACGGGTACTTCGACCGGCTGCGCGCCGACGTGGTGAACGGCACCCTGCCGCAGGTCTCGTACATCGCCGCGCCCGAGGCGTTCAGCGAGCACTCCAACTGGCCGACGAACTTCGGCGCCTGGTACATCTCGCAGGTCCTGGACGCGCTGACCGCGAACCCGGCGGTGTGGGCGAAGACCGCCCTGTTCGTCACCTACGACGAGAACGACGGCTTCTTCGACCACGTGGTGCCGCCGTACCCGCCCGCCTCCTCGGCCTGGGGCCTGTCCACCGCGAGCGTGACCGGCGACCTCTACAGCGGCGGCGGCGGCTACGCGGCCGGTGTGTACGGGCTCGGCCCGCGCGTCCCGATGATCGTGGTCTCGCCGTGGAGCAAGGGCGGCTACGTCTGCTCCGAGACCTTCGACCACACCTCGGTGATCCGCTTCATGGAGAAGCGCTTCGGCGTGCAGGAGCCCAACATCTCGCCGTGGCGCCGCGCGGTCTGCGGTGACCTGACCTCGGCGTTCGACTTCACCCGGGCGGACGCCGCGCCCGCCGCGCTGCCGTCCACGGCCGGGTACGTCCCGCCGGACAAGAACCGCCACCCCTCCTACTACCCGGCCCCGCCGGCCACGGGCACCCTGCCGAAGCAGGAGGCCGGCTCCAAGCCGACCCGGGCGCTCGGCTACAGCCCGTACGTGGACGGCCGGGCGACCCCCTCCACCGGCAAGTTCACCCTGACCTTCGCCTCCGGCCCCACCCTCGGCGCCCACTTCCACAGCACCTCGGGCAACCGCACGGACGGCCCCTGGCCCTACACGGTCGAGGCGGGCAAGACCCTCTCGGACACCTGGAGCACCAGCAGCTCCACCGGAAACCAGATCAACCTCTCGGTCTGGGGCCCCAACGGCTTCCTGCGCACCTGGAAGGGTCCGGCGAAGAAGGCCGGCCCCGAGGTCACGGCCCGCCACGACGGGACCACCGGAAACCTCAAGCTGACCCTGGCCAACTCCGGTGCGGCGGCGGTCAACCTCACGGTGGCCAACGCCTACAACGGCGCGGCCCAGACCCTGCGGGTCGCGGCCGGCGGCACGGCCGCGTACACGGCGGACCTGAGCACGACGGGCCGCTGGTACGACATCACGGTGGTCTCCGACGCCGACACCACGTTCCTGCGCCGCTTCGCCGGCCACGTGGAAACGGGCGCCCCGGGCATCTCCGACCCGGCGATCAAGACCGTCTGACCCGGTCCTCCGCCCCGCGCAGCAGCCGCCGCTCCAGGACCGGAAGGTCCTTGGGGCGGTGGCCGCGCGCGTGCCGGAGCAGCAGGTCACGGGCAGTGTCGGGGACCCGGCGGCGCTTGGGGTGGCGGGTGGTGAACTCCTCGCTCGCGAAGAACCGTACGGCGCCGTCCAGCCCCGTCCGATCCGTCTCCCGTACCGCCCAGGCCAGTTCCTCCGTGGCCACTCCGGCCAGCACCCGCTGCGGACCCCGCTCCGCGAGCAGCCACGCTGCGTCCCGAGGCTCCTGGCGTACGGTGCCCAGCCAGCTGAACACCACGCCCAACGGCACCCCGCGCGGGAGGTCCGGCTCTTCCTCACCTCCGGCCAGGGCCGCGGCATACTCCCGCAGCCCCTCGGGCGCCGCCGCCGCCCACCGGGCGCGGTGGCGGGCCGGGATCCCGTCGGGGGACAGCGGGTCGAGCAGGCGCTTCAGTTCGGGTGTGGCCGGCGGCGGGTCCCATTCCCCGTGGCACATGCACTCGACCGCGCCGCCGCCGGCGAAATCGGTGTGCCGTTCGGGCGGACGTGCGGCCCGCACCTCGGCGATCTCCGCGGGGTCGCTGATCGCGTAGCTCCGCGGGTGATGGGGGTGTCGCGCCCCGTCGGCCCGCGAGAAGTCCCCCATGGCCAACGGCTCGGCACCCGGTGTCGGTT
Organism: Streptomyces sp. LARHCF249; assembly: GCF_052871255.1. NCBI lineage: Bacteria > Bacillati > Actinomycetota > Actinomycetes > Kitasatosporales > Streptomycetaceae > Streptomyces > Streptomyces sp. LARHCF249. The sequence continues at coordinate 248,943 of NZ_JBIXJQ010000008.1, forward strand.
TCACGGTGTGATGGTAGGCCCGCTGGGCAGAGGTACGGCGTCGGTTTTCTCCGCCCCGTCACCGAGGGAGAGCGCATGGCCATCGCCCACCGCAGGATCGGCACCGGACCCGTCCGCGTCATCGTCCTGCACGACTGGTTCGGTACCTGTGCCAACTGGGGCTCGGTGCTGGACTACTTGGACCCCGAAGGGTTCTCGTACGCCTTCCTCGACTACCGCGGCTACGGCGAGCGCCGGGACGTGGCCGGCCGCCACAGCCTGCCCGAGATCGCCGACGACGTCCTGGAACTCGCCGACCAGCTCGGCTGGGACACCTTCTCCCTCCTCGGCCACTCCATGGGAGGCAAGGCCGCCCAGCAGGTGCTCGTCCGGGCCCCCGAGCGGATCGAGAAGATCGTCGGGATCAACCCGGTCCCCGCCGGGCCCTACGAGATGGACGACGCGACCCACGCCCTCTTCTACGGCGCAGCCGAGGACCCGGCCAAGCGCCGGACCATCCTCGACCTGGTCACCGGGCACCGGGCGAGCCGCCACTGGCTGGACCGCATGGTCGCCCACTCCCTGGAAGCCTCCCGGCCCGAGGCCTTCGCCGGCTACCTCGCGAGCTGGCAGCCGCTCGACCTGTCCTCCGCCGTGAAGGGCAACACCGTCCCGGTGCTGGTCCTGGTCGGCGAGTACGACCTCGCGCTCACCGCCGATGTGATGCGCGCCACCTGGCAGGTCTCGTACCCGAACTGCCGCGTCCACCCCGTCCCCGGTGCCGGGCACTACCCGCCGCACGAGACCCCGGTGGCCCTCGCGACCGAGGTCGAGGCCTTCCTGCGCGCGTAGGAAGCGAAAAGCCCGTGAGGGGTACGAGGAAACCTCGTACCCCTCACGGGACCAACAGGGTGAGTGACGGGACTTGAACCCGCGGCCACCTGGACCACAACCAGGTGCTCTACCAACTGAGCTACACCCACCACGAAGGGCGGCGGACCACCCGTTCGATGTGCAAGCACAGCATAGCCGATCAGAAGGGTGGTCCCGCGACGCGTTATCCGGCGGACCGGCTGCCGGCCGGGGTGGCGGCGGGCTCGGCCGGGGTGGCGGCGGGCTCGGCCGGGGGGCCGTCCGCGCGCCCGGCGGCGTGGGCGACGGCGGCCGAGGCGAGGGCCCGGAGGATCGGGTGCGGCCGCGTCCCGTCCCCCTGCAGCTCGGGCTGGAACAGCGTCGCCAGGAAGAAGGGGTGCCCGGGCAGCTCCGCGATGCGCACCTGGCCGTCCTCGTCGTGCCCCGACAGCCGCAGCCCGTGCGCGGTGAGCGCCGGCAGGTGCCGGGCCGACGGCCCGTAGTTGCAGTGGTAGCGCTCCATCGACCGCTCGGCGCCGAGCGCGGACTCGGCGAGCGAGCCGGGCTCGGCCCGTACGAGGCCCTCGTGTCCGACGAGCGAGCACGCGAGCGGCGCGATCAGCAGGTCCGCGGCCTCCGGGTCGTTCTCGGCGTGCGCGGCATCCGGCAGCCCGCAGACCGTACGCGCGTACTCCAGCAGGGCGTGCTGGAAGCCGCCGCAGGTGCCGAGGAAGGGGATGCCCTCCTCGCGGGCCACCCGGACCGCGGCCAGCGCCCCGGCCTCGCTGGCGTACGGACTCCCGGGCAGCACCCACACGGCGTCGAAGCGGGCCAGTGTCCCGGCGGCGGCCTCCGCCTCGGCCTCGCCGGTGGGGATCCAGTAGGCGTCGAGGACGAGCCCGTCGCGGTGGGCCAGGGCGTCGAGGAGGTGCGGGATCCGGGTGTGGGACTTCACGTGCGGGGAGCGGTCGCCGACGAGCGCGATCCGTGCGGTCTGGGCGGTCTGGGCGGGCCGTGCGGTCTGTGCGGTGGTCATGTGGATCATCCTGGCGGGCGGGTCCGGTTCAGCGCCAACGATTGTTCTTGGTGGCTCGATAAGCAACGCTGATGACCATGGACCCGCACCTGCTCCGCACCTTCGTCACCGTGGCCCGGCTCTCCTCCTTCTCCGCGGCCGCCCGCGAGCTCGGCTACACCCAGTCCGCCGTCTCCCAGCACATCGCCGCCCTCGAAGGCGACCTCCGCACCGAGCTGCTCACCCGCCGGCCCGTCGCGCCGACCCCGGCCGGGACGCGGCTGCTGGAGCACGCCGGACCGCTGCTGCTGCGGCTCGACGCCGCGCGGGCCGACGTGCTGCGGCTGGCCGCCGCGCCGCCCGGCCGGGTCACGCTCGCCGCCTCCCCGCTGGCCGTCGGCCCCGCGCTGCTCGCGGCGCTGCCCGCGACCGGGGTCACCCTGCGGGTGCTGCCCCCGGCGGAGGTGCCCGCCGCGGTCGCCACCGGCGGCTGCGACCTCGGCCTCGTCGACGGCCTCGCCGCGCCCAGCGACCCGCTGCGGCTGCCCGACGTGGCCCCGCTCACCGTGACGGGCGTGGCGGAGGAGGGCCTGGCCGTGCTGCTGCCCGCCGGGCACCCCTTCGCCGGGCGGACCGCCGTCCGGCTGGACGACCTCGCCGACGCGCGCTGGATCGACGCCCCCGGCATCGGGCTCCCGCTCACCGCCGCCCGCTCCGCCCTGCGCTACGACGGCACCGACCTGCTCGCCCTGTGCGCGCTCGCCACCGCCGGGCACGGCCTGGTCCTGCTGCCGCGCCGGGTCGCCGAGGCCGCCGCGGGGGTCGCCGTACCGCTGTCCGTGCCGCGCCTGGTGCACCGTACGGAGCTGCTCTCACCAGGAACTCCGACCGGCGCGGCCGCTGCGCTCGCCGCACGGCTCACGGCAGGATCACCCGTATGACCCACGAACCCGCACCCTTCACGTCCGAGGACTACGCCGCCCGGATGGCCGCCGCCGCGCAGACCGCCGCCGACGCCGGACTGGCCGGGCTGCTGATCGCACCCGGGCCCGACCTGACGCACCTCACCGGCTACCGCCCCACCGCCGAGACCGAGCGGCTCACCCTGCTGGTCCTGGCCGCCGGGCAGGAACCGGTGCTCGTGGTGCCCGCGCTGGAGGCCCCCGACGCCGCCAAGGCACCCGGCGCCGCCGCGCTGACCCTGCGCGACTGGACCGACGGGAAGGACCCGTACGCGGTCACCGCCCCGCTGCTGGACGCGGCCGGACGCTTCGGGGTGAGCGACAACACCTGGGCCCTGCACCTCCTCGGTCTGCAGCGGGAGTTGCCCACCACCTCCTACGCCCCGCTCACCGACGCGCTGCCCATGCTGCGCGCGGTGAAGGACGACCGGGAGCTGGAGTGCCTCGCGGCGGCGGGCGCCGCGGCCGACGCCGCCTACGCGCAGGTCGTCCACCTGCCCTTCGCGGGCCGCCGGGAGACCGAGGTCGCCGAGGACCTGGCCGCGCTGCTGCGCGCACACGGCCACTCGCAGGTCGACTTCACCGTCGTCGGTTCCGGACCCAACGGGGCCAACCCGCACCACGAGGCCGGTGAACGCGTCATCCGGCACGGCGACATGATCGTCCTCGACTTCGGCGGCCTGCGGTACGGCTACGGCTCCGACATCTCCCGCACCGTGCACGTGGGCGAGCCGACCGCCGAGGAGCAGCGCGTCCACGACATCGTCCGCGAGGCCCAGCAGGCCGGGGTGGCCGCGGTCCGGCCGGGGGTCTCCTGCCAGGAGGTGGACCGCGCGGCCCGCGCGGTGATCACCGAGTTCGGCTACGGCGACCGCTTCATCCACCGCACCGGCCACGGCATCGGCGTCACCACTCACGAGCCCCCGTACATGGTCGAGGGCGAGGAGCAGCCCCTGGTCCCCGGCATGTGCTTCTCCGTGGAGCCGGGCATCTACCTGCCCGGCCGGTTCGGCGTCCGCATCGAGGACATCGTGACCGTCACCGGGGACGGCGTGCGCCGCCTCAACCAGGCCCCGCGCGAGCTCGCGATCGTCGAATAGCCGGGGTGGGGCCACGGTCACGGGCCGAGGACGACCGCCGATTCGCCCGGTACGTGGATCCGCCCGTCCGGGCCCGGGTGTCCGAGCGGCTCCCAGGCGGCCAGCACCCGTACCCCGTTGCGCCCGAGCGCGATCGTCACCGGCTCCGGGGAGAGGTTCACGGCCACCCGTACGTCGCCCCGCCGGAAGGTGAGCCAGCGGCGCTCCTCGTCGTGGGCGACCCGGACCGCCGCCAGGTCCGGGTCGCGCAGGTCCGGGTGCGAGCGGCGCAGCGCGACGAGGGTGCGGTACCAGGCCAGCAGGCGGGCGTGGTCCGCCTGATCCGGCTCCGCCCAGTCCAGGCAGGAGCGGTCGCGGGTCGCGGGGTCCTGCGGGTCGGGGATCTCTTCGGCCTTCCAGCCGTGCGCCGCGAACTCCCGCCTGCGGCCCGTCCGTACGGCCTCGGCGAGCTCCGGGTCGGGATGGTCGGTGAAGTACTGCCACGGCGTGCCCGCACCCCACTCCTCGCCCATGAACAGCATCGGCACGAACGGCCCGGTCAGCGCGACGGTCGCGGCGCACGCCAGCAGCCCGGGGGAGAGCGAGGCGGCGAGCCGGTCGCCGAGCGCCCGGTTGCCGATCTGGTCGTGGGTCTGGGTGTAGCCGAGGAAGCGGTGGGCCGGGGTCCGGCGGCGGTCCACCGGACGGCCGTGGCTGCGGCCCCGGAAGGAGGACCAGGTCCCGTCGTGGAAGAAGCCGCGCGTCAGGGTCTTGCCGAGGGCGGCCAGCGGGGCCTGGGCGAAGTCGGCGTAGTACGCCTGGGATTCACCGGTCAGCGCACAGTGCAGGGCGTGGTGGAAGTCGTCGTTCCACTGGGCGTGCAGCCCCAGGCCCCCGTCGGCGCGCGGGGTGACGGTGCGCGGGTCGCACCGGTCGGACTCGGCGATCAGGAACAGCGGCCGGCCGGTCTCGGCCGCCAGCCCGTCCACGGCGGCGGCCAGTTCCTCCAGGAAGGTCAGGGCCCGCCCGTCGGCGAGCGCGTGCACGGCGTCGAGCCGCAGCCCGTCGATCCCGTAGTCGCGCAGCCAGGCCAGCGCGCTGCCCAGGAGGTACGCGCGCACCTCGTCGGATCCGGGTGCGTCCAGGTTCACCGCCGCGCCCCAGGGCGTGTGGTGGGTGTCGGTGAAGTACGGGCCGTAGGCGGGCAGGTGGTTCCCGGAGGGGCCGAGATGGTTGTGGACCACGTCCAGGACCACGCCCAGCCCGGCGGCGTGGGCCGCCTCCACGAACCGGGCCAGCCCGGCCGGGCCGCCGTACGGCTCGTGCACCGCCCAGGGGGCGACCCCGTCGTACCCCCAGCCGTGCCGGCCGGGGAAGGGGCAGACGGGCATCAGCTCCACGTGGGTGACGCCGAGGCCGGTGAGGTGGCCCAGGCGGGCGGCGGCGGCGTCGAAGGTGCCCTCGGGGGTGAAGGTGCCGATGTGCAGCTCGTACAGGACCGCGTCCTGGAGCGGGATCCGCCGGGCCGGGGCTCCCGGCTCGGGGAGGGCCGTGAAGTCGACCACCGCGGACAGGCCGTCGGGGCCGTCCGGCAGCCGCCGGCCGCGCGGGTCGGGCCGCGGGACGGAGGCGCCGTCCAGCAGGAATCCGTACCGGCTCCCGTCGGCGGCCGGGGCCTGCGCGGTCCACCAGCCGTCGCGCTCCGGGTCGCGCGCCATGTCGTACGTCGCGTCGTCGAGTCGCATGGCGACATGACCTGTCAGCGGTGCCCACACCTCGAACTGCACGGACGTTCCCCTCGTCTGCGGCGCTGTTCAGCATGCGTATCCTGCCCATCATTCCGGGCCCGGCGGGGGTGTTCTGGACACTCCGGCCCCGACGGGCCGACAATCACCCTGTGACGTCGAGTTTCGAGTTCCCCGCCTATCCCGTGCCGCGGCTCTCCGACGCCGAGCGCGACCGGGCGCTGGGCCAGCTCAGAGAGGGCGCTGCCCTCGGCAAGCTGTCCCATGACACGTTCCTGCGCCGGATGGAACTCGCCCTGGTGGCGCGCCGTTCCGAGGACCTCGCCGTCCTCACCGCCGACCTCCAGACGCGGGCGGGCCCCGAAAGCCCCTGGACCCGTCGGCTGTTCGGCTGGGTGGGGCGGGTGTCCGCCGTGTCGGTCGGTGTCCGGCGCGCCTGGGCCGCCGAGAAGCTGCCCAAGCTGCTGCTGCCGCACCCCGGCGCGGGCGGCCTGCGGATCGGCCGCGATCCCGGCAACGGGCTGCGGCTGAGCCACGAGACCGTCTCCCGCGCCCACGCGGAACTCAGCCTGCGCGACGGGGTGTGGGTGCTCAAGGACCTCGGCTCCACCAACGGGACCACGGTCAACGGGCACCGCGTGACCGGCTCCGCGGTGGTCCGCGACGGCGACCAGGTCGGCTTCGGGAAGATGACCTTCCGGCTGTCCTCGAGCTGAACCCGGCCCGCCGGCGCGCCCTGTCGTGGTGCAGGGTGGCGGGCATGGAACACATGCCTGTCGTGCGCCGCGCACGCGCCGGGGACCTGCCCCGCCTGGTCGAACTCATGCGGGAGCACATCGCGTACGAGAAGTCGGCGCCCCGGCCGCCCGGCCTCGCCGAGCGGCTCGGGCCGCAGCTGTTCGCCGAGGACACCCCGGGGGCAGCCCCGGCGGTGGCCGGGGGACTGTGGGTGCTCCTCGCCGAGACCCCGGACGGCGAGGTCGCCGGATACGCCGCCTGCTCGGCCGAGTTCTCCTTCTGGGACGCCGGCCACTACCTGCACATGGACTGCCTGTACCTGACCGAGGACGCCCGCGGCCACGGGCTGGGCGCGGCCCTGATGGACGGCGTGCGGGGACTGGCGCGCGAGCTCGGCCTGGGGCAGGTCCAGTGGCAGACCCCCGACTGGAACGAGGGTGCGATCCGGTTCTACGACCGGCTCGGCGCCACCGGCCTGCCCAAGCGCCGGTACGGCCTGCCCGTGGCCCCCGCCGGGTCGTGAGCGGGGCTGTCCGAGCCCGGGCGCCCCATCGGTCCCCGCCGGACTACCGCTCGGCCGCCACGAGCCGCTCGTAGGCCGCCAGGACGGTCCGGGACTGGTGTTCCACCTGGGTGGCGACCGGGACCCAGCGGGCCCGGAAGCGGCCCGCGAAGTCCTCGCACCAGCCGGTGACCAGCCGGTCCAGACCGGGCGCCGACGGGTGGCCCTGGGTGCGCAGCACCCGCAGCAGCATCGCGGCGGCGCGCAGCGACAGGCGCCGCCCGAATGCGTCGATGCTGGCGACGTACGCCGAGGTGGCCTCGGCGGGGGCCTCGTCGCCGGTCCACTCGGCGGTGATCCGGGGGATCAGCGCGAGCGTCCAGTCCACCGCGCGCAGCAGGGGCGCCGCAGCCGCGTCCTCGTACGGCAGGGGGCCGCGGCGGATCCCGTCCCGTGCGGCGGCCACGCGCGCGGTGTCCTCGCCGAGCCGCGCGGCCAGCATGCGCAGGGCGCCGCGCGGGTCGGGGTGCGGGGTCGGGTCGTCCACCAGGTCGGAGGCCCACATGGGCACTTCGACGATCGCGGTGGTGCCGGCGTACCGGTGGGCGTGGTACCAGGTGCTGAGCCGGGTGTCCTCGGGGTGGAAGGCCCCGGCGGCCTCGCTCCCCGGCTGCGGGATGACGAAGATCCCGGGCCCGGGGGAGGGCCAGCCCGCGGCGTCAGAGGCCCCGTTCTCCACCGGGATGCGCAGCTCGGCGGCCGATTTGCCGAAGGGCTCGGCGAGGCCGGGTATGTCCCGCGTGAGCTGGACCCAGGAGCCGCCGAGGTCGGTGGCGTGCAGGGACACCTGGAGGACGGGCCGCAGCTCGTCGATGAGCGCGGTCAGGGCCAGGGTCTCGGGCGGCAGCCGGTCCGGGGGCAGTAAGGACGGCGCCCACTCGGGTTGTTCGGGGCCGGGGGGCCGGAAGAAGTGCCGGTGGTAGTCGAGGAGCGAGTACGGGCGGGGCGTGCGGTGCAGGTCCGCGCCGTCGGGATCGGCGCAGAGCAGGAAGTGCCAGCCGCAGCCGGTGCGCGGGGCCGGGGTGCGCAGGAGCCGCCGGGCGAGGGAGAGGACGGTGGCGCCGCCGACGGGTTCGTTGGCGTGGGCCCCGGCGACCACGAGGACGTCCCGGCCCGCCGTGGTCCGGCTGGTGGCCGTGACGGAGAGCACCCAGAGGGGCTGCCCGGCCCGGGAGGTGCCGGCCTGGCGGAGGCGGACCTCGGCGGGGTGCTCGTCCGCCAGGGCGCGGGCGGCCAGTGCGAGCTCGTGCGGCGTGGGGTAGCACATGTCTCGGAGGAGGGTCACAAGGGATGCCATGCCCGCAGCGCCGGGCCCCTACTGCTGCGCAGCCCCCGCAGTTCCCCGGACCCCGGCCCGGCCCCGCCCCAAACCCCGGGGCGGAGTCTGAGGGGGCCGCGCGGAGCCCGGGTCAGGGGGCGCTGAGCAGGAGCGTTACGGGGGAGGCGGACAGGAGGAGGGCGAGGTCCGCCTCGGTTTCGTACGGGCTTGCGGGCAGGCGGCCCACGTGGGGGGTCCAGCGGCCCGGGGGGAGGGGCAGGGCCGTGCCGCGCCAGCCGCCCGAGCGGGCCAGGCGGTGCGAGAGGCGGGTGGCGACCACCAGCAGGCCCGGGGAGCGGGCGAAGGCCAGGCAGTGGTCCGCCGCCGGGCCCCGGGCGGAGAGGGGGGTGTACCCGGCGAACAGTCCCGGCCGGTCCCGGCGCAGCCGGAGCACGGCGGCCGTGAGGGCCAGTTTCTCCTCCGCCGCGCCGTGCGGGGCGGCTCCCGCGTCCAGCCGGGCCAGCGCCTCCCGGGGGAAGCGGACCGGGCGCCGGTTGTCCGGATCGACCAGGGCGCGGTACTCCGTCTCGGCGCCCTGGTAGACCTCCGGCACGCCCGGCATCGCCAGGTGCAGCAGGGTCATGCCGAGCAGGTTGGCCCGGGCCGCCTCCGCCAGCTCCGGCGGCAGCTCCAGGGGGCGCGGCGCGTAGCCCGCCACGGTCGCCTCGTACGCCTCGTCCCGCTCCGTCCAGCTGGTCCGCAGGGCCGCCTCGCGGACCCCCTTGAGCAGGGCGTCCGCCAGCCGCGGCACGGCCTGCGGGACCTCACCGAGCCCCAGCGCCGTCTGCCGGGCCGCCCACGCCAGCGCCGGGTCGGGGCCGCCGGTGCCGTCCATCGGCTCCGGGGCCTGCGACAGCACCGAGATCCTGGCCCGGACGTCCGCGCTGCGCTTGGTGTCGTGCGTGGACAGCACCGTCCCGGACCGCGGCCACTCCCGCTCCAGGCGGTCGCAGTACGCGTGGAACTCCGCGGCCGACACCGCCGGTTGCCCGGGGTCCCCGCCGACCTCGGTGGCCGACAGCAGCGGCGCGTACCGGTAGAAGGCCCGGTCCTCCAGGGACTTGGCGCGCAGCGCGGCCGAGGTCTGGGCGAAGCGGGCCGCGAAGGCGGGGTCCCGCAGCAGCAGTTCCCGTACGCCGGCCACCGCCCCCGGACCGGCCGCCGCAGCGGCCCGCTCCACGGCCCGCGGATCCGGTCCGGCCCCGCCGGGGTAGGGCCGGTAGACCGGATAGGCGATCAGCAACTCGCGTACGGCGGGCGCGAGTTCCGCCCCGGCGAGGCGTTCCAGCGTGGCCAGCTCGGCGGCCAGGTCGCCGGTCAGTACCTCCCGCGCGCACGCCTCCGCCGTCCGCTCCCACTCCGGTAGTCCGGTGAACTCGCGGTAGCGGTCAGCCAGTTCGGCCGACCCGTCCGGGTCGGTGAACACCCCGTCCACCCGCTGCAGCGCGTCGTACCCGGTGGTCCCCGCCACCGGCCAGGCGGACGGCAGCCGCTCCTCCCGCGCCAGGATCTTCTCCACCACCACCCAGCAGTGCGGCCCCGCCGCCGCCCGCAGCCGCCGCAGGTACTCCTCGGGGTCCGCCAGCCCGTCCACGTGGTCGATCCGCAGCCCCTGCGCCACCCCGTCCCGGACCAGCTCCAGTACCTTGGCGTGGGTGGCCGTGAACACCTCCGGGTCCTCCACACGGACCCCGATCAGGTCCGAAATGGTGAAGAAGCGCCGGTAGTTGAGGCCGGTCCGGGCCTCCCGCCACCAGGCCGGCCGGTACCACTGCGCGGCCAGCAGCTCGGGCAGCTCCAGCCCCGACGTCCCCTCCCGCAGCGGGAACTCCTGCTCCCCGTAGCGCAGCACGTGCCCGTCGACCGCCAGCTCGCAGGACTCCACCGGCCCGGCCAGGACCGGCAGCAGCACCTGCCCGCCGCCCGCCTCCCAGTCGATGTCGAACCAGCGGGCGAACGGCGAGCCCGGCCCCTCCCGCAGGACCTCCCACAGCGGCCGGTTCAGCCGCAGCGGCGCCGGCACCGCCATGTGGTTCGGCACGATGTCGAGCACCAGCCCCAGTCCGTGCGCCCGGGCGGCCGCGCCCAGCGACCGCAGGCCGCCCTCGCCGCCCAGCTCCTCGCGCACCCGGGAGTGGTCGGTGACGTCGTACCCGTGCGCCGAGCCGGGCACCGCCTCCAGCACGGGGGACAGGTGCAGGTGCGACACGCCGAGCGAGGAGAGGTACGGTACGGCTGCCTCGGCCGCCGCGAAGGGGAATTCCGGACGCAGCTGGAGACGGTAGGTCGACGCCGGAGTGACAGGTGTCGGAACATCAGATTCCGATTGGATGACTGACCGCGGCAGGCTCATGAGAACGTACGTACCCAGCCAGGCGGATTCCGTGCCATTACCCCATGCATACGAGTGACTGCGCCAGGTTAGCGTTCCTCAAGTGGTTGGAACCGTCAACACCTATCGAAGAGTCATCGCCCTGACCGGGCCCCTTCTCCCCCTCGTCTCCTTCTTCGCCCGACTGCCCGTGGCGATGTCCCAGTTCGGCAGCGTGGTGCTGGTCGCCCAGACCAGCGGCTCGATCGCCGCCGGCGCCATCGTCGGCGGCACCCTCTCCGCCGGCCAGGTGGTCTTCGGACCCGTGCTGGGCCGGCTCGCCGACCGGCACGGCCAGCGGCCCGTCGTACTGGCCGCCGCCGCGGTCAACGCCGTCGCGACCGCCGCCCTGGTGGCCGGGGCCCTCGGCCACCTCGCCACCGCACCGCTCGCCGCCGTCGGAGCCGTCGCCGGTGCCTCCATCCCGCTGATCGGGCCGCTCGCCAGGACCCGCTCCGTGGCCCTGGCGCACCGGGCCGAGTCCGGGGAGGGCGTGGTGGGCGCCGTCCACTCGCTCGAAGGCACCCTGGACGAGGTCTCCTTCGTCCTCGGCCCGGCCCTCGTCGGACTGGCCTCGATCGTCGCGCACCCGGCGGCCGCCCTCGGCGGGGCCGCCGTCCTCGTCGCCGTCTTCGGTACCGCCTTCGCGCTGCACCCGACCGCCGCCGTCACGGCCGGAGGCCCCGCGCGGGCCCGTACGAAGGACCGCCGGGTCCGCCGGCCGATCGTGGTGCACGCCGTCCGCGGCTCCCTCGCCCTCCAGGGCGCCATGTTCGGCGCCTGCCAGGCCGGGATCGCCGCGCTCACCCTGCGGCTGGGCGTTCCCGAGCAGGCCGCCGTCGTGTACGCCGCCATGGGCGTCGTCAGCGCCGTCGTCGGCATCTCGCTCGGCGCGCTGCCGGCCCGCATCGGGCTGCGGCTGCGCTGGCGGGTGGCCACCGGCGCCGCACTGGTGTTCTCCGTGCCGCTGCTGTTCACCGACACGCTGTGGCCGCTGTACCTGGTCGTCACGATCCTCGGCGCGGCCTACGCACCGCACCTGATCACCGCGTTCGCGCTCACCGAGCGGGTCGTGGAGCCCGCCCGGCTCGCCGAGTCGATGGCCTTCGCCGCCAGCTCCCTGGTCGCCGGGCAGGCCCTCGCGCTGCCGCTCTCCGGACGCCTCGCCGAGTCCTACGGGCCCGCCGCGGCCTTCGCCGTGGCCGTGGGGGCTGCCGCGCTCTGCCTGGCCCTCGCCCTCCTCACCCGGGTGCCGGCCGCACGCACCCACGGCAAGGCCGTCATCCCGGCGCGGCAGACCGGCTCCCCGGCGCGGCCGACCGGCTCCCCGGCGCGGCCGACCGGCTTCCCGGCCGGGGGCGAGAGCTCCGCCTACGCCGGGCGCTGAAGGACCACCAGGCACCGTCCTGTCAGCGCCACCCGGTCCCCGGCCGCGTACTGCGGTCCGGTTCCGGGTGGCAGTACCTCCGGCCGCGCCGTGTCCACCACCAGCCGCCACTGCGCACCGTGCCCCGCCGGAACGGTGAACTCCTGCGGATCGGCGCCCGCGTTGAACATCAGCAGGAACGAGTCGTCGGTGATCCGCTCCCCGCGGGTCCCCGGCTCGGAGATCGCCTCCCCGTTGAGGAACACCGTCAGCGCCCGCGCGTGCTGCGCCTGCCAGTCGCGGGCCCGCATCTCCTCGCCGTGCGGGGTGAACCAGGCGATGTCGGAGAGCTCGTCGTGCGTGCCCTCCACCGGCCGCCCGTGGAAGAACCGGCGCCGCCGGAACACCGGGTGGTCGCGGCGCAGCCACACCATCCGCCGGGTGAACTCCAGCAGCGAGGGCGCCTGTTTGCCGGGCTCCGGCCAGCGCACCCAGGACAGGTCGTTGTCCTGGCAGTACGCGTTGTTGTTGCCGCCCTGCGTGCGGCCGAACTCGTCGCCGTGGCTGAGCATCGGCACGCCCTGGGACAGCATCAGCGTCGCCGTGAAGTTGCGCATCTGCCGTTCGCGCAGCTCCAGCACCTCGGGGTCCTCGGTCGGCCCCTCGACCCCGCAGTTCCAGGACCGGTTGTGGGTCTCGCCGTCGCGGTTGCCCTCCCGGTTGGCCTCGTTGTGCTTCTCGTTGTAGGAGACGAGGTCGTGCAGGGTGAAACCGTCGTGGCAGGTGGTGAAGTTGATCGATGCCAGCGGGCGCCGACCGTCGTCCTGGTAGAGGTCCGAGGAGCCGGTCAGCCGCCCCGCGAACTCCGCCAGCGTGCGCGGCTGCCCGCGCCACAGATCCCGTACGGTGTCCCGGTACTTGCCGTTCCACTCGGTCCACAGCGGCGGGAAGTTGCCCACCTGGTAGCCGCCCTCGCCCAGGTCCCAGGGCTCCGCGATCAGCTTCACCTGGCTGACCACCGGGTCCTGCTGGACCAGGTCGAAGAACGAGGACAGCCGGTCCACCTCGTGGAACTGGCGGGCCAGCGTCGCCGCCAGGTCGAAGCGGAAGCCGTCCACGTGCATCTCGGTGACCCAGTACCGCAGCGAGTCCATGATCAGCTGGAGCACGTGCGGGGACCGCATCAGCAGCGAGTTTCCCGTGCCGGTGGTGTCCATGTAGTGCCGGGGATCGTCCGCCAGCCGGTAGTACGAGGCGTTGTCCAGCCCGCGGAAGGACAGCGTCGGGCCCAGGTGGTTGCCCTCGGCCGTGTGGTTGTAGACCACGTCCAGGATCACCTCGATCCCCGCCTCGTGCAGGGCCCGCACGGCCGACTTGAACTCCAGCACCTGCTGGCCGCGGTCACCCGAGGCGTAGCCGTTGTGCGGGGCGAAGAAGCCGATGGTGTTGTAGCCCCAGTAGTTGCTCAGCCCGTCGTTGACCAGCCGGTGGTCGTTGACGAACTGGTGCACCGGCATCAGCTCCAGCGCCGTCACCCCGAGCTTGGCCAGGTGCCCGATGACCGCCGGGTGCGCGAGCGCCCCGTACGTGCCGCGCAGCTCCTCGGGGAGGTCGGGATGGTTCATCGTCAGACCCTTGACGTGGGCCTCGTACAGCACGGTGTGGTGGTACTCGTGTCGCGGCGGCCGGTCGTTGGCCCAGTCGAAGTACGGGTTCACCACGACCGAGCTCATGGTGTGCGGTGCGGAGTCCAGGTCGTTGCGGGAGTCGGGCCGGCCGAAGTGGTAGCCGTACACCGCCTCGTTCCAGTTGACCTGGCCGCTGATGGCCCGCGCGTACGGGTCCAGCAGCAGCTTCGCCGCGTTGCAGCGCTGGCCGCGGTCGGGCTCGTACGGTCCGTGGACGCGGAACCCGTAGCGCTGGCCCGGCATGACCCCCGGCAGGTACGCGTGCCGGACGAAGGCGTCCGTCTCGCGCAGTTCCACGGCGGTCTCCGAGCCGTCGTCGTGGAGGAGGCACAGCTCGATGCGTCGGGCGGCCTCGGAGTAGACCGCGAAGTTGGTCCCGGCGCCGTCGTAAGTGGCGCCGAGCGGATACGCCTGTCCCGGCCAGACCTGCATAGATAACGACTCTTCCCATCCTGCTCCGGCTGATCCGGCTGGACCACGTCACTGCCAGATCTTCCCCGAAAGAGGGGCCTCACGCGTGGACTTGGGTTGCTCCCTCCGGGTGACCCGGAGAGCTGATATGCGGGTCGGACGACTGTGCGGCCATCGGATAATGGGTCAACGGGCAGCCGGTGTACGGGCCATCGGGCTGCATCGGGCCGCGCGCGCGGAGTACCCTTCCGTGATCACTGGAGACGGGCGTCCAGACGCAGAAGGCGGTGCACGGGTGAGCTCGGGAGGTCTGGAGCTGCCCCCTGGTGACAGCGGTCACGAGGGCGGCCCCGCGGACGCACCGTCGGCGGGGGTCGCGGCCGGGGCCGTGTCGCTGGCCCCGCAGGCGGCCGGGAGCGCCCGGGCCGGCGCCGAGCTGGACTGGGGAGCGGAGGCCTGGAGCGAGGTCCGTACGCGGGCCCAGCGGGCCGGCCGTGCGTACATCTGGCTGAACCTCATCGAACAGCGGCTGCGGTCGGTGGTCGGAGCGGTGCTGCGGCCGATCTACGAGCCGGTGCACGGCGGGGACGACTGGGTGGTGGCGGCCGCCGGGCCCGCCGGGCAGGAGTGGGTGCAGCGGGCGGTGGCCGTGCGCGAGGTCAGCCGGCGCAAGGGGTACCTGCTCGACTCGGCCGACGACAACGTGCTCAGCTTCCTGACGCTGCCGCAGCTGCGCGAGCTGATGGTCCAGCACTGGCCCTGCTTCGAGCCGTACTTCGACGACCGGCGGGAGATCGAGCTGGCCCTGGACGAGCTGGAGGTCACCCGCAACGTCGTCTCCCGCAACCGGGCGCTGTCCCGCCCGGTGCTGGAACAGGCGGAGCGGGCCTCGGCGAGGCTGCTGGAGGTGCTGGGCGGGGGCTCGGGCAGCCCCTCGGCCGACCGGCTGCCGATCGACGCCGTCGAGGACCTGGTGGGCGACCGGTACGCCGACGTCATCTCGGTCCACCCGGACCGGGTGCGCCTGCAGCGCCAGCTTCCGGCGGAGGACCTGTTCGGCGGCGCGCGGCGGCTGGACGCCATCGGCATAGGCCTCAACCTGCTGGTCCAGAACTTCTCGGGCCGAAGACTCGTCCGGCTCACGGAGGCCGGCTGCCGGGTGCGGCTGCTGTTCCTGAACCCGGCGAGCAGCGCCGTCAAACGGCGCGAGCGCGAGCTCGGCCTGCGCAAGGGCGAGCTGAGCCGCTCGGTGGAGATGAACATCCTGCACGTCCGCCGGGTCCGGGCGGGCCTGCGGGACCCCTCGCGCTTCGAGATCCACGTCTTCGACGAGACCCCCCGCTTCACCGCCTATCTGGTGGAGGGGCAGTCCTCCGGGATCGCGGTGGTCCAGTCGTACCTGCGCCGGGCGCGCGGCATGGAATCGCCCGTCCTGGTCCTGCGCGGCGGCGGCCGCGGCGTGCCGAAGGACGCCGACCACGGACTGTTCGCGACGTACCGCGAGGAATTCGAATCGGTGTGGGAGGACTCCCGGCCGGTGTCGTGACGCCCGGCGTGTCGCCGTCGTGCCAGCGGCGTGTCGCCCTCCCCCCGCCGCGCCCCCGGGGGCCGGCCTGTCAGTGGCCCGTGGCAGGCTGAAAGCCGTTGACCGAAGCTGTACGGGGGGAAGGGCGCGTGATGGGGGACTGGCACGGCGGTGTGCTGATCGGGTTCGACCTGGAGACGACCGGCACCGAGCCGGGGGAGTCGCGGATCGTGACGGCGGCGGTGGTCGAGGTGCGGGGCGGCGAGGTGCGCGAGCGGCGCGGCTGGCTCGCGGACCCGGGGATACCGATTCCGGAAGGGGCCTCGGCGATCCACGGGATCAGCACGGAGCGGGCCGTCGCCGAGGGCCGCCCGGTGCGGGAGGTCGCCGAGGAGGTCGCCCGGGCGCTGGTGGCCCACTGGCGGGGCGGGGCGGTGGTCGTCGCCTACAACGCGGCCTTCGACCTGACCCTGCTCTCCGCGGAACTGGCCCGGCACGGGCTGCCGTCGCTCGCCGACCGGCTGGGCGGGGCGGCGACCGGGCCGGTGGTGGACCCGCTGACCATCGACCGGGCCGTCGACCGCTACCGGCGCGGCAAGCGCACGCTGGAAGCGGTCTGCGGGGTGTACGGGGTCACCCTGGACTCCGCGCACGACGCCGGGGCGGACGCCCTGGCCGCGGTGGAGGTGGCGCGCGCGATAGCCGCGCGCCACCCCGAAGTGGCCGCGCTCACCCCGGCCGACCTGCACGCCCGCCAGGGCACCTGGCATGCCCGCTGGGCCCGGGACTTCCAGTCCTACCTCCGCCGCCAGGGCACCCCGGACGCGGTGATCGACACCGCCTGGCCGCTGCGCGGCCTGGTCCCGGCGGTCGGCTGACCGCGTCTGCGGGGCGGGTCGGAGGCGGACGTCAGGGGCGGACGTCAGAGGCGGAAGGCGGACGGGTCGATCGAGGCGAGGCGCTTCACCAGGGCGGGTACTCCCAGGCCGCGGTCCTCGCGGTGCTCGACCGCCCGGAGGGCCGGGATGACCAGGCGGGCGCCGGGGTAGCGGACCGGTTCCGGGGGGATCCAGCCGCCCGGCGGGCGGGTGAAGGCCGAGCCCGACCATTCGTCCTTCGTGCCCAGCACGAGGGAGGCCAGCACCTTGGCCATCAGCCGGGAGGGGCCCACCCCGTCCCCCGAGTAACCCGTGGCGTAGCAGACTCCGGGCACGGACTTCAGCCAGCCGGCGAAGGGCAGCGAGGTGGTCGAGTATTCGACGGGGGCGGTCCACGCCGAGTCCACCGGCGCGTCGGCGAGCTCCGGGAAGAGCCGGCCGAGCTGGCGCCGCAGCTCGGCGGGGCGCAGCGGGTCGCCCCACAGGGTGTCCGCCCCGCTCTGGCCGAAGGCCACGCCGGAGCCGCCCTTGCCGAAGAGCAGCCTGCCGTCCGGGGTCGTGCGGTAGTAGTTCAGCCTGCGGCGGGAGTCGCAGACCGAGGTGCGCCCGTCCCAGCCGAGCGCCTCCAGCCGCTCCGGGACGGGCTCGGTCAGGACGGTGTCGCTGGCCACGGTCACCATCCGGCGGCCGAGGTCCTCCAACTGCCCGGCCCAGGCGTTGATGGCCAGCACGACCCGCTCGGCGCGGACCCGCCCGTAGGGGGTGTGGGCGGTGGTGGCTCCGCCGGGCGCGCCGCGCAGCGCGGTCAGCGGGGTGCGCTCGTGGACGCGGACGCCCGCCTCGATCGCCACCCGGCGCATGCCGCGCGTCAGCTTGGCGGGCTGGAGCGTGGCGCAGCCCGGGTCGAGGACACCGCCGAAGTGGTTGCGGGTGCCGACCGCCCGGCGGGACTCGGCGGCGGACACCTCGTGCAGCGGCTCCGTCCCGGCCCGGCGCAGGTCCTCCAGGGTCTGCCGCCACGCCCCGCGCTGGGCCGGTGAGGAGGCGGCCCACAGCCACGGACCGCGCGTGTACTCGACGTCGATGCCGTGGTCCTCGGTGAAGGCCAGGATGTCGTCGACGGCCCGGGCGGAGGCCTCGCCCAGCCGGCGCGCCTCCTCGGGCCCGCCGATCGCGACGAGGCTGCTGAACCGGGCCCACATCGGCATCAGATAGCCCGCGTTGGCGCCGCTGGCGCCGCCGCCGCACACATCGGCCTCGATCAGCACGATGTCCGTGCCCGGTGCCCGCCGCAGGATCTCCAGCGCGGTCCACAGGCCGGTGAAGCCGCCGCCCACGACGAGGACGTCGCAGCGCACCTCGTCCAGCAGCTGGGGTGAGCGCCCGTCGTCGGGTTCGGCGCGCAGGGCCTCCCGCAGCCAGCCGGTGCGCCGGGCCGGGGGCGGGGTGTCGGGGCGGGGCCAGGTGCCGGCCAGGACGAGATCGGGATCGGTCACGGGTACGGGTCTCCACGGTCGGTGCGGTGTGCGTCCATGCGGTGGACTGGGTCAGTTCTGGCGGGCGCGGGCGGCCCGGCCGGCGGTGTCCAGGTGCTCCGCCGCCGTCAGCAGGTCGATCCGCGAGCTCACCCCGTAGGTCTTGAACAGCTTCCGGAGGTGGTAGTTGACGGTGTGCGGGGACAGCGCGAGCCGCCGGGCGATCTGCTGGTTGGTGAGGCCCTCGCGCACCAGCCCCACCAGTGCCCGCTGCTGCTCGCTGAGTTCCGGTCCGGCGGGCGGCGCCTCGGCGAGCCCCGCCGTCGCCCGCAGCGCCGCCGCCTCGCGCTGGAGGGAGAGGCGCAGCGAGTCGGGCATGGAGTCCGAGATCAGCCGGCGCAGCAGCGGGTTGGAGAACACGGCCCGGCCGCCGTCGCTCCGCACGACGCCGGTCGCCGCCACCTCTTCCAGGGCGGGGAGCAGGGCGGAGACCGAGGTGCGCAGCATCAGCGCCAGGTCCTCGTAGACCACCTCGCACCCCAGGAGGGAGGCCACGCACAGCAGTTGGCGGCAGCCGGGGGAGAAGCGCTCCAGGGTGGCCCGTACCCGGGTGGCCAGGCGGGCGGGGAGCCGCGAGGTCAGCAGCCGGACCTCGTCGTCCACGGTCTCCAGGGAGCCTTCCTCCTGGAGACCGGTGAGCAGTTCGATCAGCAGCCGCGGGTGCCCGCCGGCCTGGTCGATCAGCTGGACCAGGGCCGGTGCGGGCGGCGCGCCCAGCAGGTCGTGGGCCAGGC
This sequence comes from Streptomyces sp. LARHCF249, assembly GCF_052871255.1. Classification (NCBI taxonomy): domain Bacteria; kingdom Bacillati; phylum Actinomycetota; class Actinomycetes; order Kitasatosporales; family Streptomycetaceae; genus Streptomyces; species Streptomyces sp. LARHCF249. Next base: position 267,701 of record NZ_JBIXJQ010000008.1, read on the forward strand.
TCAGCGAGGGGGACGGTCCCAGCGGGCCCAGCGACAGCCGCTCGCTGCGGCCCGTGAGGCCGGCCGGCAGGGCCGGTCCCTCGCCGGGCCGGTGGGCCACCAGCCAGACCACGGGGTCGCCGCCGGGCCGTTCGCGGGGGGCGAAGGGCATCCGCGGCGGCCCGTCCACGGAGCGTCGGGTGTCGTCGACCAGCACGAGGACGGGCCCCGCCGGTGCGTGGCAGCGGCCGGGCCGGCCGCGGGTGTGCCGGGCCGGCGGGGTCCGGCGCCGCGGGTGGCGGGGGTCCGCCCACGGGTCGGGGTGGTGTCCGGTGTAGCCCAGGCCGTCGGCGAGGAGGGCGGCTTCCCGCAGCAGCCGGGTCTTGCCGATGCCGGGCATCCCCTCGATCGACAGGACGGCGGGGCCGGAGCGGCGGCCGTACTCCAGCACTTCGCGGATGAGCCGCATCTCCCGCTCGCGCCCGCGCAGCGGCATGTGGGTGAGGGTGCTGTTCATATCGAGCCGCCGTAGCGGCGTACGCCGACGGTGTGGAAACGCGCGGACACGAAGGAGGTGTCGCAGTACACCGCGTTTCCCGACGGGTTCATGCCCGTGCCGTGCAGATCGGAGTAGACGGCCGACTGGGAGATGTACCAGTCGCCCATCAGGTTCGCGGACAGCATCACCCCGGCCTCGGCGCAGGCCTGTTCCATCGCCGCTTCCACCTCGGGCGACGTGGAGTACAGGCCGACGGACAGCGCGCCGCACTCGCGGGTGGTACGGGAGACCAGCGCGACCGCGTCGGCGACGGAGTCCACCGCGACGGCGAAGACCACCGGGCCGAGCCATTCGGTGAGCAGCGTGTCCCGGTCGGCGGACCGGTTCGCGTCGAGCGTCACCACGGCCGGGGTGCGGATGACCGCCTCCGGGTGCGCCGGGTCGCGTACGGCGCGGGAGGGCACGGCCACGGTCCCGGCCTCGCCGGCCATCACCCGTTCGAGCCGCTCCAGGACCGGGGGTCCCAGGAGCGCGCCCAGGATGCCGGCGGCCGCGGAGTCGTCGGCGAGCAGCGCGGTGAGGGCGGCCCCGAGGTCGGCGACGATCTCCTCGTAGGTCCGGTGCCCCTCGTCGGTGCTGATCCCGGCGCGCGGGATCAGCAGGTTCTGGGGGCTGGTGCACAGCTGCCCGCTGTAGAGGGAGACCGAGAAGGCGAGGTTGGCGAGCATGTCGCGGTAGTCGCCGGTCGATTCGACGAGCAGGGTGTTGACGGCGGAGCCGGCGGTGAAGACGCGGGCCTGTCGGGCGTTGTCCTCCAGCCAGTCGCCGAAGGCGGTGCCGCCCGCGTAGTCGACGAGGCGGACCTCGGGGCGGGTGGCCAGCCGGCGTGCCAGGCCTTCGCCGGGGTGTTCGGCCGCCAGGCACACCAGGTCGGCCGGGAAGCCGGCCTCGGCCAGCACCTCGCGGGCGATCCGGACGGTGAGCGCCAGCGGCAGGACGGCCGACGGGTGCGGTTTGACCAGGACGGGGTTGCCGGTGGCCAGTGAGGCGAAGAGGGCCGGGTAGCTGTTCCAGGTGGGGAAGACGCTGTTGGCGATGACCAGGGAGACGCCCCGGGGCACCGTCTTGAAGGTCTTGGCCAGGGTGACGGCCCGGCCCTCGCCCCGGGGCTTGCGCCAGACCGAGGCGGCCGGCAGCCGGGTCTGTTCGGCCAGCGCGCAGGCCACCGCCTCGAGACCGCGGTCCTGGGCGTGGACGGCCCCGGCGTGGAAGGCCATCAGGAAGTTGTGGCCGCTGGTGTGCACGGCCGCGTGGGCGAACTCGGAGCTGCGGGCGTTGATCCGGTGGAGGATCTCGGCGCAGACCGCCGCCCGGGCCTCGGGGCCCGCGTCGCGCCAGGCGGGCAGCGCGGCCTGCATGGCGGGCAGCAGGACGCCGGGGTCGCAGTGCGGGTAGGAGATCTCCAGCGGACCGCCGTACGGGGAGCGCTCGCCGCCGGTTTCCGGGGCGGGGCCCACGGTGCCGTCGAGGCCGGGCTGGCCGAGCTCGAAGGGCCGGCCGAGGAGCTTGCGGAAGGCGGCCTCGCCGGCGGCTTTCGCGCCCGGGCCGTAGGCCTGCGGGTCCTCCGGGTCCTCCGCGTACGGCGACCAGTGCTCGCGGGTGCGGATCACTTCGCGGGCCCGCCGCAGCGTGCTGCCGTGCCGGGCGGCGAATCGGGTCAACGCGCCGCCGTCGGCGCGGGTTTCGGGAACGGGAGGCCGCACGGTGTGCGCCATGGTCCTCATCCTTTGTCGAACGGTCGGGGTCGGCGGTCGGGGTTGGCGGCCCGGCCGCCGGCCGGGGTCGGTCCGCTCCCGGGTCGCCGCGTCCGGAAAGCCTCGGTGGTCACGCTAATTCGGCTGGTTCGCACCCACGGCGGAGTCAGGTCACGCAGGGAATTGACGGACCGTTCACACGGCCGCGCGGCAAAACGGCGTCGCGACGGAGGTCCGGCCCGCGGGCGGAAGCGAGGAAATCCGGGCCGGATCTGGGGCGTTGGGCACGCCCGCCGAGAAGACGGGTCAAACTGTGACGATGGCCATATCCCGCACAACTTGCTGCTATGAGCCACCATCTGGCGGGTTATCACCGCTCGCCGCCTCTCGGCGGGCGTGCCAACTGGCTTGTTCTGTACGGCCTCCTCGGCGGCTGCACCCATTACGCAGGCCGGGAGGCCCCGGCTCGCGCGACTACTCGGTGATCGGCCGCAGGTACCGGTCGAGCGCCGTGTCGGGCAGCACCCGCGCCAGCACGCTCACCTTCCGGGCGTCCGGACCCACCCGGTAGCGGGTCCTGGGCCGCCGGGCCGTCAGGGCCTGGCGGACCGTCTCCGCGAAGTCCTCCGGACGGGTGGGGCTCTCCCGCGCCTGCCGCTCGTTCTGGTGCAGGAACCGGTTGAAGGGGATCCGGTACAGCTCGGCCAGCTGCTCCGGCACCCCGTCCATCGCGGCCCGCGCGACGTCGGAGACCTTGCCCCAGATCGGCGTCATGATGGCGCCGGGCTGCACCAGGGTGACGTCCACCCCCTGCGGCGCCAGCTCCCGCCGCAGTACGTCGGTCAGGGCCTCCTTGGCGAACTGCGCCGCCGCGTACGCCCCGAGGAACGGGATCGCCACACTGCCCAGGCCCGAGGTCACGTTGACCACCCGGCCGCGGGTGCGCCGCAGCAGCGGCAGGAACGCCTGGGTGACGGCGAGCTGCCCGACCACGTTGGTGTCCAGCTGCTCGCGCAGCCGCTCCGGCGAGACGCACTCCAGCGGGGCCGAGACGCAGATGCCCGCGTTGTTCACGAGCCCCCACAGGCCGTCCTCGCCCACGTCGGCAGCGACCCGTTCGGCGGCCGCGGCCACCGACTTCCCGTCCGTCACGTCGACCAGCACCGGGACGATCCGGCCGTGCGCGCCGGCCTCGGCGAGCGCCAGGCCGTCGGCCTCCTTGCGGACACCGGCGAACACCCGGAAGCCCGCCTCCTCCAGCTGGAGCGCGCAGACCCGGCCCAGGCCCGAGGAGGCCCCGGTGACGAGTACGGAACGGCCGCGCGGGGACAGGGCGGCGCGCTGCGAAGCGGCTGACACGAGATCTCTCCTACGGGAAGCGGGGGCGCTCATCCGGCCACCGCCGGGAAGGTGAGGGCGTCCTCCAGCGTGCGGGTGAGCCTGGCCTGCGGAATGAACCGGAAGTACGCGTCCCGCACCGGTCGGCGGAACGGGTCCTCGGACTGCTCGAAGGAACTGATGCCGCGCGAGGCGGCCACCATCCCCCGGGTCCGCTCGCGGCGCTCGTCCTCGTACCGGCGCAGGGCCCGCGGCAGGTCGGGCGTGCCCTTCAGGGCCCGCCCGAGCACCACGGCGTCCTCGATCGCCATGCCCGAGCCCTGGCCGAGACTCGTGAGCATCGGGTGCGCGGCGTCCCCCAGCAGGGTCACCGGCCCCCGGCCCCAGCGCTCCAGGAACGCCCGGTCCCGGGAGGGCACGGCGATGATCGACTCCTCGGGGGTGGCCAGGATCGCCTGCCGCACCTCGTCCGCCCAGCCGTCGTAGGCGTGCAGGATCTCCGCCTTGCCGCCCTTCCAGTCCCGCGAGAGCTCGGCCGGCATGTTCTTGGTGCCCCACCAGTACAGCCTCCCGGCGCCCATGTCCACGAGCCCGAAGCGCTTGCCGCTGCCCCAGAAGTGGGTCACCGAGCCCGGGGTGAAGCGCGGGTGCGAGAACGGCACCACCGCGAGCCAGCAGATGTAGCCGCTGTCCTGCGAGTCCTCCGGCCCCACCAGCTGCCGGCGGACCGCCGAGTTGAAGCCGTCGGCCCCGATCAGCACGTCCCCCTCGGCGGTGGTCCCGTCGTCGAACGCGACCCGCACCCCGCCGCCCGGCACCTCCTCCGTCTCGAACCCGGTTGCCGCCGCGCCGAAGTGCAGCGGGATGCCCTCCGCCGCCTCCAGCAGCGACTGCTGGAGGTCCGCCCGGGTGATGAGCACACTGGGCACCCCCAGCCTGCCGATGATGTCCGGGAAGGGGAACTCCCGGATCAGCCGGCCCGAGGCCGTCTTGACGTGGTAGGAGCGCAGGGCCTCCCCGCGCTTCTCCAGGTCGATCCCGACGCCCAGCGAGTTCAGCGCGCCCACCGCGTTGCTCATCACCGAGAGGCCGGAGCCCGCGGCCCGCAGCTCGCCCGCCCGCTCGTGCACCTCGACCTCGAGACCCGCCTCGCGCAGTGCGACGGCGGCGGTGAGGCCGCCGATCCCCGCGCCGATCACCAGGGCCTTCTTGCGGTCTGTCATCCGTGTCATCTCACTGTCCGATCAGTTCGGTGACGACCCTGACCATGTGGGCCACGTACGGCTCCTCCATGATCGTGAGGTGGTCGCCGGGTACGTCCACGACCTCGAGCGTGCCGCTGGTGCGCTCGCCCCAGCCGTTGCTCGGGTCCGCGTGCATGCTCTCGATGGCCGTGTGCATCGAGTTGAGGACCCCGGGCAGCGGCTGCGCGGCGTGGATGAGGACCATGTCCTGGTCCACCACCTCGGGCCGGTAGGCGAACGCCGCCTTCCAGTTGGCCTCGTACACGTGGAACAGGCGCCGCACGACGGCCCCGGTGCTCCCCGCGGGCAGCACGCCCTCGTCGATGGCGAGCCGGGCGATGAAGTCGAACTTCTCCTCCAGCGTCGTCAGCCGGTCCGGGATCAGCTCCAGCGGGGAGTCGCCCCCGCGCTGCAGCCACAGCAGCTCCCAGAAGAACCAGCCGAGGAGGGCCTCGTCGTCCGTGGTCAGGCGCCGGCCCGGATTGAGGGCGGTCGTGTCCAGCAGCACCAGCCGGGCGATGTCCTCCCCGGCCGCCCGCAGCTGCCGGGCGATCTCGAAGGCCACGAAACCGCCGAACGACCAGCCGCCGACCACGTACGGGCCGCTCGGCTGCACCCGGCGCATCGCCTCGATGTAACTGGCCGCGATCTCCTCGACGCTGCGCAGCGGTTCGGTACCGGGATCGCCGCCGGCCGCCTGGAGGGCGTAGAACGGCTGGTCCTCCTCCAGGTACTTGGCGAACCGGACGTAGCAGAGCACGTTCCCGCCCATCGGGTGGACGAAGAACACCGGGCGCTTCGACCCGGCCGGACGGATGGGCACCAGCGGGTCGAAGGCCGTCATCGCCTCGCCCGAGCGCAGCCGCGCCGCCAGTTCGGCCACGGTCGGCGCCGACACGAACTCCGAGAGCGGGACGCTGATCCCGTAGCGCTGCTCGATCTGCACGACCAGGCGCATCGCGGTCAGCGAGGTCGCCCCGAGGTCGAAGATGTTGTCGTGCACGCCCAGCGCGGGCAGCTGGAGCAGATCGCCGACGATCTCCACCAGCGTCTCCTCGTACGCGTCGCGCGGGGCCGCGGCCGCGTCGGCGGTCGCCCCCGTGCTCAGCGCGGCGCCGCGCAGCGCCTTGTCGTCGCGCTTGCCGCTCGGCGTCAGCGGCAGCGCCGCCAGCCACTCGAAGTGCGAGGGCATCATGTACTCGGGCAGCACCGTCCGCAGCTGCTTGCGCAGCAGCGTGAGGTCCGCCCCGTCGGGGTCGCCCGTCAGGAACGCGGCGAGGAAGGAGTCGTTGCCCTCCCGGCGCCGGGCGACGACCGCGGCCTCCGCGATGCCCGGGTGGCCCGCCGCGAAGCGGGTGATGGCCAGCTCCACCTCGGCCGGCTCCACCCGGTAGCCGCGCACCTTGACCTGCGCGTCGGCCCGGCCCAGGCACACCACGTCACCGCCGGGCAGGGTGAAGCCCAGGTCGCCGGTGCGGTACAGGCGCACCCCCGCCGCGGCGGCCGCGGGTGACGGGTGCGGGACGAACCGCTCCTCGGTCAGGTCCGGGCGGCCCACGTAGCCCTCCGCCAGGCAGGCGCCCGACAGGTACAGCTCACCGCGCACCCCGGCCGGGACCGGCCGCATCCGGCTGTCCAGGACGTGCACCGCGGAGCCGGCGATGGCCCGCCCGATGGGCGGCAGGGCCGGGAAGGCGGCGGGGTCGCCCTGCATCGTGTACGCGGTCACCACGTGCGACTCGGTCGGCCCGTACTGGTTCTCCAGGATCACCCCGGGCAGGGCCGCGCACAGCCCGCGTATCTCGTCGGTGACGCGCAGCTGCTCGCCGGAGGAGAGCAGGGCCCTCAGCGAGCGCGGGGCGAGCCCGAGCGCGTCCGCGGTCTCGGCCAGCTGCTGGAGCGCGACGTACGGGAGGCAGATGCGCTCCACGCCCTCCCGGTCGAGCAGGCGCAGCAGGGCAGGCATGTCGCGGCGCTCGTCCTCGGAGAGCAGGAGCAGGGTGCCGCCGCCCGCGAGGGTGGAGAAGATCTCCTGGAAGGAGACGTCGAAGCTCATCGGCGCGTACTGGGCGGTCACGCCGCCGACGACTCCGCTGGGGATGCCGTTCTGCCAGGCGACCAAGTGGGCCAGTGAACGGTGCGGCATCGCCACGCCCTTGGGCGCGCCGGTGGAGCCCGAGGTGAACAGGACGTAGGCGATCGAGTCGGGGGTGATCTCCTGCGTCACCTCCGCCGGGATCCGCGGCAGGTACGGCCGCGAGCCGTCCCCGGCGAAGATCTCCTCGGCCGGGAGGACGAGCTCCGGCCCGCCGAACACGGCGCCGTGGGCGGCGTTCGCGATGACCCGGAACGGGCGGGCCTGCTCGACCATCGCGGTCAGCCGGTCCACCGGGTAGCCGACGTCCAGCGGCACGGTGGCGGCGCCGGCCTTCATGACGCCGAGGATGACGGCGATCGTCTCCGGCGAGCGGTCCATCGCGATGCCGATCCGGTCACCGGGCCGCGAACCGAGCGCGATCAGCTCGCGGGCCACCCGGTCGGCAGCCGCGTCCAGTTCGGCGTAGGTCCAGCGGCGGGCGCCGAAGACCACGGCCGTCGCGTCCGGGGTGCGGGCGGTCTGCTCCGCGACGGCGCGAACGACGTCCGGCGGGGCGGCGGCGTCCTGCCGGTCCCGAGCCCCGTCCCGCACCGGTTCGGGTGCCAGGAAGCCGAAGTCCGGTGCCTCGTCCGGATGGTGGACCAGCCGGTCCAGGATCGCCGTGAACCGCTCGGCGTACAGGTCGGCCTGGGCCGGTGTGAAGGTCAGCCCGTGGTGGTCCAGCCGCAGCCGGACGGAGCCGTCCACCGGGTCGGTCATGGCGTTGACCAGCAGCTGGAAGTTGGTCTCCTCCCAGGTTTGGAAGTCCAGGAGGCGGACCCCGGGCAGCTCGAAGACGGCGGCCAGCTGGCGGAAGCGGATGTAGTTGAAGGCGGTCTCCAGGACGGTGGAACCCCGGTCCTCCTGGATCGCGCTGAGCGGGTAGCGCCGGTGGGCGTGGCTCTGCTGCTCCTGCCGGAAGGCGGCCCTGACCACGTCGGCCCAGCTGTCGGCGGCGGTACCGAGCCGCACGGGCATCGTGTTGAGGAAGAGGCCCGCGATGCGGTCGGCGTCCTCCAGCTCGGGGCGGCCGTGGGTGACCAGGCCGGTGGTGATGTCGTCGGAGCCGGAGAACAGCCCCAGCGTCAGGCAGTGCGCCGCGAACAGCACCGACTTCAGGGGCAGCGCCCGCTCCCGGGCGAACCGGCCGGCCTGTTCGGTGAGTTCGGCGGGAAGGTCCACGATCCGGGTGATCTGGGTGTCCGGACCCGGGGCCTCGTGCCCGCGGAAGGCCTCCAGGCGCAGCAGCGGAGCGTCCCGCAGCCGCTCGCGCCAGAAGGCGCGGGCCGGCTCCGACGCCAGTGCCTCGCGTTCGGCCCGTACGTGGTGGGCCGCCGAGGGGAGGGCGGTCTCGGCCACGGCGTCGATGGGGTGGCCCAGAGCGTGCAGGTAGTCCCGCAGCAGCTCGGCGACCAGGGTGGCCACGCTGCCGCCGTCGAGGATCGCGTGGTGGAAGCTCAGGACCAGCTCGAGCGTCTCCTCGCGGACGTGGGCGCGCAGGTGGTAGAGCGGAGCCTGCTCGAAGTCGTAGCGGTGGTAGCGCCGTTCGTCGACGTGGGACCGGATCTCGGCGAGCGCCGCGGCCTCCTCGCGGCCCCTCAGGTCCACGGCGTCGAAGCCGCCGGCCACCTGGTGGTCCACGATCTGGAGCGGCTCGGAGAAGGAGCCCAGGTCGAAGGAGGAGCGCAGGACGGGGTGGCGTGCGACGAGCCGTTCGAAGGCGCCCCGGAACGCCTCCTCGTCCCACGCCGCCGTGACGCTGTACTGGAAGACGTCGCGGTAGACGGCGGAGTCCTGCTCGGCCCGGCTGTGGTAGAGCAGTCCGAGCTGCAGGCGGGTGAGCGGGTAGGCGTCGGCGCGCCCTTCGAGACGGGCCCGGTCGACGCCCGAGACCAGGGCGAACGGGGCGAGTTCGGCGGCGGGCGCGGGGGCTGCGCCGACCGCGGCCGACCTGGCGGCCAGCTGGGCGACGGTCGGCTGCTGCACCAGGTCCGTCAGGTCGAACGCGATGCCGGCCTTCCCGGCCCGGGCGCGGATGCGCAGCATCGTGATGGAGTCCCCGCCGAGGGCGAAGTAGTCGTCGTGGATCCCGACCCGCTCCGCCTCCAGCACGTCCGCCCAGATCGCGGCGAGCGTCTCCTCGGTGGCGTTGCGCGGCGCCGTGTACTGCGGCCCGGCGGCGGCCGAGGGGGCCGGCAGGGCGCGGCGGTCGGCCTTGCCGTTCGGGGTCAGGGGGACGGTGTCGATCCGGATGAAGTGCGCCGGCACCATGAACTCGGGCAGCGCGGCGGCGAGTTCGGTGCGCAGCAGGGCCGGGCTGAGCTCGGTGTCGGCGACGTAGTAGCCGATAAGCAGGGTGCCGCGGCTGCCCGACTGGTGGTCGACCACGACGGCGTCCCGTACGCCGGCCACCGAGGCCAGCCGGTTCTGGACCTCGCCGAGCTCCACCCGGTTGCCGCGGATCTTGACCTGGCCGTCGATGCGGCCGAGGTACTCCAGGGTGCCGTCGGCCAGCCAGCGGGCGAGGTCGCCGGTGCGGTAGAGCCGTCCGCCCGGCGAGAAGGGGTCCTCGGTGAACTTCTCCGCCGTCAGCTCGGGCCGCTCCAGGTAGCCGCGGGCGACGCCGACGCCGCCGATGCACAGCTCGCCGGGGACGCCGGCCGGCTGGAGCCCGCCGTGCGCGTCCAGGACGTACAGCCGGGTGTTGTCGATGGGGCGGCCGATGGGGACCCGGCGGACCGGCCCCTCGGTGGCCGTCGGGCAGTCGAAGTACGACACGTCGACGGTGGCCTCGGTGGGCCCGTACAGGTTGACCAGCCGGGGAGCGCTCGCACCGCGGGGCCCGAAGACCCGGTTGAACTGCTCCACGCGCGCGGCGGGCAGGGCCTCGCCGCTGCAGAACACCTGGCGCAGGGACGCGGCTTCGGCGCGCAGCTCCGGGCGGTCCTCCAGCAGGTCCAGGAACGGGCCCAGCATGGAGGGGACGAAGTGCAGGGTGGTGACCCGCTGTTCGGCGATGGTGCGCAGGATCCCGCGCGGGTCGCGCTGGCCGCCGACGGGCAGCAGGGCGAGCCCCGCGCCCTCGATCGCCCACCAGAACAGCTCCCACACGGAGACGTCGAAGGAGATCGGCGTCTTCTGGAGCAGGACGTCGCCCCCGCCGACCGGGTAGGCCTTCTGCATCCAGGCGAGCCGGTTGACCACCGAGTGGTGCTCGACCATGACGCCCTTGGGCCGGCCGGTGGAGCCGGAGGTGTAGATCACGTACGCGAGGTCGCGCGGGCCTGCCCGGTCCTCGAGCGGCTCGCCCGGGCCGGTCAGCAGCTCGTCGGTGCGCAGGACGGGCACGCCTTGGTCCATGGCCGGCGTGCCGCTGTCGGTCAGCACCACCTTGGCCCGGCTGTCCTGCAGGAGGAAGCCGATCCGCTCCGCCGGATAGCCGGGGTCCACGGGGACGTAGGCGCCGCCGGACTTGAGGACGCCGAGGAGGGCGACGATCAGCTGCGGGGAGCGGTCCATGAGGACGGCCACCCGGTCGCCGACGCCCACGCCCCGGGCGCGCAGGGCGTGCGCCACTTGGTTGGAGCGGGTGTCCAGGTCCGCGTAGGTCAGCGGCGGGGTGCCGTCGGCGCCGGTGACGGCGGTCCGGTCCGGGGTGCGGGCGGCCTGGTCGGCGATCAGGCCGTGCACGGTCCGGTCGTGGGCGTACGGGACGTCGGGCCCCTGCCGCAGCAGGGTGAGGTCCTCCTGCTCGGCCTCGTCCAGGACCGGCAGCGTCGCCGCGGGCCGGCCGGGTTCGTCGAGCCCCGCCCCGATGAGGCGCAGCAGGTGACCGGCGACCGAGGTGATGGGGTAGTCCCCGTCGAAGACGTCGACGGCGTAGTCGAGGTCGACCCGCAGGTCGGCGTCGTCCTCGAAGGCGTGCACCATCACGGACAGCGCGTCCTGGTGGTGGACGGGCGCCAGGACGGCGGACTCCACCGAGGCGCCCGGCAGCGGCGCGGGCCGCGGGTGGCGCAGGTAGGAGAGGGTGATGTCGAAGAGCCGGCGGGAGCCGGCGCCGGCGGCCGGGAGGTCGCGCAGGACGTCGCCGAGGGCGAGCCGCTGGTGGGCGCGCAGCGCGTCCGTGCTGCGGCGGACGGAGGCGGCCAGCTCGTGCAGGGTGGCCGAGGGGCCGACCGGCACGCGCAGCGGGAGGTTGTTGGCCAGCTGGCCGACGGTCTCGAGGTCCGCGTCCGAGTGCCGGTTGCGGAAGGGGACGCCGAGCACCAGCTCCTCGCTGCGGTGCACGCGCGAGAAGTAGGTGGCGAAGGCGGCCGCGAGGAACGCGAACGGGGAGCTGCCGCCGCCGCGGATGCGGCGGACCAGGTCGGCGTCGACGGTGAAGGTGTGACGGGCCCGGCGGCGCCCGGCGTCCGCGGGAGCCGCGGTGGCGCGGGTGAACAGGGCGGGCTGGACGCCCTTCAGCGCGTCGCGGAAGTACGCCCGGTCCTCCTCGAAGGCGCCGGAGGCGCGGTAGGCGGCGTCCGCCTCGACGAGCGCGGTGGCGGACGGGGGAGCGGGACGGTCCACGGGCACGGCGCCGGTCCCGGCCGCCATGGCCGCGGCCGCCCGGTCGGCGTAGCGCTCCCACAGCTGCCGGCTGACCTGGTTCAGCGCCCAGGCGTCGGCGATCAGGTGGTGGGCATTGAGGTGGACGTGGACGACCGAGGCACTTTCACGCAGCACGGCGGCCGTGAACAAACGCGAACGCCGCAGGGTGAAGGGATGCGTGAAGGAGTACTCCTGCCACGCCGCGCAGGCCGCCGCGGGGTCGGCCGCGCCGGAGAAGTCGACGTACTGGACCCAGGGGCCCGCCTCCTCCTCGGCGTCGGTCCCGGCCACCCACTGGCAGGGGATTCCGTCCTGGTCGCCGAAGCGCAGCCGGAACGCGTCGTTGTTCCGCAGGGCGTCTTCCAGCGATTCCTTCAAGCTGTCCACGTCGACATCGCCGGCCACCCGCTCATGAATGACCACGTTGAACTGGGGGTCACCCGGCGCGGTGGACTCGGCAGCCCAAATGTCCAGCTGGTAGGCGGACAGAGGGAGCTGGCGTGTTGCGAGCATCGGCCTTCCTTCGCTAATTCGGACAGCCGGAATGTTTGCCGTCCGATGCTCAGGAGCCTACGTTTCCCCCAATCCGGTTCACCACTACTCGTATGAGTGGAGGAGGACTACTCGATCAAGTAGTCACAGCGGGGAATATGTGATCCGCGCGATATTCCTGGAGGATTTTCCCGCGCCCTCGCTAACATCTCGGACATGACCCCTCTGCTTCCTTCCCGGAAATCCGTCATCGTGCGCGGCAGCGGACCAGGACTGCTGCTCGCGCATGGTGCGGGCAGCGACATCGAGGACAGTTACGGACCGGTCCTCGAAAGTCTCGCCAGCCGTCGGACCGTCGTCGGACCGGATTATCCGGGCTCCGGGAATAACCCCCTCCCAGACCGTCCGCTGACACTCGACCAGCTCGCCGACCACATTGTGGAAAGCGCTGTGCAATCCGGCGTGCATTCTTTTGCGATATCCGGATTCTCCATGGGTGCGACGGTGGCCGCACGAGCCGCAGTGCGCCATCCCGAGCGGGTTACCGCTCTTGTTCTTTCCGCCGGATTCGCCCGGCCGAACGCGCGTCTCAAGCTGGTGATCGACACCTGGCGGGCGCTCGGCGCGCCGGGCGGCGACAGCCGGGTCCTGGCCTCCTACCTCTCCCTCGTGGTCGGGGGCACCCACTGGCTCGACGCGCGCTCCCACGCGGAGATCGAGGAACAGGTAGAGCTGTTCTCCGCCGGGATGCCGCCGGGCACCGACGCGCAGCTCGCCCTCTTCGACGACATCGACGTACGGGCCGACCTGGCGCGGATCGCGGTACCGGTCCTCGTGGTCTCGCCCCTCGGCGACCTGCTCACCACTCCCGTTCACTCCCGCGAACTCGCGGACGGCATCCCGGGAGCCCGGCTGGCGACGCTGGACTGCGGCCACGCCATCGCCGCGGAGCGGCCGGCCGAGTGGGCCCGGCTCATCACCGGGTTCCTCGACACCGTCGACGGCTGACCGCCGCGGCCGGTTGGCCGCCGCGGGCGGTACGGGCAGGCCCGCCCGTACCGCCCCAGCCGTACCGCCCGAGCCGGTCCGTACCGTCCCGCTGCGGACGGAGGGCTCAGGCGGCCGGTCGTAGGCCCGGCGCCCGGCCGGCCGGCCCCGGGATTCGGGGTGGCGCGGCCCGGGGGTGGGCGCCGGGCCCGGTCTCAGGGGCGCCCGGTCTCAGAGCCGCCCGGACGCGGGCGCCTTGCCCAGTGCCGTCACCGCGAGGGCCGCGACGGCGAGGCCGCCGCCCAGCCACATCACCGCGGTGACTCCCGCGCCGTCCGCGGCCAGCCCGCCGAGCAGCGCGCCCAGGGCGATCGCCCCGTTGAACACGCCGACGAACAGCGAGGAAGCCGCCTCGCGCGCTTCGGGAGCCGAAGCCAGCAGCCAGGTCTGGGTGCTGACCGAGACACCGCCGTACGACAGGCCCCAGACGGCGAGCAGCACCCCGGCGGTCAGCACGGAGCCGCCGAGTACCGGAACCAGCGCGACCGTGGCCGCCAGTACCGCGCTGATCACCAGCAGCGTGGAGCGCGGGGACCGGCCGGCGCCCGCGCCCGCGGCGAAGTTGCCGGCCACGCCGGCGACTCCGTACACCAGCAGCAGCGTGCCGATCATCCCGGCGCTCGCCCCCGAGACCTCCTCGAGCACGGGACGCACGTAGGTGTAGGCGGCGAAGTGACCGGTGACCAGCAGCGCCACCACCAGCAGCCCGGTCCGCACCCGCGCCTCGCCGAACAGCCGCATCACACCGCCGAGCCGCACCTCCTGCTCGGCGGGCAGCCGCGGCAGCAGGACCGCCAGGGCGACCAGTACCACCAGCGCCAGCACGCCCACCGTCACGAACGCCGCCCGCCAGTCGGCCAGTTCGCCGATGTAGGTACCCGCCGGGACGCCGAGCACCGACGCCACCGCGATACCGCTGAAGATCAGCGAGGTCGCGGAGCCGATGGACTTCGGCGGCACCAGGCGTACCGCCAGGCCCGCCGCGATCGCCCACACGCCGCCCATGCCGATGCCGACCAGCACGCGGGCGGCCACCATCACCGCGAAGTTCGGCGTCCACGCCGCGAGCAGGTTGCCCACCGTCAGGACCGCCATCAGCGCACACAGCACCGTCCGCCGGTCGAACCGCCCCAACAGCGGTGTCAGCAGCGGAGCGGACACCGCGCCGACCAGGCCGGTGATGGTCAGGGTCAGTCCGGCGGTGCCCTCGGTCACCTTCAGCGCGTCCCCGATGGGCGTCAGCAGGCCCACGGGCAGCATCTCGGACGTCACCACCGTGAACGTCGCGCTCGCGACCGCCGCGACGCCGAGCCAGCCGCGGGCCGCGGATCGCTCCGGCACCCCGGTGGTGTCTGCAATTTCCTCAGTCTGTGCCATGCGACCAGCCAACCCGCCCCGACCTGCGGGAACAACGGCCGATCCCTCATCCTTCGATAAGCAGGGCTACTCGATCGGCCGCGCGGGCCGGCGGTGTAGAAAGGAAACCATGAGCGGTGTCGAGATACGCGAGCTGGAGACGTTCCTGGTGCTCGCCCAGGAGTTGCACTTCGGACGGACCGGCGAGCGGCTGTACGTCTCCCAGAGCCGGGTCAGCCAGCTGCTGCGCTCCCTGGAGAGCCGCATCGGCGCCCCGCTCGTCGAACGCACCAGCCGCCGCGTGCGCCTGACCCCGCTGGGCGAGAGCTTCCTCGCGGGCCTGCGCCCCGCGTATGACGCCCTGCGCGCCACGGTCGACGAGGCCCGGGCCGCCGCGCGGGGCATGGGAGGGGAGCTGCGCATCGGCTTCCAGGGCACCGTCGACGACTACCTCAGCCGGGCGATCGCCCTGTTCGGGGACCGGTATCCCGACTGCGCGATCGACATCGTCGAGATCCCGCTGTCCGACCCCTTCGGGCCGCTGCGCCGCCAGGAGGTGGACTGCGCGGTGGTCCTGCTGCCGGTGGCCGAGGAAGACCTCGTCCTCGGCCCGGTCTTCTCCCGGCAGCCGCAGACCCTCGCCGTGTCCGTCCGGCACCCCTTCGCCGCCCGGGAGTCGCTCTCCGCCGAGGAACTCGCCGACTGCCGGCTCATCGGCATCGACGGCGGCGCCCCCGACTACTGGCGCCACGCCCAGGCCCCCGGCCTGACCCCGGGCGGCCTTCCCGTGCCGGCCGGACCCAGCGTCAACACGCTGCAGGAGGGCCTGAGTCTGACGGCGGCCAACCGCGGCGCCATGCTGCTGTGCCGGTCCACCGCCGACTACCACGGGCGCCGCGACTCCCTCACCTTCGTCCCGGTGCAGGGCCTGCCCGACTCCGAACTGGGCCTCATCCGCCACCGCACCCGGCCCTCCGCGCAGGCGGAAGCCTTCGCCCTGGCGGTCGGCGAGACCGCCGGTCCCGCGGTCTGACGGCGCCCTGGCGGCCGTCTGACCGCCGTCTGACCGCCGTCCTGGCGGCGGCCTGGCCGAAACCCTCTAGAACGGGTGCCAGCGGACCTCGGACGCGCCCTCCCGCAGGGAGTCCACGCGGCGGCGGAATTCGGCCAGCGCCTTCGGGTTGGCCGGCGCGTGCTGGGAGATCCAGGCGCAGCCCGCCGTCTCGCGGGCCCCGCGCAGTACCGCGCAGCCCTCCCAGTCGCGCACGTCCCAGCCGTACGCCGTCACGAACGCCCCGTACGCCGCGGCGGGCAGCCCGTACCGGTCGCGGGAGAGCGCCATCACCACCAGGTCGTGCTCGCGCAGGTCGGACGAGACGGTCTCCAGGTCGACCAGGACCGGTCCGTCCGGGCCCACGTGCACGTTGCGGGGCAGGGCGTCGCCGTGGATCGGACCCGGCGGCAGGTGCGGAACCAGTCCGGCGAGCTCGCCCGCGCAGGCGTCGCGGCGGGCCCGCAGGTAGGCCGCGTCCGCCGCGTCGATCGCGTCGCCGGCCAGCCGAAGCCAGCGTTCGACACCGCCCAGCAGATCCCGCGCGGCGAGCGGGAACGGCGGCGCCGGCAGGGCGTGGATCCGCCGCAGCAACGCCGCCAGGTCCTCCGGTTCTGCCGGACGCACCGCGTCCGGGAGCCGGTGCCACAGCGTCACGGGGTGCCCGTCCACCAGCCGCGGCTCCGGCTCGGCCGCCCGCACCGCCGGGACACCGGCCTCCTCCAGCCAGGAGGCGACGGCCAGTTCGCGCGCGGCCCGCGCTGCCAGCGCCGGGTCCGCGCGGCCCACCTTCACCACCAGCTCCCCGGCCGCGAAGACCGCGTTCTCGCCCAGGGCCAGCAGCGCGGCGCCGTCGCCGCCCAGGCCCGCGGCCGCCAGTACGTCCCTGGCCCGCGCCTCGTCCATCTCGTACTCCGGATCCGGATCGTCGTGAATGCGCCAAGTCTCCCATCCGGGTGTGCGCTGCCCTGGCGTGCCATCAGGCCCTGCGCAGGCAGGCCTGCGGGAGGTCAATGAGATTGCACGAGACGTCTCGTCTCGTTATGGTCGGCTCATGACCTCAGCCAAGCCCGCACACATCGCCATGTTCTCCATCGCCGCCCACGGGCACGTGAACCCGAGCATCGAAGTGATCCGGGAACTCGTCGCCCGGGGCCACCGCGTCAGCTACGCGATCCCCGCCTCCTTCGCCGAGAAGGTCGCCGAGACCGGCGCCACCCCGGTGATCTGGAACTCCACCCTCCCCACCGACGACGACCCGGAGGCCTGGGGCACCGAACTCATCGACAACCTCGAACCCTTCCTGGACGACGCGATCCAGGCGCTCCCGCAGCTCGCGGCCGCCTTCGAGGGCGACGAACCGGACCTCGTCATCCACGACATCACCGCCTACCCGGCGCCCGTGCTCGCCCACCGCTGGGGAGTTCCGGCCGTCTCCCTCTCCCCGAACCTGGTCGCCTGGGAGGGGTACGAGGAGGAGGTGGCCGAGCCGATGTTCGCCGACCTCAAGGCGTCCGAGCGCGGACAGGCCTACTACGCCCGGTTCGCCGCCTGGCTGACCGAGAACGGGCTCGGCGACCAGGTCGACCGCTTCCAGGGCCGCCCGCGCCGCAGCCTCGTCCTGATCCCGCGGGCACTCCAGCCGAACGCCGACCGCGTCGACCCCTCCGTGTACACCTTCGTCGGCGCCTGCCAGGGCGACCGCACGGCGGTCCAGGGGCAGTGGCGGCGCCCGGAGTCGGCCGAGGGCAAGAAGGTGCTCCTGGTCTCCCTCGGCTCCGCCTTCACCAAGCAGCCCGCCTTCTACCGCGCCTGCGCCGAGGCCTTCGGTGACCTGCCCGACTGGCATGTCGTCCTGCAGATCGGCAAGTTCACCGATGAGGCCGAACTCGGCGCGGTCCCCGCCAACGTCGAGGTCCACCGCTGGGTCCCCCAACTGGACATCCTGCGCCAGGCCGACGCCTTCATCACCCACGCGGGCGCCGGCGGCAGCCAGGAGGGCCTCGCCACCGCCACCCCGATGGTCGCCGTCCCGCAGGCCGTCGACCAGTTCGGCAACGCCGACATGCTGGCCGCGCTCGGCGTGGCCCGGCACGTCCCGATGGACCGGGCGGACGCCGCCACCCTCCGCGAGGCGGTCCTCACCCTGACCTCCGACCCCGCGGTCGCGGCCCGCTGCGAGGCGGTCCGCACCCGGATGGCCGCGGAGGGCGGCACGCACCAGGCCGCCGACCTCATCGAGGCCGAACTGTCATAGGGGCGCCCTATGGTGCCCTCATGGCCAAGAAATACGCGGCGCTGCTGCGCGGGATCAATGTCGGCGGGAGCAAGAAGGTCCCCATGGCGGAGCTGCGCTCCGTACTGGAGGGGCTCGGCCATGGCGACGTACAGACGTACCTGCAGAGCGGCAACGCCGTCTTCAGCAGTGCGCAGAGGGACCCGAAGGCGCTCGCCCGGGAGCTGGAGGCGGCCATCGAGGCCCGCTTCGGCTTCCGGGTGGCGTGCCTGGTCGTGGACGGCGCCTACTTGAAGGCCGTCGCCGACGCCTGCCCGTTCCCGGCCGCCGAGCTGGAGGGCAAGCAGCTCCACGCCACCTTCTTCTCCGAACAGCCCGGCGCGGAGCGCTTCGCCGCGCTCGACCGGGCGGCGTACCTCCCCGAGGAGTACCGGCTCGGCGACCGCGTCCTGTACCTCTACGCCCCGAACGGGCTGGGCCGCTCCAAACTCGCCGAGGCCCTCGCCAAGCCCGCCGTGGTCAAGGGCGTCGACGTCACCACCCGCAACTGGAACACGGTCGTCAAGCTCGTCGAGCTGACCGCGGCCTGACCCGGCGGACGTGCGCCGGCCGCCGCCGGCCGCCCTAGCAGAGCGCGTCCAGCAGCTCCCTCTCCCGCGCGGTGAGGTGCACCGTCACCGCGTCCAGGTTCTCCGCCAGGTGGGCGGGCGAACCGGTGCCCGGCGTCGGGCACAGGACGGGGGAGCGGTGCAGGAGCCACGCCAGGGCGACCTGGCCCGGGCTCGCACCGTGCGCCGCGGCCACCGTGCTGACGGCGGCCGCGCCCTCCCGGGTCAGGGAGCCGCTGCCCAGGGGGTAGTACGGGAGGAAGGCGATCCCGTGCGCCTCGCACAGCGCCAGCACCTCCGCCGAACCGCGGTCCAGCAGGTTGTACGCGTTCTGCACCGCGGCCACCGGCACCGACTCCCGTGCCGCACGAAGCTGCTCCGCGGTGACCGTGTCCAGCCCGATGTGCCGGATCTTGCCCTCCGCCCGCAACTCGGCGAGCGCCCCCAGCTGTTCGGCCATCGGAACCGCCGGGTCGAAGCGGTGCAGCTGGTAGAGCCCGATCCGCTCCGCGCGCAGCCGCCGCAGGCTCGCCTCGCACATCTCCCGCAGCCGCTCCGGGCGGCCGTCCACGTGCCACCGGTCCGGGCCGGTGCGCACCACCCCGCCCTTCGTGGCGACGAGCAGCTGCTCCCCGTACGGATACAGGGCCTCGGCGACCAGCTCCTCCGCCAGACCGGGGCCGTAGTTGTCGGCGGTGTCGATGAGGGTGACCCCGCGGTCCACCGCCGTGCGCAGCAGCGCCCGCGCCTGGGCCCGGCTGCCGCGCGGACCCCAGAAGCCGGGCCCGACGAGACCGCCCGTACCGAAGCCGAGCCGCCTCACGGGCACATCCCCACCGAGGGCGAACACCTCTTCCACCATGCCCCGACCGTAACGCAAGCGGCGGGATGTGCCAGGCTCGTAGGCATGCGGTACATCATCATCGGCGCGGGCGCGGTGGGCGCCACCATCGGCGGACGGCTCGCGGAGGCGGGCGGCGAGGTCGTCCTCGTCGCGCGCGGGGCACACGCGGAAGCCCTGCGGGCGGACGGTCTGCGGCTCACGACGGCCGACGGCACCCGGGTGCACCGGCTGCCCGTGGTCACCGGGCCGGCCGAACTGGGCGAACTGCGCCCGGACGACGTACTGCTGCTGGCCGTCAAGACCCAGCACGCGATCGCCGCGCTCGACGCGTGGGGCGACGCGGAGGTCGCGGGCGGCGGGACGGCGGCGCAGCGCCTGCCGGTGCTGTGCGCGCAGAACGGCGTCGAGAGCGAGCGGCTGGCCCTGCGGCGCTTCGCGCGGGTGTACGGGGTGTGCGTGTGGCTGCCCGCGACCTTCCTGGAGCCGGGCGTGGTCTCGGCGCTGTGCGCGCCGCTGACCGGGATCCTGCACGTGGGCCTGGCGGCGGGCGGTACGGACCCGCTGGCGCGGGCGGTCGCGGCGGACCTCGGCGAGGCCGGCTTCGAGGCGCCGGTGGTCGGCGACGTGATGCGGTGGAAGTACGCGAAGCTGCTGGGGAACCTGGGCAACGCGGTGCAGGCGACCACCGGCCCGGAGCCGCACGCGGCGAAGGCCGCGCTGCTGCTGCGGGCGGTCCGCGAGGCGAAGGCGGTCTTCGGGGCGGCCGGCATCGCCTACGCCTCGGACGCGGAGCAGGCGGCCGCGCGCGACGGCAAGGTGGACCAGCCGCCGGGGGTTCGGGGCGGGTCCTCGTGGCAGAGCCTGGCGCGGGGCACCGGATCGGTGGAGGCGGACTACCTCAACGGGGAGATCTCGCTGCTGGGCCGGCTGCACGGGGTTGCGACGCCGGTGAACGACGTGCTGCGGCACGCGGCCAACATCTTCGCCCGCGAGGGGCTCCCGCCGGGCGCGATGTCCATCGAGGACCTGACCGCCCTGGCCGACGAGGCCGCCGCCCGGGCGTGAGGGGCACCCGGCTCCCCCCGGGAGACGGGGCTCAGGCCGTCAGGGCCGCGAGCCTTGCGGGGGCGGAGGCGGCGGCGGTGTCGAAGCGGCGCAGCAGCAGGCGGGCGAGCTCGGGGGCCGGGCCCAGAACATCCGCCACGACATCGGCACCCGCGGCTTCGGCGCCCGCCGCGATGCGGTCCGGGAGCCGCCCGGGCGCGATCACGTACGGCGCCACCGCCACCCGTGCGAAGCCCTCCGCCCGCAGCGCCCGTACGGCGTCCTCCGTACGGGAGAACCCCGCGGGAAAGGCTCCGGAGGCGAACGCAGGCCGCACGGCGCACCAACCGGTGTGCCGCCACTCCCGCGCGGTTTCAGCGATCGCTGCGATCGCCTCCGGGTCTGTGGATCCGGCGGACGCGAGCACCACCGCGGTGGTGGCGCGGTCCGCCGGGGTGAGTCCGGCCTCGGCCAGCCGGCGTTCGAGGGCCGAGAGCAGGAGCGGGGAGGGGCCGAGGACATCGGCCACCCGCACCGACAGCCCCGGCAGCCGGGCCGTCGACTCGGCCAGCGCCGCCGGTATGTCGGACTTCGCGTGGAAGGCGCGCGTCAGGAGGAGGGGGAGCGCCACGACCTCCCGTGCGCCGGACAGGTAGAGCGAGGACAGCGCCTGGCCCACCGTCGGGGTGTTGAAGTCCAGGAAGGCCGTCTCCACCCGCAGCCCGGGCCGCAGCGCCCGCACGCGCCCGGTGAGGGCGTGCACGGTCGCCGCGTGCCGCGGGTCGCGGCTGCCGTGGGCCATGACGAGCAGGGCGGGTGCGGGAGACGGGGCGGGGGAGGGCGCGGGGAACACGGGACTCACTTGACCAGCAGGCCGCGGCTGCGCAGGACCCACCGCTCGACCGGGCTGAAGATGAGCAGGTCGATGGCGATGCCGACCACCAGGATCAGGATGATCGCGAGGAACACGCCCGGCAGGTCGATGTTGTTGCGGCCGTTCTCCAGCAACTGGCCCAGGCCCAGGCCCAGGTCGGGGGAGCTGGCGATGATCTCGGCGGCCATCAGCGAGCGCCAGGAGAAGGCCCAGCCCTGCTTCAGACCGGCCAGGTAGCCCGGCAGCGCGGCCGGCATGACGATGTGCCGGGCCCCCACCAGTCCGGTGGCGCCCAGGGTCCGCCCGGCCCGCAGGTACAGCGGCGGGATCTGGTCGATGCCGGAGACGAGGCCGTTCGCGATGGACGGGACGGCGCCCAGCAGGATCACCGTGTACATCATCGCGTCGTTCAGGCCGAACCACAGGACGGCCGGCGGCACCCAGGCCACCGACGGCAGCGACTGCAGGCCCTGGAGGATCGGGCCGATCGCGGCGCGGACGAACTTCACCCGGGCGACGAGCAGTCCGAGCGGGGTACCGATGGCCAGGGCCAGCAGGAAGCCGAGCAGGCCGCGCGACACGCTGGTCCAGACGACCTCGAGCAGGGTGCCCTTGAGCCACATGTCGGACAGGCTGTCCCAGACCGCGGACAGCGCGGGCAGCTTGGTCTGCTCGGTGACCTCCGCCGCGACCAGGATCTGCCAGACCACGAGGACCAGGCCGATGGCCAGGACCGGCGGCAGGACCTTCTTGACGAGGACCTCGCGGACCGGTGTGCGGTGGGTCTGGACCGCGTCGAGGGCGTCCAGGCCGGCCTCCAGGCCCGCCAGGTCGTCCTGCCTGCCCTTGCCCGCGAGCTTCGGGGTGGTGTCAGTGCTGGCCATGGCGGCGGATCTCCCCACGCAGGTGTTCAGTGATCTCAAGGGACAGTTCCGCCACGTCCGCGTCCTCGATGCGGCGCGGCTGGGGGATGCCCACGGTCCATTCCTTCGCGACCCGGCCGGGCCGGGAGGAGAGCAGGACCACGCGCTGCGCGAGCCGCACGGCCTCGCGCACGTTGTGCGTGACGAAGAGGACCGACAGGTTGGTCTCGGCCCAGATGCGGGTGAGCTCGCCGTGCAGCACGTCCCGGGTGATGGCGTCGAGCGCGGCGAACGGCTCGTCCATCAGCAGAAGTTGGCTGTCCTGGGCGAGCGCCCGGGCCAGGGCCACGCGCTGGCGCATGCCGCCCGACAGCTCGTGCACGCGCTTGCCGTACGCGCCGCCGAGCCGGACCAGCTCCAGCAGCCGCTCGGCCTCCGCACGGCGGTCGGCCTTGGGCACCCCGCGCAGTCGCAGCGCGAGTTCGATGTTCTTGCCCGCGGTCAGCCACGGGAAGAGGGCGTGCTCCTGGAACATGAGCGCCGGCCGGCCGGGGGTCTCGATGGACCCCGCGGACGGCTTGTCCAGGCCCGCGACCAGGTTGAGCAGGGTGGACTTGCCGCACCCCGAGGCACCCAGGATGGTGACGAACTCTCCGGGAGCGACATCGAGGCTGATGTCGTCCAGGACGAGCTGCGATCCGGCAGGGCCGGAGAAGGACTTCGAGACGTGCTCGATGCGGGCGGCGTGCGCGAGCTCCGCTACGGTGCCCTCGGCAGCCTTGGCAAGCGTGGTGGCCATGGTCGTCACCTCCTGGGGTTGCTGGATTGCGGGGTTACTTGGCGCCGAGACCGGCGTCGGAGACCTCGGGCTTGCCGGCGGCCTTCAGCACCTTGTTCAGGAGCGTCAGGTCGTAGATGCCGGTCAGGTCGGGCTGCTCGATGAGATGGGCCTTGACCGCGTGGTCGGCCTGCGTCTTCAGCGTGGCGGCCAGCGGGTCGTCGGTGATCGCGATGCTCGGCCAGGCCGGGTCGATGATCTTCGCGTCGAGCGGCTTGCCGCCCTCGGCCTCGAGCTTGGCGTTCGCGGAGGCCTTCGCCTTGTCCGGGTTGGCGTTGATCCACTCGTTGGTCTTCACGGTGCCCGCGAGGACCGCCTCGACCACGTCCGGGTGCTCCTTGAGGAACTTCTGCGACACGATGACGTTCGTGATCACGAACTTCTTGTCGGGCCACAGGGTGGCCTCGTCGAGGAGGACGGAACCGCCGTCGGAGACCAGCTTGGAGGCCGTGGGCTCGGGCACCCAGGCGCCGTCGATCGAGCCCTGCTTGAACGCGTCCGGGGTCACCTTGTTGTCCGTGCGGACGACGGAGACGTCGCCCTTGCCGGACTCCGGGTCGACCGTCCAGCCCTTCTCGGCGATCCAGTTGAGGAACGCGACGTCCTGCGTGTTCCCCTTCTGCGGGGTGGCGATCTTCTTGCCCTTGAGGTCGTCCAGGGTCTTGATCTTGTCCGGGTTCACCACGAGCTTGACGCCGCCGGAGGCCGAACCGGAGACGATCCGCAGGTTGGAGCCCTTGGACTTCACGTAGCCGTTGATCGCCGGCGAGGGGCCGATGAAGCCGATGTCGAGAGAGCCGCCGTTGAGGGCCTCGATCTCGGACGGACCGGCGTTGAAGGCCTGCGGCTTGATCTTCGTGCCGCCCAGTTCCTTCTGGATCAGGCCTTCCTGGAGGCCGACCAGGGCGGTGGCGTGCGTCAGGTTCGGGAAGTACCCGATGCGGACCTCGGTGGCGGAGAGCTTCTTGCCCTCGGCGGCGGCGTTGGCCGCCTTGGGCTCGTCCTTCTCGGCCTGGGAGCCGTAGCCGCAGGAGGCGAGCGCGCCGATCAGCAGCGGCAGCGCGGCGGCGGCGACGGCGCCGCGGCGCAGGGTCGTACGGGTGAATGCGGTGGCAGGCACGGGAGGACTTCCTCTCGTGACGTGGTCATCTCATGACGCACGTCTTCGTTTGTGGAGCAGGGGCAGGTACAGCTCGTGGGGGGTGTGGGCGCGCAAGCGGTGCGCGTACGTCATCGCGCACATCGCGCCACCCCTCCCTGGCCGCTGCCGAGGGCGCCGCTGCCCACGCGGCCGCCCTCCTTCGCGAAGGTCGAGTAGATGTCGGAGGGCATGGGTTAGAAGTCCCACCCTTCCTCGTCGGCCTGGACTGCTTGGTCGCCGGG
This sequence comes from Streptomyces sp. LARHCF249, assembly GCF_052871255.1. NCBI lineage: Bacteria > Bacillati > Actinomycetota > Actinomycetes > Kitasatosporales > Streptomycetaceae > Streptomyces > Streptomyces sp. LARHCF249. The sequence goes on from NZ_JBIXJQ010000008.1 coordinate 291,881, forward strand.
CCCGGCCGTTGAGACGAAGGACTCGCCCGCCATGCCCGCGGCCAGCGTGGTTCCGTCGGCCGGGTCGATCAGCAGGAAGGAGCCGGTGCGGCGCGAGTCGGCGTACGCGTCGAGCGCGAGCGGCTCGGCGGTGCGGACGACCACGCGGCCGATGTCGTTGGCCACCAGCTGCCCGGGGTTCGGGTGCTGCGACAGGTCGTCCAGGGTCAGCCGCGAGGGGATCTCCTTGACGATCGCCTTGACCGTGCGCGTCGTGTGCTTGATCAGCACCCGGGCGCCGACGGCCAGGGGCTGGTCCGCCACGTGGCAGACCGTCGCCTCGACGTCCTGCGTGGTGGCCGGCGCGCTCGCGGACGGCGCGATCAGGTCGCCGCGCGAGATGTCGATGTCGTCCTTGAGCCGCACGGTCACCGACTGCGGGGCCCAGGCGATGTCGACGCTCTCGCCGAGCGCGTCGATGCCCTCGATGACCGAGGTGCGGCCGGACGGCAGGACGGTCACGGCCTCGCCGACCCGCAGCACGCCGGAGGCGATCTGGCCCGCGTAGCCCCGGTAGTCCGGGTGCTCGGCGGTCTGCGGACGGATCACGTACTGCACCGGAAAACGCGCCGGGCAGGCGGTGAGGTCGTGGCTGACCGGGACGGTCTCCAGGTGCTCGAGCACCGTCGGCCCGCCGTACCAGTCCATGTTCGCCGACGGGTCCACCACGTTGTCCCCGGCCAGCGCGGAGATCGGGATCGCGGTGATCTCCGGGACGCCGAGGTCCGAGGCGTACGCGGTGAACTCCTCGGCGATCGCCGCGAAGACGGACTCCTGGTAGCCCACGAGGTCCATCTTGTTGACGGCCAGCACCACGTGCGGGACGCGCAGCAGGGCGGCCACGGCCGCGTGCCGGCGGGTCTGCTCGATCACTCCGTTGCGGGCGTCGACCAGGACCACGGCCAGGTCGGCGGTGGAGGCGCCGGTGACCATGTTCCGGGTGTACTGCACGTGCCCGGGGGTGTCGGCGAGGATGAACCGGCGGCGCGCGGTGGCGAAGTAGCGGTACGCGACGTCGATGGTGATGCCCTGCTCCCGCTCGGCCCGCAGGCCGTCGGTGAGCAGCGCGAGGTCGGGGGCGTCCTGGCCGCGCTGGGCGGAGACGGCCTCGACGGCCTCCATCTGGTCGGTCAGGACCGACTTGGAGTCGTGCAGCAGCCGGCCCACCAGGGTGGACTTGCCGTCGTCGACGGAGCCGGCGGTCGCGAAGCGCAGCAGCGTGGTCACTGAAGGGTCGGCCAGGCTGGCGAACTGATCGGTGGTGCTGGTCATGTTAGAAGTACCCTTCGCGCTTGCGGTCTTCCATCGCGGCCTCGGACATCTTGTCGTCGGCGCGGGTCGCGCCCCGCTCGGTGAGCCGGGAGACGGCGATCTCGGCGATCACGGCGTCCAGCGTGGCGGCGTCGGAGTCGACGGCGCCCGTGCAGGACATGTCACCGACCGTGCGGTAGCGGATGAGCCGCGTCTCGGGCGTCTCGCCCTCCTTGGGGCCGCCCCACTCGCCGGCCGTCAGCCACATCCCGTTGCGCTGGAAGACCTCGCGCTCGTGCGCGAAGTAGATCTCCGGCAGCTCGATGCCCTCGCGGGCGATGTACTGCCAGACGTCCAGCTCGGTCCAGTTGGAGAGCGGGAAGACGCGCACGTGCTCACCGGGCGCGTGGCGGCCGTTGTAGAGCTGCCACAGCTCGGGGCGCTGGCGGCGCGGGTCCCACTGGGAGAACTCGTCGCGCAGGCTGAACACCCGCTCCTTGGCGCGGGCCTTCTCCTCGTCGCGGCGGCCGCCGCCGAACACGGCGTCGAACTTGAGGCTCTGGATCGCCTCGGTCAGCGGGACGGTCTGCAGCGGGTTGCGGGTGCCGTCCGGGCGCTCGCGCAGCTTGCCCGCGTCGATGTAGTCCTGGACGGACGCGACGTGCAGGCGCAGGCCGTGCCGGGCGACCGTGCGGTCGCGGTACTCGAGCACCTCGGGGAAGTTGTGCCCCGTGTCGACGTGCAGGAGGGTGAAGGGCACCGGCGCCGGCGCGAACGCCTTCAGCGCCAGGTGCAGCATGACGATGGAGTCCTTGCCGCCGGAGAAAAGGATCACCGGCTTCTCGAACTCGCCCGCCACCTCGCGGAAGATGTGCACGGCCTCCGACTCGAGGGCGTCGAGGTGCGACAGCGCGTAGGGCGCGGACCCAGAGGAATTGTCCGCAGCTTCGTGCAGGTGGGCGACCGTGGTCATGCCAGACCCCTCTCGGTGAGCAGCGCGTGCAGGGCCGAAGCCGACTCCTGCACGGTCTGCGTGTGCGACTCGATACGGAGGTCCGGGGACTCCGGAGCCTCGTACGGGTCGTCGACCCCGGTCAGACCGGAGATCTCGCCCGCCGCCTGCTTGGCGTACAGGCCCTTCACGTCACGCTCGGAGCAGACCTCCACCGGGGTGGCCACGTGGACCTCCAGGTAGTTCGTCTCCGCGGCCGCGTGCCGCTTGCGGACGGCCTCGCGGCTGTCCGCGAACGGCGCGATCACCGGTACCAGCGCCTTGACGCCGTTGCTCGCGAGGAGCTCGGCGACGAAGCCGATCCGCTGCACGTTGGTGTGCCGGTCCTCGCGGCCGAAGCCCAGCCCGGCGGAGAGGAACTCGCGGATCTCGTCCCCGTCGAGCACCTCCACGCGGTGGCCCTCGGCGCGCAGCCGCTCGGCCAGCGCGTAGGCGATGGTGGTCTTGCCCGCGCTCGGCAGCCCGGTCAGCCACACGGTGGCGCCCTGGTCGCTCACGCTCATCTGGTTCGTCTCCGTAAGTTCTTCGCTGGTCGTCATCAGCCGTGCAGTCCGCACTCGGTCTTGCCCCGCCCGGCCCACCGGCCGGCCCGCGCGTCCTCGCCCTCCGCCACGCGGCGGGTGCAGGGGGCGCAGCCGACGGAGGTGTAGCCGTCCATCAGCAGCGGGTTGGTGAGCACCCCGTGCTCGGCCACGTACGCGTCCACGTCGTCCTGGGTCCAGCGGGCGATCGGCGAGATCTTGACCTTCTGCCGCTTCTCGTCCCAGCCGACGACCGGGGTGTTCGCCCGGGTCGGGGACTCGTCGCGGCGCAGGCCCGTCGCCCAGGCGTCGTACGCGGTCAGACCCTCTTCGAGGGGCTTGACCTTGCGCAGGGCGCAGCACAGGTCGGGGTCGCGGTCGTGCAGCTTTGGGCCGTACTCCGCGTCCTGCTCGGCCACCGTCCGGCGCGGCGTGAGGGTGATGACGTTGACGTCCATCACCGCCTCGACCGCGTCGCGGGTGCCGATGGTCTCCTCGAAGTGGTAGCCCGTGTCGAGGAAGACCACGTCCACGCCGGGGAAGGCGCGGGAGGCCAGGTGGGCGACGACCGCGTCCTCCATGGAGGAGGTCACGGCGAACTTCCTGCCGAAGGTCTCGGCCGCCCAGGTGAGGATCTCCAGCGCGGAGGCGTCCTCCAGGTCCCGGCCCGCCCGCTCGGCAAGGTCCTTGAGACCGACGTCTTGAGCGGTGGTCATATCTCGTCCCCTCCAGCTGCGTTGGACTGAACACCCCGGGCGAGCAGCCCGAGGTACTTCAGCTGGAAGGCTCGGTTGCAGGCCCTGCATTCCCAGGCGCCGTGGCCCGTCTCGTGGGGAAACAGGTCCTCGTCGCCGCAGTACGGGCAGTAGAACGGTGCGGCGCGCTCGCTCACGAGAGGCTCTTCTCGTCCGCGCGGGCGACCCAGGCCGCGAACCGCTCGCCGTCCTCGCGCTGCTCCTCGTACTGCTTGACGACCCGCTCGACGTAGTCGGGCAGTCCGGCCGAGGTGACCTTGAGACCGCGGACCTTGCGGCCGAAGCCGGCCTCCAGGCCGAGGGCGCCGCCCAGGTGGACCTGGTAGCCCTCCACCTGGTTGCCGTCGTCGTCCAGGACCAGCTGGCCCTTGAGACCGATGTCCGCCACCTGGATACGGGCGCAGGCGTTCGGGCAGCCGTTGATGTTGATGGTCAGCGGCTCGGCGAAGTCCGGCAGGCGGCGCTCCAGCTCGTCGATCAGCGAGGCGCCGCGCGCCTTCGTCTCGACGATGGCCAGCTTGCAGAACTCGATGCCGGTGCAGGCCATCGTGCCGCGGCGGAACGGGGACGGCTTGACCCGCAGGTCGAGCGACTCCAGGGCCGAGACCACCGAGTCGACCCGGTCGGCCTCGATGTCGAGGACGATCATCTTCTGCTCGGCGGTGGTGCGCAGCCGGCCGGAGCCGTGCTGCTCGGCGATGTCCGCGATCTTGGTCAGGGTGGCGCCGTCGACACGGCCGACGCGGGGCGCGAAGCCGACGTAGAACTTGCCGTCCTGCTGCTGGTGGACGCCGACGTGGTCGCGCCACTGGCCGGAGGGCTGCTCGGGCGCGGGGCCGTCGGTCAGCTTCCGCTTCAGGTACTCGTCCTCCAGGACCTGGCGGAACTTGGCCGGGCCCCAGTCGGCGACGAGGAACTTCAGGCGGGCGCGGGTGCGCAGCCGGCGGTAGCCGTAGTCGCGGAAGATCGAGATGACGCCCTCGTAGACGTCCGGGACCTCGTCGAGCGAGACCCAGGTGCCCAGGCGGACGCCCAGCTTGGGGTTGGTGGAGAGGCCGCCGCCGACCCAGACGTCGAAGCCGGGACCGTGCTCGGGGTGGTTCACGCCGACGAACGCGATGTCGTTGATCTCGTGCGCCACGTCGAGCAGCGGCGAGCCGGAGATCGCGGACTTGAACTTGCGGGGCAGGTTGGAGAAGTCCTTGTTGCCCACGATGCGGCGGTAGATCTCGTCGATGGCGGGGGTGCCGTCGATGATCTCGTCCTGCGCGATGCCGGCGACGGGCGAGCCGAGGATGACGCGGGGCGTGTCACCGCAGGCCTCGGTGGTGGACAGCCCGACGGCCTCCAGCCGGCGCCAGATCTCCGGGACGTCCTCGATCCGGATCCAGTGGTACTGCACGTTCTGGCGGTCGGTGAGGTCGGCCGTCCCGCGGGCGAACTCCTGGGAGATCTCACCGATGACGCGGAGCTGCTCGGTGGTCAGCCGGCCGCCGTCGATGCGGACGCGCAGCATGAAGTACTTGTCGTCCAGCTCCTCCGGCTCCAGGATCGCGGTCTTGCCGCCGTCGATCCCGGGCTTGCGCTGGGTGTAGAGGCCCCACCAGCGCATGCGTCCGCGCAGGTCGTTGGGGTCGATCGAGTCGAAGCCGGTCTTGGAGTAGATCGTCTCAATGCGTGTCCGCACGTTGAGACCGTCGTCGTCCTTCTTGAACTGCTCGTTGCCGTTGAGGGGCGTGTGGTGTCCGACAGCCCACTGACCCTCACCGCGGTGACGGCCTGTCTTGCGGCGCGCGGCGGCGGCTGCGGGCGTTTCGGGAGTGGCGGCCATGGCGGGTACGTCCTTCTTCGGCGGCTCAGGGCAGGAGCGGGGGCACAGGGGGGAGCGGGGGTACGCCCCCGTCACGTCGGCGTCGCTGAGCGGGTGTGGCTGATTGCCGCCTTTGCCGGGGTGGCCGGCGGGCAGGCGGTATTCGGCCGTCAGGGGGCTGAGACGATCGCCACTTCCGCGGCGACGATGCCGGGATGGTGGCGGTGTGCGGCGATTGCTGGTTCCGTCAGCAGGCCGGACAGATGGCGCTGGACATGCGGCCGAGGTCGACGTGCCGCCGACTCACCAAGGCAATTCCAGCTCCATTCATGGCGGAAGCGTGTCATGTGCCGATTGGAGGAGTCCACTAGTGTCCAGAATTCGGACGAAGTCGTCCCGCATGGTGATACGACGTGATCGCGGTCACCGTCCGCGGGCGGGTGCGGCGCCGCGCCGGGAGCTCTGTCCCCGCACCCCCGCACCCCCGCGCCTCACACGCCGGCGGGGCCGGACTCGGGCTACGCGCCCGGCCAGGGGCCCGGGGTCGGCGTGTCCTCCTTGGACTCCGTTTCCGTCTTGAACAGCTTGAACCCGCGCCGCAGGTAGTTGTCCATCGCCGTCGGCCCGTCCTGGCTGCACGTGTGGAGCCAGACCCGTCGCGTCGGCTCGCGGTCCGGCCACCGGGACGCGAGGTCCCAGGCCCGGGCGACGCCCACCGACAGCAGGTGCCCCCCGATCCGCCGCCCCCGGAAATCCGGCAGCAGGCCGAAGTAGATGATCTCCACCGCACCGTCGTCCTGCGGGTCGAACTCCACGTACCCCGCCGGCGTGCCCCGGTCGTACGCCACCCACGTCTCCACGCCCGGCCGCCCCAGCTGCTCCACCCACTGGTCGCGGGTCAGCGACAGCCGGTCCGTCCAGTGGATGTCCCCGCCGACGGAGGCGTAGAGGAAGCGGCTGAACTCCGGCGAGGGGACCTCCGCCCGGGAGACGGTGATCTCCGGGCCCGGTACGGCCGCCGGAACCAGATCGTCCGGGGAGGTCATTTCCAGGGACCAGGTGGTGAGTGTGATGGTGCTCATGCAGGTCAGGGAATCATGCCCGGCCCCCCATGGCCCAGGCGGGCCCTGATCACCGCGGGCGCGGTGGAGTGGGGGAGCAGCCCGGCCGGGTCCTCGGGGCGGATCAGCTCCACCTCCACGTCCTCCGCGAAGCGGTACGGCCGGTGGGCCAGCACGCCCGCCAGGTTGCGGCGTACCCGCGACATCTCCGCCCGGACCGTCACCGTGCGGGTCGGGTCGCCGAACAGCTCCCCGGAAAGCTCCGCCGCCGAGCGCCCCCGCGGGCTCTCCGCCAGCAGGAACAGCAGCTCCGCGTGGCGCGGGCTCAGCTCCTGCGACCAGCTCCCGGCGGCCCCGTACACCGTCGCCGACCAGGTTCTCGCCCGGCTGAGGTCGAGGACCACGCGGGTCACCCCGGCGGTCGTACGCTCCTGCGCGATCCGCAGCAGCCAGCCGCCGGGCAGCGGCTCCACCGCGCAGTCGCCGAGCTGCGCCAGCCGCACCCGCCCCGGGCCGAAGGACTTCGGAAGCGGGACGCGGTCCACGGGGGCCAGGCCCGTCACGGCCGCCGTCCAGCCGTTGGGGTCCACGGCCAGCGCCCGCCCGGGCAGGCGGGCCAGCAGCGGGGCCGCCACCGCCCGCAGCCGCTCCAGCGACTCCAGGTGCCGTACGCGCAGCTCCCGCTCCGCGAGCCGGGCCACCGAGCTCACCCACGCCAGGGTCGCCGGGTGCATGGTGGCCAGCGGGCCGCTCACGTCGACCACGCCCAGCAGGCGTCCGTCGCGCGGGTCCCGTACGGGCGCCCCCGCGCAGGTCCAGTCGTGATGGCTGGAGACGAAGTGCTCCGCCGAGAACACCTGGACCGGACGCCGGGTCACCAGGGCGGTGCCCACCCCGTTCGTGCCGACCACGGCCTCGTCCCAGTCGGCCCCCACGGCGAAGCCGAGCCGGTCCGCCTTGCGCAGGATGGAGGAGTGGCCCTCCCGCCACAGCAGCCGGCCCTCCGCGTCGGCCACGACCATGATGTGCAGGGCTTCGTCCAGGGCCGGAAGCAGCCCCTCCCGGAGCACCGGGAGGATCTCCCGCAGCGGCGAGACGTGCCGCCGCTCCTCGGTCTCGGCGGCCGAGAGCATCCGCGAGCGCGCGTCCCGGTCCGGGTGCACCCCGCCCGCCATCATCCGGCGCCAGGACTCGGCGATCTCCGGGCGCGGCGCGGCCGGGGGGCGGTCCCCGGCCAGCGCCGCCGCCCGTACGCCCTTGAGCAGACGAGCGGCCTCCCGCGCGTCCATGGCCGAGATGCGGGCCACATCGACCGTGCTGCCTGTGGTGTCGGCCACCGGAACCTCCCCGTGCGAACAGGACGACTCAAAGGTTGCAACGGTATGCAACTCTCGCCAAGTCCCGGTCACCCGACCGAAACTGTCCGGACGTCGCTGAGCGGCGTGACAGCTCCTCCTCGGGGCTTCTCGGATCAGGGGTGGTGCCGAGTCGGCGCGGCGCCACCCCTGTTCCCGGTCGACGGGCCCGGATCCCGGCTCGGAGCGGTTTGGGGACTACTCCCCGCCCGTGATCCGCGCTCGTTCCACGACGGCGCCCAGGTCGAGGCTGTGCGGCAGCGTGCCGAAGGCCGCCCCCCAGTCACCGCCCAGCCGCGAGGCGCAGAAGGCGTCCGCCACCGCCGGCGGGGCCCACCGCACCAGCAGCGATCCCTGGAGCACCAGGGCCATGCGCTCGACGACCCGGCGGGCCCGGGCCTCGATGCCCTCGAGATCGGCGAGCTCCGCCAGCAGGTCCTTGATGGCCGAATCCAGCCGGTGGTCCGCGCCCCGGGCCTGGCCGACCTCCTGGAGGAACGCGTTCAGCGCCTGCGGCTCCCGCTGGAGGGCCCGCAGCACGTCCAGGGCCTGGACGTTGCCCGAGCCCTCCCAGATGGAGTTCAGCGGGGATTCGCGCAGCAGTCTCGGCATGCCGGACTCCTCGACGTAGCCGTTGCCGCCCAGACACTCCAGTGCCTCCGCCACCATCGGCGTACAGCGCTTGGTCACCCAGTACTTGGCGGCCGGCACGGCGAGCCGCAGGAAGGCCTTCTCCTGGTCGGTCCCGGCGTCGTAGGCGGCCGCGAGCCGCAGGGTCAGGGTGGTGGCCGCCTCCGACTCCAGGGCGAGGTCGGCGAGGACGTTGCGCATCAGCGGCTGGTCGATGAGCGGTGCTCCGAAAGCAGAGCGGTGCTCCGCATGGTGAGCGGCCTGCGTCAGGGCCTGCCGCATCAGCGAGGCCGAGCCGATGACACAGTCCAGCCGGGTCGCCGCGACCATCTCGATGATCGTCCGCACCCCCCGGCCCTCCTCGCCCACCCGCCGCGCCCAGGTGCCGTCGAACTCCACCTCGCTCGACGCGTTCGACTTGTTGCCCAGCTTGTCCTTCAGCCGCTGGATCGCGAACACGTTGCGCGTGCCGTCCGGCAGCACCCGCGGCACGAGGAAGCAGGTCAGCCCGCCCGGAGCCTGCGCCAGTACCAGGAACCCGTCGGACATCGGCGCCGAGCAGAACCACTTGTGCCCGGTCAGCAGGTACTCGCCCGAGGCGTCCAGCGGCGCCGCGGCCGTCGTGTTCGCCCGTACGTCGCTGCCGCCCTGCTTCTCCGTCATCCCCATGCCGAAGAGCACGCCGGCCTTCTCCGCCGCCGGCGCCAGCCCCTCCTCGTACACGTGCGAGGTCAGCCGCGGCTCCCACTCGGCCGCCAGTTCCGGATCGGCCCGCAGCGCCGGCACCGCGGCGTGCGTCATCGAGACGGGGCAGCCGTGCCCGGCCTCGGCCTGGGACCACACGAAGAACCCGGCGGCACGCCGCAGGTGCCCGCTCGGCCGCCCCCAGGCGTCGGTGAGCCCGGCGGACACGGCCTTCCCGAGCAGCTGGTGCCAGGCGGGGTGGAACTCCACCTCGTCGATGCGGTTCCCGTACCGGTCGTGCGTCCGCAGCACGGGTGGATTCTCGTTCGCCAGCCGGCCCCACTCCTGGGCCTGAGCGGAACCGGCGGCACGCCCGAGCACGGTGAGCTCCTGCCGTACCTCGCCGAGCAGTTCGGGGGCGGCGGAGGCGAGATGACGCTCGACGCCCTCGGTGAGGGCCCGGTCGCCCCCGTAGACGTCGTGGCCCACGAGCGGCGGGGCCTGATTGGTGACTGTGTGGGTGGTGGCTGCCATGCGGATACCGTAAGGACGTGCAGCCAGCAAAAGAAACACCAGAGCGGATCCTGGTACGTCATGGACGGCTCCACCGGGCCCGCGCCCTCTACCGCAACGTGTCGAAGCGGAAGATGGGCTGGCTGCTCCTGAAGGACACCGTCAACTCGTGCATCGAGTACCGGATCCTCGGCCTCGCCGCCGAGGCGGCCTTCTTCACCCTGCTCTCGCTGCCCCCGCTCTTCCTCGGCCTGCTGGGCCTCCTCGGCTACGTGGACGGCTGGACGGGCACGACGACGGTGGCCAGCATCGAGGAGAACATCCTGGGGGCGGTCGGCACGATCCTGTCCGACCGGGGCGTCAACGAGATCGCCAAGCCGATGCTGGACGATGTGACGGGCCGCGGCCGCCCGGACCTGATCTCGCTCGGTTTCGCCTTCGCCCTGTGGTCGGGCTCGCGCGCGGTGAACGTCTTCATCGACACCATCACGGTGATGTACGGGCTCGACGGGCACCGCGGCATCGTCAAGACCCGGCTGCTGGCCTTCCTGCTGTACATCATCGCGCTGGTGATCGGCGCGGTCGTGCTGCCGCTGATGGTGGTCGGACCCGACGCGGTCGTACGGCTGGTGCCCTGGGGCACCAGCGTGATCGCGGTGCTGTACTGGCCGACCGTCACCCTGCTGTCCATCGTCTTCCTGACCACGCTGTACCACGTGTCCGTGCCGGTGCGCTCGCCGTGGATCGAGGACGTGCCGGGCGCGCTGGTGGCCCTCGCGATGTGGGTGGTGGGCTCGTTCCTGCTGCGGATCTACCTCACCAACACCGTGGAGGGGCCGACGATCTACGGCTCGCTGGCGGCGCCGGTGGCCGTGCTGCTGTGGATCGGCATCTCGGCCTTCGCGGTCCTCGTCGGGGCCGCCGTCAACGCGGCGATCGACCGCGTCTGGCCCTCGGTGGCCACCGCGGCGGCGCGCGAGGCCAACGAGCGGGCCCGCGAGGCGGAGGCCGCCCAGCTGATCGCGCGGGCCGCGGCCTGGCGGGCGATGGCGGAGGGCGAGTCGGAGGACGACGAGGACGAGGGGATGCCCTCCGAGTTCCCCGAACGGTGGTCGAAGTTCCTGCCGCCGGAGGACTACACCTCGCGGCTGCGCAAGCACTGAGACAGCGCGGTCGCAGGGATTGACGGGGCGTCAGGTCGGGGCGCAGCTTATATCGGGAAGCCGATATAAGTTGCCGGAGGTCCCGTGCCGCCGAACCCGCCCACACCGCGCTCCGGCCCGGAGCACGCGCCGGAGCAGCCCCTCGCGCCGACCGCGCCGCACACGGCAGGCCGGCCGGGTACGCCGCAGGCGCGGTCGCGCCAGGCGCAGCGCAAGTCCCAGACCCGTTCGCGCCTCATCGACGCCGCCGCCGGACTCTTCGCCCGCAAGGGCTTCCACGCCGTCTCCGCGGAGGCCGTCGCGGACGCCGCCGGCCGGACCACCGGCGCCCTCTACAGCCATTTCGGAGGCAAGGAGGGCCTGTTGCTCGCCCTGCTGGAGGTCTGGAAGGAGCGGACCGCCGAGGAACTCGCCGCCGAGATCGCGGACAGCGCGGACCCGGCGGATCCCGCCACGCACTTCTCCGCCATGTGGGGCAGCCTCACCCGCCCGCACCCCGAGCGGGGCGACTCCTGGCTGCTCCTGGAGGCCGAGCTGTGGCTGCACGCCGCCCGTGGCCCGCTCCTCGGCGGCCTGCTCGCCCAGCGCTACGCAGAGGTCCGCGCCCAGCTCGGCGAGGGCCTCGAGGACTGGGCCGAGGCCACCGGCACCCCGCTCGCCCGGCCGCCGGAGGAGACCGGCGCCCTGGTCCTGGGCGTCCTGCTCGGCCTGGCGATGCAGCACCGCCTCGACCCCCGGGGCATCCCCGACACCCTCGTCGTGGAAGCACTGAGCGCCCTGCTGACACCCCCTCCCGACCCCCTCTCCCGAGCCCCTCTCCCGAACGGAAGTGGACCGTGATCCCCACCGGTGAGATCGACCTGCTGGAAGACACCTGGGCCCGCGGGGTCCCGCACGAGCAGTTCGCCCGGCTGCGCCGGGAGGACCCGGTGCACTGGCACGAGGTGCCGGGCGGCCACGAGGGCTTCTACGCCGTCACCCGCCACGCCGACGTCAAGGAGATCAGCCGCGACCCCGAGCTGTGGTCCACCGAGCTCGGCTCCTTCATGGTCCGCGACCAGAGCCCCGAGTCCCTCGCGACCCTGCGGCTGGTCCTGCTCGGCATGGACGCCCCGCGCCACTCCCGCTACCGCGCCCTGGTCAGCGCCGGCTTCACCCCCCGGGTGGTACGGCGGCTGGCGGCCCGGATCGCGGAGCGGGCGGCGTCCCTGGTGGACACCGCGGTCACCCCCGGACGCGAGATGGACTTCGTCGGGGAGGTGGCAGCCTGGCTGCCGATCCAGACGATCTGCGAGATGGTCGGCGTACCCCCGGGCGACGAGCGGCTGATCTTCGACTGGAGCAACCGGATGGCCGGCGGCCAGGACCCGGAGCTCTCGGCGGGCAAGCACGACAGCGACCTCGCGGCCGCCGAGATCTACGCCTACTGCGACGCGCTGGCCGCCGAGCGGCGGGCGCACCCGCGTGAGGACATCCTCTCGACGCTGGTCCACGCGGAGGTGGGCGGGGACCGGCTCACCCCGGACGAGATCAGCATGTTCTTCGTGCTGCTGTGCGTCGCGGGCAACGAGACCACCCGCAACCTGCTGTCCGCCACCGTGCTGGCGCTGGCCGGGCATCCGGCGGCCCGCGCAGAACTGGCCGCGTCCCCGCAGGACGAGGCCTTGTGGACCTCGGCCGTGGAGGAGTTCCTGCGCTGGGGCGGCTCGATCCACAACTTCCGGCGCACCGCCACGCGCGACACCGTCCTGCGAGGGCGTCCGATCGCCGCGGGCCGGAAGGTGGTCACGTACTACACCTCCGCCAACCGCGACGAGGAGGTCTTCGCCGACCCCTTCGCCTTCGACATCCGCCGCACCCCGAACGACCACCTCGCCTTCGGCGGCGGGGGCCCGCACTTCTGCCTGGGCGCGGGTCTGGCCCGGACCCAGATCAAGGCCCTGCTCCGCGAACTCCTCCGCCACTACCCCGACGTCGAGGTCACCGGGGAGGTGCGCCGACTGCGCTCGGACTTCATCAACGGCATCAAGCACCTGCCCGTCCGCTTCGGTTGAACCCGGCGGCGGCCGGGGCCGGCGGCCGGCCCCGCGCTGCCCGGGCGAGGGCTCGCCCACCGCGGGGCGGGCTGCCCGGCGGGTACGACTGGCGGCGGCGGTGGGGCGTGCACAGACTGGATGCAGGGGTGGTTTCCAGCGGCAGTCCGACCGGGAGGAGACCCTGGTGTTCGGACAGGTGCGAGCAGTGTCGGACAAGAGTCCGATCTTCATGATCAAGGTCAGCGTCTACCGCAGTGACCTGTCGGAGGTCGATCACGTCTTCACCGACGAAGAGGCCGGTACAGCGTGGCGATCGGCGCAGGTGAAACGGTCACCGTACGGTTCGACACCCACCACTCCCTCACCAATGCCAGGGACTGGCAGCCGTCGGCGGTCGCGAACGCGGTCACCAGCGACGAGACCCCCCTGGACCGCCATCTGCTTCCCACCGGGCAGGATCACGGGGGCGCGTCGAACGTGGACGCGCTGAACGGCTATGTGGTCGCAGCGGCCGTGGGCGAGGCCGGCGGTTACGCCCCCACGGCGGCGTACCGCCTCTCGATGCTCAAGCAGCCGACCCCGGTGCTCGTCGCCCTCCAGCAAAGACTCCTGGACCACTTCGGCGAGCCGGCCTAGCGCGCAGAAAAAGAAATGGCGCGTGCGTGAGGGCACTTGTTACGTTGGATCCGTTCCGCCGATCGGTGCGGGACCGTCAGTACGTGCACGATCCGGAGGTGAGCCAGTTGATGACTGTCATCGCGCAGGGCACTGCCCGCATTCAGAAGACCATCAATGTCACTTCCGTGGTCTCCGGCTGACCTCACACCACTTCGCGCGCCGCCGCCGCTGAGCGAGCGGACGCGCGCTGCCGGGGCCACCCTGTGAAGGGTTCCCCTTGTCTCTTTCCTCCTCCCCGCAGGCCTCGCTCCCGCACGCCCTCGCCCCCTTCGGCTGGGACGACGCGTGGGCGGCCGAGTTCACCCCGTACGCCGAGCAGGGCCTCCTGCCCGGCCGGGTCGTACGCGTCGACCGCGGTCAGTGCGACGTCATCACCGAGGACGGCATCGTCCGCGCCGACACCGCCTTCGTCACCCCGCACGACCCGCTGAGGGTCATCTGCACCGGCGACTGGGCAGCGGTCGAGCCCGCGGGCAACCCCCGCTACGTGAAGGCGTACCTGCCCCGCCGCACCGCCTTCGTACGGTCCACCTCCTCCCAGCGGTCCGAGGGGCAGATCCTCGCCGCCAACGTCGACCACGCGGTCATCGCCGTCTCCCTCGCCGTGGAACTGGACCTGGGGCGCATCGAGCGCTTCCTGGCCCTCGCGTGGGAATCGGGGGCGCAGCCGCTGGTCGTCCTCACCAAGGCCGACCTGGTCCCGGACCCGGCGACGCTCGCGCACCTGGTCCAGGACGTGGAGACCGCCGCGCCCGGGGTCCGGGTGCTGACCGTCTCCTCCCTCACCGGAGAGGGCACGGACGTCCTCACCGCACTCGTCGGCGGCGGTACGAGCGTGCTGCTCGGCATCTCGGGCGCCGGCAAGTCCACCCTGGCCAACACGCTGCTCGGCGCGGACGTCATGGAGGTCCAGGAGGCCCGCGAGGTCGACGGCAAGGGCCGCCACACGACCACGACGCGCAACCTGCTCGCCCTGCCGGGCGGCGGGGTCCTGATCGACACGCCCGGACTGCGCGGTGTCGGGCTCTGGGACGCCGGGACCGGCGTCGGCCAGGTCTTCTCGGAGATCGAGGAGTACGCGCGGACCTGCCGCTTCCACGACTGCGCGCACGAGGCGGAGCCGGGGTGCGGGGTGCGGGCCGCCGTGGACTCCGGAGAGCTGCCGGAGCGGCGCCTGGACAGCTACCGCAAGCTGCTCCGGGAGAACCAGCGGATCGTGGCGAAAACGGACGCGAGGCTGCGCTCGGAGATCCGTCGCGACTGGCGCCTCAAGTCGGCGCAGGGCCGAGCGAACTACGCCGCGAAGCGGGGCGGCCGCGCCTGACCCGGTCCGGGGGCCGGGGGTTGCCGGGTGGGGCGCCGCTGCCGGGGGCTCCGCCCCCGAAACCCGCGCCCCCACACGCCGGCGGGCCTGGACGCGGCCGAGCTGCGTCTCGGGCCTGCCGCGCAGCGGCGGGCGGGTCACAGCCCCCACGCGTGGACGCGGTCCGGGTGGATCCGGATGACCTCCGGGCTGAAGTGCGGCCCGAGCACGTGCGGGCCGACCTCAAGGGTGGCGTGCCCGCGGATCTCGATCCCGCGGACCCGCCACGGCCGGGCGCTGACCAGGTCGTCCACGACCAACGCCAGCCGCGGGTTCGCCCGGAGGTTGCGCCACTTCTTCGACGTGCCCATGGCCATGCCGCCGACGAGGATCGTCCCGTCCTCCTGCGGGAAGAACCCCACCGGGTTCGCCTGCGGCTGCCCCGCCGCGTCCACCGTCGCCAGCCGGCCCAGCCGCTGGTAGCGGAGGTACGCCAGCTCGGCCTCGCTGAAACCCTCGAAGTCCCTCATGGCCGAAAGCCTCGCAGGCACCGCGGCCACCCGCATCGGCCTGCGGTCCTAGGACCGCAGCCCGGGGCCGCACGCGCGTCAGACCCCCGCCATCACCGTGCCGAGCCACGCCCCCACCACCAGCAGGCACGCGAACAGCTCCACCAGCACACTCGTCCCCACCGCCCGCATCACCGCCCGCACCGACGCCCACGCCTCGCCGTGCGTCCCCAGGCGGCGCCTCTCGCACAGGTAGATGCCGCCCACGAAACCCGGGACCGCCCCCAGCACGGGGACCAGCACGAAGCCCAGTACCGCCCCGGCGCCCGCGTACACCGCCATCAGGCTGGTCACCCCCACCCCCCGCAGCCGCCGCGGCGGAAGCAGCCACTTCACCACCTGGACCACCAGCAGCAGGGCCGTCGCCGCGACCAGCACGGTCCACGCCGCGGTCGCCCGCTCGTGCAGCGCCCACCACATCAGCCCCGCCCACACCAGCCAGGTCCCCGGCACGCCCGGGACCAGCACCCCGACCACCCCGAGGAGCAGCACCAGCCCCACCAGGAGCAGCTGCGGCAGATCCATGGGCTCAGCCTGACCGACCAGGGGCTATCGGGCCACCCAGCCCCGTTCGTACGCGTGCCACCCCAGCTGGAGCCGCGTCGTGACCGCCGCCAGCTCCATCAGGCCCTTGACCCGCCGCTGCACCGTCCGCAGGCCCAGCTCCAGGTGCTTCGCCACGCTCGCGTCCGTCATCCCCGCCAGCAGCAGGGTCAGGATCTCCAGGTCGGTGGCGTCCGGACCGCCGTCCGACTCCTCGGGCCCGCCCGACGCGCCCAGCCGCAGCGGCAGCGACTCCCGCCACACCGCCTCGAACAGGCCGGTCAGCGACTCCAACAGCCCCGACGCGTGCACCACCAGCGCCGCCGGCTCCGCGCCGCGGCCCGTCAGCGGGACCATCGCCAGGGTCCGGTCCGCGATCACCAGCTTCGTCGGGACCTCGCCCGTCACCCGGACCCGTTCGCCCCGGGCCAGCGCCGCCGACACCTCCCGGATCCCGCTCGGCAGGGTCAGCACCTCCCGTTCGATCACCACACGGTAGGCGACGCCGCGTACGGCGGCCCGGTCCTCCGCCTCGTTCTCCGTACCCGTCACCACCTGCGGCCGGCCGCTGACCAGCGCGCACACCTCCCGCTCGGCCCCCAGCTGGAGCTGGTGGAAGCGGTGCGCCACCGCGCTCGCGCCCTGCACCACCTCCACGAGGTCGTGCACCGCCGGCTCGGCCGCCTCGGCCCGGTACTCCTCCGCCAGCAGCGCCGCCGCCAGCTCCGCCTGCTCCAGCTCGTGCCGCTGCTGGGTCAGGAGCGCCCCCAGGGCGACCCCGGGCGGCGCCGCCACCCAGCGCCCCGGGCGCGCCGAGGACTGCGCGGCCAATCCGTGGCGCTCCAGGTGCCGCAGCGCCCGCTCCGTCTGCGGCACCGGCAGGGTCAGCCGGTGCGCGAGATCGGGCACCTCCGCCGCCCCCAGCGCCACCAGCGCGCGGTACGCCGCCTCCTGGCCCTCGTCGAGGCCTATCGCACCCAGCAACCCGAACACCCACCTCTCAGCCCCGCGCCTGGCGGGAAGCGGCCACGGCGCAAACCCGCCGACGACATCATCGCCGCACCCCCCGCCCCTCTGCCAAGGTGACGCCACCGCAGCACCAACATCCGCCGTCCAGAAGCCATTTGCGCGGCAGCTTTGCCGCGCAATGCCGCAGTTGGCCGGAATTCACCTGGGGAGAGCGATGCGCCCGATATCGCGAACGACGCTCGGGGCGGCCGCAGCAGCCGTCCTGGCCGTCACCGCCGTCGGCCCGTCGGCGGCACAGCCGAGCGACGGAGCGCCCGACAGAAGACCACTCGTGGGCAGCGAGGCGGCCGGACAGCAGCCCACCGCACCCGTCACGGTCACCCTCGTCACCGGCGACCGGATCGTGGTCTCCACCGACGCCGCCGGCCGCACCGCCGCAACCGCAATGCCCCGCCCCGACGGCTCGCAGCCGGTGGTGCAGACCCGCCAGTCCGGCAAGGACCTCTACGTCTACCCGCAGAGCGCGGCGAAGGCCCTCGCCGCCGGCAAGGCCGACCACGAGCTCTTCAACGTCACCGGCCTCATCCGGCAGGGCTACGACGACGCGCACGCGAAGAAGCTCCCGCTCATCGCGGTCTACGACGGCTCCGTGAACGCGGCGCGCAGCGCCCCGCCCGCACCCCGCGGCGCCGAGCGCTCCCTGGTCCTCGACTCCATCGGCGGCGTCGCCCTGTCCGCCGACAAGGAGCAGGCCGCCGACTTCTGGGCCGACATCACCGGCACCGGTACGGACGCCCGCGCGCGCTCCGTCTCCGGCGGCCTGAAGAAGCTCTGGCTGGACGGCAAGGTCCAGGCGAACCTCGAGCGCTCCACCCGGCAGGTGAACGCCACCGCCGCCTGGGCCGCCGGATACGACGGCAAGGGCACCAAGGTCGCCGTCCTCGACACCGGCACCGACCTCGAGCACCCCGACCTCAAGGGCCGCGTCCTCGACTCGAAGAACTTCACCGACTCGGACACCGACGCCGACCGGCAGGGGCACGGCACCCACACCATCTCCACCGTCGGCGGTTCCGGAGCCGAGAGCGGCGGCGCCAAGAAGGGCGTGGCCCCGGGCGCCGGACTGCTCAGCGGCAAGGTCCTTAACGACGCGGGCTACGGCCTCGATTCGTGGATCATCGCCGGCATGGAGTGGGCCGTCGCGAGCAAGGCCGACGTGGTCTCCATGAGCCTCGGCGACCCCTCCCAGACCGCCTGCGACGACCCGCTCGCCGCGGCCGCCGAACGGCTCTCCCAGCAGGGCCCGCTCTTCGTCGTCGCCGCCGGCAACTCGGGCCCCGGCAACAACACCGTCTCCTCGCCCGGCTGCACCGCCAGTGTGCTGACGGTGGGCGCCGTCGACCGCGACGACACCACGGCCGTCTTCTCCAGCCGCGGCCCGGCCGGACTCCAGCACACCCTCAAGCCCGAGATCGCCGCCCCCGGCGTCGGCATCTCGGCCGCCGCGGCGGGCGGCCGCGGGGTGTATGCGTACCAGGGCATGTCCGGCACCTCGATGGCCACCCCGCACGTCGCGGGCGCCGCCGCCCTCGTCAAGCAGCGCCACCCGGACTGGACCTCGCAGCAGGTCAAGGCGGCCCTCGTCGGCTCGGCGAACACCGCGGTGCCGGGGGACGTACGGGAGACCGGCGGCGGCCGCCTCGACGTCCAGGCGGCCGTCGACACGACCGTCACCGGCGCCCCCGCCGTCCAGGGCGGCACGTACGACTGGCCGCAGGACCGCAGCGACCGGACGACCGTCGAGGTCCCGTACACCAACACGGGCGCCGCGCCGGTCACCCTGGACCTCGCCGTCGAGAAGGTCACCGGCAACGACGGCTCCGCCGTCCGCAGCCGGCTCGCCCGCCTCGACCGGCGCACCGTGACCGTCCCGGTCGGCGCCACCGTCAAGGTGCCGCTCGCCCTCGATCCGGCCGCCAAGCTGGAGCGCTCCCAGTACGGGGACGTCACCGGCCGGATCGTCGCCACGGCGAACGGCGTGCGCGTCTCCACCCCGTTCTCCCTCCACGTGGAGCCGGAGACGGTGACCCTGCGCGTCAAGCTCCTCGACCGCGCGGGCGAGCCGGCCGCCGGACCGTCTTCCCTGGACGTGATCGGCACTGACGACGCCACCGGCGAGCGCCGCTTCAACGACGGCTCCGCCGACCAGGTCTACCGCGTCCGGCCGGGCGCCTACTTCCTCTCCGCCTTCGTCGGCACCCCCGACGCGGGTGGGGGAGACGACCGGCTGATCGACTCGCTCACCTACCTCGGCCGCCCGCAGCTCGAGGTGAAGAAGGACACGACCGTCGTGCTCGACGCCCGCAAGGCCGGGCGCCTGGCCGTCGAGGCCGACAAGCCGCTCGAGGCCCGCAACACCACCCTCGGATTCGCCCGCAGCTGGGACGGCCTGTGGCTGCACGCCGGCACCGCCGCGGGCGGCCGGACCATCCGCGGCTTCTACTCCTCCGTCGAAGGGCGCGCGAAGGACGGCGAGTTCGAGTTCGGCAGCTACTGGCGGGCGGGTGCGCCGCTCGTCTCCGAGCTGAAGGCCGACGGCGGTCCGGTCCTGCACCCGATCACCGCGTCCACCGGCAGCGACAACCTCGACGGGAACGGCAGCGCGCCGCTGGTCGACGCGGGCGCCGGCACCCCGGAGGAGCTCGCCTCGGTCGCCGCCAAGGACGCGGTCGTCCTGGTCAAGGCCGCGGACGGGGCGCTGTACGAGGTCGTGCAGAACGCGAAGGCCGCCGGAGCCAAGGCGGTGCTCGCCTACCGCGAGGCCCCCGGCCGCTGGGTCGCCTTCACCGGCTACGGGGGCGGCCCGCTGCCCGCGATGTCCATCGAGGCCGCCGAGGGCAAGGCGCTCCTGGACAGGCTGGCGGCGGGCGAGGTAACGCTGTCCTGGAAGGCCACGGCGAAGAGCCCGTACGTCTACACCCTCGCCTTCCCCGAGACGGGAGAGGTCAGGGCCGGCCACACCTACCGGGTGCGCGACCGGGAGCTCGGCCAGGTGGAGTCCACGTACCACTCCATGGGCGTGGCGGCCGACTTCATCGACCTGGCCGGCGCCTACCGGCCGATCGGCAGCGCGGTGTACTTCGGCGGGATCGAGACCGTCGCCGCGCCGGGCAAGCGCACCGAGTTCTACACCGCCGGGGACACGGCCTGGGACCAGCTGCTCTCCAGCAGCTTCCCCTGGGGCGAGTTCATGGTCGGCGAGCAGCACACCCACACCAAGGGCCGGAAGACCAGCGCGAGTTGGTACGACGGGGTGATCGGGCCGGTCGCGCCGCGCGACCTGTCCGGCACGGAGACGCTGGCCGCCGAGCGGCAGGGCAACCTCATCGGCTTCGCCCCCGCCATGTGGGGCGACAGCCGGCACGCCGCCCAGACGGGCTCCTTCGGTGACATCGGCAACCTCCGGCTCGAGCGCGACGGCGAGGTCATCGGCGAGAGCTGGTACCCGTTCGGGGTCTTCGAGATCCCGGCCGAGGAGGGCCGGTACGAACTGACCCAGGCCATCGAGAAGATCGGCCCGCCGGCGCGCACCTGGCAGCGGTCCACCTCGGTCCGGACGACCTGGGGCTTCACCTCGAAGCTCGACGCGTCGGCGTACTCGCAGGGGCTGCCGATCCTCTTCCCGCGGTACGCGGCCCCGCTGGACGGGATGAAGACGGTCGCGGCGGCGAACGGCCAGGGCATCGGCCTGAGCGTCACGGGGCACGCGGGCTACGCCCCGGGCGCGGTGAAGGCGGCGAAGCTGTCGTACTCCTACGACGGCGAGAACTGGACCGAGGCGAAGGTGAGCGAGCGCGGCGGCACGTGGAGCGCGGTCGTGGACCACGCCGGGGCCTCCGGCAAGCAGGTGTCGCTGAAGGTCGAACTGACCGACGCGAACGGTGCCTCCGTTACCCAGACGGTCGCGCGGGCGTACGACGTCCGCTAGTCCGTACGGGTAAGGGTGGAGGGTCCACCGGGCGGCGGCCCGATGGACCCTTTTCGCGCATTCGGTGTTTTCCGCCCGCGCGGGAGGCCGAGAATGACGGCATGAGTCAGCGGGGCGCGGACGACTGGTGGCAGAAGCTCTACGAGGACCCGGACACGGTCCCGTCACCCGACCCGGGGGACACCTTGGACCACCGCTTCCACACGGCGGCGGACGTGACGACGGAGCCGGGCCCGGGAACGGGGCCGACGCCGGGCTCCGTCCCGGGTTCGGGTTCCGTCCCGGGATCGGGCCCGGCATCGGGGTCGCGACAGGTATCCGGATCGGGATCGGCGTCGGTGCCGGGACAGGCGTCGGGGCCGACGCCTGGGCCCGGGCCGGGATCGGGTTCCGTCCCGGGAGCAGGGCCGGGCCCGGGATCCGGACCGGCTTCGGGGCCGGGGCACGCGTCAGTGCCGTTGCCGGGGCAGGCTTCGGGGCCGGGGCGGCCAGAACCAGGGCGGCCGGGGCGGCCAGGGCCCGAGCCGGTGTCGGGGCCGGCGGGACTCCCGGCGCGTCCGCCTGGTCCGCCGCACGGCCCGCCCGCCCCGGAGCCACTGGTCCCGGGCCCCCGCCGCTCCCCACCGCCACCCCCGCCGGGATGGCCCCCCGCCGCCCCTCGGGCCACCGCCCCGCCCGCTGCCCCGCCTCCGGCAGCGCCGCCGCCCCAGGCCGCCGCGCCGCCAACGGCCGCCCCGCCTCCGGCTGCCGCCCCGCCCGGGGTTGCCGGCCGGCCTCCCGCCGGCCCGCCGCCTGCGGCCGCCGGCGCGCCTTCGGCCGCCGGGCTGCCTCCCGTTGCCCCGCCGCCGACCGGCCCCGTCCCGCCAAGGGCCGCTGCCCCGCCTCCGGCTGCCCCGCAGCAGGCCGCTGCCGCGCCCCCGACCGCCCCGCCGGCGGCGGCCGCCCCGCCGCCTCCACCCGCCCGGCCGCCGGCAGGCGCTGCGCGGGATCCGCGGGAAGGGGGTGTGACCGGGTACGCGCTCGGGGGAGTGGACGTGCCGCCCGTGCGGGGGGCCGAGGCGGTGCCCGAGCTGCCCGTATGGCGGTGGGAGGTGCCGCGGGAGGGGGGCCGGGCCGAGGAGGCGCCGGGGCCCCAAACCGTCGCGGAGCCCGCGGCGGCGCAACGGCGGCCCGAGGTGCGCCACCTCGGCGACCGCGCGCCGACCTACGCCGCCGAGCCCGGCGCGCTCCCGCCCGCCGACCCGGCCGCCCTGGACGGGCTGATCCCCGACACGGTCCTGGAGGGCGCCCGCTACGGCACGTACACCCTGCGCGCCGTCTCCCTGCGCGGGGACTCCGCCCGGTTCCGCGGCGAGGCCCGCCGCGACTTCCTGCTCACCGCCCGGTTCGGCGGCGGCGACGACGCCCTGGTCCTGGTGGCCCTCGCCGGCGGCGACCGGGCCGCCCCCGGAGCCGCCGAGGCCGCCGCCGAGCTGTGCCGGACCATCGCGGGGGCCGTCGGGCGGAGCCAGGAGCGGCTGGCCGAGGACATCCGGGCCGGGCGCCGCGACGCCCTGCGCTCGGGCCTCCAGCGCCTCACCGACCGCGGGTACGGGCGGCTGCGCGCCCGCGCCGCCGAGCTCGGGCTCGACGAGGAGGCCTACACGGCCGGAGTACGCGCACTGCTGCTCCCGGTGGACCCCGAATGCCGCACCCGGGTGTGCTTCGGCTCCGGGGCGGGCGGGCTCTTCCGGCTGCGGGACGGCGCCTGGCAGGACCTGGAGCCGGACGGCCCGTCCGCCGCGCCCGGCCCGTCCGCCCCGCCCGGGCCGGACGAGGACGCCGAGGGCGGCTTCCGGTTCCGGGCCTCCGTGGCCCGCCCCGGCGACACCCTGCTGCTGTGTTCCGGCGGCCTGGCGGAGCCGATGCGCGAGGAGCCGGACCTCCCGGCCGAGCTCGCCGCGCGCTGGGCCGAGCCGGAACCGCCCGGCCTCGCGGCCTTCCTCGCGGACACCCAGCTCCGGCTCAAGGGCTACGCCGACGACCGCACGGCCGCCGCGGTCTGGGAGGCGTAACCGGCACACCCATGGCTGGATAGGAGGCATGGCCAAGCAGAACGTGGCAGAACAGTTCGTCGACATCCTCGTGCGCGCGGGCGTGCGCCGCCTGTACGGGGTCGTCGGCGACAGCCTCAACCCGGTGGTGGACGCCATCCGCCGGACGGGTGGCATCGACTGGATCCAGGTCCGCCACGAGGAGACGGCGGCCTTCGCGGCCGGCGCCGAGGCCCAGATCACCGGCCGCCTCGCCGCCTGCGCGGGGTCCTGCGGCCCGGGGAACCTGCACCTGATCAACGGCCTGTACGACGCCCACCGCTCCATGGCCCCGGTCCTCGCGCTCGCCTCCCACATCCCCTCCTCCGAGATCGGCCTCGGCTACTTCCAGGAAACGCACCCCGACCGGCTGTTCACCGAGTGCAGCCACTACAGCGAGCTGATCTCCAATCCCCGGCAGATGCCGCGGGTGCTCCAGACCGCCATCCAGCACGCCGTGGGCCGCAGCGGGGTCGGTGTCGTCGCGCTGCCCGGGGACGTGGCCGCGCAGCCCGCGACGGAGAAGTCGGTCGAGCACGCGCTCGTCACCGCCCGGCCCTCGGTCCGCCCCGGCGAAGGGGAGATCGAGAAGCTGGTCCGCCTCGTCGACGAGGCCGGCAAGGTCACGCTCTTCTGCGGCAGCGGCACCGCCGGGGCGCACGCCGAGGTCATGGAGTTCGCCGGCCGGGTCAAGGCGCCCATCGGGCACGCCCTGCGCGGCAAGGAGTGGATCCAGTACGAGAATCCGTACGACGTCGGCATGAGCGGCCTCCTCGGCTACGGCGCGGCCTACGAGGCGACCCACGAGTGCGATCTGCTGATCCTGCTCGGCACCGACTTCCCGTACAACGCCTTCCTCCCCGACGACGTGAAGATCGTCCAGGTGGACATCCGGCCCGAACACCTCGGCCGCCGCTCCCAGCTGGACCTCGCCGTCTGGGGAGACGTACGGGAGACCCTGCGCGCCCTGAACACGCGGGTGCGGGCCAAGACGGACCGCCGCTTCCTGGACCGGATGCTGAAGAAGCACGCCGACGCCCTGGAAGGCGTGGTCAAGGCCTACACCCGCAAGGTGGAGAAGCACACGCCCATCCACCCCGAGTACGTGGCCGCGGTGCTCGACGAACTCGCCGACGACGACGCCGTGTTCACCGTCGACACCGGCATGTGCAACGTGTGGGCGGCGCGCTATCTTTCCCCGAACGGCAAGCGGCGCATCATCGGTTCCTTCAGCCACGGCTCGATGGCCAACGCCCTCCCGCAGGCCATCGGCGCACAGTTCACCGACCCGGGCCGTCAAGTGGTGTCGATGTCGGGTGACGGCGGTTTCTCGATGCTGATGGGAGATTTCCTCACCCTGGTGCAGTACGACCTGCCCGTCAAAGTGGTCCTGTTCAACAACTCATCCCTGGGCATGGTCGAGTTGGAGATGCTGGTTTCCGGCCTGCCCTCCTACGGGACGACGAACACGAATCCCGATTTCGCCGCCATCGCCCGCGCGGCGGGGGCGTACGGGGTCCGCGTGGAGAAGCCCAAGCAGCTCACAGGGGCTTTGAAGGACGCGTTCAAGCACCGGGGACCCGCTCTGGTGGACGTGGTGACCGACCCCAACGCCCTGTCGATTCCGCCGAGGATCAGCGCCGAGATGGTGACCGGATTCGCCCTTTCCGCCAGCAAGATCGTGCTGGACGGCGGGGTGGGCCGGATGATCCAGATGGCTCGATCCAACCTCCGCAACCTGCCCCGCCCGTGAGCCCGCAGGAGTGCGGACCGGTCCGGGGGGCATGCATCCCGTAGACCTGTTCGAGAGCAATGAACGCGGGAGGTACACCGCCGTGCGGGTGGGGGCGAACACGGGGAAGCCGTGGAAGAGGGGTCGGCCGGTACCTCGCGTTCCCTCGGCCGGGGACGGGGGAGCGGTGGACGGGCTGGAGATCAGCCGGAGCGTGCGCCGGGCGGATCTGAAAGCCGTGGGTGAAATCCGGCGGTCCTTACGGGAGTTGCTGCGCCACCGGTGCCGCGCCGATGCCGCGGAGGTGGCCGAGCTCCTGATCACCGAGCTCGTCACCAACGCCCTCGTCCACACCGAGCAGGGTGCGGAGGTCTCCGCGAGCATCGCCGCCGCCCGGCTGCGGGTGGAGGTCCGGGACTACGCCTCCCGGCGGCCCCTGCCGTACGTACCGACCGCCGACGACGGTACGCACGGCAGGGGGCTGCTGCTGGTGCAGGCGCTCGCCGACGCGTGGGGCGTGGACGTGGTGGAACCGGGCCGCGGCAAGGTGGTCTGGTTCGAACTGGACGGAGGACTCGCCTGAGCGGGCGAGCCCTCCGGGGTCCAGGACCGGGGCGGGTCAGCCGAACTGCTGCTCCAGGTCCTTCAGTTTGCGCTCCAGCGAGTCGAGCCGGGGAATCGTCTGGGTGTCGTCCTCGGCGGTGAGGTCCACCGTCCGGGGGCCGGTCACCTCAAGGGATTGGGTCCGGCTGACGGCCTGCAGGGAGGGCCTTCGGCGTGGCGGCAGTTGTCCCGATTCCGGTATGGCCGGCTCCGCGCCGACCGGCGCGGAGCCCGCTCCCTGGGTCAGTTCCGGGAGCTCGACCTGGCGGGCGCGCACCCGGCCGAAGGCCCGGTGCTGCCGGCCCAGCGCCCTGATGTGCGCACGGTCCAGGCGGTGCTGCTCCCGCCGGCGGTGCCGGTCGTTCTCCTTCTCCTTCTTGTCCTCGCGCACCTCGTCCACGGCCTCGTCGAGGGTGCGCACCCCTTCCAGCAGCATGAGCGACCACGCGCCGAAGGTCTCCCGGGGTGCCCGCAGCCAGCGGACCATCCGGATCTGCGGCAGCGGCCGGGGGATCAGGCCCTGTTCGCGCAGCGCCGCCCGGCGGGTCTGTTTGAGTGCCCGGTCGAAGAGGACGGCCGCGGAGAGCGACATGCCGGCGAAGAACTGCGGGGCCCCGTCGTGGCCCAGCCCCCGCGGCGCGTGCACCCAGTTGAACCAGGCGGCCGCGCCCGCGAACAGCCAGACCAGCATGCGCGAGCCGAGGGCCGCGTCGCCGTGGCTGGCCTCGCGGACGGCGAGCACCGAGCAGAACATGGCGGCGCCGTCGAGGCCGAAGGGGACCAGGTACTCCCAGCCCCCGGAGAGGTTGAGGTTCTGCCGTCCGAAGCCGACCAGTCCGTGGAAGGAGAGCGCGGCGGCGACCGCCGCGCAGCAGAAGAGCAGGACGTAGGAGGCGGTTCCGTAGACGGCCTCCTTGCGCCTGCGGCGCTCCTCGCTGCGCTCCCAGCTGTCGTCGGCAGCGGCCTTCTCGCTCTCGCGCTTGCCCCGGGCCAGTACCGCAACTGCCGCAAGTACGCCCAGGATCAACAGGCTGCCGGGCAGCAGCCAGTCCAGCGATATGTCGGTCAGTCTCATGCGGATGTCCCTTGCCTCTGCCTCGCGTGTGCGGCCTTCCGGCGCCATAGTGGCGCAGCCGATCGGCTCGGCATGCCGGTTTCGGGGCAAGTGGACGCCATCGGGGGGCGGGGCCCGCCGGATAGGGTGTTGTGGTTCGAACTGGCGCCCGCATAACGAGAGTTGGGTTCGATTAGCGTCACCCTTGGGGGTGGGTTCAGCTCGGGATCGCCTCGGCCGCCGCCGTGAGGCGGGCGAGGCGGTCCGCGTCGCAGGTCCGGGGGCAGGTGACACAGGTGTCGTCCGGCCGGATCGTGTAGAAGAGGCAGCAGCTGGCCCGGTCCCGCGTGGGCAGCGCGCTGCCGTCCGGCGCGGAGAGCGTACGGAATCCCGCACCCCCGGTGTACGGGGCGGTCGAGCCGGGCAGCAGGGCCTCCAGCTCGGCCATGGCCCGCTGCTCCTCGCCGAGCAGGTGGCCGACGTACCAGAGGCTCTCGACGACCTCGTCGGTCACCATGCCCCACAGGGCGCGGCGCCCGCGCCGCATGCGCGGGCCGAAGCCCGCCAGTACCGGTTCGAGGTGCTGGGCCACCGCAGCCCGCACCTCGGCGCGCAGCGCCTCCTCGTCGGGCACGACCCGGGCCCCGGGGAGGGCGGCCGCCGGGTCGTCCGGAAGGCAGGCGAAACCCTCGACGTGTACGGCCATCCGGCCCAGCGTCCGGTGGAAGGCCACCTGGGCGGCCGGGAGGCTGGGGACCCGCCGGTGCAGGAACCAGGGCAGGGTGATCAGCAGGCAGGCCGGCCACGCGTACCGGTGCAGTCCGAAGCTCGCGACGACGTCGGGGCGGGCCTGGTGCCCGTAGTCCCGCAGGACCTGGGCCTCGTCCCAGGCGAGGAAGGCGTCCAGGGCCGGTCCGCCCGCCGCGAGCTCGTCCGCGCCGACCCATCCCGCACCGCGAGGGGCGGGTTCGTGCGCGGGCCGCTCGACGACCAGCAGCCCGGCGTAGGCCTCGGCCAGCCGGGCGTACGCGTCCGCCACCGGGGAGGCGGCGACGGGGGGAAAGGCCGTGACGGTCATGGCGGACCACCAAATCGCGCGATCGTTAGCAGGTTAGCCTTACCTTACCCGATCTCGGTCAGGCCGTATCCTCGGGACAGGCCGATACACCGAGGAGGACCGAGTGCACGACACGGCCCGAGCCCGGGTACCGGCACAGACGCGCAAGGTGCTGCGCCATTCCGTGCGCGGACAGGTCCTCGAGGCGCTGCGCGCGGCGCTGGTCGACGGCGAGCTGGTGCCGGGCGAGATCTACTCGGGCCCGGCGCTGGGGGACCGCTTCGGCGTGTCCGCGACGCCCGTGCGCGAGGCGATGCAGCAGCTGGCCCTGGAGGGGGCGGTGGAATGCCTCCCGAACCGGGGCTTCCGCGTTCTGTCGCGCACGCCGCGCGAGCTGGCGGAGCTGGCCGAAGTACGGGCCATGCTGGAGGTCCCGGTCATGCTCCGGCTGGCCCGCTCCGTGCCCGCGGAGACCTGGGAGGCCCTGCGGCCGGCCGCGGCCGCCACGGCGGAGGCCGCGGCGGCCGGGGACGTGCCGGGGTATGCGGAGGCGGACCGGGCCTTCCACCGCGAGGTCCTCGCGCTGGCGGGCAACGCGCAGCTGGTCCGGGTGGCCGAAGAGCTGCACCGGCGGGCGCAGTGGCCGCTGCCGGGCGCTCCGCGGGTCCGCCGGGCGGATCTCGTCGCCGATGCGGCGGAGCATGCGGCGCTGCTGGAGGCTCTGGCCGCCGGTGACCTCCCGGTCGTGGAGTCCCTGGTCCGCGAACACTTCGCGGGCTCCGCCCCCTGACGCGGCCCGCCCCCGCCGCTGGGGCTCCGCCGCAGACCGGCGCCGCGGGGGCCGCTACGCCGCGGGCGCGGTGTGGAGCTGGTCCGCCAGCCAGGTGGGGATGCCGCCCAGGAGGTGGAACAGGCGGCGGGCCTCGGCACGCAGACGGGCTGCCTCCGGTTCCGGTTCGGCTTCGGCCAGGGCGGCCAGTGCCGGGGCCGTGCCGACCAGGAAGCCCAGCTCCTCCCGGATCCGCAGGGACTCCAGGAAGCCGTGGCGGGCCTCCGCCACCTCGCCGTCCCGCAGGGCCAGCGCCGCCAGGTGCCGCCAGGTGAAGGACAGCAGGAGCGTGTCCCCGTGGGCGACGGCTCCCGCGTGCGCCCGGTGGTACGCCGGACGGGCCGCCTGCGGGGCGTCCG
This sequence comes from Streptomyces sp. LARHCF249, assembly GCF_052871255.1. NCBI lineage: Bacteria > Bacillati > Actinomycetota > Actinomycetes > Kitasatosporales > Streptomycetaceae > Streptomyces > Streptomyces sp. LARHCF249. The sequence goes on from NZ_JBIXJQ010000008.1 coordinate 320,467, forward strand.
CGAGGTGCTCCGCGACCAGGCCGCGCCGGAAGTCCAGCAGCGGGCGGGTCCGGGACCCCGGCGACAGCAGGGCCGCCGCCCGGCCCAGCGCGGAGCGGGCCTCGTCGGCCCGGTCCCGTACGCCGAGCACGGTCGCGGCGTACGCCAGCTGGCCCCGCTCGCACGCGGCGGCGCCCCGGTCGTCGTCGTCCTGCGCGACCGCCTCGGCGATGCGCAGCGCGTCCTCGGCCTCGGCCCAGCCCTGACCGGTGAACAGGCACCGTTCGACGAGCAGCGCGGTCCGCTGCACGGCGGCTCCCGCGTTCGCGGTCTTGCCGACGTGTGGCGTCAGCAGAGCCGCTGCGTCGGTCCAACAGCCGCGCGAGCGCAGCCGCCATATCGCCCGCTGGAGGGGGTCGTCTCCCCCGGTAGTTCCGGCACCCGACATGGCGGTATCCGCCACATTGCCCTCCCCAAAGCAATCAAGCAGCACATCGTTGAGCCCTGGGGCGAAATGAGAGCACGGATCGGCGGCTCCGGCCAAGGGGTCGGGTGAACTCTTTCACAAAGTCCGGACGGATCATCAGCGGCCCCCGGCCGGACCCCGCCGGCCGCGGGGCGGATCTTCTCAGCTCATGCGCAGTGCCAGGAAGAAATCGAGCTTGTCCTCCAGCCGGGACAGGTCGCGCGCCGTCAACTGCTCGATTCGCCCGACCCGGTAGCGCAGCGTGTTGACGTGCAGGTGCAGCCGCGTCGCGCAGCGGGTCCAGGAACCGTCGCAGTCCAGGAAGGCCTCCAGCGTCGGAATGAGCTCCGCGCGGTGGCGCCGGTCGTAGTCCCGCAGCGGGTCCAGCAGCCGGGCCGTGAAGGCGCGCCGCACGTCGTCCGGTACGAACGGCAGCAGCAGCACGTGCGAGGCCAGCTCGTGGTGGCCGGCAGCGCAGACCCGGCCCGGGCGGGCAGCGGCGACCCGGCGGGCGTGCCGGGCCTCCTCCAGCGCCCCGCGCAGCCCCTCGGCGGAGTGCACGGCCGCGCTGACGCCCAGCGTGAGCCGGCCGTCGTCGCCCAGACCGGCCTGCAGGGGGTCGCGTACGGCCGTGAGGAGCTCGTCGGCGTGCAGGGCCGTATCGGGGCCCTTGTCCTCCCCGCCCTCCCCGGTCAGCGAGGGCAGCGGCACGAGGGCGATGGCCTCGTCCCCGGCGTGGGCGACGGCGATCCGGTCCGAGGGCTCCGGCCCCGAGAGGGACGGGTCGACGAGGATCTCCTCCAGCAGCGACTGGGCCACCGGGCCGCCGGCGATGTCCCCGCCCTCCCAGTCCACCCGGGCCACGACGACCTGCCAGTGCGGGGCCGCGCCCAGGCCGGGCAGCAGCACCGGCGCCGCCACCCGCAGGCGGGCGGCGATCTCGGCGGGCGGAGCACCCGTCTGGACCAGTTCGAGGACCTCTTGTGCCAGGCGGCGCCGCACGGTGCGGGCGGCGTCGCGCCGGTCCCGCTCGACGGCGATCAGCTGGGTGACGCCCTGGAGCAGGTCCAGGCGCTCGGCGGGCCAGTCGCCGGCGTCCGCCTCCACGGCCAGCAGCCAGTCCGAGAGCACGGTCTCGCGCACGTCGCGGGAGCCCGGACCGGTGGCGCCCCGGCCGTGTCCCCTGATCGGGAAGAGCGAGTAGGTAATACCCTGAATGGAGATCCGGTGCGGGCCCCTGCGGCCCGTCCGGACCGCCGCGAGGTGCTCGCTCGCCAGGGCCGCGCACACGCCCGGTGCCAGCGGCTCGCCCGCCCCGGCGATCTGCCGGCCGGTGGGGGACAGCACCCAGGCCCGGAGATCGAGGTCGGTGGTGAGCAGATCAAGCACCACGTCCGGTCCACCGCCCGCCGGACCCGAGGTCATCAGGCGGCGGTGGCGGTCCACGACGGCCGCGAGATCGCCCGCGCGCTCTCCGGAGACCTGCCTCACCACGTACTCGGTGATGGTGGCGAATGCAACGCTTTCGTTCACGGCGAACAGCGGCAGGCGGTTGCGCCGACAGGCTGATACCAGATCGTCCGGGATGGCTCCCAGCTCCGCCTCGCCGGCCGCGAGCCCGGCGACGCCCGCGCTCGCCAGGATTCGTACGAACGGCTCGGAGTCGGCTGAATTTCTACGCCAGGCCAGGCCAGTGAGGACGAGTTCGCCCCCGGTCAGGTATCGGCTGGGATCACGCAGGTCGGTCGTCATGACCCCGCGGACCGTCCGGTCGAGCTCTTCCTCGCCGCCCAGCAGCCGCAGCCCCAGCGCCTCGGTTTCCAGCAGTGCGCGCAGCCGCATGATGTCGCCGCCGATCTGTCTCGATTGTTGCCGTTGGAAATCGGGCAGGTCGTCGCATCCTGCCTTTCATACGAATCTACAAGACGAGGGAGGCCGTCAGCCAACTCCTTCATGGTTTCGGTGACTGCACCCGGGGGACAGGCGGCCGGTGTACTGAGTCCACACCGCGTTAACAGCACGTGAACGACCAGTCGAGGGCCCTTAGGCCTCCTGGCTTGAAGTGAACGACACGATGAAGAAGAAGAGAGCCGCACATGGACTTCCTTCGCCCCGCCAGCTGGGAGGAGGCGCTCGCCGCTAAGGCCGAGTTCCCCACAGCTGTGCCGATTGCGGGTGGCACCGATGTGATGGTCGAGATCAACTTCGACCACCGCCGGCCGGAGTATCTCCTGGACCTGAACCGCATCGGTCTGCTGCGGGAGTGGGAGGTCGGCGAGGACGTGGTTCGTCTGGGCGCCTCCGTCCCGTACACGCAGATCATGGAGAACCTCCGGACGGAGCTCCCGGGTCTCGCGCTCGCCTCGCACACGGTCGCGTCCCCGCAGATCCGCAACCGCGGCGGTGTCGGCGGCAACCTCGGTTGCGCCTCGCCGGCCGGTGACTCCCACCCCGCGCTGCTCGCCGCCGGCGCGCAGGTCGAGGTGGAGTCCGTACGCGGCTCTCGCCTGATCCCGATCGACGAGTTCTACACCGGCGTCAAGCGCAACGCGCTCGCCGCCGACGAGCTCATCAAGACCATCCACATCGACAAGGCGGACGGTCCCCAGCAGTACTCCAAGGTCGGCTCCCGCAACGCGATGGTCATCGCGGTCTGCGCGTTCGGTCTGGCACTGCACCCGGAGACCCGCACGGTCCGCACCGGTATCGGTTCGGCCGCGCCGACCCCGATCCGTGCGAAGGCCGCCGAGGAGTTCCTGAACGCCGCGCTCGAAGAGGGCGGCTTCTGGGAGTCGGGCAAGGTCATCACCCCGTCGATCGCCAAGCAGTTCGGTGACCTCGCCTCCGGCGCGGCCAACCCGATCGACGACGTCCGCGGCACGGCGAAGTACCGCCGTCACGCGGTTGGCATCATGGCTCGCCGCCAGCTCGTCTGGACCTGGGAGCAGTACCGCGGTACCGGCAACGGCCGCTCGCTTGAAGGGGCTGCGTAATCATGCGCGTCAATTTCACGGTCAACGGCCGTCAGCAGGAAGCCGACGACGTGTGGGAGGGCGAGTCCCTCCTCTACGTCCTGCGCGAGCGCCTGGGCCTGCCGGGTTCGAAGAACGCCTGTGAGCAGGGCGAGTGCGGTTCCTGCACCGTCCGCCTCGACGGCGTGCCGGTCTGTTCCTGCCTGGTCGCGGCCGGCCAGGTCGAGGGTCGCGACGTCGTGACCGTCGAGGGCCTGGCGGAGTTCGCCAAGCAGCGCGAGGAGCACGGCCACGGCGGTGCCTGCGGCACCGGCGGCGGCTGCGGCGGCAAGGGCGGCGTCTCCCTGGACGCGGCCAAGCAGTGGCAGGCCAAGCCCGGCGACTCGCAGACCGGTGAGGGCGTCGAGCTCTCCACCATCCAGCAGGCGTTCATCGACGCCGGCGCCGTCCAGTGCGGTTTCTGCACCCCGGGCCTCCTGGTCCAGGCGGACGCGCTGCTCGAGGAGAACTCCTCCCCGTCCGACCAGGACATCCGTGAGGCCCTGTCCGGCAACCTCTGCCGCTGCACGGGCTACGAGAAGATCCTCGACGCGGTCCGCCTGGCGGCCGCCCGTCAGGCAGAGGCGGTCTGACCATGGCCCAGAACACGCGCACGGTTCCGGCGGGTACGCCGACCAACGTCACGCAGAAGCACACCAAGGGCGGCATCGGCGAGTCCACGCTCCGCCCGGACGGCACGCTCAAGGTGACCGGTGAGTTCGCGTACTCCTCGGACATGTGGCACGAGGACATGCTGTGGGGCCAGACCCTGCGCAGCACCGTCGCCCACGCCGAGATCGCGTCCATCGACATCTCCGAGGCCCTGGCCATGCCGGGCGTCTACTCGGTGCTGACGTACGACGACCTGCCGGCCGAGATGAAGAACTACGGCCTCGAGATCCAGGACACCCCGGTTCTCGCCAACGGCCGGGTACGCCACCACGGTGAGCCGGTCGCCCTCGTGGCCGCCGACCACCCGGAGACGGCCCGCCGCGCGGCCGCCAAGATCAAGATCGACTACCGTGAGCTGCCGGTCGTCACGGACGAGGCCTCCGCCCTCGCTCCCGACGCGCCGCTGATCCACGAGGGCCGCGACGACCACCACTCTGGTCACGTCCCGCACCCGAACATCGTGCACCGCCAGCCGATCATCCGCGGCAACGTGGAGGAGGCCCGCAAGCGCGCCGACGTCATCGTCGAGGGCGAGTACACCTTCGGCATGCAGGACCAGGCCTTCCTCGGCCCGGAGTCCGGCCTGGCCGTGCCGTCCGAGGACGGCGGTGTCGACCTCTACGTCGCCACCCAGTGGCTGCACTCGGACCTCAAGCAGATCGCCCCCGTCCTCGGTCTCCCCGAGGAGAAGGTGCGCATGACGCTCTCCGGCGTCGGCGGTGCCTTCGGCGGTCGCGAGGACATCTCGATGCAGATCCACGCCTGCCTGCTGGCCCTGGCCACGAACAAGCCGGTCAAGATCGTCTACAACCGGTTCGAGTCCTTCTTCGGCCACGTGCACCGCCACCCGGCGAAGCTCTACTACGAGCACGGCGCCACCAAGGACGGCAAGATCACGCACATGAAGTGCAAGATCGTGCTCGACGGCGGTGCCTACGCCTCGGCCTCCCCGGCCGTCGTCGGCAACGCGTCCTCCCTCTCGGTGGGCCCGTACGTCGTCGAAGACGTCGACATCGAGGCGATCGCGCTCTACACGAACAACCCGCCCTGCGGCGCGATGCGCGGCTTCGGCGCCGTCCAGGCCTGCTTCGCGTACGAGGCCCAGATGGACAAGCTCGCGGCGAAGCTGGGCATGGACCCGGTCGAGTTCCGCCAGCTGAACGCCATGGAGATGGGCACCATCATGCCCACCGGCCAGGTCGTGGACTCCCCGGCGCCGGTCGCCGAGCTGCTGCGCCGGGTCAAGTCCCGCCCGCTGCCGCCGGAGCGCCAGTGGGAGACCGCCGGCGAGGGCGCGGACGTCCGCGCGCTGCCGGGCGGCCTCTCCAACACCACCCACGGCGAGGGCGTCGTCCGCGGCGTCGGCTACGCGGTCGGCATCAAGAACGTCGGCTTCTCCGAGGGCTTCGACGACTACTCGACCGCCCGCGTGCGGCTCGAGGTCATCAACGGCGAGCCCGTCGCGATGGTCCACACGGCCATGGCGGAGGTCGGCCAGGGCGGCGTCACCGTCCACGCGCAGATCGCCCGTACCGAGCTGGGCGTCACGCAGGTGACCATCCACCCGGCCGACACGCAGGTCGGCTCCGCCGGTTCCACGTCCGCCTCGCGGCAGACGTACATGACCGGTGGCGCGGTGAAGAACACCTGTGAGGCCGTCCGCGAGAAGGTCCTGGAGATCGGCCGCCGCAAGAACGGCTCCTACCACCCCGCGTGGGCGACCGCCGAGCTGCTCCTCGAGGGCGGCAAGGTCGTCACCGACGGCGGCGAGGTCCTCGCGGACCTGGCGGACATCCTCGAGGGCGAGGACGCGATCGACCTGGAGCTGGAGTTCCGGCACCGGCCGACCGTCGCCTTCGACCTGAAGACCGGCCAGGGCGACGGCCACGTCCAGTACACCTTCGCCGCGCACCGCGCGGTCGTCGAGGTGGACACCGAGCTCGGCCTGGTCAAGGTCGTGGAGCTGGCGACCGCCCAGGACGTCGGCAAGGCCCTGAACATGCTCTCCGTGGTCGGCCAGATCCAGGGTGGTACCACCCAGGGCCTCGGCGTGGCGATCATGGAAGAGATCATCGTGGACCCGAAGACCGCGAAGGTGCGCAACCCCTCCTTCACGGACTACCTGATCCCGACCATCCTGGACACCCCGACCATCCCGGTCGACGTCCTGGAGCTCGCCGACCCGAACGCGCCGTACGGCCTTCGCGGTATGGGCGAGGCCCCGACCCTGTCGTCCACCCCGGCCGTCCTCGCGGCGATCCGGCAGGCGACCGGTCTGGAGCTCAACAAGACGCCGATCCGTCCGGAAGCCCTTACCGGGACCCTCTAGGACGGCGTGGTCCGGGGGCCGCGAGGCCCCCGGACCTCCTCAAACTCTCCGGGCGGTGCGACATGGGAACGTCACACTTCACACCGCGCCGCCCGGAGTACTCGAAGTACCGCACCGCTCGCGGTCCGCTTCACCCGGCAGTACCCCTGCAAGAACCCCCACGTAGTACCAGCGGTCACCCCCGCGCTACCCGCAGTACACGCAGTGCACCTTCGCGTCGCCTCGGGCCGTCACCCCGGGTCGTGCAGCCAACGCAGTTTCCCAAATCCCGCGTCTCCAATCTTTATGCGGGTGCCCCTTTGAACCTTGGGAGTTAGGCACCATGACCCAGTCGTCTGTGGAGCCCAAGACCACCGCGGAAGAGGCCGGCGACGGCTCTCGTCCCCCCGCGGGGCGTTCTTGGCTCGATCGGTACTTTCATATAACGCACAGAGGTTCCAACATCGGCAATGAAGTTCGTGGCGGTATCACGACCTTCATGGCGATGGCGTACATCCTCCTGCTCAACCCCCTGCTCCTCTCCGGCAAGGACGCCGCCGGCACCGTGATGGACGGATCGGCGATCATCACCGCCACCGCCTTCGCCGCGGCCGTCACCACCCTCCTCATGGGCTTCGTCGGCAAGGTGCCGCTGGCCCTCGCCGCCGGCCTGTCCGTCTCCGGCGTGCTGGCCTCGCAGGTAGCCCCCCAGATGACCTGGCCGCAGGCCATGGGCATGTGTGTGGTCTACGGCGTCGTGATCTGCCTCCTGGTCGTCACCGGCCTCCGGGAAATGATCATGAACGCGATCCCCCTCGCGCTCAAGCACGCCATCACCATGGGCATCGGCCTGTTCGTGGCCCTGATCGGCTTCGTGAAGGCCGGGTTCGTCGGCAACGGCGGGGAGTTCATGCCCCCCGTCCAGCTCGGCGCGACCGGTGAGCTGTCCGGCTGGCCCGTGCTGCTCTTCGCCGTCACCCTGATCGCCATCTTCATGCTCCAGGCCCGCAAGGTTCCCGGCGCGATCCTGATCGGCATCGTCGGCGGCACCGTGCTCGCCGCGATCCTCAACGCCATCGTGGACATCGACCCGAAGGCCTGGAAGAACGGTGCCCCGGAGCTCAGCGGCTCCGCGGTCTCGATGCCGGACTTCTCGCTCTTCGGTGACGTCTCCTTCGGCGGCTGGGGCGACGTCGGCTACATGACGGTCGGCATGATCGTCTTCACCCTGGTGCTCGCCGGCTTCTTCGACGCGATGGCCACCATCATCGGCGTCGGCACCGAGGCCAAGCTCGCCGACGACAAGGGCCGCATGCCGGGCCTGTCCAAGGCCCTGTTCATCGACGGCGCCGGTGGAGCCATCGGTGGCGTCTCGGGCGGCTCCGGCCAGACGGTATTCGTCGAGTCCGCGACCGGCGTCGGCGAGGGAGCCCGCACAGGTCTCGCCTCCGTCGTGACCGGCCTGTTCTTCGCCGCCTGCCTCTTCTTCACCCCGATCACGCAGATCGTCCCGGGTGAGGTCGCCTCCGCGGCGCTGGTCGTCATCGGCGCGATGATGATGCAGAACGCCCGCCACGTGGACTGGGCCGACAGCTCGACGGCGATCCCGGTCTTCCTGACCGTGGTGATCATGCCGTTCACCTACTCGATCACCGCCGGTGTCGCCGCGGGTGTCATCTCCTACGTCGCCATCAAGATCGCTCAGGGCAAGGCCCGTGAGATCGGCGGCTTCATGTGGGCGCTGACCGGAATCTTCCTGGTCTTCTTCGCGCTCCACCCGATCGAGGGCTGGCTCGGGGTCGGCTGACCCGCGCCGCAGCCGATCCGTACGGCTTGATCAGCTCGGCTCGATCCGTACCAAGAACCGCGCTCTTCACGTATCCGATACTGGAAACCGAACCTCTCCGAGGAGGCCCCCCATGCTGGACATCGCCGAAGAACTGAACCGGTGGGTCGAGCAGGGGCGTGACTTCGCCGTCGCCACCGTGGTGGCGGTCGGCGGGAGCGCGCCCCGGCAGCCCGGGGCCGCGCTCGCCGTCGACGGCGAGGGCACGGCCATCGGCTCGGTATCCGGTGGATGCGTGGAGGGCGCGGTGTACGAGCTGTGCCGACAGGCGCTGGAGGACGGCGAGACCGTCCGCGAGCGCTTCGGCTACAGCGACGACGATGCCTTCGCCGTGGGTCTGACCTGCGGCGGAATCATCGACATCCTGGTGACCCCGGTCCCCGTGGGCTCTCCCGTGCGGGAGGTGTTCGCGGCCGGTCTGGCCGCCGCCGCCCGTGGGGAGGCGGCGGCGGTCGCCCGCATCGCCGAGGGCCCCGCGGACCTGACCGGCGGAGCGCTCCTGGTCCGCCCGGACGGCTCGTACGAGGGCACGCTCCGTGCGCGGCCGCTGGGGGCACCTCCCAGCGGTAGCGGGGGGACCGACCCGGCCCCCGGCGCCGACGGCGCCCTCGGCGGACACCCCGAGCTGGACCGCGCCGTCGCCGAAGAGGCCCGGGCCATGCTCGACGCCGGCCGGACCGGCGTGCTGGAGATCGGCGCCGACGGCCGGCTCTGCGGAGAGCCGCTCAAGGTGCTGGTCGAGGCCAGCGTCCCGCCCCCGCGGATGATCGTCTTCGGTGCCATCGACTTCGCCTCCGCCCTCGTGCGCATCGGAAAGTTCCTCGGCTACCGGGTCACCGTCTGCGACGCGCGGCCCGTCTTCGCGACGAAGACCCGCTTCCCCGAGGCGGACGAGATCGTCGTCGACTGGCCGCACCGCTACCTGGAGTCGCAGTCCTCGGAGGGCTCGGTGGACGGCCGCACCGTCCTGTGCGTGCTCACCCACGACGCCAAGTTCGACGTCCCGCTCCTCGAACTGGCCCTCAGGCTGCCCGTCGCCTACGTCGGCGCCATGGGCTCCCGCCGCACCCACGAGGACCGCAACAAGCGGCTCCGCGAGGTCGGCGTGACCGAGCTCGAACTGGCCCGGCTGCGCTCCCCGATCGGCCTGGACCTCGGCGCCCGCTCCCCGGAGGAGACCGCGCTGTCCATCGGCGCAGAGATCGTCGCGAACCGCCGCGGCGGCAGCGGCGTCGCGCTGACCGGCGCGCACATCCCGATCCACCCCGATCCGCAGGGCGTCTCGAGCGCCGTGATCGGCCGGATCGGCTCCGTCGCTTGAAGGGCTGAACCGCGTACGTGAGGAAGGGCGCAACCCCCGAGACCGCTTAGGGGTTGCGCCCTTTTCGCGTTCCGCCTATTTTACCGGCCGGTAACAGGAGGCACCTTCTCCATCCCTTCCCCCCACCGGAGTTGAACGGATGTCACGTACCCTCCGCACCTTGGGCGCGCTCGCCGCGGCCACCCTGCTGTCCTCCCTCGCTCCCGGCGCGCCCGCCGCGGCCGCTCCCGGCGACGGCGGCCTGCGCGAGGTGCTCTTCGTCGGGAACAACTGGGAGGGGACCGCCGACGTCCTCGCCTCCACCGGCGATCTCGCCAAGGTCGGCCGGATCAACGTCATACCCGACAAGGAGGAGCGGCTGCGGGAGATCTACCTCAACCCGATCAAGCTCGGCTTCTTCCTCGGCATCCGGGAAACCGCCGGCGAGGGCCACGACCAGTTCGTGGACGACATGTACACCACCCCCGACGGCTCGGCCGTCGTCGCCTCCCGGCCCAGCTTCGCCGACGTCGTGTCCATCGACGTACGGACCGGGCGGATCAACTGGCGCTTCCCCGTGGCCGGTTACCGCGCCGACCACATGGCCGTCTCGCCCGACGGGACCCGGATCGCGGTATCGGCCTCCACCGCCGACACCGTGCACGTCCTCGACATCGCCACGGGCCGGCAGGTCGGCTCCTTCGGCACCGGCGACAAGCCCCACGAGAACAGCTTCACCGACGGCGGCCGCTACCTGTGGAACAGCTCCATCGGCGACGTGACCTCCGCCCTCGACGCGTCCTGGCTGGACTGGACGAAGGGCGACCGGAAGATCACGGTGGTGGACGCGCAGACCTTCCGCACGGTCAAGGTGATCGACATGCGCGAGCGGCTGGACGCCTTCGGCCGCCGGGACCTGTCCGACGCCGTGCGCCCCGTCTCCTTCAGCCCCGACGAGTCGAAGCTCTACTTCCAGGTGTCGTTCTTCAACGGCTTCCTGGAGTACGACGTGGCCGCCGACCGGATCACCCGCCTCAAGACCCTCCCCGAGAACCCGGCCACCAGCACCGACCGCACCAAGTGGGTCAACGACTCCCGCCACCACGGCATGTCGATGAGCCCCGACGGGACCAAGCTCTGCGTCGCCGGCACCATGGACGACTACGTGACCGTCGTGGACCGGGCCACCCTCACCGAGGGGCCGCTGGTGCCCGCCGACAAGCCGTACTGGGCCACCGTCGACGGCGACGGCACGGCCTGCGTGATCTCCGAGAGCGGTTCGGACCGGGTGACCGCCATCGACTTCGCCACCGGAGCCAAGCGGGTGTCCGTGCCCGTCGGCGACCACCCGCAACGCGTCCGGATCGGACACGTCCCGGCGGGCTGGACGGGTCCCACCACCGGGTGACGCGTGCGCGGCCGGGTGGACACACGGACCTGCGCGCCCGCTGCAAACTGGTCAAACGCGCAGATCCAGCCACTATGAGGTGACCGGTCCCCCGATGACCGATTAGTCTCGTGATCATGGTGGACATCCGCGAGGTACCCGAGGCCGACATCGACCGTGCTCTGGAGCTCGCGTACCTGGTCTTCAACGACCGGCCCGAGAAGGAGGGCCGCGAACGGCACCACGCCCTGCTGGAGCGCTGCAGCCGGATCGGCGCCTACGACGGCGACACCCTGGTCGGCTTCATGGCCGCCCACGACTTCCGGCTCTCGGTCCCCGGGGCAGACCTGCGCTGCCCCGGGCTCACCTTCGTCTCCGTCGCCCCCACCCACCGCCGCCGCGGCGTACTCACCGCCCTCATGGCCGAGCAGCTGCGGCGCGCCTCGGCCGCCGACAGCCCCCTCGCCGCCCTCTGGGCCTCCGAGGCCGCCATCTACGGCCGCTTCGGCTACGGCGGCGCGACCACCGGCGTCACCATCGAGATCGACTCCACCCGGCCGCTGCCCCTGCGCATCGCCCCGGACCGGCGTCCGCTGCGCCTCGTCGCCCCGGACGAGGCGCTCGCCGTCATCGGGCCCTTCCACGAGGCCGCCCGAGCCGGGCGGGCCGGCCGGCCGACCCGCAGCCCCGAGCGGTGGAGCCAGGAGTGGCTGGCCGAACAGGACGAGGACGACGAGGAGTTGAGCCCGCCGCGGATCATCGTCCTGGGCGACCCGGGGGAGCCCATCGCCGGCTACGTGCTCTACCGCACCAAGCCGGAGGACGACAGCGGGCCCGTCCGCACACCGGGCCTGGTCCGCGTGGAGGAGCTGGAGGCCGACACCCCGGCGGTCGCCGCCGCCCTGTGGGAGTGCCTCGCCGCCCTCGACCTCACCGGCCGGGTCACCGCCTGGGGCCGCCCGGCCGACGACCCGCTGCTGCACTTCGCCGCCGACCGGGACCAGGTGCGGGTCACCGGCCAGTTCCCGGCGCTCTGGCTGCGCCTGGTCGACGTACGGGCGGCGCTGACCGAGCGGTCCTGGGCCGCGCCGGTGGAACTGGTGCTGGAGCTGACCGACGTACGGCTGCCCGCGAACGCCGGGCGCTTCCGGCTGAAGGCCGGGCCGGGCGGGGCCGCGTACGAGCCCGCACGGGCGGCGCCGGACCTGGTCCTGGACGTACGGGAGCTGGCCGCCTGCTACCTGGGCGGGACCCGGGCCGTCGAGCTGGTCGCCGCCGGGCTGGTCGCCGAGCACACGCCCGGCGCGGCGGCGGCGCTGGACGCGGCTCTGCGGACCGATCTGCTGCCGCACACGAGCGACGAGTTCTGACCGGCGAAGCGGGGGCGGGCGCGGGGACCGCCTCCGCCTCCGGGCTCAGACGGGCAGCGAGATCCGGGCGGCCGACATGCCGAAACCGGAGTCCAGGACGCCGGTGGACAGCGCGTCGGGCAGCCCGTGCAGGTCCTGCGGGCGGTAACGGGCGATCTTCTGGTGCCAGTTGAGGATCGCGGCGTGCCAGTCCTTCAGCTCGCCGACGTACGCGTCCAGGGCGCCCCGCGCCTCGTCGCCGAGCTTCCAGTCGTCGTAGAGCAGCGGCAGCTGGTTCGCGACGATGTGCTCGAACTCCTCCGTGCGCTGGGTCATCAGCGCATGGCAGATGTGCAGCGCCTCCGCGTAGTCGATGTCGAAGAAGTTCCGTGTGACGAGGATGTAGTTGTGGACCTCGCCCTCGACCTCCACCTCCTTCTGGTAGGAGAAGACGTCGTTGATCAGGCAGGCGGCGTCCGCGACGGCGTTCTCCAGCGACCGGATCGTCCCCGAGGAGTAGATCTCCTCCGGAACGCCCCGCCCCTGGTGCCCCAGCCGGCACAGGTACATCGTGAGATAGGTGCCGAAGGTGCGGCGGCGCATCTCGGCGTAGTCCACCGGGTCCGGGATGCGGTTCTGGATCTGGTTGTCCACCTCCCACAGCCAGCTCTCCAGCATGTCCACCAGCGTGGCCCGGAACTCGGTGCGCTGCTGCGCGGACATGCCGGCGCTGGTGCGCACCCAGAGGTCGGCCAGCGCCCGCTCCATCGCCGTCGCCGGCTCCGGCTGGTCCGCGTGGTCGACGGGGATCATCGCGACGAGCCGCGCCGTGGTGGCCTTGGCCGCCGGCAGGTTCTTGGCCTGCGCGAACACCACCGGGTAGTAGTCGTCCCCGTAGGTGCCCCAGGTCAGCCAGGAGGCGTTGAGGGCCAGCTCCTCCGGGGTGGCGTCCGGGTCGAGTCCGGCCGAGCAGACCGCGAAGTCGTAGCCCCGCAGCTTGGCTTCGGTCCAGATCGCCGAGCCCGGGTCGCCGGGCTGGGGGTCGAGCAGGCCCATCCGCTTGGACCACGCCACCGATTCCTCGCGCGCGTGCGCGAGGTGGGGGCTGAGGTTCAGCTGGTGCGGCATGTAGATGTCGGGAATGACGGAAGGCCCCGTCTTCTCGAACGGGACGTGCGTGAAGGAGCGGCGCCGCATGTCCATCGAGCGCTGGGTGAAGACGGACCGCAGGTCGAGCGCGGCGGTGCCGAGCCCGGACGGGAGGAAGGGCAGGGTGAGCGGGGCGGTGGCCCGGGCCTCCTTGTTCATGTAGCGGCTGGAGACCATGTGCCACTCGTGGCCGCCCGACTGCCAGTCCTGCAGGCCCTTGGCGTAGGCGAGGACGGCGGCGATCTCGGCCGGGTTCATGGCGTGGTCGGCGAAGAGCTGGGGGAGCTCGCCGAGCGCGGTCTGCTCGAACTGCTGGAGGCGGGAGGTGAGCAGGTCATTGGAGGACTCAGCGGCCTCCTGGGTGGTGCAGCCGAGGAAGGTCTCCAACACCAGGATCGCGTTGGAGAGTTCACCCTCGTCGGCGACCTCGCGCTGGTAGGAGAAGATGTCGTTCCTGATGTGCACGGCGTCGGAGAAGGCGTCGCGGAGCACGCCGAGCGGCCGCGAGTGCGCCACGCGGGCCGGGACCTCGGCGGAGACGTACTCGATCAGGCCGGCGGACCAGGGGGCGCCGCCCACCTTGCGGCGCATCTCGATGTACTCGAGGGGGTTCGCCACGCGTCCGATGTTGATGTTGGCCAGTTCCCACATGGACTCGTTGAGGAGGTTCTTCGTGGACTCGGAGAACCGTTCCCTCCAGTCCACCGACATGGCAGGAACGGTACGCCGCCAGAGGTCCGCGAGGCCCGCCTCCACGGGGTTGGTGGGCTCGGGGAAGCCGTCGGCCAGATCCATCGGCATGAAGGCGGCGAGCCTGTCGAGGTAGTCCTTGGCCCCGTCGCGGTCCTGCGAGCGCTTGTACATCTCCAGGAAGTGGTCGTCGAAGAAGAAGACCCAGACGTACCAGTCGGTGACCAGCGACAGCGCCTCGCTGTCGCAGTCGGGGTGGGTGTACGAGCACAGCAGCGCGTAGTCGTGCGAGTCGAGGTCTCTCTCCTCCCAGACGCCGGAACCTTCCAGCATCCCGAGTGCGCGCGCCCATTGCTTGGTGTGGACCCTCGCGTCCTCCAGGTGGGGGTTCAGTCGCGCCGGATAAGGCACATAGAAATCCGGCAGTTGAAACGGCTGCGTCACGGCAGGGCCGGCCTTTCGTCCATGGGTGCGGGGGCCGGTGGGCCCGGCCCCCGCACGAGATCAGCAGTGCCCTACCCCTGGTGGCCTTGGGATAAGGGGGAGTTCACTGCTTCAGGTGACGGACGGGTCGTTCAGCGGCGCGGCCGCCTGGCAGGGGATAGGGACCTCTCGCCCGGACGTGTCGCTGTCGCGGTACTGGGCGGCCTGGATCCGGAACATGGTGGCGTAGCGGCCGCCCAGGGCCAGCAGCTCCTCGTGGCCGCCCTGTTCGACGAGCCGCCCCTCGTGCAGCACGTAGATCACGTCGGCGTACCGCACCCCCGACATGCGGTGGGTGACCAGGACGACCGCGCGCTGCGGGCCGGCCAGGCCGCGGATGCTGTCGAAGGCGGCGATCTCCGCCTCCGGGTCCAGCGCCGAAGTGGGCTCGTCCACGACCAGCACGCGCGCGTCGCGGAAGCGGGTGCGGGCCAGTCCGAACGTCTGCCACTGGCCGCCGGACAGCTCCGACGCACCCCTGAACATGCGGGCGAGCAGCGTCTCGTAGCCGTGCGGGAGCTTCTCGACGACCCGGTCGGCGCCCGCGTACCGGGCCGCGGCCGCCACGCCGGCGGTCTGCTCCGGGGAGCCGTCCTCGCTCCCGGTGCCGGGCCGGCCGATGGCGATGTTGGTACGGGCGGTCACCGGCCAGCGCTCGAAGTCCTGGGTGAGCAGCGAGACCCGGTCGAAGACCTGCTCCCGGTCGGCCTCCCGTACGTCGACCCCGTCCCAGGTCAGCGTGCCGGAGTCGGGCAGGTGCAGACCGGCGAGGAGTTTGACGAGGGTGCTCTTGCCGGAGCCGTTCTCGCCGACGAGGGCGACGACGGTGCCCGCCTCGATGGTGAGGGAGACGCCGCTCAGGGCCGGCTCTTCGCGGTCCGGGTAGCTGAAGGAGACGTCTTCGAGCCGCAGCGTGCCGAGCCGCTCGGGCAGGGGCGCTCCGCCGGCCGGGACGGCGCGGCGGCCGGCCTCGGCGACGAACCGTTCCAAGTCCCTCACGTACAGGGACTCCTCGTGCAGGGTGTTGGTGGTGGCGACGAGGGAGCCGAGGCTGGCCGAGCCGGTGCGCACCGCGATCACGGCGGTGCCGGCGACGGCGAGGTCCATCCGGCCGGTGACGATGAGCACGCCCATCGCCGTGTAGGTGACGAGGGCCGCGACGCCGGAGAGCGCGGCGGCGAGCAGTTCGGTGGCCGCCTTGTCCTTGGCGAGGCGGGTGGCCTCGCCCTCGGCGTGCTCGGCCATGTTGCGGTAGTGGCCGAGGAGGTAGCGCCCGACTCCGTGCACCCGCACCTCGGGGGCCGACGTACGGGAGATCAGCAGCTGGCCGATGAGGCGGGCGGCGCGGACGTGTTCCACCCAGGTGATCATGGAGAGGTAGCGGCGCTGGGCCACCCGCATCGCGCCCCAGCCGCGCGGGGCGGCGATCAGCAGCAGCATGGGCAGCAGCAGCGGGTGCAGCACGGTGAGCACCCCGGCGGTGGCGACCAGCGAGATCAGCCCGCCGAGGGTGGCCACGCAGGCCCCGACGGTCCGGCGGGCCGACGGCGGACCCCACTGGGCGCTGTCGAGCAGCCGCCGGAACTCCCCGTCCTCGATGGCCTCGAGCTCCACCTCGACGGCCGCCTTGAGGTACTGCTCGTGCGCGGCCCGCTCCACCTTGGGCTCCAGCCGCCCGGCGGCCGCCGTGGACCACGAGGCCAGTACGGCGCCCAGTACGGCGACCAGCGCGCCCGCGGCGAGGGCGGGCAGGGCGCCGTGCAGCCGGTCGGCGGCGCTGCCCGCCCCGAGCAGCGTGCGGAGCACCCGGCTCAGGACGAGCAGCCCGACGGCGGAGGTGACTCCCTGCCCGGCCTCGGCGAAGGCGACGGTGAGCAGCGCCCGCCGGTCGGTGTCCCAGGCGAGCCGCATCGTCCCGCCGGCCATCCGGGGCATGGAGCGCAGGGTGGTCAGGAGCCGGCTCTCCAGCCGGGCGTAGTCGTGGTTGGCCCAGCCGGCGTCGTACCGCAGGGGCCCGCCGAAGAGCCGCCGCTCACTCTCGGAGACGGCCGGCTCGGCGGGCGCGGGCCGCTTGAGCAGCCTGATGCGCAGACTCATCCGCGGCCACCCCCGCCCGCTGCCGGGTCGAACGCCACATGAACGTGCACGGATCGCAAGATTCCTCCCGAGGTGCCGCGGCCGCGAACTGACGACGCAAGAACGTGGCTGCTCAGAGCGGCGTCACGGGGCGCGGGGAGCGAAAGCCCGCACAGATGTCCTGCCCGGCCGGGGCCGCTGAGAAAGGCCCCGTTCGAATCACCCGCAGGTGTCGATGCCCCCCTTCGAGGGATTGCGCGCAGCCCCGGCGGCTGCGGGACGTCGCCGACGGCCCGTGGGCATGACGGCGAGAAGGCCGGCCTCCTCGCCCTTTGGGTGGGTGAGGGGGCCGGCCTTCGTGTGCGGCGCCGGGGGTCGGGGTGCCGGCGTTGCTAGTCGGACTCGCCTTCCAGGTTGCCTTCCGTGTCCAGGTAGACCTGGCGGAGGGATTCGAGGATCTGGGGGTCCGGCTTTTCCCACATGCCGCGGGATTCGGCCTCGAGGAGGCGTTCCGCGATGCCGTGCAGGGCCCAGGGATTGGCCGCTTCGAGGAAGGCGCGGTTCTCCGGGTCCAGGACGTAGGTCTCCGTGAGTTTGTCGTACATCCAGTCCGCGACCACGCCCGTCGTGGCGTCGTAGCCGAAGAGGTAGTCGACCGTGGCGGCGAGTTCGAAGGCGCCCTTGTAGCCGTGGCGGCGCATCGCCTCGATCCACTTGGGGTTCACGACGCGGGCGCGGAAGACGCGGGACGTTTCCTCGACCAAGGTGCGGGTCTTGACCGTTTCGGGGCGGGTCGAGTCGCCGATGTACGCCTCGGGGGCCGTGCCGCGCAGGGCGCGGACCGTGGCCACCATGCCGCCGTGGTACTGGAAGTAGTCGTCCGAGTCGGCGATGTCGTGTTCGCGGGTGTCCGTGTTCTTTGCGGCGACGGTGATGCGCTTGTAGGCGGTTTCCATCTCGTCGCGGGCCGGGCGGCCCTCCAGTCCGCGGCCGTACGCGTAGCCGCCCCAGACCGTGTAGACCTCGGCCAGGTCGGCGTCCGTGCGCCAGTCGCGGCTGTCGATCAGCTGGAGGATGCCCGCGCCGTAGGTGCCCGGGCGGGAGCCGAAGATGCGGGTCGTGGCACGCCGTTCGTCGCCGTGCAGAGCGATGTCCGCCTGGGCGTGCGCGCGGATGTAGTTGTCCGAGGCCGGCTCGTCGAGGGACGCCGCCAGCCGGACCGCGTCGTCCAGGAGGCCGATGACGTGCGGGAACGCGTCGCGAAAGAAGCCCGAAATGCGGAGGGTGACGTCGATGCGGGGGCGGCCGAGTTCGGCGAGGGGGATGGCTTCCAGGCCGGTGACGCGGCGCGAGGCCTCGTCCCACACCGGGCGGATGCCGAGGAGGGAGAGGGCTTCCGCGACGTCGTCGCCCGCCGTGCGCATCGCGCTCGTGCCCCAGAGGGAGAGGCCGACGGAGGCCGGCCACTCGCCGTTGTCCGTGCGGTAGCGGGTGAGGAGGGACTCAGCCAGGGCCTGGCCCGTCTCCCACGCGAGGCGGGAGGGGACGGCCTTGGGGTCGACCGAGTAGAAGTTGCGGCCCGTCGGCAGGACGTTGACCAGGCCGCGGAGAGGGGAGCCGGAGGGGCCCGCCGGGATGAACGAGCCGTCCAGGGCCGACACGACGTGCGCGATCTCGTCCGTGGTGCCGGCCAGGCGCGGGACCACCTCGCGGGCCGCGAAGGACAGGACCGCCGCGACCTCCGCGGAATGGCCCGCCGCGACCGAGGGGACGGCGTCCAGGGACCAGTTCGCGTCCTCCATCGCCTGGACCAGGGCGCGGGCCTGTTCCTCCACGGCGTCCGCCGAGGTGCGGGTGGCCGCCGACTCGTCGAGGCCCAGGGCCTCGCGCAGGCCCGGGAGCGCCGTCGTACCGCCCCAGATCTGACGGGCGCGGAGGATGGCGAGGACCAGGTTGACGCGGGACGCGCCGGTCGGGGCGCCGCCGAGGACGTGCAGCCCGTCGCGGATCTGGGCGTCCTTGACCTCGCACAGCCAGCCGTCGACGTGGAGGAGGAAGTCGTCGAAGCCGTCGTCGTCGGGGCGTTCGGCCAGGCCCAGGTCGTGGTCGAGCTTCGCGGCCTGGATCAGGGTCCAGATCTGGGCGCGGATGGCCGGGAGTTTGGCCGGGTCCATCGCGGAGATCTGCGCGTACTCGTCCAGGTGCTGTTCCAGGCGGGCGATGTCGCCGTAGGACTCGGCCCGGGCCATGGGGGGGACCAGGTGGTCGATGAGGGTCGCGTGCACGCGGCGCTTGGCCTGCGTGCCTTCTCCCGGGTCGTTGACCAGGAACGGGTAGATGAGGGGGAGGTCGCCGAGGGCCGCGTCGGGCGCGCAGGAGGCGGACAGGCCGGCGTTCTTGCCCGGGAGCCATTCGAGGTTGCCGTGCTTGCCCAGGTGGATCATCGCGTCGGCGCCGAAGCCGCCGTCCGCGGCGCTCGCCTGGATCCAGCGGTACGCGGCCAGGTAGTGGTGCGACGGGGGGAGGTCCGGGTCGTGGTAGATCGCGATCGGGTTCTCGCCGAAGCCGCGCGGCGGCTGGATGAGGATGAGGAGGTTCCCGCGGCGCAGGGCGGCCAGGACGATGTCGCCCTCGGGGTTGGACGAGCGGTCGACGAACATCGAGCCGGGGGCCTCGCCCCAGTGCTCCTCGACGTTCGCACGGAGGTCGGCGGGGAGTTCGGCGAACCAGCGCTTGTAGTCCGCGGCCGGGATGCGGACCGGGTTGCGGGCCAGCTGCTCCTCGGTGAGCCAGTCCTGGTCGTGGCCGCCGGCCTCGATCAGGGCGCGGATCAGCTCGTCGCCGTCGCCGGACACCAGGCCCGGGATCTCGGGGACCGGGCCGAAGTCGTAGCCCTCGGCGATCAGGGTGCGGAGGAGCTCCACCGCGCTGGCCGGGGTGTCCAGGCCCACCGCGTTGCCGATGCGGGAGTGCTTGGTGGGGTACGCGGAGAGGACGAGGGCGATGCGCTTGTCGCGGCGCTCGATGTGGCGCAGGCGCGCGTGGCGCACGGCGATGCCGGCTACGCGGG
This sequence comes from Streptomyces sp. LARHCF249, assembly GCF_052871255.1. Lineage (NCBI taxonomy): Bacteria > Bacillati > Actinomycetota > Actinomycetes > Kitasatosporales > Streptomycetaceae > Streptomyces > Streptomyces sp. LARHCF249. Next base: position 340,253 of record NZ_JBIXJQ010000008.1, read on the forward strand.
CGGCGCGCTCGGGGTCGGCCACGTAGGCGGGCAGGCCGTCCTCGTCGAGCTCCTTGAAGGAGAACGGGACGGTGATCAGGCGGCCGTCGAACTCCGGTACGGCGACCTGGGTGGCGGCGTCGAGGGGGGACAGGCCCTCGTCGTTCTCCTCCCAGGTGGAGCGGGAACCGGTCAGGCAGAGGGCCTGGAGGATCGGCACGCCGAGGGCGGCGAGGGCGCCGGCGTCCCAGGACTCGTCGTCACCGCCGGCGGAGGCGGTGGCGGGGCGGGTGCCGCCGGCCGCGAGGACCGTCGTGATGACGGCGTCGACGCCGGACAGTGCGGCGAGGAGCTCCGGCTCCGGGGTGCGGAGGGAGGAGACGTAGAGGGGGAGCGGCTGCGCGCCGTGGGCCTCGATGGCCTCGCACAGGGCGTGTACGAAGGCGGTGTTGCCGCTCATCTGGTGGGCGCGGTAGTAGAGCACGGCGATGGGGGGGCCGGCTGAGGTGTGGGGAGCGCGCTCCAGGGGGCCCCAGGTGGGGGAGGCGGCCGGCGGCTCGAAGCCGTGGCCGGTGAGGAGGACGGTGTCGGAGAGGAAGCGGGCCAGCTGGTCGAGGTTGGCGGGGCCGCCGTGCGCGAGGTAGCCGTGGGCCTCGGCCGCGATGCCGATCGGCACCGTGGAGGCCTCCATCAGCTGGGCGTCCGGGGCCTGTTCGCCGGTCAGTACCACGACCGGGCGGGTCTGGCCGGGGGCGAGGAGGAGGTCGAGGCCCTCCTGCCAGGCGCGCAGGCCGCCGAGGAGGCGTACGACGACCAGGTCGACGCCGTCGAGGAGGCCGGGGAGGTCGTCGAGGGGAAGGCGGGAGGGGTTCGCGAACCGGTACGGGACGGGGCCGTCGGCCGTGTTCGCGGCACGGGCGCTGAGCAGATCGGTGTCGGACGTCGACAGCAGCAGGATCATGCGGCGGCAGGCCTTCCTCGGGGTTTCCGCGCCCCGGGCAGTGAGGACGGCGGGAGTTCCTGACTCACCCCGGCCGAGCGGGTCGCTCCGCGGGGTTCACAGTGGCGGGACCGCGCCGGAATTGCACCGGGCTTCCTCCCATGTCGCCGTCCTCGGCGATGGCGGGCCGTGTGGCGCCGCCGGGGATCATCCTACGGGGGCGCGTGCCGTTGCCGGGAGGGTGGGGGTGGTCGGGTTCGCGCCGGTGCGGGGGTTGGGGGCTCGGGCGTTCCCGGGGTCGGGGGTGGCGTGGGCGGTCGGGAGCCGGGGCGGTCGGGTGCGGGGCCGTTGCCGGGGCTCCGCCGTGCCCCTGCCGGTGGGGCTGGATCGGGCTCGGTGGGGCGGAGTCGGGTGCGGCGCCGTTGCGGGGGCTCTGCCCCCGGGCCCCCGCGCCTCAAACGCCGGCGGGGCTGGATGGGGCCCGGTGGAGCTGGGTTGGCGAGGTAGGGCTGGGTGGGGTCCGGTGGGGCGGGGTTGTGTCCGGCGGGGCGGATGGGGTCCGGTGGGCCGGGGGGTTGGCGAGGTAGGGCTGGGTGGGGTCCGGTGGGGCTGGGTTGTGTCCGGTGGGGCTGGATGGGGTCCGGTGGGGCGGGGTTGGCGGGGTGCGGCTGGATTGGGGTGGTGGGGCCGGATTGGGCTGGTCGGAGGGGGTGGGGTGGTGACGGACACAGGTCGGGGGGAGGGAATCGTGGGTATGCTCGCCGCCATGTCACAGCCCCCTGCCGCCGCATCGCGGGACGAGCCCGTCATACGGGAGCGCGGTGACGCCTGCCCTGGCGCGCTGCGGCTGCATGCCGCGGACGACGGGTTCCTCGCGCGGGTGCGGATACCCGGCGGGCTGCTCAGCGCCTCGCAGGCCGCCGCGCTGGCCGTGGCCGCCGACCGGTTCGGGGACGGGCACCTGGAGCTGACCTCGCGGGGGAACGTGCAGCTGCGCGGGCTCCCCGACGGCTGCGGCGCCGGGCTCGCCGAGCTGCTCGACGGGGCCGGGCTGCTGCCCGCCCCGTCCCACGAGCGGGTCCGGAACATCGTCGCGACCCCGCTCGCCGACCCCGGCCCGGTGCGGGCGCTGGACGCGCTGCTCTGTGCGGACCCGAAGGCCGCCGCCCTGTCCGGGCGGTTCCTGTTCGCCGTCGATGACGGACGGGGTGACGTGGCCGCGCTCGAACCCGACGTCACCCTGCTCGGCCCGGACGCGGGCGGCCGTACGCTGCTGCGCCTAGGGTCGGCCCGCGACGCCGTCGAGGTCGCGGAAGAGGACGCGCCCGGGGCCGCCCTGGTGGCCGCCCACCTGTTCCTCGACGCCGCCGCCGACGCAGGTACGCGGGCGTGGCGTGTCGTCGAGTTGCCCCCCGAACACGCGCTCGGGGAGGCCGAGTTCGTGCGCCGGCTCGCCGCCTCGGGCATCGCCGCGCGGTACGTGCCCGACGCGCCCCGGCCGTACGCGCCGCCGCCCGCGCCCGGGATGCACGCGGACGCGCTGTGCGTACTGGTCCCCCTGGGGCGGCTCACCACCGCCCAATGGCGGACCCTGCCCGGCGAGTTGCGGATTACCCCGTGGCGCAGCATCGTCGTCGGCGGCGAGGCCCCGGCCGTCCACGCCGGCCTGGTCACCGACCCCGGCGATCCCTGGCGGTCCGTCACCGGCTGTACGGGAAAGCCCGGTTGCGCCAAGTCCCTTGCGGACGTGCGCGCCGACGCGCGAGACGTCGTACGGCGGACGCGCGGAGCGCTGCCCGTGCACTGGTCCGGGTGTGAACGCCGCTGCGGGCACCCGCGCGGCACCGCCTGGGTGGACGTGGTCGCGACTCCGGGCGGGTACCGGGTCGGCGCCCCCGGCCGGCCCGCACGGCACGACGTACCGGCCCCCGAACTTCCCGCGGTCCTCGCGGACGCCCGCATCGATCCCGACGTAGTGAAGAAATGAGCGAGTACACAGTGTTCGAGTACGAGAAGGACGGCGCCTCGATCTACCGCCAGTCCTTTGCCACGATCCGCGCCGAGGCGGACCTCTCCGGGCTGCCCGCCTCCGTCGCCCAGGTCGCGGTGCGCATGATTCACGCCTGCGGGATGACCGACCTGACGAAGGACCTCGGGTACACGCCCGAGGTGGTGCTGCGGGCCCGGGCCGCGCTCGAGGCGGGGGCGCCGATCCTGTGCGACGTGCAGATGGTCGCCAGCGGGGTCACCCGCAAGCGGCTGCCCGCCGACAACGAGGTGATCTGCACGCTGTCCGACCCGGCGGTGCCGGAGCTCGCCGCGAAGATGGGGACCACGCGCAGCGCGGCCGCGCTCGAAGTCTGGCGCGACCGGGGTCTGTTGGAGGGCTCGGTCATCGCCGTCGGCAATGCGCCGACCGCGCTGTTCCGGCTGCTCGAGATGATCGAGGAGGGGGCCCCGCGTCCCGCCGCCGTCATCGGTGTGCCCGTCGGCTTCATCGGCGCCGCCGAATCCAAGGACGCCCTCGCCGCGCACGCCTCCGGGCTCGACCACCTGGTCGTGCGCGGGCGGCGGGGCGGCAGCGCCATCGCCGCCGCCGCGGTCAACGCCATTGCGAGCGTGGCCGAATGAGCGAGATGAGCGGCAAGGGGAGGCTGTACGGGGTCGGGCTGGGGCCCGGCGATCCGAAGCTGATGACCTTGCGGGCCGTCGAGGTGATCGGCGCGGCGGATGTCGTGGCCTATCACAGTGCGCGGCACGGGCGGTCCATCGCCCGGTCGATCGCCGCGGAGCACCTGCGGGAGCACCAGATCGAGGAACCGCTGGTCTATCCGGTCACCACCGAGACCACCGACCACCCCGGCGGCTACCAGGGCGCGATGGAGGAGTTCTACGAGTCCGCCGCCGCCCGGCTGGCCGTGCACCTCGACGCCGGCCGGACCGTCGCCGTCCTCGCCGAGGGCGATCCGCTCTTCTACAGCTCGTACATGCACATGCACAAGCGGCTCGCGCACCGGTACGAGACCGAGGTGATCCCCGGTGTGACGTCGGTGAGCGCCGCCGCCGCCCGGCTCGGCACCCCGCTCGTGGAGGGCGAGGAGGTGCTGACCATCCTCCCCGGCACCCTGCCCGAGGAGGAGCTCACCGCCCGCCTGGCGGCCACCGACTCGGCGGTCGTGATGAAGCTCGGCCGGACCTTCCCCGCCGTGCGCGGGGCGATGGAGCGCAGCGGCCGGCTGGCCGAGGCCCGTTACGTCGAGCGCGCCACCATGGCCGGCGAGCGGACCGGGATCCTGGCGGAGACCGACCCGGAGTCCGTGCCGTACTTCGCCGTCGCCGTCGTGCCCAGCCGGATCGGCAACCCGGGCAGCGTGCCGTCCGGCCCCGGCGAGGTCGTGGTCGTCGGCACCGGACCCGCCGGGCCGCTGTGGCTGACCCCCGAGACCCGGCGGGCGCTGGCCGACGCCGAGGTGCTCGTCGGCTACACCACCTACCTGGACCGGGTCCCGGTCAAGCCGGGCCAGATCCGGCACGGCTCCGACAACAAGGTGGAGTCCGAGCGCGCCGAGTTCGCCCTCGACCTCGCCCGGCGCGGGCAGCGGGTGGCCGTGGTCTCCGGCGGCGACCCCGGGGTCTTCGCCATGGCCACGGCGGTCCTGGAGGTCGCCGGGCAGGCCGAGTACAAGGACGTGCCCGTACGGGTCCTGCCGGGGGTGACCGCGGCCAACGCGGCGGCCGCCGCGGCCGGCGCCCCGCTCGGCCACGACTACGCCACCATCTCCCTCTCGGACCGGCTCAAGCCCTGGGAGGTCATCGCGGAGCGGCTGCGCGCCGCGGCCTCGGCGGACCTGGTCCTCGCCCTGTACAACCCCGGCTCGCGCAGCCGGACGTGGCAGGTGGCGAAGGCCCGCGAGCTGCTGCTGGAACTGCGCGCCCCCGAGACCCCGGTGGTCGTCGCCCGGGACGTGGGCGGGCCGGAGCAGTCGGTGCGGACCGTCACCCTCGCCGAACTGGAGCCGTCCGAGGTGGACATGCGCACGCTCCTGCTGATCGGGTCCTCGCAGACGCAGGTCACCGAGCGGGCCGACGGCTCGCGGATCACGTGGACGCCGCGCCGGTACCCGTGACCGGGACCGGCTGACCGGGGTCGGCTGACCGGGGCCGGCCAACGGGACCCGTTGGCCGGGACCCGTTGGACGGCATCCGGCCTACGGCAGCGGCGGCAGGGTCACCTTCGGGATCGACGGGTCGTTCGGGTCGAACGGCGGCGGCGTCCAGGGCTCGATCGGGGGCTTGGGCGGCGCCGGCGGCGGAGTGGGGCCGCGGTGGGGGTTCTGCGGCACCGATGAGGTGCGCTGCGCGGTCGGCCGGGGCGCCGCGGCGGTCGGCCGCCGCGACTCCTGCCCCTGCGCGGGGCCGGGGGTCGGGGCGGCCGAGGGCGCCTGAGCGGGCGACGGCGACGCGGCGGAGGCCGTCGGCGACGCGGACGGCTCGGCCGGGGAGGCCGGGGCGGTCGTCGCCGGAACCGCGGCCGGTTTCCCGGCCGGTCCGCCGCCCGAGCACCCGCCGGCCAGCAGGCCGCCGACCAGCAGAGCCGTCACGGCTCCCGGGATTCTGCCGCCGGACCCCATGCCCGCCCCCCTCATACTTCGCACACCTGAACGATCAGTGCGCGTGATCGTAGCGCAGCCAGTGCAGCGCCGCGGCCACGGACTCCGCCTCCACCACGCCCTGCGGGACCGCGGGCCGGCGTACGACGAGGACCGGGATGCCGGCCTCGCGGGCGGCGGTGAGCTTCGGGGAGGTGGCCGTTCCTCCGCTGTCCTTCGTGACCAGTACGTCGATACGGTGCCGGGCCAGCAGCTCCCGCTCGTCGGCCAGCGTGAACGGCCCGCGGGCCAGCAGGACTTCCAGCCGCGGCGGCACCGGAGAGGCCTGGGGGTCCCCCCGGACGAAGTCTGGGGGAGGGTCCACCGAGCGCACCAGGAACCAGGTCTCGGTGAGGTGCGCGAAGCCGTGCAGTCCCGTCCGGCCGGTGGTGAGGAAGGCACGCGTGCCGAGGGCGGGGAGCAGCTCGGCCGCGTCGGCCAGGGAGTCCGCGTAGGTCCAGGCGTCGCCGGGCTCCGGCGTCCAGCCGGGGCGGCGCAGCGCCAGCAGCGGGACCCCCGAAAGGGCTGCCGCCTCGGCCGCGTTGAAGCTCATCCGCTCCGCGAAGGGGTGGGTGGCGTCCACCAGGTGGGTGACCTGGTGGGCGCTGATCCACGCCGCCAGCCCGGCGGGCCCGCCGAAGCCGCCGATCCGCGTCTCGCCCGGCGGGAGCACGGGGGCGGCAACCCGCCCCGCGAGCGAGGTGGTCACCCGGACCCTCTCCGCCGGCCCGCGCCGGGCCGTGCCCGCGTCGGGGGCTGAGCCCGCGTGGGCGCCGTCCGCCGCGGCCCCGGCGCGCGTACCGGCTGCGGCCAGCTCGACGGCGAGGCGGCGGGCCTCCGTCGTGCCGCCCAGGATCAGGACGTGCCGGTCCGGCGCGCGGCCCGGTTCAGCAGACATGCCGGTCGCGCTCGGGGGAGTACAGGTGGCTGTCGCGGAACTGCTCGGCGCCCAGCGTGCGGCCCACCACGATGACGGCGGTGCGGACCAGCCCGTGCTGCTTCACCTGGGCCGCGATGTCGGCCAGGGTGCCGCGCAGGATCAGCTCGTCGGGGCGGCTGGCCATCGCCACCACGGCGACCGGGCACTCGGCCCCGTAGTGCGGCAGCAGTTCGTCCACCACCCGGTCCACGTAGCGCGTGGCCAGGTGCAGCACCAGCAGCGCGCCGCTGCGGCCCAGGGTGGCCAGGTCCTCGCCGGGCGGCATCGGCGTGGCCTGCTGGGCGACGCGGGTCAGGATCACCGTCTGGCCGACGGTGGGGACCGTCAGCTCCCGCTTCAGCGCGGCGGCCGCGGCGGCGAAGGCGGGGACGCCCGGGACGACCTCGTAGGGGATGCCGGCCGCGTCGAGCCGCCGCATCTGCTCCGCGACGGCGCTGAAGATCGACGGGTCGCCGGAGTGGAGCCGGGCGACGTCCTGGCCCGCCGCGTGCGCCCGTACGCACTCGGCGATGATCTGGTCCAGGTTCAGCTGCGAGGTGTCGACCAGCCGGGCGTCCGGCGGGCACTCGGCCAGCAGTTCGCGCGGGACCAGGCTGCCCGCGTAGAGGCAGACGGGGGCGGCGGCCAGCGTCCGGGCACCGCGCACCGTGATCAGATCGGCGGCGCCGGGGCCGGCACCGATGAAGTACACGGTCATGTCTGGTCCTGATCCTTTTCCTTGGTAACCGACCACTGGGTGACGGGCATCGCCTGCCGCCAGCCCGTGAAACCGCCGACCGGCACCGCGTGCGCGACCGAGAGCTTCACCAGTTCGCCGCCGTGGCGCCGGTAGCGTTCGGCGAGGACCGCCTCCGACTCCAGGGTGACGGTGTTGACCACCAGCCGGCCGCCGGGGGCCAGCGCCGCCCAGGCCGCGTCCAGCAGTCCCGGCGCGGTCAGCCCGCCGCCGATGAACACCGCGTCGGGGGCGGGGAGTCCGTCGAGCGCGCCGGGCGCGGCGCCGACCACCACGCGCAGGCCGGGCACGCCGAGCGCCGCCGCGTTGCGGGTGATGCGGGCCGCCCGCTCCGGTACGCGCTCCACCGCCACCGCCCGGCAGGAGGGGTGCGTGCGCATCCACTCGATGCCGATGGAGCCGGAGCCGCCGCCGATGTCCCACAGGAGCTCGCCGGGGGCCGGGGCCAGCGCGCACAGGGTCGCGGCGCGCACCCGGCGCTTGGTGAGCTGTCCGTCGTGCTCGTACGCGGCGTCCGGCAGGCCGGGGGTCGCGCCGAGCCGGGGCGCCGGGTGGGCGGGGTCCCGGCGGCAGTCCACGGCCACCACGTTCAGGGCATCGCCCGGCGGGTGCTGCCAGCCGTCGGCAAGGCCCTCGTACGCGTCCTCGCGTTCGGAGCCGAGCTGCTCCAGCACCCGGATCCGGCTCGGGCCGAAGCCCCGCTCTCGAAGCAGAGCAGCGATCTCGTTCGGGGACGCCGCTCCGGCGCTGAGCACCAGCACCCGCCGCCCCTCGTACAGGGCGGCCGCGAGCCGGGCCACCGGGCGGCCGACGACCGTGACCACCTCGGTCTCCTCCACCGGCCAGCCCAGGCGGGCGCAGGCGTACGAGACGGAGGAGGGGTGCGGGTGGACCGCGAGGGCGTCCGGGCCGAGCTCCTGGGCGAGGGCGCGGCCGATCCCGTAGAACATCGGGTCGCCGCTGGCCAGTACCGCGATCCGGCGGCCCGCGTGCTCGGCCATCAGCTTCGGCACGGCCGGCCGCAGCGGGCTCGGCCACGCGACCCGCTCGCCGGGGCACGCGGCCGCGGGGAGCAGGTCCAGCTGGCGCGGCCCGCCGATCAGCACCTCGGCGGAGGAGAGCGCGGACCGCGCGGCGGCGGTGAGCCCGGCCCAGCCGTCGGCGCCGAGGCCGACGACCGTGACGGGTATGGGGGGCGGTGCGGAGCTCACTGCGCGGTACCTCGGAACGGGAGGGGAACGGGGAGAGGGAAGCGGAAGACGTGCGGACCGCAGCCTACTGGCCTGCGCCTACGCCTGCCCGGACGACCCCCGCTCCCGGCCCCTGGCGCCCCCCGCTCCCGGCCGCGGCCGGGCCCGTCTACCCTCGGTAACCCAATCGTTCGCGAGGGAGCTGCCGCCATGCCGGGCTGGAACGCCACGAACATCCCCGACCAGAGCGGCCGGACAGCCGTCGTGACCGGGGCCAACAGCGGGATCGGCTACGTCACGGCCCGGGAACTCGCGCGGCGCGGGGCGCGCGTGGTGCTGGCCTGCCGCAGCGCCGCCCGCGGGAAGGCCGCCGACGTCCGGCTGCGCACCGAAGTGCCGGGCGCGGACGTGGAGTTCGCCGCGCTGGACCTGGCCGACCTGGCATCGGTGCGGGAGTTCGCCGCGGCGTACGGGCGGCGCCGGGAATCCCTGGACCTGCTGGTCAACAACGCGGGGGTGATGGCCCTGCCGTTCGGGCGCACCGCCGACGGGTTCGAGACCCAGTTCGGGGTCAACCACCTCGGCCACTTCGCCCTGACCGGGCTGCTGCTGCCGAGACTGCGGGCCGCGGCCGCCGGAGCCCGGATCGTCAACGTCTCCAGCGGGTTCCACGCGCTCTCCGACATCGACCTCGACGACCTGGGCGGCGAGGACGGCTACCGCCGCTGGATCGCCTACGGCCGCTCCAAGACCGCCAACCTGCTCTTCACCCACGAGCTGGCCCGCCGCTTCACCGCCGCCGGATCCACCCTCGTGGCCGCCGCCGCCCACCCCGGCTACGCCTCCAGCAACCTGCACGCCGGAGCGTCCCGGCTGGAGGGTCCCACCCTCAACTCGCGCGTGGCGGCGTTCGGCAACGCGGCCGTCGCCCAGCCCGCGGCCTCGGGCGCGCTGCCGACCCTCTACGCGGCCACCGCGCCGGGGGTCCGGCCGGACGCGTTCATCGGCCCGCGGTTCGGCTGGCGCGGGGCGCCCGCGCCCTCCTGGCGGGCGAAGTGGACCCTGGACGACGCGTCGGGCGAACGCCTCTGGGCGGCCTCCGAGAAGCTCACGGGAGTCTCGTACGCATCCCTGCCGCGCTGATCCCGACAGCACGCTTCCCGGAAGTGCCCTTCCCCCCCCGCAGGAATGCCGACGGCGCGGCGCCTGCCGTGGCATCGGCGCGCCCCCGTCCGCCCCCGGGACGCCTCCGGGCGCCCCGGACGGGACCTGACCGGGACGCGCCGGGCGCCCGACACTCGATGCCATGGACGACACTCCGGACAACCACCCAGAATCCCCCCGCGACATGCGGTGGTCCTCGGTGCGGCGCCCCCGCCCGCCGCAGGTCCTGCGGCGAGCCGCCTAGGGCTGGTCGGGGTCGGGGTCCGGGCGCAGGGAGCGCCAGATGAGCTCCGGGAGGTGGCGCGCGACGTCCGGCAGGTCGATCTCGTACGTGCTGGACAGCCAGCGGCGGGCCGCCTCGGTGAGGGGGCCCATGACCATGACCTCGATCACGGGGGCCGGGAGCGGGGCGATCTCGCCGCGCTCCATGCGCACCTTCAGCCACTGCATGATGGCCCCGAACTTCTCCGCCTTGGCCGCGGCGATCTCCTCCGCGTGGCCCACGAGGTAGCCGGAGTAGGCCGAGGCGTGCAGGAACAGGGCGACGTCGCGGTGCTCCTGCGTGAAGCGCAGGTAGGACGCCACCCAGGACTGGATGCCGGTGCGGGCGGTCCGGCAGCGGGTCAGGGCGGCGGTCATGTCTTCGCACAGCAGGTCCATGCACCGGATGTAGAGGGCGGCGGCCAGGCCGTCGAAATTGCCGAAGTGGTGGTAGAGGCTGCCCAGGCTCACCCCGCTGGCCGAGACGACCGCGTTCACGGTGAACCCCTGCTGGCCGGACTCGGCGAACACCCGCAGTGCGGCGGTCAGGAGCTGGTCGACGGTGGCCTCGCCGCGCTGCTGCTTGGGAGACATGTGGGTCCCGTCGGTGTGCGGTGGGGTGGCGGCCCCCTGCCGGCCGTGCCGCAGAGCCTAGCAACCCCGTCCCGGTCCTAGGAGGTCGTGGCGCGCTCGTACAGGGACCGGACGGCGTCACCGAAGTAGCTGCTGTACGAGGTCTCCTCGTCACCGCCGCCGTCGCGGCCGCCGACCACCCCGATCAGCGTGTGCCCGTCGGTCAGCACCGGGCCGCCGCTGGTGCCGTTCGGCACGTCCGCGCAGTCGAAGCGCAGCTGCGTCGGCCCCGCGGCGCGGGCGGTGTTGCGGCAGTCGAGCGGCTGCTCGGAGGCGTTCGGATAGCCCACGAGCCGTGCCGGAAGGGGCAGTTCGGGCCGGAAGGCGATCGTCTGGGCGCCCGTGACGTCCTCCAGCCGCTGGCCCGGGTAGCCGGGGCGGCGCAGCCGGATGAAGGCGACGTCGTGGTCGGGGTCCTGGTCCTCGCTCCAGCGCGGGTCCACGTCGATCCGGGTGGGCACCCAGATCCCGTACGGAGCCACCCCGTCCTGGTAGCCGGGGGCGAAGGCCAGGTTGGTGCGGAAGCCGCCGGTGTACACGCAGTGCGCGGCGGTGACGATCAGGTCGCCGTGCGGGGAGTGGACCACGACGGCCGAGCAGTGGTGGTCGGGGTCGCCGTCGGTGCCGGGGGAGAAGAGGGCCCCGACGGCGGGCTCGGCCGGCGCGGGGCGGGCCTCCAGCGGGTCCGAGGCCTGCCACCCGTCGGACCGCCAGTCCACCGAGGAGCCGTCGCCGGCGAAGGCCTTGCCGTCCGTCGGCGGGTTCGGGTCCTCGCGGACGATCCCGTCCAGCACCGCGGCCGCCGTCCGGTCTGCACGCTCGGGGTCCTGCTGGTAGACGCCCCGCGCCGCGTCCCCGTCCGCGCGGTTCGCGACCAGGCCGCGCAGCTCCCAGAGGTACCACCCGCCCACGAGGGCGAGGGCGCCGAGCACGCCGACCAGCACGGTGGCCCGTACGGCCCGCCCGTGCACCTTGCTGACCATGTGGCACTCCCCCCGCAAACGCGTCCGACTCCTCGTTCGATGGGGAGAGGCACGGGTCGGGTTCCGCAATCCGGACGTGTCCGTCCTCACAGCGGGTCCCCGGCCGTCCGCGCGTCACTCCCCGGCCTTCCATGCGTCATTCAACTCCCCTACGCTCCAGGCGACTTGAGCCGCACTGGAGCGACAGGAGCCGAAGCATGAGACTGCGAAACCGGATGGCGGGCGCGGTGACCGCGGGACTGGCGGCCGCCGCCCTCGTCCTGGGCACGTCCCCCGCCGGCGCGGCGGGTGCCTCCGACGGGCTGTCCTACGCGGGATCGACCGGAGTCGGCGTGCACAACGCCTACGAGAAGGCCAAGTACCCGTACTTCGCGGACGCCCTCGACTCGGGCGCCGCCATGCTCGAGCTCGACGTGTGGACCAACTTCTTCGGCAGCTCGTGGCGGGTCTCGCACAACAACCCCTTCGGCAACGACAACAACTGCGAGAACGCCACCACCCCCGCCCAGCTGCGCACCAAGGCCCGCAACCAGAACCTGGCGGGCTGCCTCTCCGACATCCGCAGCTGGCACGACGCCCACCCCGGCCACCGGCCCGTCGTCCTCAAGCTGGAACTCAAGGACGGCTTCGCCGCCAACCTCGGCCGCGGCCCGGCCGACCTCGACGCGCTGCTGACCGCCAAGCTGGGCGACGCCGTCTACCGGCCCGGCCAGCTTGCCGCGGGCCACCCCGACCTCGACACCGCCGCCCGCGCCGGAGCCTGGCCCAGCCGCGTCGGGCTCGCCGGGAAGTTCATCGTGGAGCTGATCCCCGGCACCGTCGAGGAGGGCAACAGCTCCGACACCCTGTGGACGGACCGGGAGTACGCCACCCACCTGCGCTCCCTCGCCGCCCAGGGCCGGCTCGGCCAGGCCGCCGCGTTCCCGGCCGTGCACCGGGCCGAGGCGGGCGACCCGCGCGTCGCCCGCTACGCCGACGCCTCCCTGCGCCCCTGGTTCGTGGTCTTCGACGGGGACGCGGGCGCCTATGCCGGGGGATCGATCGACACCGGCTGGTACGACCGCAACCACTACCTGGTGATCGCCACGGACGCCCACAACGTCGCCCCGGCCATCGACTCCACCCGCCCGACGGAGGCGCAGGCCCGCGACCGCCTGGCGCTCCTCGCCGGACACCACGCGTCCATCGTCTCCGCCGACTGGTACCCGCTGCCCCAGGTCCTGGCCGCGGTCGTGCCGCGCGGCTGAGGCCGGCGGCGGCCACGGCACTAGGGACCCGTGTGCGAGGCCTCCAGCTGCCGGGCCTTCGGCCGGTCCCCGGCGGCGCCGGCGGGGTCGGCGGGTGCGGCGGCGAGGCTCGCCTCGATCTCGTCCAGCGCCCGGCGGGCGGTCGCGATCCGCTCCCTCACGTCCTTCGTGTCCGGGACGTCGGGCCCGCCCGGTGCCGGGCCGGGGGCCGGGTCCGCCGTCCGGTCCGCCTCCGCCTCGATCTCGCGCGCCTCGTCGAGGGAGTTCAGCACGACGCCGATCAGCACGTTCACCAGCACGAAGGAGGCGAGCAGGGCGTACGAGGCGTAGTAGAGGATGCTGAGCCGGGAGATCTGCAGCCCGGCCCGCACCGCGTCGGTGAGCCCGTCCAGGGTGGTCAGCAGGAACAGGGTGAGCATGGCGCGGCCCACGGAGCCGTAGTGCTGCGGGTCGGACTCCGCGAAGCAGACCCAGCCGACCATGGCGTACACGTACAGCACCAGCGCGCCGACGAACAGGAAGCTGGCGGTGCCGGGCAGGCTGCGGCCCACGGCGATCAGCAGGATGCGCAGGTGCGGCAGGAAACGCGCGGTGCGCAGCACGCGGGCCAGCCGCAGCAGCCGCAGCAGGGTGGTGTTCTCGCGGACGAGGGGGATGAAGGCGGAGGCCACGACCGCGAGGTCGAAGAGGTTCCAGGGGTCCCGGAAGAACGCCTTCGGCCGGTCGGCGCGCCCATCCGCAGCAGCATCTCCAGCGTGAACACGATCAGGCAGGCGGCCTCCGCGGCCTCCAGCGCCTGCCGGTACTCCCGCGCCGGCCCGCTGTACGTCTCCACGCCCATCAGCGCCGCGTTGAGCAGGATCACACCGAAGACGGCGAGGCCGAAGGCGGAGGCCTCCGTCAGCGCCCGGCACCGGGCCGCCAGTTCCACGCGGCCGCGCCGGGCCGGGATCGGGACTCTCATCTTGCTCCTCGTACGCGTCTTCGCCGCAGGCCCGCGCCCGGCGGGACGCGGTGGTCGTTCCTACTAACGGCACACACCCGATCGGGTTTCCGTCCGGCGCGCACGTCAACGCGCCGGGCGGCGGAGGGCCGCAGGGGTGAAAGTGCGGGGTTAGGGGCGGTTAGGGGATCTCCGGAGCCCCGGCCAGGACATAGGTTCCTGGCGGAAACCGAAGGGCACCGAGCGAAGGAGCACCCCCATGGCCGAGGTCACGGAGACCCCCGAAGCGTGGACCACCCCGGACTTCGTCGCGTACGAGACCGCGTTCGAGGTCACCGCGTACGCCGCGCGTCTGGAGAAGTGAACCCACTGTCTGCGGGCGGGAGTCCGGGCGACCGGCTCCCGCCGTGGCGGGAGACCACATGACGTCACCACTGGACGAGTCCGAGTTCATCAGCGCCCTGCGCGCGCTGTCCTCCTCCTACTGGGGAAGCCACCCCTTCCACCGGCGGCTGCACGGCGGCGAGCTCGACCGGCGGGCGCTGCGGCTGTGGGCCGCCAACCGCTGGTACTACCAGCGGATGCTGCCGCAGAAGGACGCGGCGATCATCAGCAACTGCCCGCTCCCGGAGATCCGGCGGGTCTGGGTGGAGCGGCTGGCCTACCACGACGGGACCGCCGGGGACGAGGGCGGCATCGCGCGCTGGCTGAGGCTGTGCGAGGCCGTGGGGCTCGGCCGGGAAGAGGTGCTCGACGAGCGGCACGTGGTCCCGGGCGTGCGCTTCGCGGTCGACGCGTACGTGAACTTCGCCCGGACCAAGCCGTGGGCCGAGGCCGTGGCCTCCGGCCTCACCGAGATGTTCGCCGGGCACCTGATGACCCGCAGGGTCGCCGACATGCTCGCCCACTACGACTGGATCCGCCCGGCGGACCTGGCCTACTTCACGGACCGCATCGAGGCCGTGTCCGGTGAGGGCAAGGGCACCCTGGACATCGTCGTCCGGCACTGCACGACACGGGAGCAGCAGGACGCGGCCGTCGCCGCGCTCCGGTTCAAGTGCGACCTGCTGTGGCTGATGCTGGACGCCGTCGAACGCGCCACCGCCACGGCCGAGTAGTGGCCGCAACCGCAGAAGGAGTGGCCGTGGACCGGCCCGTGCTCGGCCGCGGAGTGCGGCTCATCTACGACAGGACGCGGCAGACCCATGTCGTACTGCATCCGGAAGGGGTGCTCGTGCCCAACGGGACCGCCGTCTCGGTGCTCGAACTCTGCGACGGGACCACGACCGTCGCGCAGATCGCGGCGGCGCTCGGCGCCCGGTACGCCGGAGTGCGCGAGACCGAGGTCGGCACCGTCCTGGAGCGGCTCACCGAGAAGGGCGTCGTGCGATGGATCTGACCGCCACCGGGCCGGACGGCGCGGCCCCGCCGCTCGGGCTGCTAGCCGAGCTCACCCACCGCTGTCCGCTGCACTGTGCGTACTGCTCCAACCCGCTCGAACTCATCGAGCGGGAGCGCGAGTTGACCACGAAGCAATGGGCTGAGGTGTTCACCCAGGCGCGCGAGATCGGCGTGCTCCAGGTGCACCTGTCCGGCGGCGAGCCCCTGGCCCGCCCCGACCTGCCCGAGCTCGTCTCGCACGTCAGCGGCCTCGGCTGCTACGTCAACCTCGTCACCAGCGGACTCGGCCTCACCGAAGCCCGCCTCGCGGACCTGGTCGGGCGCGGGCTGGACAACGTACAGCTGTCGGTGCAGGGCGCCGACGCCGCCCGCGCCGACCTGCTCGCGGGGGCCAGGGCCCACCACCACAAGATCGCCGCCGCCGCGCTGATCCGCGAGCAGGGCCTGCCGCTCACCGTCAACGCCGTACTGCACCGCGCCAACCACGACCAGCTGGCGGGCCTCATCGACCTGGCCGAGGCCATGGGCGCGGACCGGCTGGAGCTCGCCAACACCCAGTACTACGGCTGGGCGCTGCGCAACCGCGAGGCCCTGATGCCCACCCGCGAGCAGCTGGCCGCGGCCGAACCGGTCGTCCGGGCCGCGATGGAACGGCTCAAGGGCACGATGGAGATCGTGTACGTCCTCGCCGACTACTACGAGCCGTACCCCAAGCCGTGCATGCACGGGTGGGGGGCGATCCAGCTCACGGTCGCCCCCGACGGCACCGTGCTGCCCTGCCCCGCGGCCGGCGCGATCACCACCCTGGACCTGGACAACGTCACCGAGAAGCCGCTGGCCGAGATCTGGTACGCGTCCGGCTCCTTCAACGCCTACCGGGGCGAGGAATGGATGTCCGACCCCTGCCGCAGCTGCGACCGGCGCTCCCTCGACCACGGCGGCTGCCGCTGCCAGGCCTTCCTGCTCACCGGGGACGCCGCGGCCACCGACCCGGTGTGCTCGCGGTCCGCGGGGCGCGACACCGTGGACCTGCTGTTGGCGGGCATCCCCACGACACCGCCCGAGCTGGTGATGCGCGGACCGGCGGCGGTACGCCGATGAGGGCCGTCCTGCTCGGCACCGCAGCCGGAGGCGGCTGCCCGCAGTGGAACTGCGCCTGCCCGGTGTGCACGTCGGGGGCGCCCGCCCGCTGTCAGGACGGCCTCGCGGTCAGCGCCGACGGCCTCGGGTGGTACCTGGTCAACGCCTCGCCCGACATCCGCGCGCAGCTGCTCGCCACCGCCGAGCTGGCGGCCGGTCCCGGGCCGCGCGAGACGCCGGTGCGCGGCGTACTGCTCACGGACGCCGAACTCGACCACACGCTGGGCCTGATGATGCTCAGGGAAGGGGACGGGCTGCGGGTGTGGGCGCCGGCGGCGGTGCTCGGGGCGCTGGACGCGGGGTTCCCGGTGCGGGGGATCCTCGGCGGCTACGGCGGATGGGAGTGGTCCGAGCTGGCCGCGGGCAGGGAGCGGGAGGAGCAGGAGGTCGGCGGGCTGCGGGTCACCGCCTTCGCCGTCGGAGACAAACGCCCCAAGTACGCGCGCACGCTGCCCGGTCCGGCCGGCCCCTGGGTGGTCGCCTACCGCTTCGAGGACCCGGCCACGGGCGGAGCCCTCGTGTACGCCCCCTGCCTGGCCTCCTGGCCGCCCGGCTTCGACGAGTTCACCGCCGGGGCCGGGTACGTCCTGCTCGACGGCACGTTCCACTCGGCGCGGGAGTTCGGCGGCGCCACGCGTGCGGCCGGTGCGAGCGGCGCGCAGGCCGCGATGGGGCACCTGCCGGTGACCGGGGAGGGCGGGAGCCTGGCGCACGTCGGGCGCCTGCGGGCGGAGCGGCCGGGCGCGCGGTTCGCCTACACCCATCTCAACAACACCAACCCGATGGCCGATCCGCGGTCCGCGGCCCACCGCGAGGTGTGCGCGGCGGGGGCGGAGATCCCGGCCGACGGAACCCGCATCGAGCTCTGACAGGGTCAGCGATGCGTCGAGCGGGTCGGGTACGTGGTTCAGGCGAGCTGCTGCCGCACCAGCTCGATCACCTCGGAGGCGTGCTCGTTCAGGTAGAAGTGGCCGCCGGGGAACAGGTGGAAGGAGCAGGGCCCGCCGGTGTGGCCGGCCCAGGCGGCGGCCTCCTCCGCGGTCACCTCCGGGTCGCTGTCCCCGTTGAGCACCACCACCGGGCAGGCCAGGGCCGGGCCGGGGAGGCAGCGGTAGGTCTCCGCGGCCTTGTAGTCGCCGCGGATGGCCGGGAGTACCGCCCGCAGCAGCTCGTCGTCGGCCAGGACCGCCGGGTCCGTGCCGCTCATCCGCCGGATCGTGGCCAGCAGCCGATCGTCCGGTGCCAGGTGGAGCCGCTCGTCCTCCCGGTGCCGGGAGGGGGCCCGCCGCCCCGAGGCGAACAGGACCGCCGGCGTCACGCCCGCCGCCTCCAGCCGCAGCGCCACCTCGAAGGCCAGGGTCGCGCCCAGGCTGTGCCCGAACAGCGCGACGGGCCGGTCGCACCACGGCCGCAGCTCCGCGAAGACCCGGTCCGCGAGGCCTCGTACGTCGTCCACGCACGCCTCGTGGCGGCGGTCCTGGCGGCCCGGGTACTGCACGGCCACCACGTCCGCCTGCGGGGACAGGGCCCGGGACACCGGGAAGTAGTAACTGGCCGAGCCGCCCGCGTGCGGGAAGCAGAACAGGCGTACGGGAGCCTCCTCGGCGGGGTGGAAGCGGCGCAGCCAGGCACTGGGCGCCCGCACGGTCGTGGTGGTCGTACGGTTCATGGGTGGTCGGTGTCCTTAGCTCGTCGGTTCACAGGGCGGTCCAGGTGCCCGGCGGGCGCCAGCCGCGCGCGGGGCCCCAGGAGGCCCGGGGCCGGGGCGCGTCCTGCTCCCCGGTGTGGTCCCCGCCCCGGGCGGTGGAGAGCAGCACGAGGAGGACGGCGGCGAGTTCGGTGCTGTCCGGGGCGCCGCGCACGATCCTCAGGTGGGGTTCGGCCCGCTCGCTCATCGGGCGTGCTCCTCTGCGGTAGGGGGTTGGGGATGCCGGTCAGAAGGGCGGGTTGCCGTGCTTGCGCTCGGGCAGCGGCACGTGCTTGGCCCGCAGCGCCTCCAGCGCGTCCACCAGCACCTGCCGGGTCGTGGCCGGGTCGATCACGTCGTCGACGAGGCCCCGCTCGGCGGCGTAGTACGGGTGCATGAGCTCCTGGCGGTACTGCTTGACGCGCTGCGCGCGCGCCGCCTCCGGGTCGTCCGCCGCGGCGATCTCCCGGCGGAAGACCACGTTGGCGGCGCCCTCCGCGCCCATCACCGCGATCTCGTTCGTCGGCCAAGCGAAGGACAGGTCCGCGCCGATGGAGCGGGAGTCCATGACGATGTACGCGCCGCCGTACGCCTTGCGCAGGATCATCTGCACCCGGGGCACGGTCGCCGCGCAGTACGCGTACAGCAGCTTCGCGCCGTGCCGGATGACACCGCTGTGCTCCTGGTCGCTGCCCGGCAGGAAGCCCGGTACGTCCACCAGGGTCACCAGCGGAATGCTGAACGCGTCGCAGGTCTGGACGAAGCGCGCCGCCTTTTCCGAGGCGTTGATGTCCAGTACCCCGGCGAGCGAGGCCGGCTGGTTGGCGACGATGCCCACCACGTGCCCGTCCAGCCGGGCCAGACCGCAGATGATGTTGGTCGCCCAGTTGGCGTGGACCTCGAACAGGTCGCCGTCGTCGACGATCTCCTCGATCACGGCCCGCATGTCGTACGAGCGGTTCGGGTCGGCCGGCACCAGCCGCGACAGCTCGTCGGTGCGACGGTCGGCCGGGTCCGTGGCGGGCACGGCGGGCGGCAGCTCGCGGTTGTTGGACGGCAGCAGCGACAGCAGGTGGCGCACCTCCTCCAGGCACTCCTCCTCGGTGTCGTACAGGAACGCGCTCGCGCCGGAGACCGACGAGTGGACCTGCGCGCCGCCCAGGTCGTTGTGGCTGATCTTCTCCCCGGTGACCGCCTGCACCACGTCGGGGCCGGTGATGTACATCTGCGCGATGTCGCGCACCATGAACACGTAGTCGGTCAGGGCGGGGGAGTACGTCGCCCCGCCCGCGCACGGCCCGAGCATCACGCTGATCTGCGGGATCACCCCGGACGCGGCCACGTTGCGGCGGAAGATGCCGCCGTACCCGGCCAGCGCGGTGACGCCCTCCTGGATACGGGCGCCCGCGCCGTCGCTGAGCGACACCAGCGGGGCGCCCGCCGCCACCGCGAGGTCCATCACCTTGTGGATCTTCTGCGCGTGCGCCTCGCCGAGCGAGCCGCCGAAGATCCGGAAGTCGTGCGCGTACACGAACACCCGGCGGCCGTCGACCTTGCCCCAGCCGGTCACCACTCCGTCGGTGTGCGGCCTGCGGTCCTCCAGGCCGAATCCCGTCGCCCGGTGCCGGCGCAGCTGCTCTATCTCCCGGAAGGTGCCCGGATCGAACAGCAGGTCCAGCCGCTCGCGCACGGTCAGCTTGCCGCGGGCGTGCTGCGCCTCGGAAGCGCCCGCGGACGGGCCCAGCTCGACGGACTCCTTGATCGCTCCTAGTTCGGCCACTCGGACACTGACATCGGCAACTGTCATGCTCCACCCGTCTCTTCGGCCTTCGGGGACGCAGGCACAGGCGCACCCTGGGCAGCAGTGCGTGCCATTGAAGGCGTCCGGGGCGTGCGCGGAGAACACCGACCACCCCCCTGACCGCTCCGGGGCCCGCTCCCACCCCCGCCGAGCAGGCACGTCGCGACGCGCGGCGCGGACGGGCGGCGTCCGGCGCCGCCGCCGGGCGGGCCGCGGGCAGGGTCAACACCTGGGGGGATAGGGGTGTCGCCCCCCTTCGGGGCCGACCTAGCGTGCGATCACCTCGTGGCCGGAACTGACCCGGGGCAATCGATACCGAGCTGGGAGCGTGCAGATGTCCGCGGGCTTCGATCCTGTCGCTGATGACCTGTCCGGCGCGGAGGTCCGCCCCGGGGCCCAACTGGCCGCCCGGCTGGCCGGACTTCCGGGGAGCGAGCAGTCCAGGCTGCTCCTGGACCTGGTCTGCGCGCAGGCCGCCGACATCCTGCGGGCGGCCCACCCGGACACCGAACCGGTGGTCCCGACCGGCATCTCCTTCAAGGAACTGGGCCTGGACTCCATAGCCCTGGTCGACCTGCACGCCCGGATCAACGCCGCGACCGGGCTGAGCCTGCCGGTGACCGCCGCGTTCGACCACCCCAGCCCCGAACTGCTGGCCGCGTACGTCCGCACGGAACTCCTCGGAGCGCCCGCCGAGCCGGCCGCCCCGCGCACCGCTGCCACCGCCTCCGGCCCGGAGGCCCGCGCGGCCTTCGACGGGGAGCCCATCGCCGTCGTCGGCATCGGCGGGCGCTTCCCCGGCGGCGTGCGCTCGCCGGAGGAGCTGTGGGACCTCGTCGCCCGCGGTGAAACCGCCGTCGGCCCCTTCCCCGACGACCGCGGCTGGGACCTCGACGCACTGTTCGACGACGACCCCGCCGTGCCCGGCACCTGCTACACCCGCACCGGCGGATTCCTGCACGACGCACCCGAGTTCGACGCCGAGTTCTTCGGGATCAGCCCGCGCGAGGCGCTCGCCATGGACCCGCAGCAGCGGCTGCTGCTGGAAACGGCCTGGGAGGCGCTGGAGCGCACCGGCATCGACCCCACCTCGCTGCGCGGCAGCCGCACCGGCGTGTTCATCGGCGCCGGCCCCTCCGAGTACGGGCCGCGGGTGCAGGACGCCCCCGAGAGCCTGACCGGCTACCTCGTCACCGGCGGCGCGCTCAGCGTCACCTCCGGGCGCGTGGCCTACGCGCTGGGCCTGGAGGGTCCGGCGCTCACCGTCGACACCGCCTGCTCCGGATCGCTGGTCTCCCTGCACCTGGCCGTGCAGTCCCTGCGCCGCGGCGAGTGCTCCATGGCGCTGGCCGGCGGTGTCACCGTCCTGAGCACGCCCGGCCTGTTCACCGAGTTCAGCAGGCAGCGCGGGCTCGCCCCGGACGGGCAGATCAAGGCCTTCGCGGCGGCCGCCGACGGCACCTCCTTCGCCGAGGGCGTCGGCCTGCTGGTGGTCGAGCGGCTCGGCGACGCCCAGCGCAACGGGCACCCGGTGCTCGCCGTCATCCGCGGGTCGGCCGTCAACCAGGACGGCGCAAGCAACGGGCTCACCGCCCCCAGCGGCGCCGCGCAGCAGCGCGTCATCCTCCAGGCCCTCGCCGATGCCGGGCTGTCGGGCGACGAGGTCGACGCGGTCGAGGCGCACGGCACCGGGACCACCCTGGGCGACCCGATCGAGGCCCGGGCGCTGATCTCCACGTACGGCAAGGACCGCCCCGAGGACCGGCCGCTGTGGCTCGGCTCGGTGAAGTCCAACCTCGGGCACACCCAGGCCGCGGCCGGGGTGGCCGGACTGATGAAGATGATCATGGCGATGCGGCACGGCGTGCTCCCGCGCACCCTGCACGTCGACGCCCCCACCGGCAACGTCGACTGGTCCGCCGGGACCGTACGGCTGCTCACCGAACCCGTGCCGTGGCCGGCGGACGGGGACCGGCCGCGCCGGGCGGGCGTCTCCGGCTTCGGGATCAGCGGGACCAACGCGCACGTCATCGTGGAGGAGCCGCCGCGCGAGCCCGGTGGCGGGGCCGCCGCCCTGCCGGACGGGGCCGCCGCCCTTGCGGACGCGGCCGCCGGGCGGCCGGCGGCGCCCGCCCTGGTGCCCGTCAGCGGGCGCTCCGGCGAAGGCCTGCGCGCGCAGGCCGGGCGGCTGGCGCAGTTCCTCGCCGAGCGGCCCGAGTTCACGCCCGAGGACCTCGGCCACTCCCTGGGCACCGGCCGGGCCGCCCTCGAGCACCGGGCCACCGTCCTGGCGGCCGACCGGGAGGAGCTCCTGACCGGCCTGCGCGCCCTGGCGGAAGGGGAGGCCACCCCGTCCACCCGGACCGGAACTGTCCCCTCCGGGCGTCTCGCGTTCCTCTTCACCGGCCAGGGCAGCCAGCGCCTGGCCATGGGCCGGCAGCTGTACGACACCCACCCCGTGTTCGCGGACGCCCTCGCCGACGCCATCGGCTGGCTCGACCTCCAGCTCGACACCTCCCTGTGGGAGGTCCTCTTCGCCGAACCGGGCACCGGGGCCGCCGCGCTCCTCGACGAGACCCGCTACGCGCAGACCGCCCTCTTCGCGGTCGAGACCGCCCTGTTCCGGCTCGTCGAATCCTGGGGCGTCCGCCCCGACTTCCTGGCCGGCCACTCCATCGGCGAGATCGCGGCCGCCCACGCCGCGGGCGTCCTGAACCTGGAGGACGCGGCCACCCTCGTCGGGGCGCGCGGCCGGCTGATGCAGGAGCTGCCCCGGGGCGGCGCCATGGTCGCCGTCCAGGCCGCCGAGGCGGAGGTACTCCCGTTCCTCGAAGCCGGGGGCGGGGCCGGTCCCCAGGTCGCCGTCGCCGCCGTCAACGGCCCCGATTCCGTGGTCCTCTCGGGCGAGGAGCACGCGGTACTCGCGCTCGCCGAACGGTTCGCCGCCCAGGGCCGCAAGACCAAGCGGCTCCAGGTCAGCCACGCCTTCCACTCGCCGCTGATGGAACCGGTGCTCGCCGAGTTCCGCCGGATCGCGGCCATCCTCGGCTACCGCGCCCCGCGCATCCCCCTCGTCTCCACGGTCACCGGGCGGCTCGCGACCACCGCGGAACTCACCTCCCCCGACTACTGGACCGGCCACGCCCGGGAGGCCGTCCGCTTCGCCGACGCCGTCGACTGGCTGACCGGACAGGGCGGCGTACGCACCTTCCTGGAGCTCGGCCCCGACGGCGTCCTCAGCGCGCTCGGCCAGCACTGCCTGCCCGAGGAGCGCCAGGCCGACACCGTCTTCGCGCCCGTACTGCGGGCGGGCAAGGACGAGGTCCGCGAGGCGCTGGGGGCCGCCGCCCTCGCCCACACCCGCGGCGCCCTGCTCGACTGGGACGCCGTCTACGCGGGCCGCGCCACGCGCCGCGCCGACCTGCCCACCTACGCCTTCCGCACCCGGCGGTACTGGCTCGCCCCCGAGCGGGCCGGCGGCGACCCGTCCGGCCTGGGCCAGCTCGCCGCCCGGCACCCGCTGCTGGGGTCGGTCGTCGACCTCGCGGGCGCCGGGGGCACCGTACTGACCGGCCGCCTGTCGCCGCGCACCCACCCGTGGATCGCCGACCACACCATCGCCGGGGTCACCCTGCTGCCCGGCACCGCCTTCGTGGAACTCGCCCTGCGGGCCGCCGCGGAGAGCGGCTGCGCGCTGGTCGAGGAGCTGACGCTCCAGTCGCCGCTGGTCCTGCCCGCCTCCGGCGCAGTGGCGCTCCAGGTCGTGGTCGACGCCCCCGACGCGGACGGCCGCCGCGCCGTCGCCTGCTACTCCCGCCCGGACGGCGCCGGGCACGTCGACGACCCCGACCACCTCGACGACGAGTGGGTCCGCCACGCCACCGGCGTCCTGGCACCCGCCGCCCCCGACGCGGACACGGGCGCCCTCTCCGGACCGTGGCCCCCGGCCGGAGCCGTCCCGCTGGACGTCAGCAGCCTCTACGAGGACATGGCGGACGAGGGCTACGGCTACGGGCCGGCCTTCCACGGCGTACGGGCCGCCTGGCTCCGCGACGGCGAGGTCTTCGCCGAGGTCGAGCCCCCGCAGCCGACCCGCGCGGACACCGCGGGCTACGGTCTGCACCCGGCCCTGCTGGACGCGGCACTCCACCCCGCCGACCACGCCCTCGCCGCCGGCGGCGACCGCCCCGAGGGGACCTGGATCCCCTTCTCCTGGAACGGGGTCGCGCTCTACGCGGGCGGCGCCGCCGCCGTCCGCGTACGGATCACCGCGCGCGGCCGCGAGGAGCTCGCGGTGACGGTCGCCGACGCCGACGGCGCCCCCGTCGCCCGCGTCGACTCACTGCTGCTGCGCGCCGTCACCGGGGCGCAGCTCGCGGGAGACCGGCCCGATCCACTGCTGCACGTCCAGTGGAACGCCCTCGAACTGCCCTCGGAAGCCGTCGAGTTGACGGAATTCGCGGACGTGGCGGATCCCGCCGGCGGCCCCGTGCCGCCCGTCGTCGTGTACCGCACCCTCCCGACCCCGGACGGCGACGACCTGACCGTCGCCGTCCGGACCGTGGCCGCCGACGCGCTGGCCGCCCTGCGGACCTGGCTGGCGGACGACCGCTACGCCGACTCCCGCCTGGCCGTCGTCACCCGCAACGGCGCAGCCGTCCCCGGTACCGACGTCGACCTCGCCCAGGCGCCCGTCTGGGGCCTCGTACGCTCCGCCGAGGCGGAGAACCCCGGCCGCTTCACCCTCGTCGACACCGACGAGGCCGCGCCGCCCTCGCTCGGCCGGGCGCTCGCCGCCGCCACCGAACCCGAACTGGCCCTGCGCGGACCCGGGTCGTACGTGCCGCGGCTGGCCGCCGTACCCGCCCCCGACGAGGAGCGCCCCGCCCCCTGGGACGGCACGGGCACCGTACTGATCACCGGCGGCACCGGCGGCGTCGGCGCCGCACTCGCCCGCCACCTCGTCCGGCGGCACGGCGTGCGCCACCTCCTGCTCACCAGCAGACGCGGCCCGGACGCGCCCGGCGCGCACGAACTCGTCGCCGAACTCGCCGCCTCGGGCGCCGAGGCCACCGTCACGGCCACCGACGCCGCCGACCGGGACGCCCTGGCCGCACTGCTCGCCGCGATCCCGGCCGCGCACCCGCTGCGCGCCGTGGTGCACGCCGCCGGGGTCATCGACGACGGCCTGACCGGCGACCTCACCCCGCAGCGCCTCGACACCGTGATGCGGCCCAAGGTGGACGCCGCCTGGAACCTCCACGAACTGACCGCCGGCCTGGACCTGACCGCCTTCGTCCTGTTCTCCTCCGCCTCGACCGTCCTCGACGGCGCCGGCCAGGGCAACTACGCCGCCGCCAACCTCTTCCTGGACGCCCTCGCCGCCCGCCGCGCGGCGGCCGGCCAGGTCGTCACCTCGCTCGCCTGGGGCCTGTGGGCGGGTGGCGGCGGCATGGGCGCCACCCTCGACGCGGCCGCCCTCACCCGCATCGAGCGCCTCGGCCTCGACTCGCTGACCTTCGAGGAGAACCTGGACCGGCTGGACCGGGCGCTGGCCGGCCACGAGCCGGCGGTGGTCCCCGTACGCGTGAACCACCGTGCCGTACGGAGCCGCGGCGACGGCACGCCCACCCTGCTGCGGGGACTCGTACGGGCCGCCGCACGCCGCCCGGCGGCCGCGGGCTCCACGCGCCACGCAGACGTGCCGCTCGCGGCGAGCCTCGCGGAACTCGGCGCGGCCGACCGCCTCGCCACCGTACTGCGGCTGGTGCGCACCGAGGCCGCGGCCGTCCTCGGCTACCAGAGCGCCGAAGAGGTCACCGCGACCCGGGCGTTCACCGAGACCGGCTTCGACTCGCTGGCCGCCGTCGAACTGCGCAACCGGCTCGGCGCCGCGACCGGCCTGCGCCTCAGCGCCACCCTGACCTTCGACTACCCGACGGCGACCGCGCTGGCCGAGCACCTCGTGACCAAGCTCGTCGGCTCGGCCGCCCCGGCCCCGGCCGCCGTTCCCGCCCCGGCGGCCGCGGGCGCCGACACCGCCGCCGACCCGGTCGTGATCGTCGGCATGGCCTGCCGCTACCCCGGCGGAGTGACCTCCCCCGAGGAGCTGTGGCAGCTCGTCGCGGACGGCGCCGACGCCAT
Organism: Streptomyces sp. LARHCF249; assembly: GCF_052871255.1. NCBI lineage: Bacteria > Bacillati > Actinomycetota > Actinomycetes > Kitasatosporales > Streptomycetaceae > Streptomyces > Streptomyces sp. LARHCF249. Next base: position 366,091 of record NZ_JBIXJQ010000008.1, read on the forward strand.
CGGTCCCTTCCCCGCCGACCGCGGCTGGGCGGACGACCTCTACGACCCGGAGATCGGCAAGCCCGGCAAGACGTACTCCACCGAGGGCGGATTCCTCTACGACGCCGCCCGGTTCGACCCGGCGTTCTTCGGGATCAGCCCGCGCGAGGCCCAGGCCATGGACCCGCAGCAGCGGCTGCTGCTCGAGGTCGCCTGGGAGACCTTCGAACGCGCCGGGATCGACCCCCGGTCCGTCAAGGGCAGCAGCACCGGCGTCTTCGCCGGGGTGATGTACCACGACTGGGGGCTGCGGCTCGGCCCGCTCCCCGAGGACGTGGCCGGCTACCACGGCAACGGCAGCCTGGCGAGCGTGGTCTCCGGCCGGGTCGCCTACGCCCTCGGCCTCGAAGGCCCGGCGATCAGCGTGGACACCGCCTGCTCCTCCTCGCTGGTGGCCCTGCACATGGCCGCCCGCTCGCTGCGCGCCGGGGAGTGCTCGCTGGCCCTCGCCGGCGGGGTCACGATCATGTCCACCCCGGACACCTTCCTCGACATGAGCCGTCAGCGCGGCCTCGCCTCCGACGGCCGCTGCAAGTCGTTCGGCGCGGGTGCGGACGGTACGGGCTGGGGCGAGGGCGCGGGCGTGCTGCTGCTGGAGCGGCTCTCCGACGCGCGGCGCAACGGGCACCGGGTGCTGGCCGTCGTGCGTGGCTCGGCGCTGAACCAGGACGGTGCGTCGAACGGCCTGACCGCCCCGAACGGTCCGGCGCAGCAGCGGGTGATCCGCCAGGCCCTCGCCGACGCCGGGCTGACGGCCGCCGAGGTCGACGCGGTGGAGGCGCACGGTACGGGAACCCGGCTGGGCGACCCGATCGAGGCGCAGGCCCTGCTGGAGACCTACGGGCAGGAACGCCCCGAGGGCCGGCCGCTGTGGCTCGGCTCCGTCAAGTCCAACATGGGCCACACCCAGGCCGCGGCCGGTGTCGCGGGCATCATCAAGATGGTCCTGGCCATGGACCACGGCGTGCTGCCCCGCACCCTCCACGCGGACAGCCCGTCCGACCAGGTGGACTGGTCGGCCGGCGAGGTGGAACTGCTCACCGAGGCCCGGGAATGGGCCCTCGCGCCGGCCGGGGTGCGGCGGGCCGGTGTGTCCTCCTTCGGGATCAGCGGCACCAACGCCCACGTGATCATCGAGCAGGCACCGGAGGCGGAAGCGGAACCGGCAGAGGCGGCCGTCGAGGCCCTGCCGGGCGCCGCGCTCCCCGCCGTCCCCTGGCCGGTCTCCGGGGCCACCCCCGAGGCCCTGCGGGCCCAGGCCGACCGGCTCCGGGCACGCCTGGACTCGCTCTCCGACGGGGAACTGGCCCCCGCCGCCCACGTCCTGGCCGCCGGCCGCGCGGCGCTGGAGCACCGCGCCGTCGCCCTGGGCGCCGACCGGGCCGAGCTGTCCCGCTCGCTGGAACTCCTCGCGGGCGCCGCGGCGGCCCAGGACGCCAAGACCGCCTTCCTCTTCACCGGCCAGGGAGCCCAGCGGCTCGGCATGGGCCGGGAGCTGTACGCCGCCTTCCCCGTGTTCGCCGCGGCCTTCGACGCCGCGTGCGCGGAGCTCGACCGGCACCTCGGGCAGCCGCTGCGCGCGGTGGTCTGGGGCGCGGACCCGGACGCGCTGAACGCCACCGCCCTCGCCCAGCCCGCCCTGTTCGCCCTCGAAGTGGCGCTGTTCCGGCTGGCCGAGACCTGGGGCCTGCGGCCCGACCTGGTGGCCGGGCACTCGATCGGCGAGCTGGCCGCCGCGCACGCCGCGGGCATCCTGTCCCTCGCCGACGCGGCGGAACTCGTCGTCGCACGCGGCCGGCTGATGCAGGCCCTGCCCGCCGGCGGCGCGATGGTCGCCGTCCAGACCACGGAGGAGGAGGTCCTGCCGCTGCTCACCGACGGAGTGGGCATAGCGGCCGTCAACGGGCCCCGGTCGGTGGTGGTGTCGGGTACCGAGGCGGCCGCCCTCGCACTCGGCGAGCACTTCGCCGCCGCCGGCCGCAAGACCGGCCGCCTCTCCGTCTCGCACGCCTTCCACTCGGCGCTCATGGAACCCATGCTCGACGAACTCGCCGCCGTGGCCGCACGGTTGACCTTCCACGAACCGCGCATCCCCGTCGTCTCCACCGTCACCGGCGACACCTCCGCACCGTGGCAGTCGCCCGCCTACTGGGCCCGCCAGGTCCGCGAGCCCGTCCGCTTCGCCGACGCGGTGCGCCGCGCCGAGGAACGGGGCGTCCGCACCTTCGTCGAGATCGGCCCCGACGCCGTGCTCACCGCGCTGGGCGCCGGCTCGGCCGGCCACGAGGACACCGCCTTTGTCCCCCTGCTGCGCCGCGACCGCGACGAGGCCCGCGAAGCCCTCACCGGCATCGGCTCGGCCTGGGCGCACGGCAGCGCCGTCGACTGGCCCGCCGTGCTCGGCGGTCAGGCCCGCCCGGGCACCCTCGTCGACCTGCCCACCTACGCCTTCCAGCGGGAGCGCTACTGGCTCGACGTACCCGCCGCCACCGGAGACCTCGGCTCGGCCGGTCTCGACCCCGTCGAACACCCCCTCCTCAGCGCGGCCGTCGTGGCGCCCGATTCCGGTTCCGTCGTCCTGACCGGCCGGCTCTCGGCCGCCGGACAGCCCTGGATCACCGACCACGCCGTGCACGGGTCCGTACTGCTGCCCGGCACCGGCTTCGTCGAGCTCGCCGTACGCCTCGGCGACCAGGTGGGCTGCGACCTCCTGGAGGAACTGACCCTCGAAGCGCCGCTGGTGCTGCCCGCCGCCGGCGCCGCCGCCCTGCGCGTCACCGCCGGGGCCCCCGACGCGTCCGGCCGCCGCCCCCTGCACATCCACTCCCGGCCGGACGGCGCCCCCGAAGGCGCCTGGACCCGCCACGCCACCGGCTTCCTCGCCACCGGCACGCCCCCGCACGTCGAGGCCGACCTCACCCAGTGGCCGCCGCGCGGCGCCACCCCCGTCGAGGTGACCGGGGCGTACGAGAGCCTGCGCGAGCGCGGATACGGCTACGGGCCCGCCTTCCAGGGCCTGACGGCCGCCTGGCGGCGCGGCGACGAACTGTTCGCCGAAGTCGCCCTGCCCGACTCGGTGCGCGGCGAGGCCGCCGGCTACGGGCTGCACCCGGCGCTCCTGGACACCGCCATGCACGTGGACGTCCTCGTCGACCAGGGCGAGGGCGGCACCGAGGCGCTGCTGCCCTTCGCCTGGAGCGGGGTCTGCCTGCACGCGACGGGAGCCGCGGCCCTGCGCGTGTACGTACGCCGGATCCGCGGCGCCGAGGAGTCGGCGATGGTCGTCGCCGACGAGACCGGCCGCCCCGTGATGACCGTGGCCTCGCTGATCTGCCGGCCCGTCTCCGCCGCCCAGCTGGAACCGGCCGACGGTCCCCTCTCCGACGCCCTTCACCACATCGAGTGGACCCCGCTCCCCGAGCCGGCCGAACCCGTCCGCACCTCCTCCCTCGTGGTGCTCGACGAGTACGGCCTGGCCATCCTCGGCGACCCGTCGGCCGTCGTCCTGGCCTGCTGCCCCACCCCGGTGCGCCGGCCCGTACTCGAAGCCACGCGCACCGTCAGCTCGTACGTACTGGGCCTGCTGCAGTCCTGGCTGACGGACGAGCGGTTCGAGTTCACCACCCTGGTCGTCGTCACCCGCGGCGCGGTCGCCACCACCGCGGACACCGCCCCCGACCTCACCCAGGCCCCCGTGTGGGGCATCGTCCGGGCGGCCCAGGCCGAGAACCCGGGCCGGATCATCCTGCTCGACACCGACCCGGACATCGACCCGGCGGACTTCCCCGCCGCCGCGGCCGCCGCCCTGGCCCACGGCGAGCCCGAACTCGCCCTGCGCGACGGCCGGTTCCTCGTCCCACGGCTGCTGCCGACCCCCGTACCCGAGGCGGACGCCCCCTGGACCGGCGACGGCACCGTCCTCATCACCGGCGGCACCGGCGGACTCGGCGCCCGCCTCGCCCACCACCTCGTCACCCGCCACGGCGTGCGCCATCTGCTGCTCACCAGCCGCCGAGGCCCGCAGGCCCCAGGCGCCGCCGAACTGCGCGAGCGGCTCCTCGAAGCCGGAGCCCAGGACGTCCGCGTCGCCGCCTGCGACGCCGCCGACCGCACCGCACTGGCCGACGTACTCCGGTCGGTCCCCGACGAGCACCCGCTCACCGGCGTCGTCCACGCGGCGGGCGTGGTGGACCCCGGGCTGATCGGCACGCTCACCCCCGACCGCCTGGACACCGTCCTGCGGCCCAAGGCGGACGCCGCCTGGCACCTGCACCAACTCACCGAGGGCCTCGACCTGTCCGCCTTCGTGATGTTCTCCTCGGCCGGCGGACTCGTCCTGCCCGCAGGACAGGGCAACTACGCCGCGGCGAACGTCTTCCTGGACGCGCTCGCCGCCCACCGCCGAGCGGCCGGCCTCCCCGCCACCTCCCTCGCGTACGGGCTGTGGGCGGTCAACACCGGCCTCGGCGGCGAACTCACCGACGCCGACGTCGAGAAGATGAACCGGCTCGGCCTCCCCGCCCTCCCCGCCGACCGCGGCCTCACCCTCTTCGACGAGGCCCTGCGCACCCGGCACGCCCTGCTCGCCCCCCTCCAGGTCGACCCCGCCGCCCTGCACGCCCGCGGCGCCGACCTCCCGCCGCTGCTGCGCGCCGCCGCGGCCGCCGGCCGGCCCGCCACCCGCCGCGGCGCGGCGAACGGCGCACCCGTCGGCGACAGCCTCGCCCGCAGGCTGGCCGCACTCGGCGCCACCGAACGCCGCCGGGCCCTACTCGACCTCGTGGCCGCCCAGGTCGCGGCCGTCCTCGGGCACGCATCGGCGGAGGCCGTCGGAGCGGACCGCGCCTTCAAGGAACTGGGCTTCGACTCGCTCGCCGCCGTGGAACTGCGCAACGCGCTGAACACCGCCACCGGACTGCGCCTGCCCGTCACCCTCGTCTTCGACTACCCGACCACCCGCGCCATCGCCGACCACCTCGACGCCGAACTCGGCGGCGGAGAGCCGCAAGCGGCCCCGGAGCAGCCCGCGGTCCCGGCAGGACTCTCCGATGACGAACCCATCGCCATCGTCGGGATCAGCTGCCGCTTCCCCGGCGGGGTGCGCTCCGCCGAAGACCTGTGGGAACTCGTCGCCGAAGGACGCGACGCCATCGCCGGATTCCCCGCCGACCGGGGCTGGGACACCGACGCCCTCTACGACCCGGAGCCCGGCCTGCACGGGAAGACGTACGCCCGCGACGGCGGATTCCTCTACGACGCCGCCGAGTTCGACCCCGCGTTCTTCGGCATCAGCCCCCGCGAGGCCATCGCCATGGACCCGCAGCAGCGCCTCCTGCTCCAGGCGGCCTGGGAGGCCTTCGAACGCGCCGGCATCGACCCCACGACCATGCGCGGCAGCCAGACCGGCGTCTACGCGGGCGTCATGTACCACGACTACGGCTCGCGCCTCCAGCACATCCCCGACGACGTCGCCGGCTACCTCGGCAACGGCACCGCGGCCTCCATCCTGACCGGCCGCGTCGCCTACACCCTCGGCCTCGAAGGCCCCGCCGTCAGCGTGGACACGGCCTGCTCCTCGTCGCTGGTCGCCCTCCACATGGCCTGCCAGGCGCTGCGCCGCGGCGAGGTCGGCATGGCGCTCGCCGGCGGTGTGACGGTGATGTCCACGCCCGAGATCTACGTCGAGTTCGCCCAGCAGCGCGGCCTGTCCGCCGACGGCCGGTGCAAGGCCTTCGCGGGCGCCGCCGACGGCACGGGCTGGGCGGAGGGCGTCGGCCTGCTCCTGGTCGAACGGCTCTCCGACGCACAGCTCCTGGGCCACGAGGTCCTCGCCGTGATCCGCGGCTCGGCCATCAACCAGGACGGCGCCAGCAACGGACTGACCGCCCCCAACGGCCCCTCGCAGCAGCGCGTCATCCAGCGCGCGCTGGCCACCTGCGGCCTCACCACCTCCGACGTGGACCTGGTCGAGGGCCACGGCACGGGCACCCGGCTCGGCGACCCGATCGAGGCCCAGGCCCTGCTCGCCACCTACGGCCGCGGGCGGCCCGCCCACGACCCGGTGTGGCTGGGCTCCATCAAGTCCAACATCGGACACGCCCAGGCCGCGGCCGGCGTCAGCGGTGTCATCAAGTCCGTCATGGCCCTCCGCAACGGCCTGATGCCCAAGACCCTCCACGTGGACGAGCCGTCGCCCGAGGTCGACTGGGAGGCCGGGAACGTACGGCTCCTCACCGAGGCCAGGCCCTGGCCCCGGCGGGCGGACCGGCCGCGCCGGGCCACCGTCTCCTCGTTCGGCCTCAGCGGCACCAACGCCCACCTGATCGTCGAGGAGGCACCGGAGCCGGCCCCGGACCCGGCCCCGCTCCCCGCCCCGACCTCCCCTGCGGTATGGCCGCTGCTGCTGTCCGGCTCCGACGCGGACGGCCCGGCACGCCAGGCACGGGAGCTCCACGCCCGGCTGCTCGCCGGCCCGGCACCGGACCTCGGCGACCTCGCCTACAGCCTGGCCACGGGCCGGGCGGCGCTGGAACACCGCGGAGCCGTCCTGGCCGCGGACGCGCAGAGCGCGCTGAGCGGGCTCGAGGCCTTCCTCGAGGAGATCGAGGGTGACGGTGACGGCATACGGGGCTCCGCCCGGTCCGGTGGGCGGACGGCGTTCCTGTTCACCGGGCAGGGAGCGCAACGGCTGGGAATGGGGCGCGAGTTGTACGCGTCCTTCCCCGTCTTCGCGGCCGCCTTCGACACGGTGTGCGCGGAGATCGACCCGCTGCTGGGACGGTCGCTGCGTGCGGTCGTCTGGGGCGGGGACGCGGAGGCGCTGAACGAGACCGCGCTCACCCAGCCCGCCCTGTTCGCCCTCGAAGTGGCGCTGTTCCGGCTGGTGGAGACGTGGGGCGTACGGCCCGACGTGGTGGCCGGGCATTCGATCGGCGAGCTCGCCGCCGCTCACGCGGTCGGGGTGCTGTCCCTCGCGGACGCGGCCCGGCTGGTGGTCGCCCGTGGCCGGCTGATGCAGGAACTCCCCGCCGGGGGCGCCATGCTCGCCGTCCAGGCGACGGAGGCGGAGGTCCTGCCGCTGCTGACCGACGGGGTGGGCATCGCGGCGGTCAACGGTCCGCGGTCGGTGGTGGTGTCGGGTGCCGAGGCGGCGGTCCTGGCCGTGGGTGAGCACTTCGGCGCGGCGGGTCGCAAGACCAGCCGTCTGGCCGTCTCGCACGCCTTCCACTCCGCCCTGATGGATCCGATGCTGGACGAGTTCCGTTCCGTGGCCGGGGACTTGAGGTTCAGCCCGCCGCGCGTCCCCGTCGTCTCCACGGTGACCGGCGAGTCGTCCGAAGCCTGGCAGTCTCCCGAGTACTGGGTCGGCCAGGTCCGCGAGGCCGTCCGCTTCGCCGATGCCGTCCGCACGCTGGAACAGCAGGGAGTGACCCGGTTCCTGGAGATCGGCCCCGACGGCATCCTGACCGGGCTGGCCGCGCAGAGCGCCGCCGACGCCGTACTCGTCGCGGGACTCGTCAAGAACCGGCCCGAAACGCAGACCCTGGTCACCTCCCTCGCACAGCTCCACGTACACGGCGTGGCCGTCGACTGGCAGGCCTTCTTCGCCGGTACCGGCACCCGCCGCCGGGTCGACCTCCCCACCTACCCCTTCCAGCGCACCCGCTACTGGCTCGACGCCCCCGCCGCCGTCGGTGACGCGGCCGGACTGGGCCAGCAGCCCGCCGGGCACCCGCTGCTCAGCGCGGTCGTCGTCTCGCCCGAGACCGGCGCCCCCGTGCTCACCGGCCGGATCTCCGTCCCCACCCACCCCTGGCTCGCCGACCACGCCGTGCACGGCAGCGTGCTGCTGCCCGGCACCGCGTACGTCGAGATGGCGCTGCGCGCCGGACACGAGGCGGGCTGCGCCCGGTTGGAGGAGCTGACCCAGGAGACCCCGCTCCTGCTGCCCGGGAACACCGGAGTCGCCGTGCAGGTCGTCGTGGGCGAGGCGGACGCTACGGGGCGGCGCGACGTCACCCTCTACTCACGCGCCGAGAACCTCGATCCCGACGCCCCGTGGACCCGCAACGCCCGTGGTGTGCTCGCCCCCGAGCCGGCGGTCCCCGACACCGATCCGGAGGCCTGGCCCCCGGCCGGCGCCCACCCGGTCGACGTGAGCGGGATGTACGAGGACCTCGCCGGACTCGGGTACGGCTACGGGCCGGTGTTCCAGGGCCTCACGGCCGCCTGGCGGCGCGGCGGCGAGCTGTACGCCGAGATCACGCTGCCCGACCACGCCCGGACCGGGGCCGCCGCGTTCGCCCTGCACCCCGCACTGCTCGACGCGGCCCTGCACGCGGAGCGCATCTTCGACGGGGACGGGGACGGACCCGTCCGGGCCGCCCTGCCCTTCGTGTGGAACGGCGTCACCCTGCACGCCTCCGGCGCCGCCGCCCTGCGCGTGCGGCTGACCAAGCCCGGCCCCGACGCCGTCGCCCTGCGGATCACCGCGCCGACCGGTGAGCCCGTGGCCACGGTCGAGTCCCTGGTGGTGCGCGAGGTGTCCGCCGAGCAGCTGGCGGGCGGCGGCCACCGCGGCGCCGGCCTCTACCGCGTCGACTGGCAGCCGCACGAGCCGTCCGGGGCGGCGCACTCCGTCGACGACTGGGTGGTCGTGGGGTCCGCTCTCCCCGGCCTGCGGACGGTCGGCTCGCTCGCCGACCTCGCCCCGGCGCCGCACGCGCCCGGCACGGTCGTGCTCACCGCGCCCGACGTCTCCGATGTCTCCGACGTCTTCGGAACCACGGGCGGCGTTCCCGAGCAGGTCCGCACCTCCGTGGGCCGGCTCCTCGACGGACTCGGGCAGTGGCTGGCCGACGAGCGGTTCGCCGACTCCCGCCTGGTGCTCGTCACCCGCAACGCCGTGCCCGTGGGCCCCGCCGACACCGTGGACTGCGTACAGGCCCCGCTGTGGGGCGTGCTGCGCGCCGCGCAGGCCGAGAACCCGGGCCGCTTCACCGTCGTCGACCTCGACGGGACGGACGAGTCGGTGCGGGCCCTGCCCGCGGCCGTCGCCACCGCCGAGACCGAGATCGCCCTGCGGGCCGGCCGGATCCTCGTACCCCGCTACGCCCTCACCGCACCCGCGGACGCCGCGGCCCCGCACTGGGACCCGGACGGCACCGTACTGATCACCGGCGGCACCGGCCTGCTGGGCGGGGTGCTCGCCCGGCACCTGGTCGCCGAGCACGGCGTACGCCATCTCGTACTGACCAGCCGGCGCGGTACGGAGGCTCCGGGCGCCGAGGAACTCCGCAAGGAACTCGGCGAGTCGGGCGCCACCGTACGGATCGTCGCGGTCGACGCCGCCGACCGGTACGCGCTGGCGGCCCTGCTCGACGAGATCCCCGCCGCGCACCCGCTGACCGGTGTCGTGCACGCGGCCGGGGTCATGGACAACGCCCTGGTCGGCGCGGTCACCAAGGAGCAGGTGAGCCGGGTCCTGCGGCCCAAGGTGGACGCCGCCTGGCACCTCCACGAGCTGACCAAGGACCTCGGGCTGGCCGCCTTCGTGCTCTACTCCTCGGCCGGCGGCCAGATCCTGTCCGCCGGACAGGCCACCTACGCGGCGGCGAACGTCTTCCTCGACGCACTGGCCGCCGACCGCCGCGCCGCCGGTCTCGCGGCCACCTCGCTGGCCTGGGGCCTGTGGGAGGGCACGGTCGGCGAGGGCCCGGAGCTCACCGAGGCAGACCTGCGCCGGATGGGCCGCTCCGGGGTGCTGGAGCTGTCCTTCGACGACGGGCTGGCCCTGTTCGACGCGGCGCTCGCACGGGACGAGGCCCTGCTCGCCCCGGTCCGGCTCGACCGTGCCGCACTGCGCGAGCGGGCCGACGAAATCCCGGCCCTGCTCAGGGCGTTGGCGGGACCGCCGGTCCGCAAGGCCGCCAAGCCCACGGTGGTCCCGTCCGCGGGCTCCGGCGACACCGGCGGCTCCCTGGTCCGGCGCAAGCTGGCCGGGCTGACCGCCGGGCCGGAGCGGGTCCGCTACCTGGAGGAACTGGTACGGGGCCACGCGGCCGCCGTACTCGGCCACGGCGACCCGGCGGGGATCGCGGCCGACCGCGGCTTCACCGAACTCGGCCTGGACTCCCTCGGGGCCATCGAACTGCGCAACCGGCTCCAGAAGGCGACCGGGCTGCGGCTGCCCGCCACGCTGATGTTCGACTACCCCAACTCGGCGGCCCTGGCCGGGTTCCTGCGGGAGGAACTGGAGCCCGAGGCGGACCCCGACCCGGCGGGGGAGCCGCTCGACGAGGACGGCATCAGGCGGGCCCTGCTGTCGATCCCGGCCGCGCGGCTGCGCGCGTCCGGCCTCCTCGACGCACTGCTCGGCCTGGCGGAGTCCGGACCGGGCGAGACCGGACCGGGCGAGACCGGCCCTGCCGAGGTGACCGCCGTCGCTCCGGCGCAACAGGGCCCGGCCATCGAGGAGATGGACGTGGACGACCTCGTACGCGCCGCCCTGGCCGGCGGCGAACCCAGCTGATCCCCTGATCCCCGATCTGAATGATGAGGATGACGTGAGCACATCGGTGGAACAGGTCGTCGCAGCCCTGCGCAAGTCACTCACCGACAACGAGCGGCTGCGCGAGGAGAACGCCCGGCTCACCGCCGCGAGCAACGACCCGATCGCGATCGTGGCCATGGCGTGCCGCTACCCCGGCGGGGCCGGCACGCCGGAGCACCTGTGGCGGCTGGTCGCCGACGGCACCGACGCGGTGTCCGGGTTCCCGGCCGACCGGGGCTGGGACCCGGGCGTGTACGACCCGGAGCCGGGGGTGCCGGGCAAGTCGTACGCCCGGGACGGCGCGTTCCTCTACGACGCGGCCGCGTTCGATCCGGCGTTCTTCGGGATCAGCCCGCGCGAGGCACTGGCCATGGACCCGCAGCAGCGGCTCCTGCTGGAGATCTCCTGGGAGGCCATCGAGCGGGCCGGGGTGGATCCGACCACGCTGAAGGGCAGCCGGACGGGCGTCTACGCCGGTGTGATGTACCACGACTACGCCGACGGGAGCGCGGGCAGCTTCGTCTCGGGACGCACCGCGTACACGCTGGGCCTCGAGGGCCCGGCCGTGACCGTCGACACGGCCTGCTCCTCCTCCCTGGTGGCCCTGCACATGGCGGCCCAGGCGCTGCGGTCGGGGGAGTGCTCCCTGGCCCTGGCCGGCGGCGTCACCGTGATGTCCACCCCCGACATGCTCGTGTACTTCAGCGAGCAGCGCGGGCTCGCGCCGGACGGCCGCTGCAAGCCGTTCGCGGCGGCCGCGGACGGTACGGGCTGGGGCGAGGGCGCGGGCGTCCTGCTGCTGGAGCGGCTCTCCGACGCGCGGCGCAACGGCCATCCGGTGCTCGCGCTGGTCAGCGGTTCCGCCGTCAACCAGGACGGCGCGTCGAGCGCCATGACCGTCCCCAACGGTCCGGCGCAGCAGCGGGTGATCCGCCAGGCCCTGGCGGACGCCGGGCTGACGGCGGCCGAGGTCGACGCGGTGGAGGCGCACGGCACCGGCACCCGCCTGGGCGACCCGATCGAAGCACAGGCGCTGCTGGCCACGTACGGCAGGAAGCGGCCCGAAGGCCGGCCGCTGTGGCTGGGCTCCGTCAAGTCCAACTTCGGGCACACCCAGGCCGCGGCTGGTGTCGCGGGCATCATCAAGATGGTCATGGCGATGCGGCACGGCGTGCTGCCCCGGACTCTGCACGTGGACGCGCCCTCGGATCAGGTGGACTGGTCGGCGGGGAGCGTGGAACTGCTGACCGAGGCCCGCGAGTGGCGGACCGAGGGCCGGCCGCGGCGCGCGGGCATCTCCTCGTTCGGGCTGAGCGGGACCAACGCGCACGTGATCGTGGAGCAGGCACCCGCCGAGGCGGCGGCCGCCGAGGACCCGGTGGGCCCACTGCCCACGGTGGCGCCGTGGGTGCTCTCCGCGAAGTCCGAGCGGGCGCTGGCGGACCAGGCGGCGGCACTGCTCGCGCGGGTGCACGGAGAAGAGCTCCGGCCCGCGGACGTCGGCCACTCCCTGGCGAGCTCCCGGTCCCTGTTCGAACACCGGGCCGTGGTCGTGGGTGACCGGGAGAGCGCACTGGCCGCCCTTGCGGCGGGCGAGTCCCACCCGGGGGTGGTGACCGGCCGGCCGCAGTCGGGTGGGCGGACGGCGTTCCTGTTCACGGGGCAGGGTGCGCAACGGTTGGGGATGGGGCGGGAGTTGTACGCGTCCTTCCCGGTGTTCGCGGAGGCTTTCGACGCGGTGTGTGCGGAGGTCGACCCGTTGCTGGGGCGGTCGCTGCGGGAGGTGGTGTGGGGTGAGGATGCGGAGGCGTTGAACGAGACCGCGCTCACCCAGCCCGCGTTGTTCGCGCTTGAAGTGGCGTTGTTCCGGCTGGTGGAGGCGTGGGGTGTACGGCCGGATGTGGTGGCCGGGCATTCGATCGGTGAGCTGGCCGCCGCTCACGCGGTCGGGGTGCTGTCCCTCGCGGATGCGGCCCGGCTGGTGGTCGCCCGTGGCCGGCTGATGCAGGAACTCCCCGCCGGGGGCGCCATGCTCGCCGTCCAGGCGACGGAGGCGGAGGTCCTGCCGCTGCTGACCGACGGGGTCGGTATCGCGGCGGTCAACGGGCCGGAGGCCGTGGTGGTTTCGGGTGTCGAGGCGGCCGTTCTGGCTGTGGGTGAGCATTTCGGCGCGGCGGGTCGCAAGACCAGCCGTCTGGCCGTCTCGCACGCCTTCCACTCCGCCCTGATGGATCCGATGCTGGACGAGTTCCGTTCCGTGGCCGGGGAGTTGAGGTTCAGCCCGCCGCGCGTCCCCGTCGTCTCCACGGTGACCGGCGAGTCGTCCGAGGCCTGGCAGTCTGCGGACTACTGGGTCGGTCAGGTCCGCGAGGCCGTCCGGTTCGCCGACGCCGTGCGCGCCCTGGAGCGGCAGGGTGTGACCCGGTTCCTGGAGATCGGTCCGGACGGCATTCTGACCGGGCTGGCCGCGCAGAGCGCCGCCGACGCCGTACTCGTCGCGGGACTCCGTAAGAACCGGCCCGAGGCGGAGGCTCTGGTCACGGCACTCGCCCAGCTGCACGTGGACGGCGTACACGTCGACTGGCAGGCCTTCTATGCCGGAACCGGTGCCCGCCGGGTCGACCTCCCCACCTACCCCTTCCAGCGCACCCGCTACTGGATCGACGCGGTGCAGGCGGCAGCAGGCCACGCGCACCCGCTGCTCGGCGCGGTGGTCACCCTGGCCGACTCGGGCGGCGCCGTCCTCACCGGGCGGCTCGCCGTCGGCGCGCAGCCCTGGCTCGCCGACCACGTGGTGCGGGACGCGATCCTCTTCCCCGGTGCGGGCTTCGTCGAACTGGCCATCCGTGCGGGCGACCACGCGGGCTGCGGCGTACTGGAAGAGCTCGCCCTCCACGCACCCCTCGTTCTCCCCGAGGACGGCGCCGTCGCCGTCCAGGTCGTCGTCGGCGCAGCCGACGAGTCCGGTCGGCGCCCGGTCGGCGTGTACTCCCGGGACGAAACCCACCCGGACCCCGACTGGACGCTGCACGCGGAGGGGTGGCTCTCCCAAGGCGCGGACGCGCCCGCGTTCGATCTGACCGCCTGGCCGCCGCCCGGCGCGGTGCCGGTCCCTCTCGACGGCGCGTACGAGGCCCTGAGCGAGCGCGGTCTCGTCTACGGGCCGGTCTTCCAGGGCCTGACGGCCGCCTGGCGGCTCGACGGAGCCGTCTACGCCGAGGTCTCCCTGCCGCCGGACGCGGAGGCCGGTGCGTACGGGCTGCACCCGGCGCTGCTGGACGCCTCGATGCACGCGGCGCTGGTGGACGGTGCCGATTACGACGGCGCCGCCACGGTGCTGCCGTTCGTGTGGAAGGACGTACGGCTCTTCGCGGCCGGCGCGGCGGCCGCTCGCGTACGGATCTCCCGGCCCACCCCGCAGAGCCTGGCCCTGGACATCGCGGACGCCGACGGTGTGCCGGTCGCCGTGGTCGGCGGGGTCGTCGGCCGTGCGGTGGACGAGGCCCGGCTCGGCGGCCCGGCCGCGGATCCGCTCTACCGCGTCACGTGGCAGCCGGCCGCCTCCGGCGCCGGCACGGCGCAGGAGGGGCCGTGGGCGCGGTGGGAGGACCTCCCGGCCGAGGGGCCGGTCGACGGGACGGTCGTCTTCGAATGCGTGGCGCCGGACGAGGAGGAGGTGCCGGCCGCCGTCCACGCCCTGGCCCACCGGGTGCTGGCCGTGGTACAGGCGTGGCTGGCGGACCAGCGTTTCGCCCGGGCGTCCCTCCTCGTGGTCACGCGCGGCGCTGTGGCGGTGGGGGACGGCGATCCGGTGGACGTGTGCCAGGCGCCGGTGTGGGGTCTGATCCGCGCCGCCCAGGCGGAGAACCCGGGTCGGTTCGTCCTCCTCGACACCGACGGCTCCGCGGAACCGGGCCGCGTACGGGCCCAGGGCGAACCGGAGGTGGCCGTACGCGAGGGCCGGGTGCTCGTCCCCCGGCTGGTCCGGGCCGCGTCCGTCGCCACGGACCCGGAGCCCGTGTGGGACACGGCCGGGACGGTCCTGATCACCGGCGGCACCGGCGGCCTGGGCGCGCTGGTGGCCCGGCACCTGGTGGCCGGGCACGGGGTGCGCCATCTGCTGCTGGCCGGCCGGCGGGGCGCGGACGCGCCCGGCGCGGCCGAACTGATGGATGAACTACAGGAGTTGGGTGCGCAGGTCGCCGTCGCCGTATGCGACGTGTCCGACCGCCACGCCCTCGCGGCCCTCCTGGCCGCGGTGGACCCTGACCACCCGCTGTGCGGGGTCGTCCACGCGGCGGGCGTCCTCGACGACGCCGTGATCACCTCGCTGACCCCTGAGCGGGTCAGCGGCGTGCTGGCACCGAAGGCGGACGCGGCCTGGCACCTGCACGAACTGACCGAGGGCCTCGGCCTCACCGCGTTCGTCCTCTTCTCGTCCATCGCCGGAACCCTCGGTTCGACGGGCCAGGGCAACTACGCCGCCGCCAACGCCTTTCTCGACGCCCTGGCCGCCGATCGCCGTGCCACTGGGCTGGCGGCCACCTCCATGGCCTTCGGCCTGTGGGACACCGAGGGCGGCATGGGGACGAGGCTCGGCGCCGCCGAACTCGAACGGATGCGGCAGGCCGGTACCCCCGCCCTCCCCGCCGATCGCGGCCTCGCCCTCTTCGACGCCGCGCTGCACTCGGGCCTCGCGGCCACCGTGCCGGTGCGCCTGGACCTCGAGGTGCTCCGCGCCCACGCCGCCGAGCCCCCCGCCCTGCTGCTCGGCCTCGTACGCGGCCCGGGCCGCCGGGCGGCCCGCACGGGCCCCGGCTCCGGTTCCGCTGCTCTGCGTGGCCGGCTCGCCGGACTGGCCGGAGCCGACCGCGCCGCCGCCGTGCTCGACCTGGTCCGTACGGCGGTCGCCGCCGTCCTCGGCCACGCGTCGGGCGATGCCATCGAACCCGGGCGCGCCTTCGACGATTTGGGCTTCGACTCGCTGACCGCCGTCGAACTGCGCAACCGGCTCGACGGGGCGACCGGACTGCGGCTCCCGGCCACGCTGATCTTCGACTACCCGACGGCCGAAGCGGTCGCCGCGTACGTGCGCGAACTCCTCGACGGCACCCCGGACACCAGCGCCACCGCGCCGGGGGCGGCAGCCGTGGTCCGGGCCGCGGACGACGATCCGGTCGTGATCGTGGGCATGGCCTGCCGCTACCCCGGCGGAGTGACCACGCCCGACGGCCTGTGGCGGCTGGTGGCCGACGGCGTGGACGCCATCGCTCCCCTGCCCGACGACCGTGGCTGGGACCCGGGCGTGTACGACCCGGAGCCGGGGGTGCCGGGCAAGTCGTACGCCCGGGACGGCGGGTTCCTCTACGATGCGGCCGCGTTCGATCCGGCGTTCTTCGGGATCAGCCCGCGCGAGGCGCTGGCCATGGACCCGCAGCAGCGACTGCTGCTGGAGACCTCGTGGGAGGCCATCGAGCGGGCGGGGGTCGACCCCGGCCTCCTGAAGGGGAGCCGGACGGGCGTGTACGCCGGCGTCATGTACCACGACTACGCCGGGGGCACGGCGGGCAGCCTCGTCTCCGGCCGGGTCGCCTACACGCTGGGTCTCGAAGGCCCGGCCGTGACGGTGGACACGGCGTGCTCCTCCTCACTCGTGGCCCTGCACATGGCGGCGCAGGCCCTGCGGTCGGGGGAGTGCTCGTTGGCCCTGGCCGGCGGGGTGACCGTGATGTCCACCCCGGACATGCTGGTCTACTTCAGCGAGCAGCGGGGGCTGTCCGTGGACGGCCGCTGCAAGTCGTTCGGCGCGGGTGCGGACGGTACGGGCTGGGGCGAGGGCGCGGGCGTGCTGCTGCTGGAGCGGCTCTCGGACGCGCGGCGCAACGGGCACCGGGTGCTGGCCGTCGTGCGTGGCTCGGCGCTGAACCAGGACGGTGCGTCGAACGGCCTGACCGCCCCGAACGGTCCGGCGCAGCAGCGGGTGATCCGCCAGGCCCTCGCCGACGCCGGGCTGACGGCGGCCGAGGTCGACGCGGTGGAGGCGCACGGTACGGGAACCCGGCTGGGCGACCCGATCGAGGCGCAGGCGCTGCTGGCCACGTATGGGCAGGGGCGGGCGGAGGGTCGGCCGCTGTGGCTGGGTTCCGTGAAGTCCAACATGGGGCACACGCAGGCGGCGGCGGGTGTTGCGGGGATCATCAAGATGGTGATGGCGATGCGGCACGGGGTGCTGCCGCCGACCCTGCACGCGGGGGAGCGGTCGGATCAGATCGACTGGTCGGCGGGTGAGGTGGAGCTGCTCACCGAGGCCCGGGAGTGGCACAGCGAGGGCCGGCCGCGCCGGGCGGGCATCTCCTCGTTCGGGCTGAGCGGCACCAACGCACATGTGATCGTGGAAGAGGCGCCTCAGGAGGCCGTTGCCGCGGCCGAGGCGGAGCCGGTCGCCGGACTGCCGGTCGCGCCCTGGGTGGTGTCGGCGAAGTCCGCGCAGGCGCTGGCAGGCCAGGCGGGCGCGTTGCTCGAGGTGGTGGACGCGTACCGCCCCGAGGACATCGGGCACGCCCTCGCCACCTCGCGCGGTGTGATGGAACACCGGGCGGTCGTCCTGGGCGACGACCGTGCGGGAGCTCTCGCGGCGCTGGCCGCAGGACAGCATCATCACCCGGGCATGCTGAGCGGGGCGGCGACCAAGGGCTCGACTGCCTTCCTGTTCACGGGGCAGGGCGCGCAACGGTTGGGGATGGGGCGTGAGTTGTACGGCTCTTTCCCGGCGTTCGCGGAGGCTTTCGACGCGGTGTGTGCGGAGGTCGACCCGCTGCTGGGGCGGTCGCTGCGGGAGGTGGTGTGGGGTGAGGACGCGGAGGCGCTGAATGCCACTGAGCTCACCCAGCCCGCCCTGTTCGCCCTCGAAGTGGCGTTGTTCCGACTCGTCGAAGCGTGGGGGCTGACGCCCGATGTGGTGGCCGGGCATTCGATCGGTGAGCTGGCAGCCGCTCACGCGGTCGGGGTGCTGTCCCTTGCGGATGCGGCCCGGCTGGTGGTGGCGCGGGGTCGGCTGATGCAGGAACTCCCCGCCGGGGGCGCCATGCTCGCCGTCCAGGCGACGGAGGCGGAGGTCCTGCCGTTGCTGACCGACGGGGTCGGTATCGCGGCGGTGAACGGGCCGGAGTCCGTGGTGGTGTCGGGTGCCGAGGCGGCCGTTCTGGCTGTGGGTGAGCACTTCGGGGCGGCGGGTCGCAAGACCAGCCGTCTCGCGGTCTCGCACGCTTTCCACTCCGCTCTGATGGATCCGATGCTGGCTGAGTTCAGTGTCGTGGCCGGGGAGTTGACGTTCAGCCCGCCGCGCATTCCCGTCGTCTCCACGGTGACCGGCGAGTCGTCCGAGGCGTGGCAGTCTGCGGACTATTGGGTTTCCCAGGTGCGGGAGGCGGTGCGGTTCGCCGATGCGGTGGTCGCGTTGGAGCGGCAGGGTGTGACTCGGTTCCTGGAGGTCGGTCCGGACGGCATTCTGACCGGGCTGGCCGCGCAGAGCGCTGCCGACGCCGTGCTCGTCGCGGGACTCCGTAAGAACCGGCCCGAGGCGGAGGCTCTGGTCACGGCACTCGCCCAGCTGCACGTGGACGGCGTACACGTCGACTGGCAGGCCTTCTACGCCGGAACCGACGCCCATCGAGTCGATTTGCCGACTTATGCCTTCCAGCGGAGCCGCTACTGGATGACGGCTCCAGCAGCCGCGGGCGGGACGGCGGAGACCGGGCAGGTCGGCATCGACCACCCCGTGCTGCGGGCGGCCGTGGAGCTGCCCGACGACGGCGGGACCGTACTCACCGGCCGGCTGTCGGCGAGCACGCACGCCTGGATCACCCACCACGACGTCCTGGGCAGCATCCTCCTGCCCGGCACCGGCTTCGTGGAGCTTGCCGTCCGGGCGGGCACTCACGTCGGCTGCGGCCTGCTCGAGGAACTCACCCTGCAGGCACCGCTGATCCTTCCCGAGCGGGGCGGCATCGCCGTCCAGGTCGCGGTCGGCCCGGCCGACGCGTCCGGGCGCCGGACCGTGGCCGTTCACTCGCGCGCCGACGACGAACCGGACCTGCCGTGGACCCGCCACGCCGAAGGAGTACTGGCCCCGGCGGCCGCGGACCCTGTGGAGGCACTCACCAGCTGGCCGCCGACGGGAGCCGAGGCGATCCCCGTCTCCGACGCCTACCCGGACCTCGCAGCCGCCGGATATCACTACGGGCCGGTGTTCCAGGGCCTTGCCGCCGCGTGGAGGCTCGGCGACACCCTCTACGCCGAAGTGTCCCTGCCGGAGCAGGCGGCCGAGGACGCGGCCCGGTTCGGGCTCCACCCCGCCCTCCTCGACGCGGCGATGCACGTCGGGCTGCTCGGCATCCCGGGCCGCGAAGGCGGCGGTCAGACCCTGCTTCCCTTCGCCTGGAACGGCGTAACCCTGCATTCCGCGGGAGCCAAGGCCCTGCGGGTACGGATCACCCCCGTCGCCCAGCAGGACGGGCTTTCGCTCACCGTCGCCGATGAACACGGCCGGCCCGTGCTGTCGGTCGAGTCCCTCCTCTCCCGGCCCGTATCGGCCGAGCAGCTGGGCGCGGGGACCGGCAATGCGCTGCTTCATGTGGAGTGGCAGCCCGTGCCGAAGAGTGACACGGCCGAGGCACCCGACGCGGTTGTCTTCGACTGCGCCGACGTGCCCTCGACCGGGGACGTGCCGGCCGACGTACGGACTTACGCGCAACGGGTGTTGGCGGCGGTGCAGGACTGGTTGGCGGACGAGCGTGAGGGCTCGGTGTTGGCGGTGGTGACGCGGGGTGCGGTGGCTGTCGGGGACGGCGATCGGGTTGATGTGCGGCAGGCGCCGGTGT